>NZ_JFCA01000001.1 GCF_000612585.1 Pseudomonas sp. CHM02
TTAGAGCAACCGTTGCCCATCACATGGTAATTAAGAATATGGCGCTGACCTTGTGAGTCTTCATATTCCATCTTCACCGGTACAACTTCGCATACTTCCGGAATACTGCTCATGGACAATACTTTGGCAACATCCAAGTGGGTGCTGTAAGTGTAGTCTTCAACGATCGGGGTGTTCCGGCCAGCTACGTCAGTCGGGGCTTCGTCGGCCAGGGCGGCGGTTGCGCACAAGCTGCTGAGGGCCATAACTACTAAAGCTTTCATTTCTCTATTTACCTTGTTCAGGGCGAAAGGGGTCACGGGGCCCTTGTGAGGCCACGTGTGTAACTTAAGAGTTGGGAAGTTCGGATTAACGTTGCCTTCGTGGGGGCTGTTGCGTTGTTAATCACAGTGCCTTGTTGGCGGAGTTGATTTTAGGCCCCCGGGTTATATTCATATACCCGTACTTTTGATAAACACTATTGGCGGTTTTTGTAACAATCCCGTGGTAAAGCTTTTTTCACAAAGGCGCAAAGCGCCACGGTCCGCGGGCTAGAGCTGCACAGGGGCATATCAGGGCAATTTGTAGGGGCTTGTTACTACCATCGTCGAATGGTTCTATAGACCCGCCCCGGCTACAACAGGGCCATACAACAACAACTATGTCACCGAGGTAAGAAAGATGAGTGCGGCTTCCCTGTACCCCGTTCGCCCCGAAGTAGCAGCCAACACGCTGACCGACGAGGCGACCTACAAGGCCATGTACCAGCAGTCGGTGGTCAACCCCGATGGCTTCTGGCGCGAGCAAGCCAAGCGCCTTGACTGGATCAAGCCTTTCACCACGGTGAAGCAGACCTCGTTCGATGATCACCATGTCGACATCAAGTGGTTCGCCGATGGCACCCTGAACGTTTCCTACAACTGCCTGGACCGTCACCTTGCCGAGCGCGGCGACCAGGCGGCAATCATCTGGGAAGGCGATGACCCTTCCGAGAGCCGCACCATCACCTACCGCGAGCTGCATGAAGAAGTCTGCAAGTTCGCCAACGCCCTGCGCGGCCAGGATGTGCACCGCGGCGACGTGGTGACTATCTATATGCCGATGATCCCCGAAGCCGTGGTCGCCATGCTGGCCTGTACCCGCATCGGTGCGATTCACTCCGTGGTGTTTGGCGGTTTCTCGCCGGAGGCCCTGGCCGGTCGCATCATCGACTGTAAGTCGAAGGTGGTGATCACTGCCGACGAAGGCATTCGCGCCGGTAAGAAAGTTTCCCTCAAGGCCAACGTCGACGACGCCCTGACCAACCCGGAAACCAGCAGCATCCAGAAAGTCATCGTGTGCAAGCGCACCAATGGCGCGATCAAGTGGAACCAGCATCGCGACATCTGGTACGAAGACCTGATGAAAGTGGCGGGCACCGTGTGTGCGCCGAAAGAGATGGGCGCCGAAGAAGCGTTGTTCATTCTCTATACCTCCGGTTCCACCGGCAAGCCCAAGGGCGTGCAGCACACCACCGGCGGCTACCTGCTGTACGCAGCCCTGACCCACGAGCGCGTATTCGACTACCGCCCGGGCGAAATCTACTGGTGCACCGCCGACGTCGGCTGGGTCACCGGCCACACCTATATCGTCTACGGCCCGCTGGCCAATGGCGCGACCACGCTGCTGTTCGAAGGTGTGCCGAACTACCCGGACATCACGCGGGTGGCGAAGATCGTCGACAAGCACAAGGTCAATATCCTTTACACCGCGCCGACCGCGATCCGCGCGATGATGGCTTCCGGCACCGCAGCCGTGGAAGGCGCCGATGGCAGCAGCCTGCGCCTGCTCGGTTCGGTGGGTGAGCCGATTAACCCAGAGGCGTGGGACTGGTACTACAAGAACGTCGGCCAATCCCGTTGCCCGATTGTCGACACCTGGTGGCAGACCGAAACCGGCGGCAACATGATGAGCCCGCTGCCCGGCGCCCATGCGCTCAAGCCGGGGTCGGCGGCACGTCCGTTCTTCGGCGTGGTGCCGGCGCTGGTGGACAACCTCGGCAACCTGATCGAAGGCGCCGCCGAAGGCAATCTGGTGATCCTCGATTCGTGGCCGGGCCAGGCGCGCACGCTGTACGGCGACCATGATCGCTTTGTCGACACCTACTTCAAGACCTTCCGTGGCATGTACTTCACCGGTGACGGTGCGCGTCGCGACGAAGACGGCTACTACTGGATCACCGGCCGTGTGGACGATGTGCTGAACGTGTCCGGCCACCGCATGGGCACCGCCGAGATCGAAAGCGCCATGGTCGCCCACCCGAAAGTCGCCGAAGCGGCGGTGGTGGGGGTGCCGCACGACATCAAGGGCCAGGGCATCTATGTGTATGTCACCCTCAAAAATGGCGAAGAGCCAAACGAGGCGCTGCGCCTGGAGTTGAAAAACTGGGTGCGCAAGGAGATCGGGCCGATTGCTTCGCCGGACGTCATCCAGTGGGCGCCGGGCTTGCCGAAGACGCGTTCGGGGAAAATCATGCGGCGTATCCTGCGCAAGATCGCCACGGCTGAATACGACGGATTGGGGGATATCTCCACCCTGGCGGATCCGGGTGTAGTGGCGCATTTGATTGAGACGCACAAGACCATGAACGTCGCGTAAGCGGGTTAGTGGGACGAAGCCCCATCCGGCGTGAGCCGGGTGGGGCTTTTTTGTGCTCAGAGGATACCCCGTTGTGGTGAGCGGGCTTGCCCCGCGCTGGGCTGCGCAGCAGCCCCTTTCAAACCCGCCGCATGTCTTCAGGCAAAACTGTAGCAGCAGGGTTTGGGGCCGCTTCGCGCCCCGGCGCGGGGCAAGCCCGCTCACCACAAGGTGCTCAGCGATGTCTAATCGGACGTCAATAAATATCGGTTTCCCAGGTAGGAGGTTTCTGAATGTTACCGGCTGGCGCAAATGTGTAACCCCTCGCCCAAACATGAGGCAAAGTGCTACGCCCGCGCCCTGAAAAACCGCGTTTTAGACACCCCTGGAAATAAGATTAAACGCCAGACTTGCCGTGCCAGAAGGGTTTGCGAATAATAGGCCCGCAATTTGCAGCGTCTACAGGTTTAATGTCTTTTGTCTCTGCATAAAATTCAGAGGCTGTCAATGAGCTGGAACTGCTTTCTCGGTGCTTCTGTAAATTGTTGTCGCATTGAGGAAATATCGGCTTCCGGCCTGTCGTTAGAATGCCGATCACTCGCTCGTCGTCTCCAGTGTGTAACTGGTGTGGGACGCAGCACCGCAATTCGGTTTCCCTTACGTCGCATCGTGGGCCATGGCTCATACTGCTGTTTTGCCCTATACCGATGGAGTCCCAAGATGAAGAAACTCGTGCTGTTGGGCGCCCTGGCGCTGTCCGTGCTGTCCATGCAGGCTTTCGCTGAAGGCAAGCCTCTGAAAATTGGTATCGAAGCGGCTTACCCTCCGTTTGCCTCCAAAGCTCCCGATGGCAGCATCGTCGGTTTTGACTACGACATCGGCAACGCCCTGTGCAAGCAGATGGACGTCAAGTGCACTTGGGTCGAGCAGGAATTCGACGGCCTGATCCCCGCGCTGAAAGTGCGCAAGATCGACGCGATCCTGTCGTCCATGTCCATCACCGATGACCGCAAGAAGTCCGTGGACTTCACCACCCGCTACTACCTGACCCCAGCGCGCCTGGTGTTGAAGGAAGGCACCACCGTCAGCGACAGCCTGGATGAATTGAAAGGCAAGAAGATCGGTGTGCAGCGCGGTTCGATCCACGACCGTTTCGCCAAGGAAGTCCTGGCTCCCAAAGGTGCCACCATCGTTCCTTACAGCACCCAGAACGAAATCTACCTGGACGTTGAAGCCGGTCGTCTCGACGGTACCGTGGCTGACGCCACCCTGCTGCAGGACGGTTTCCTGAAGACCGACGCAGGCAAAGGCTACGCGTTCGTGGGCCCGGCGTTCACCGACGTCAAATACTTCGGCGACGGTGTAGGCATCGCGGTACGTAAAGGCGACAAGGAAAACCTGGACCGCATCAACGCAGCCATTGCCGCAATCCGCGCCAACGGTGAGTACAAGAAGATCCAGGACAAGTACTTCGACTTCGATATCTACGGCGCTGACGCCAAGTAAATCGTCGCAGCTGTCTGTCCTGAATGGCGCAAGCAACAGAATTCCTGAGGTTTGCGCCATTTTTTCATCCCCCTTTTCGAGGACCTGAATCATGTTGAAAGGCTACGGGGCCGTCATCCTCGATGGCGCATGGTTGACGCTTCAGCTCGCCTTGTCGTCCATGGCCTTGGCCATTGTTCTGGGTCTGATCGGGGTCGCGTTACGCCTGTCGCCGGTGCGCTGGTTGGCCTGGCTGGGTGACTTGTATTCCACGGTGATCCGCGGGATCCCCGACCTGGTGCTGATCCTGCTGATTTTCTACGGCGGTCAGGACCTGCTCAACCGCGTCGCGCCGATGCTCGGCTATGACGACTATATTGACTTGAACCCCCTGGCCGCCGGTATCGGCACCCTGGGTTTCATCTTCGGCGCCTACCTGTCGGAAACCTTCCGCGGCGCTTTCATGGCCATTCCCAAGGGCCAGGCCGAGGCCGGCCTTGCGTATGGCATGAGCAGTTTCCAGGTGTTTTTCCGGGTGATGGTGCCGCAGATGATCCGGCTGGCGATCCCTGGGTTCACTAACAACTGGCTGGTCCTCACCAAGGCCACTGCGCTGATTTCGGTGGTGGGCCTGCAAGACATGATGTTCAAGGCCAAGCAGGCGGCAGACGCTACCCGCGAGCCTTTTACCTTCTTCCTCGCAGTGGCGGCGATGTACCTGGTGATCACCAGCGTGTCGTTGCTGGCCTTGCGTCATCTTGAGAAGCGCTACTCGGTAGGCGTAAGGGCGGCTGATCTATGATCTTCGACTACAACGTCATCTGGGAGGCCATGCCGCTGTACCTTGGCGGCTTGGTGACTACCCTGAAACTGCTCGTCATCTCGCTGTTCTTCGGCTTGCTCGCCGCCTTGCCCCTGGGCTTGATGCGTGTGTCCAAGCAGCCGATTGTCAATGGTGTGGCCTGGCTCTACACCTACGTGATCCGCGGCACGCCGATGCTGGTGCAGCTGTTCTTGATCTACTACGGCCTGGCTCAGTTCGAGGCGGTACGTGAGAGCTTCCTGTGGCCACTGTTGTCCAGCGCCACCTTCTGCGCGTGCCTGGCCTTTGCGATCAACACCAGCGCCTACACCGCCGAAATCATCGCCGGCAGCCTCAAGGCCACACCCAATGGCGAGATCGAAGCGGCCAAGGCCATGGGCATGTCGCGCTACAAGCTGTATCGCCGCATCCTGCTGCCGTCGGCCCTGCGCCGCGCGCTGCCGCAGTACAGCAACGAAGTGATCATGATGCTGCAGACCACCAGCCTGGCGTCCATCGTCACCCTGATCGATATCACCGGTGCCGCACGCACGGTGAACGCGCAGTTCTACCTGCCGTTCGAGGCCTACATCACCGCTGGCGTGTTCTACCTGTGCCTGACCTTCATCCTCGTACGCCTGTTCAAGTTGGCCGAGCGCCGCTGGCTGAGCTACCTGGCGCCGAGGAAGCACTGATATGGAACGTATCGATCACCGGTTGCCCTGGGGCCACCTGGGGTGTGAGCGCCAATTGAGCGTGTTCCGTTTCGGCAAGGGCGAGCGCAAGGCCTATCTCCAGGCCAGCCTGCACGCCGATGAGCTGCCCGGCATGCGCGCTGCGTGGGAGCTGAAAAAGCGCCTCGCCGAACTGGAACAGCAAGGTGCGCTCAACGGCGTGATCGAACTGGTGCCGGTCGCTAACCCGATGGGCCTGGGCCAGTTGCTGCAAGGCAGCCACCAGGGCCGTTTCGAGGTGGGCAGCGGCAAGAACTTCAACCGTGATTTCGTTGAACTGAGCGAGCCGGTGGCCGAGTTGCTCAAAGGCAAGTTGGGCGATGATCCCCACGCCAACGTGCGCATGATCCGCCAGGCGATGAGCGATACGCTCAGTGCCTTGCCCGAGCCGAGCAGCCAGTTGCAAGGTATGCAGCGCATCCTGCTGAGCCATGCCTGCACCGCCGATGTGGTGCTGGACCTGCATTGCGACGCCGAAGCCGCGCTGCACATGTACGCGCTGCCACAGCACTGGCCGCAGTGGCGCTCGTTGTCGGCGCACTTGAATGTGAAAGTCGGCCTGCTGGCGGAAGACTCCGGCGGCAGTTCGTTCGATGAAGCCTGCTCGCTGCCGTGGTTGCGTTTGTCCCAGGCGTTCCCTGAAGCGCAGATCCCGCTGGCCTGCCTGGCGACGACGCTGGAGCTGGGCGGCCAGGCCGATACCGGCCGCGACGAGGCGATCTTCCACGCCGAAGGCATCCTCGCGTTCCTCGCCGAGCAGGGCCTGATCAACGGCGAATGGCCCGCGCCACAATTCGAGCCCTGTGAAGGCCTGCCGTTTGAAGGCACCGAATTGTTGTTCGCGCCCCACGCCGGGGTGATCAGTTACCTGCGTAAAGCCGGTGATGTGGTCGAAAAAGGCGAGCCGATTTTTGAAGTGATTGATCCCCTGGAAGACCGCGTCAGCACGATTTGCGCGGGCACCTCGGGGGTGTTGTTTGCCGTTGAACGGCTACGTTATGCCCAAGCGGGTTTCTGGCTGGCCAAGGTGGCGGGGCGCGAAGCGCTGCGTCACGGGCGCTTGCTCAACGACTGACCACCTGTTTTTGTGAGAACCGACCGCATGTACAAACTTGAAGTCCAAGACCTGCATAAACGCTATGGCAGTCATGAAGTGCTCAAAGGGGTGTCCCTGGCCGCCGCGGCCGGTGATGTGATCAGCATCATCGGTTCCAGTGGTTCGGGCAAAAGTACCTTTTTGCGCTGCATCAACCTGCTGGAGCAACCGCACGCCGGCAAGATCCTGCTCAACAATGAAGAGCTGAAGCTGGTGGCCAACAAGGACGGCGCCATGAAGGCTGCCGACCCCAAGCAACTGCAACGCATGCGTTCGCGGCTGTCCATGGTGTTCCAGCATTTCAACCTGTGGTCACACATGACCGCGCTTGAAAACGTGATGGAAGCCCCGGTGCACGTGCTGGGCGTGTCGAAGAAAGAAGCCCGTGAAAAGGCCGAGCACTACCTGGCCAAGGTCGGTGTGGGTCATCGTAAAGATGCGTTCCCCGGTCACATGTCCGGCGGCGAGCAGCAGCGCGTAGCCATCGCCCGTGCCTTGGCGATGGAACCGGAAGTGATGTTGTTCGACGAGCCCACCTCGGCCCTCGACCCTGAACTGGTCGGTGAAGTGCTCAAGGTGATGCAGGACCTGGCCCAGGAGGGCCGCACCATGGTGGTGGTGACCCACGAAATGGGCTTTGCCCGTGAGGTGTCGAACCAGTTGGTGTTCCTGCACAAAGGCATCGTCGAAGAGCGTGGCAACCCGCGCGAAGTGCTGGTTAACCCACAGTCCGAGCGTTTGCAGCAGTTCCTGTCCGGTAGCTTGAAATAATCAAGGCTGCTTTTGTGCGCTGAATTGGTGCATGCTTCGCGGCCTGGAATTTGGCCCAATCCCTGTAGGAGCTGGCTTGCCAGCGATACCGATCTACCTGATCCACCGCGATCGCCGGCAAGCCGGCTCCTACAAGGGATCGCGGTTTGTTTTGAGATTTGTGCTCGTTTCCGGGCTAGCATTAGCCCCTGTCTTCATTACCGTTACTCGCTTCGGATAGCACTCCATGACCGCCCATAAAATTGGTTTCCTGATTTGGCCCAGCACGAAAGCACTGACGCTTGCGCTGGCTGAGGAGGCTTTGCGCGTTGCTCAGCGAGTGCATCCGGACGTGGTCTACGAACTGTCGTTCCTGCAGGCCGAGCCGCCAACCGAAGGCGCCTGGCAACTGCCGGGCGAGCCGTGGGCCGGCAAGCTCGAGGGCTTCCAGAAACTGTTCCTGCTGGCGGACGAACCGCCGACCGTCATCGCCTCGCAACTGAGCACCGCGCTCAAGCAACTGGTGCGTGCCGGTTGCGTCATCGGCGGCTTGTCTGCCGGTGTCTATCCACTGGCGCAATTGGGTTTGCTCGACGGTTACCGCGCCGCCGTGCACTGGCGCTGGCAGGATGATTTTGCCGAGCGCTTCCCCAAGGTCATCGCCACCAGCCACCTGTTCGACTGGGACCGTGACCGCCTGACCGCCTGCGGTGGCATGTCGGTGCTAGACCTGCTGCTGGCGGTGTTGGCCCGTGACCATGGTGCCGAACTCGCCGGCGCCGTCTCCGAAGAACTGGTGGTGGAACGCATCCGCGAAGGCGGTGAGCGCCAGCGCATCCCGCTGCAAAACCGCCTGGGTTCCAGCCATCCCAAGCTGACCCAGGCCGTTTTGTTGATGGAAGCGAATATCGAAGAGCCGCTGACCACCGACGAAATTGCCCAGCATGTGTGCGTGTCGCGACGACAACTGGAACGGATCTTCAAGCAGTACCTCAACCGCGTTCCCAGCCAGTATTACCTGGAATTGCGCCTGAACAAGGCGCGCCAGATGCTCATGCAGACCAGCAAGTCGATCATCCAGATCGGCCTGTCGTGCGGCTTCTCCTCGGGGCCGCATTTCTCCAGCGCCTACCGCAACTTCTTCGGCGCAACCCCTCGTGAAGACCGCAACCAGCGGCGCAGCAGCAGCCCATTCGAATTGTCGTCGGTGCCGTCCGAGCGCGGCTGATCGCTGGCGGCGGCTTATTCCTCCATGGGCTCCGGCGAGGCGGGCCTTGCCAATGGATTGCCGGCTGCATCCAGGCTGGCTTGCGCTACCGCTAAGTCATTACCGGTTTGCAGGTAGTACCGCCTGAGGATATTGATGCTTAACGGCGACAGTGGATTGCCGCTGAAATCCGACGCGTGATTGAGCGGCCTGGCGAGTTGCAAAAGGTTGGCAGGAATCTCTTCAATCCGGTTGTCGCTCAAGTCCAGGGTGCCCAGCGCGCGCAGGGTGAACAGGCCTTTGGGCGTTTCGGTCATTCCGGTGTCTTGCAGGTACAGCGACCCCAATTCGGCCATTTGACTGACATCGGGCGTGAGGCCCAGCAGGTTGTCGCTCAGGTCCAGGTACAGCAGGTTCTTCAGCCCTGACAAGGCGTCGGCACTGGTCGGCGTCAGTTCGATAGCCGACTCGGTCAGGCTCAGGGTTTCCAGTTCGGTCAGGCTGAACACTGCGGGTGGAATATCACCCAGGCTGAATTTGGAGATGATCAGGCTCCTGAGTTTGGGGAAGCCTTTGAGTAACCCATCGACTTCGGTGGTGCTGCCCTCGCCATCGAGTTCGATTGACGTGACATGGTCAAACCGCGCGCTCAATTGGGGCAGTTCGCCGAGGATGGGGGTATCAAAGGCCAGCTTGTGGGTCAGCTCGGGGCCGTCGTTGTCGTCCAGTTCGGTCTCGCGGCGCCAGGCGTCTTCAAGCAGCGTTTTGAATGCCCGGCGGTTGACTTGGTCCTGGGCCCGCGTTTGCGCATCCAATGGTTCGTCCAGTATCGGGTGTCGGGTTGGCACGTCCACCACCCATTCTTCAAGGTCTGTACGCAGTTGAGTGTATTCGGCTTCAAGCCGCTCGATGGCTGGCCCTGCCGCGTCGAGGTCTCCAGGCAGCTCAAAGAAAAAGCGGTTGGCTTCGCCTTCGGTGAGGGTGGGGTACAGCCTTTGGATCCTGTCTCGCATCGCCGCCGGGGCATCGGCCCGCAAGTGCTCGCCAGTACGCTGGCAATGCCGTTTGACCTGCATCAACGCTGATCTGCTCAGTGGGTTGCGGGAAAGATCAAAGGCAATGGTTACCGCGGTGGGCAGCGTGAACGCGCGGTCAGGAACCTGGGTGATCAGGTTGTCGCTGAGGTTGACGCGTTGGCGCTCGACGTTGGTCAGCAGGTCGTCGGGAATCGCCGTCAGGCCGGTGTCCTCAAGGTCAATACTGGACAGCTTGGGGAGCGAGCCGAAGTCCGGCAGACGCCCCAGTGGGTTATGGCTCAAGTCCAGTGCTCCCAGCTCGTTCAGCGTGGCCAGTGAGGCGGCGTTCTCGACAGATAATGTGATTGCGCAGTGGGGCAGGCTCAAGGATGAGAGTTGGGGCAGATCCCATAGCGGGCGGGGAATATCGCCCATGACATAACCCTCGATAGACAAGTGGTTGAGCGTTGGGAACCCCCTGAAAAACAGCGATGACTGCAGGGGGAACGGATCCCCTGCACCCTTCAGGCGCAATGACGACACCTGTTTGAACGCACCGCTGTCGAGTGATGGGAATGTGCCAATGAACGGTTGCGGGCTTTCCAGCATGTACGTGGGAATGACCTGTGGGCTGCTCGGGTCCAATTCACCTTCCCGGCGCCAGCAGGCCTGGAGCTTCTCTTTAAACGCGTGTCGCCGGGTTTGCTCCTCGGGCGTCGTGGCCTGCCGGGCCCAGGTGTCGAGCCCTTCGGACAGCGCTGCATATTCAACTTCCAGGCGTGCCAATTCGATTTGACCCATTTCCAGGTTGCCAGGCAGGCCAAAAATGAAACGGTTGACTTCGTTTTCGCTGAAGTCGGGAAAGAGCAGGTTGACCTGCCGGGTATCGACGGCTGGGGCGTCAATTTCCCAATAGTGGCCGGTTCGCTGGAAATAGGCCTTCACCCGCTCCAGGGTGGGGCGCGACAAGGGGTTGTCGGAGAGATCGAGGATCTTTTGGGTGTCGGCGGGCAGGTCGAATATCTCGCTGGGCAGCTGCGTGATCTGGTTGTGGGAAAGCACGGCCAGCTCCAGCTCCGGTCGGTTGAGCAGGCCGGCAGGTACCGTGGAAATGCCTGTGTTGGATAGGTCCACAGTGTCCAGATTGCTCATGCGTTCAACACTGGGCGTGAGCCCCAGTGGATTATTGAACAGGTCCAGGGTTCGCAGCCTGGTCATGGAGGTCAGGGCGCTCAGGCTTTCAGGTGTCAGGGTGATGCCGCAGTCGCTCAGGATCAATGTGTTGAGCGTGGGCATGGCGCTGATGGCGGCGGGCAGTTGTCCCAACCGGGCATTACTGATGCTGAGGTAGCGAAGGTTGGGGAAACTGCGCAAAAACGCTTCGACATTCAGCGCTGTGTCGTTGCCTTTGATGACCAGGTAGGAGATGTGGGCGAAATTCGCTCGCAACGCTGGCAGATCACCCGAGAGCGGATGGAGCGACGTGAGCTTGCGGCCGTTCCGGGTCGGGGGCTCGAAGTATGAATCAACGGCGGTTTCTTTGCGCCAGCAGCGCAGCAGTTCCTGCCTGAGCTTGTCGCGATTCCCCTGGATGTCTCTGTACTCCTGGCGGCTCATGTTCACCTCGGTACCCGGGTAGCGTCGCGGCGTACTGGCGACCCAGGCTGCCAAGTCGCGATCGAGCTGTCGGAACTCCTGGCGCATCGCGGTCAATATCGGCAGGGCCCCGCCTGGACGGCCATCCAGATCCCGGATCAGATCGCCGATTTGCTCTGCCGTGTGTGCCGGGAACAGCTCTCGCGCCAATGTCTGTGAGAGGGGCGGCAGGTTGGGGCCGGCGGCGGGTGCCGCAGGATAGCTGTCCATGCCCAGCAGGCGCAGGTGGGTGCGGGTGTCAGTGGGCGTGTGGGCGGGTTGGGCGGTGATCAACGTGCGCAAGGGCGCGCGTTCCAGGGCATGGGTGCGCAGGGCTTGCCGAAGGGCGGGGCCTTGGCCGATGTGCAGGCTCAGGGCGTTGCGCTGGGCATCGGGAAGGGCCTGCAGAATCGCCGTGTACAGGTCGGTTTCGCCGGACAGCGGGCCGCTCTGGTCGTGTGGGGTGTAGCGACCCTCGGATGAGCGGACCAGGGTTCTTTTGATGCGCGCCTTAGGTTTGCCGATGGCATCCAGGAGGGTGGATTCTGGCGCGGGGCTCCTGATTTCAAGGCGCACTTTTTTTGCCGCCCAGCCGGGCAGTCGCTCCAGGGAGTGCAGGGCCAGTCGATGGGTGTCGATGTCGTCCGTCGAGTCCAGGTACAAGCCATCGTAGGTATGGTTGACCCTGGCCTCATCCCGCAGTGATTGCGCCAACTCGTTCAAGCGCGCAGGAACCGTCCCTTGGTCGACCTCCTTGAGTTCCTGGCTACTGGCCGTTTCTAGCAAGGCATCGGCTGCGCTGAGCGGCAGGCCGGGTGTGTTGTCGACCAATGCTTGCTGTCGAGGGGCGGTGGGGGTGTCCAGCTTCTGGTAACGGGTATTGAACAGTTCGGCTCGATGAGAATGGGCCAGCCCGGCCAGTTTTTTCCTGAGTTTGAGCGTGCGATTTTCCACAGAGGTGACCGGGTCGCCGAAGGCTTCTCCCAGTAAGGTTTTGCGTTGTGATTCATCCAGTGCTTCCAGCAGGGTTTTCAGCAAGTCACCGTTTTTAAGCTGGGCTTCGTGTATCTGCACCACACTGGCGTTCGTTTCGCCGGGCAGCTCCCAGAGGGTTGTGCCCTGGGCGTCCAAAAAGCGCAGGGTCTTGGCTTTTGGCCAAAGGCCCAGGTTGGCGAGCAGGTGCAGTTGGGTTTGCACATCGGCGCGCCCATACACCGCCGGGTCATTGCTGTTCATTTGGTCGATGAAGTCCTGCAGTGTCTGGTCGATCTGCAAGCGTTCAAGGGTGTCGATCAGCAGGGGCGGCGGCTGGTGCTGGTTGACGTGCATCTTGCGCAACGCGCCGTCGGTGATGCCGCTGATGCGGCGCGCATCGGCCAGTTGTTCATCACTGAGTCCCGCGGTTTTGGGGCCTTGGCGTTTCATGAGGGTGGCGCTGTCCCAGCTCAAGGGGGTGTCCAGTTCATTCAGCCAGGCGCCCTTGCCGTTGGTCAGCAAGGGCGGGCGGTAGGCGTTGGTGCGGGTGGGGTGTTGCAGGTAGGGTTGTTGGGTGACCGGATCGGTCTGTACCACGAAGGGTTTGTCCGAGAGCAGCAGGATGTTTTTACCGTTGTAGGCATGCAAACCTTGAGGGTTTGGATAGGAGTGGCTGGCCAGTTGGAGGTCGTGGGCGTAGGGCGCGAGGTCGGGCTTCCAGAGCCGGGTCTTGCCATTGGGCAGGGTGACGGGTCTGAGGCCGTCGAAAAACGTTACGGCATCGGCGGGCAGCAGCGTGCGCAGGGCGCCCGCAGCGATAGGGGGGCCTGCGATAAACAGGCCCAGTTGTATGCCTTGCTCTGCGAATGACAGCAAATGTCCGAATGCTTCGGTCACGTCGCCCACCGCCCAGTCGATGATCCATTCAAAGGCGTCGTCGAGCATTTGGTAGGCGCTGTAGCCGAGCATCAGCAGGCCCACGGGAGGAACGAACGGGGCGGCGATGAATGCTGCGATTTGCAGGATAGCCGAGGCGACTTTCTGCACGATGGCCCAGCGCTCCCAGCGTACGCGTTGGTCGACGATGGCAGTGGACACCGCGAGGGCACGGGCATCGTTGAACACCTTGCTGAGTTTGGTCTGGAACAGGTGGCTGAACAGATCCCCGCTGATGCTATTGGCGCTGAAGGTCAGGTGTGGCCGGTCGATGGGCGTCTCGCGCCAGGACGGCAGCGGATCGCCGCGGGTGTGCGGGTGCCAGGTGACCCGGGTCAGCCTGCGGTTGAGGTCGGCGAAGAAGGGGCCGCGTTCTGCGTGATTGACGAAACGGCTGAAGAACGCTTGGTACTTGGCGTTACGCAGGTTGTTGCCCAACGCGGTCATGAAGTCGACGAGTGTGGGGTAGTGCTTGAGCGGCGCGTAGGGGTCGCCCGGGATATAGGCGATAACGCTTACCGCGTGACGGCTGCCGATGTTCTCGGCAAACAGCACGATGCCGGTAAGTGCGGTCGACATGATGGTCAGGTTGTAACACTGCAGCGGGTAGCAGGTGCCTGGGTGGTCGTCGGTGCTGAGCAGGCGTTGCAGGCGTATGACGGACAGGTCATCCGGCAAATCGCCTTTCATCGAGGCCATCTGCAACGCGACGCTCAGGTCTGCCACCTGGCTTTGCTTGAATTTCAACTCGAGGCTGGTAGTGGCCACCGGGTTCTTGAAGTCAAAGAATTGCTCAAGGTAGTGCTGGTACTTGCCGCCGATGTCCAGTTCCCGGCACAGCGCGGTGAATTGTGCCACTGTGATCAGTGTGTCGAGCGCGGGCAGGCTGTCGAATTGACCCGTGCTGGTGGGTTTGGTGATGAAGCCTGATTGCGCTTCGAATACCTCGCCGGCTTCAAAGTTGTGCAGGGCGGCGTCCAGCAATGACACGGTCCAGGTTCTTGCCGCGCCTGAGCGAACAGCAAACCACGGAATCGTCAGGGGGATGTAGAGCCGCAAATACGTGGTCCTGACGTCACGCTCGATACCGAAGCGCTGCTTGAGCAATTGCTGTAGCAGGGGCGCGCCGAAGTTTTGCGGTGATTTCAGGTTGGCCATGGCCTGATCGACCTGGTGTTGTGTCTTCCAGGCGGTATTCATGCGGTTTTTCAGGGTGTCATGATCTTCGGCCGTGGCGGTTTTGTACCACGCGGGGAAGTCCGGTTTTACGTTGTTCAGTGCGGTGCGCCGGGTAGAGGAAAGGTTGGGCAGCCAAGCGGGAACGGCTTGCGCGAGAATATCGACGTGCAGGTCTCGATAAGTCGGCAGGTCCGGGGGCAGGAGGGACGTGGTGGGTTGGGTCACGGGAAAACGCCTTTGCGTGATGAATAGGCGTGAGAGCAGAACAATTTCGCGTGGCTGGCCGGGGGTAGATAGATAGCCAGTCACCCATGACGTTGCAGCTATCCTGCTCGAGCACCTGCCGCTGTGACGCGCCAGCGTTTAAACTGCGCCATTGCGATGCTATTTGTCGCATTGGCGTAAACCCGCGTAAAACGGGGGGTGGCGCTATAAGAAGTTGTCGCTTGGCGACAAGGCCCTACTGAAAACTGTCCTTACAATCCCTGCATCGCCCGCCAGTTCCAGGCAGGCGTTCCTCTTCAGGAGACTCCGATGTCCGTTGAGCAAGCCCCGGTGCAACGTGCCGATTTCGACCAGGTGATGGTTCCCAACTACGCACCTGCCGCCTTCATCCCCGTGCGTGGCGCAGGCTCGCGCGTGTGGGACCAGGCGGGTCGCGAGCTGATCGACTTTGCCGGCGGCATCGCGGTCAATGTACTGGGCCACGCCCATCCGGCGCTGGTCGGTGCACTGACCGAACAGGCCAACAAGCTGTGGCACGTGTCCAACGTCTTCACCAATGAGCCGGCCCTGCGCCTGGCCCACAAACTGATCGACGCCACGTTTGCCGAGCGCGTGTTCTTCTGCAACTCCGGCGCCGAAGCCAACGAGGCCGCGTTCAAACTGGCCCGTCGCGTGGCGTTCGACCGTTTCGGCAGCGAGAAATACGAGATCATCGCCGCGCTGAACAGCTTCCACGGCCGTACCCTGTTCACCGTCAACGTCGGTGGCCAGTCGAAGTACTCCGATGGCTTCGGTCCTAAAATCACCGGCATCACCCACGTCCCTTACAACGACCTGGACGCGCTGAAAGCCGCCGTGTCGGGCAAGACCTGCGCCGTGGTGCTGGAACCGGTCCAGGGCGAAGGCGGCGTACTGCCGGCCGAACTGGCCTATCTGCAAGGCGCGCGTGAGCTGTGCGACGCCAACAATGCGCTGCTGGTGTTCGACGAAGTGCAGACCGGCATGGGTCGCAGCGGCCACCTGTTCGCCTACCAACACTACGGCGTGGTGCCGGACATCCTCACCAGCGCCAAGAGCCTGGGCGGCGGTTTCCCGATTGCCGCGATGCTCACCCGTGAAGACCTGGCCAAGCATCTGGTGGTCGGCACGCACGGCACCACCTACGGCGGCAACCCGCTGGCGTGCGCGGTGGCCGAGGCGGTTATCGACGTGATCAACACGCCAGAAGTGCTGGCCGGTGTGAATGCCAAGCACGACTTGTTCAAAGCGCGCCTGGAGCAGATCGGCAAGCAATACGGCATCTTCACCGAAGTGCGCGGCATGGGCCTGCTGCTCGGTTGCGTGCTGAGCGACGCCTTCAAAGGCAAGGCCAAGGACGTGTTCAACGCGGCCGAGAAAGAAAACCTGATGATCCTCCAGGCCGGTCCGGACGTGGTGCGTTTTGCCCCGAGCCTGGTGGTGGAAGAGGCGGACATCCAGGAAGGCCTGGACCGTTTTGAACGTGCAGTTAAAGCGCTGACGCAAGCTTGATGGACCGCTCGGCGTCCGAACAATCGGGCGCCGAACACAAATTCCAAAGGCCGGACTGGATCAAATGTGGGAGCTGGCTTGCCTGCGAAGACGGTGGTACAGGCAACATCTGTGCTGACTGACACGCCGTAATCGCGGGCAAGCCCGGCTCCCACATAGATTTGTTTACACCGTGAGAGCGGTGTGAGCAGTTCTCCTGTCCGGCATTTTTCCCTCTGTGAGTTTTTCGAGTTAAGGAGTGACACCATGCTGGTGATGCGCCCCGCGCAAATGGCTGATCTGGGCGAGGTACAGCGTCTGGCTGCGGACAGCCCGATTGGTGTCACCTCCTTGCCGGACGATGTGGAACGCCTGAGCGACAAGATCGCCGCCAGCGAAGCGTCTTTCGCGGCCGAGGTCAGTTTCAACGGTGAAGAGAGCTACTTCTTCGTGCTCGAAGACACCGAGACCGGCAAGCTCGCCGGCTGCTCGGCCATCGTCGCCTCGGCCGGTTACTCGGAGCCGTTCTACAGCTTCCGTAACGAGACTTTCGTGCACGCTTCCCGCGAGCTGAAGATCCACAACAAGATCCACGTGCTTTCCCAGTGCCACGACCTCACCGGCAACAGCCTGCTCACCAGTTTCTACGTGGTGCCGGAGCTGGTCGGTTCGCCGTGGTCGGAACTCAATTCCCGTGGCCGCCTGTTGTTCGTCGCCAGCCACCCCGAGCGCTTTGCCGACTCGGTGGTGACCGAAATTGTCGGCTACAGCGACGAGAACGGTGACTCGCCGTTCTGGGACGCCATTGGCCGCAACTTCTTCGACCTCAACTACGCCGCCGCCGAGCGCTTGTGCGGGCTGAAAAGCCGTACCTTCCTCGCCGAGCTGATGCCGCATTACCCGATCTACGTGCCGCTGCTGCCGGACGAGGCCCAGGAAGCCATGGGCCAGGTGCACCCGCGTGCACAGATCACCTTCGACATCCTCATGCGCGAAGGCTTCGAGACCGACCATTACATCGACATCTTCGACGGCGGCCCGACGCTGCACGCACGGGTATCGGGCATTCGCTCGATCGCCCAGAGCCGTGTGGTGCCGGTGAAGATCGGTGAGATGGTCAAGGGTGTCGGCCGCCAGTACCTGGTGAGCAACGCGCAGTTGCAGGATTACCGCGCGGTGATGCTGGAGCTGGACTACGCGCCGGGTAAACCGGTGACGTTGGACCTCGCAGCGGCCGAAGCCCTGGGTGTTGGCGAAGGCGCGAGCGTGCGCCTGGTAGCGGTTTAAAAAGAGAGTTTCGCGGGTGGCTGACAACAGCGGCCCGTTCGAGGAGATAGCATGATCGTTCGTCCCGTACGCAGCAGCGATTTACCGGCCCTGATTGATCTGGCGCGCAGCACCGGCACCGGCCTTACCACCTTGCCGGCCAACGAAGAGCGCCTGACCCACCGGGTTGGCTGGGCGGAAAAAACCTTTCGCGGCGACGCCGGGCGTGGCGATGCCGATTACCTGTTCGTGCTGGAAAACGACGAAGGTCGCGTGGTGGGCATCTCTGCCATCGCCGGTGCCGTCGGCCTGCGTGAGCCCTGGTACAACTTCCGGGTCGGCCTGACGGTCAGCGCCTCCCAGGAGCTGAACATCTACCGCGAGATTCCGACGCTGTTCCTGGCCAACGACCTCACCGGCAATTCCGAGCTGTGCTCGCTGTTCCTGCACGCCGATTACCGCACCGGCCTCAACGGCCGCATGTTGGCCAAGGCGCGTCTGCTGTTTATCGCTGAATTCCCGCAGTTGTTCGGCAACAAGATCATTGCCGAGATGCGCGGGGTGTCCAACGACGCCGGGCGTTCGCCGTTCTGGGAGAGCCTGGGGCGGCACTTCTTCAAGATGGAATTCAGCCAGGCCGACTACCTCACCGGCGTGGGCAACAAGGCGTTTATCGCTGAGCTGATGCCGAAGTTTCCGCTGTACAGCTGCTTCCTGTCCGAGGATGCGCGCAACGTGATCGGCAAAGTCCACCCGGACACCGAGCCGGCGCTGAGCATGCTCAAGAGCGAAGGGTTCAGCTACCAGGGCTATGTCGATATCTTCGACGCCGGCCCGGCAGTGGAGTGTGAAACCACCAAGATCCGCGCCGTGCGCGACAGCCAGTCACTGGTACTGGCGATCGGCACGCCGGGGGACGACGCCACGCCGTTCCTGATCCATAACCGCAAGCGCGAGGATTGCCGCATTACCGCCGCACCGGCCCGCCTGGCGGCAGGCACGCTGGTGGTCGATCCGCAGACCGCCAAGCGCCTGCAACTGGTGGTGGGTGATCAAGTGCGCGCCGTACCGTTGTCCGCTGCTCGGGAGTCGAAATAATGAATTCGCTGTATATCGCAGGTAGCTGGCTGGCTGGCCAGGGTGAACTGTTCGAGTCGCGCAACCCGGTGACCCAGCAGGTGCTGTGGGCCGGTAATGGCGCCACTGCCGAGCAGGTCGAATCCGCCGTGCAGGCCGCGCGCCAGGCGTTCCCGGCCTGGGCTCGGCGCCCGCTGGAAGAGCGCATCAGCGTGCTCGAAGCCTTTGCGGCCACCCTGAAAAGCCGCGCCGATGAAATCGCCCGCTGCATCGGCGAGGAAACCGGCAAGCCGCTGTGGGAGTCGGCCACCGAAGTCACCAGCATGGCCAACAAGATCGCGATCTCGGTGCAGAGCTACCGCGAGCGTACCGGCGAGAAGAGTGGCCCCCTGGGCGACGCCACCGCCGTGTTGCGCCACAAGCCACACGGTGTGGTGGCGGTGTTCGGGCCCTACAACTTCCCGGGTCACTTGCCCAACGGGCACATCGTGCCGGCCTTGCTGGCGGGTAATACCGTACTGTTCAAGCCGAGCGAACTGACCCCTAAAGTCGCCGAGCTGACCGTGCAGTGCTGGATCGAAGCCGGCCTGCCGGCGGGCGTGTTGAACCTGCTGCAAGGCGCGCGGGAAACCGGCATCGCCCTGGCGGCCAACCCTGGCATCGACGGGCTGTTCTTCACCGGTTCGAGCCGCACCGGCAACCATCTGCACCAGCAGTTCTCCGGGCGCCCGGACAAGATCCTGGCCCTGGAAATGGGCGGCAACAACCCGCTGGTGGTCGACGAAGTGGCCGACGTGGATGCGGCGGTCTACACCATTATCCAGTCGGCGTTTATCTCGGCCGGCCAGCGTTGCACCTGTGCCCGTCGCCTGCTGGTGCCGGAAGGCGCCTGGGGCGATGCGTTGCTGGCGCGCCTGGTGGCGGTCAGCGCGACGATTGAAGTGGGCGCGTTTGATCAGCAACCCGCGCCGTTCATGGGCTCGGTGATTTCCCTCGGTGCGGCGAAAGCCTTGATGGACGCCCAGGAACTGATGCTCGCCAATGGCGCCGTTGCGCTGCTGGAAATGACCCAGCCGCAGGATCAGGCTGCCTTGCTGACCCCTGGCATCATCGACGTGACCGGTGTAACCGAGCGCGAGGATGAAGAACTGTTCGGCCCGCTGTTGCAGGTGATCCGCTACGCTGACTTTGCAGCGGCGATTGCCGAAGCCAACAACACCCAGTACGGCCTGGCCGCTGGCTTGTTGTCGGACTCCGAAGCGCGCTACCAACAGTTCTGGCTGGAAAGCCGCGCCGGCATCGTCAACTGGAACAAACAACTGACCGGCGCCGCCAGCACCGCGCCGTTCGGCGGGGTAGGCGCGTCGGGCAACCATCGCGCCAGTGCCTATTACGCGGCGGATTATTGCGCGTACCCGGTGGCTTCGCTGGAAACGCCAAGCCTGGTGGTCCCCGCCACACTAACCCCCGGCATTACGCTGACCTGATGTAGGAGCCGACTTTGTGGTGAGCGGGCTTGCCCCGCGCTGGGCAGCGAAGCAGCCCCGGAATTCGGCGGCGTACCCGTCGGGGGGCGAGCCCCCTCACCACAGCAAGCCCGCTCCCACACTTGGTTTGTGGTGTATTCAAGTCATTTTATGCCTATAAAAACAGATGTTCGTGGAGCCTCGCCGATGAAATCCTATGAAGTCAATTTTGACGGTCTAGTGGGGCCGACCCATAACTACGGCGGTTTGTCCTACGGCAACGTCGCGTCCCAGAGCAACAGCCAGCAGTCTTCCAACCCGAAGGAAGCGGCGTTGCAGGGCCTGCAAAAAATGAAAGCCCTGATGGACATGGGCTTTGTGCAAGGTGTACTGGCGCCCCAGGAACGTCCTGATGTGGCGGCCTTGCGCAACCTCGGTTTCAGCGGCACCGACGCCCAGGTCATCCAGCAGGCCGCCAAGCACGCCATGCCGCTGCTGGTCGCGAGCTGCTCGGCGTCGAGCATGTGGGTGGCCAACGCCGCCACCGTCAGCCCGAGCGCCGACACCTTTGACGGCCGCGTGCATTTCACCGCCGCCAACCTCAACTGCAAGTACCACCGCAGCATCGAACACCCGACCACCAGCCGCGTGCTGGGGGCGATGTTTGCCGACCAGAAGCACTTCGCCCATCACGCTGCATTGCCGGCGGTGGCACAGTTCGGTGATGAAGGCGCGGCCAACCACACACGTTTCTGCCGCGACTATGGCGAGGCGGGCGTAGAGTTTTTCGTGTACGGGCGCAGCGCCTTCGACACCCGTTACCCGGCACCGCAGAAGTACCCGGCGCGCCAGACCCTCGAAGCGTCCCAGGCCGTTGCACGCTTGCACGGCTTGAAGGATGAGGGCGTAGTCTACGCCCAGCAGAACCCGGCCGTGATCGACGCCGGCGTGTTCCACAACGATGTGATCGCGGTGGGTAACGGCGAAGTACTGTTCTATCACGAGGACGCGTTCCTCAATACCGAACAGATGCTGGGCGAGCTGCAAGGCAAGCTGGGCAAGTTGGGCGGCAACTTCCAGTCGGTGTGCGTGCCCCGTGCCCAGGTCAGTGTCGAGGACGCCGTGCGTTCCTACCTGTTCAACAGCCAGTTGCTGAGCCGCGCCGATGGCTCGATGCTGCTGATCGTGCCGGAAGAATGCCGCGCCAACGTACGCGTCTGGCAGTACCTGCAGGGCCTGACCGCTTCCGGTGGGTTGATCCGCGAAGTGAAGGTGTTCGACCTCAAGCAAAGCATGCAGAACGGCGGTGGCCCAGCGTGCCTGCGTTTGCGCGTAGCCTTGAACGAAACGGAACTGGCGGCGGTGAATCCAGGCGTTATCATGACTGCGCCGTTGTACGACACGCTGACCCAATGGGTCGACAAGCACTACCGCGACAGCCTGCGCGAAAGCGACCTGGCTGACCCGCAATTGCTGCTTGAGTGCCGGACGGCACTGGATGAACTGACGCAAATCCTTAAACTGGGCTCGGTTTATCCTTTCCAGATCAATTAACGCCACCTTCTTTTACGCCCTATGCTGAGAGCTATTTTATGACCACCGACACCCTGAAACTGATTCTTGAAGACACCGACGGCACTCAGCTGGAAACTTCCTGCACCCGCGTCGCCGTAGTCTGGCAGGGCAAGGAAATCTGGATCCAGCACGACGGCCGCGGCCAACTGCTGATCGGTGTGGACGTGGAAGAAGGCGACGCCGAGTACGCCAACCTGCTGATGCGCCCGCTGGCCACCAACCTGATGAGCCTGCAACTGGAAATGGAACCGGCCGACGTCGAAGGTGATGACGACGATCACGTCCACGGTCCTGGCTGCAACCACTAAGGAAGCTGCTTATGCTCGCCCTCGGCAAACTGCTTGAACTGACCCTCGCCGGTCGCGAACCGGCGCAAAAAATTCAACTGACTGTCGACGGCGTGCAGATGCGCTGGCTCAGCGAGGGCGCGCTCGAAGTGCGCCCTCCTGAAGCGAAGGACAACGGCAGCGACCTGCTGCTGTCGTCCGGCATCCATGGCAACGAAACCGCGCCGATCGAACTGCTCGACCGCCTGTTGCATGGCATCGCCCGTGGGGAGATCAAACCCCGTTCCCGTATTCTGTTCCTGTTCGGCAACCCCGAGGCCATGCGCCGCGGCGAGCGTTACCTTGAACTGGACGTCAACCGGTTGTTCAACGGCCGGCATGAAAAAAACATCGGCCCCGAAGCCATGCGCGCCGCCGAGCTGGAACAGCTGGCCCGCAGCTTCTTCAGCCTGCCGGGCCGTTCGCGGCTGCATTACGACCTGCACACGGCCATTCGCGGCTCGAAGATCGAGCAGTTCGCCTTGTACCCGTGGAAGGAAGGTCGCCAGCATTCACGTCACGAGCTGGCACGGCTGAACGCGGCCGGCATGCAAGCAGTGCTGTTGCAGAACAAGACCTCGATCACCTTCACGGCGTTCACCTATGAACAGCTGGAGGCCGAAGCCTTTACCCTGGAATTGGGCAAGGCGCGGCCGTTCGGGCAGAACCAGGGTGTGGACGTGTCTCGCCTGGAAACGCGCCTGAAGCAGATCATTGAAGGCAACGAGCCGCACACCGAGAGCCTCGATGGCCTGCAACTGTTTGCCGTCTCCCGTGAAGTCATCAAGCACAGCGATGCCTTCCTGCTGCACCTGCCGGCGGACGTGGAAAACTTTTCGCCATTGGCTCAGGGTTACCTGCTGGCCGAAGACGTGGCCAAGACGCGTTGGGTGATCGAGGAGGAGGGCGCGCGCATCATCTTCCCCAACCCGAAGGTGAAGAACGGTTTGCGAGCGGGGATATTGATTGTGCCGACCACGGACGCTGGCCTGGCATAAAACTCAAGTTTGACTCAATCAAATGTGGGAAAGGGCTTGCTGTGGTGAGAGGCGGTGCGACGATTCGACTTGCCCCGCGCTGGGCTGCGAAGCTGCCCCATTGGTTTGCAGTGAACCTGTCGGGGGACAAGTCGAATCGTCGCACCGCCTCTCACCACAGCAAGCCCAAACACATTGGGTTTGCGGTGCGCCTTAGACGGCTACAGCACGCGGCTGGCTGTGACGAATCGCACGCACCTTGTGCAGGGTGTCGGCGCAGGTACGTGCAGCTTCCTGGCCCTTGTGCACGAAGTGATCGAAGAAGAAGCTGTGGTGTTCGCTGCCGGCGTGGAAGTGGTGTGGGGTCAGGGACACCGAGAACACCGGTACTTCTGTTTCCAGCTGCACCTGCATCAGGCCGCTGACCACCGATTGGGCGACGAATTCGTGACGGTAGATGCCACCGTCGACCACCAGCGCGGCGGCGACGATACCGGCGTAACGGCCGGTCTTGGCCAGCAGCTTGGCGTGCAGGGGCATTTCAAAGGCGCCGCCGACTTCGAAGAAATCGATGTCCGATTCCTGGTAGCCCTGGGCGATCATTTCGGCGAGGAAGCCTTTGCGCGATTGGTCGACAATATCCTTGTGCCAGCAGGCCTGGATAAACGCGACGCGCTCGCCGTGGTGGTTTTTGCTTTTGCTGTCGATTGCGGTGGGTTGCATGTTCTGACTCCTGTTTAAGAAAAAAACAGGGCGTTATGAATCGAATGGGATTTAAGGGTACGCAAGCACACGAGGTGCGCGGCCCTTAGGTGCCAATCCCGTTCTCTCTTCATCCGGACTATGACCGTCGGCCCCGGGATCACACCGGGTCTGCTGACCTTGTCGCCGTCCTGCGTGAGCAGTTCGAGGCGCCAAGCGCTCGCGGGCTATGCACATTGCGTGCAATTACCGCCGGTGGGGAATTGCACCCCGCCCTGAGAACGTTGCCGCCAGAACCCTGGCGGCGGAGAGTTTTTAACATGGTTTTTAAAAAACTGCACGATTGCCGTATCGATAAGCTATATCGGTTTGTTTGGTTGGTATTCGATTGAATATCGATGGGGCTTGATATTCCGCGGCTTTGCCCGCAGTAATCATCCACAAAAGGACTTATTCAATCTGTTAGAGGCCTGTTTCATGACTGTGATCGACCTGCGCAGCGACACCGTGACCCAACCCACCCCTGGCATGCTCGACGCGATGGCTAATGCCGCCAGCGGCGATGATGTCTACGGTGAAGACCCCAGCGTCAACCGTCTGGAGGCCGAACTGGCCAAGCGCCTGGGTTTTGCCGCAGCGTTGTTCGTGCCCACCGGCACCATGAGCAACTTGCTGGCGTTGATGGCCCATTGTGAACGCGGCGAGGAGTACATCGTCGGTCAACAGGCCCACACCTACAAATACGAAGGCGGCGGGGCGGCCGTGCTGGGTTCGATTCAACCCCAGCCACTGGAAGTCCAGGCGGACGGCTCCCTGGACCTGAACCACGTACTTGAAGCCATCAAACCCGACGACTTCCACTTCGCCCGCACCCGCCTGCTGGCGCTGGAAAACACCATGCAGGGCAAGGTGCTGCCGCTGGAATACCTGGCGAACGCCCGCGCGTTCACCCGTGAACACGGCCTGGCCCTGCACCTGGACGGCGCGCGGCTCTACAACGCAGCGGTCAAGCTGGGGGTGGATGCGCGGGAGATTGCCCAGCATTTCGACTCGGTGTCGGTGTGCCTGTCCAAGGGCCTCGGCGCGCCGATCGGCTCGGTGCTGTGCGGCACTAGCGCGTTGATCGCCAAGGCACGGCGCCTGCGCAAGATGGTCGGCGGCGGCATGCGCCAGGCCGGCTCGCTCGCGGCGGCAGGGCTGTATGCGCTGGATCATCAGGTGGAGCGCCTCGCGGACGACCACGCCAACGCGCAATGGCTGGGGGATGAGCTGCGCAAGGCTGGCTACACGGTAGAGCCGGTGCAGACCAACATGGTCTACGTGCAGATCGGCGATCAGGCCCAGGCCTTGAAGGCCTTTGCCGCCGAGCGCGGGGTCAAGTTGAGCGCCGCGCCGCGCCTGCGTATGGTCACGCATCTGGACGTCAGCCGCGCGCAGATCGAGCACGTCGTGCAGACATTCGTCGACTTTTCCCGAAAATGACAGTGCAGACCGTCTAATTGACTGTTTCTATCGCATAAACACGCTGTACCACCGGCAAAGGGCCGATATAATGCGGCCCTTTGCCGTCGCTTCGTCTGATGATGTTGCGCACTGGCCTTTGGCCGCAGCCTCCGTGGAAGAACCTAATGAAAAGCGCAGAAATCCGTGAAGCCTTCCTTCGCTTCTTCGAAGAGCAAGGTCACACCCGTGTCGCCTCCAGCTCCTTGATCCCAGGCAATGACCCTACCCTGCTGTTCACTAACGCGGGAATGAACCAGTTCAAGGACTGCTTCCTGGGCCAGGAAAAACGCGCCTACACCCGCGCCGTCAGCAGCCAGAAATGCGTACGCGCCGGTGGCAAGCACAACGACCTGGAAAACGTCGGCTACACCGCCCGTCACCACACTTTTTTCGAAATGCTCGGCAACTTCAGCTTTGGCGATTATTTCAAGCAAGACGCGATCAACTTCGCCTGGACCTTCCTCACCGGCGTACTGAAGCTGCCGAAGGAAAAACTCTGGGTCACCGTCTACGCCAGCGATGACGAAGCGTATGACATCTGGACCAAGGAAGTCGGCGTGCCGGCTGAGCGCATGGTGCGCATCGGCGACAACAAAGGCGCGCCGTACGCCTCCGACAACTTCTGGACCATGGGCGATACTGGCCCGTGCGGCCCCTGCACCGAGATCTTCTACGACCACGGCGCCGATATCTGGGGTGGCCCACCGGGCTCGCCAGAGGAAGACGGCGACCGTTACATCGAGATATGGAACAACGTGTTCATGCAGTTCAACCGCACCGCCGATGGCGTGTTGCATCCGTTGCCAGCGCCGTCGGTGGACACCGGCATGGGCCTGGAGCGGATCAGTGCGGTGATGCAGCACGTGCATTCCAACTACGAGATCGACCTGTTCCAAAGCCTGCTGGCCGCGGCCGCCAAAGCCATTGGTTGTGCCAATGAAGACCAAGCGTCGCTCAAAGTGGTGGCTGACCACATCCGTTCCTGCGGCTTCCTGATTGCCGATGGCGTGCTGCCGTCCAACGAAGGCCGTGGCTACGTGCTGCGTCGTATCATCCGTCGCGCGTGCCGTCACGGTAACAAGCTGGGCGCCAATGGCAGCTTCTTCTATCAGATCGTCGCGGCCCTGGTGGCCGAGATGGGTGAAGCGTTCCCGGAACTCAAGCAGAACCAGGCGCACATCGAGCGCGTGCTCAAGGCCGAAGAAGAGCAGTTCGCCAAGACCCTGGAGCAGGGCCTGAAGATCCTCGAGCAAGACCTCGCCGGCCTGCAGGGCACCGTGGTGCCGGGCGACGTGGTGTTCAAGCTCTATGACACCTACGGTTTTCCGATGGACCTGACCGGCGATATCGCCCGTGAACGCAACCTGACCCTCGACGAGGAAGGTTTCGAGCGCGAGATGGAAGCCCAGCGCGTACGCGCGCGTTCGGCCAGCGCCTTCGGCATGGACTACAACAGCCTGGTCAAGGTTGACGTGGCCACTGAGTTCACCGGCTACAAGGCCACCAGCGGTGCGGCCAAAGTGGTTGCCCTCTATAAGGAAGGCCAGTCGGTTGACGTATTGAATGAAGGCGATGATGGCGTGGTGGTCCTGGACCAGACGCCGTTCTACGCCGAATCCGGTGGCCAGATTGGCGACTGCGGTTTCCTCAAGGCGGCTTCCGGTCGTTTTGATGTGCGTGACACCACCAAGACCGGCGGTGCGTTCCTGCACCACGGTGTGTTGGCGTCGGGCAGCCTGACCGTCGGTTCGCCGGTAGACACCCAGGTAGACGCCGACGTGCGCCACGCCACCTCGCTGAACCACTCGGCCACCCACTTGCTGCATGCCGCGCTGCGCCAGGTACTGGGCGAGCACGTTCAGCAGAAGGGTTCGTTGGTCGACAGCCAGCGCCTGCGTTTCGACTTCAGCCACTTTGAAGCGATCAAGCCTGAGCAGATCAAGGCCCTGGAAGACATCGTCAACGCCGAGATTCGCAAGAACACTCCGGTGGAAACCGAAGAGACCGATATCGAGACCGCCAAGGCCAAGGGGGCCATGGCACTGTTCGGCGAGAAATACGGCGACAGCGTGCGCGTCCTGAGCATGGGCGGCGACTTCTCGGTGGAGCTGTGCGGCGGTATCCACGCCAACCGTACCGGCGACATTGCCCTGCTGAAAATCGTCAGCGAAGGCGGCGTGGCGTCTGGTGTGCGTCGTATCGAAGCGGTGACCGGCGCTGCGGCCCTGGCCTACCTGAATGCGGCTGAAGAACAACTCAAGGAAGCGGCCACCCTGGTCAAGGGCAGCCGCGACAACCTGATCGACAAGCTGTCCGCTGTGCTGGAGCGCAACCGCGCCCTGGAGAAACAGCTGGAGCAGTTGCAAGCCAAGGCGGCCAGCGCTGCAGGGGACGATCTGTCGGCTTCGGCCGTGGACGTCAAGGACGTGAAAGTCCTGGCTGCACGCCTGGACGGCCAGGATGGCAAGGCGCTGTTGGCCCTGGTCGATCAGTTGAAGAACAAGCTCGGCCGCGCAGTGATCCTGCTCGGCAGTGTCCATGAGGATAAGGTCGTTCTGGTTGCCGGTTTAACCAAGGACCTGACTGGCCAACTCAAGGCCGGTGATTTGATGAAGCAAGCCGCCGCGGCAGTGGGCGGGAAAGGCGGTGGTCGTCCGGACATGGCGCAAGGCGGTGGTGTAGACGTCGCAGCGCTGGACGCGGCCCTGGCCCTGACCGTGCCGTTTGTCGAGGCAGGTATTTAAGGCACTGTTAACCGGCCCGTGGTCTAGTCACGGGCTGCTCGGTGCTGGTTGATTGGATATTAGGCGCCCCTTTACGGGCTGAGGCGGCTTAGAAATGGCTTTGATCGTACAGAAATTTGGAGGCACCTCGGTCGGCTCTGTCGAAAGAATCGAGCAGGTGGCCGACAAGGTTAAGAAATTCCGCGATGCCGGCGACGACCTGGTGGTGGTGCTGTCGGCCATGAGCGGCGAGACCAATCGCCTGATCGATCTGGCCAAGGCAATCAGTGGTGATCAACAGCCGCTCCCGCGGGAGCTGGATGTGATCGTGTCCACCGGCGAACAGGTGACCATCGCCTTGCTGGCCATGGCGCTGAACAAGCGCGGCGTACCAGCGGTGTCCTACACTGGCAGCCAGGTGCGCATCCTCACCGACAGCGCGCATACCAAGGCGCGTATCCTGCAGATTGACGATCAGAAAATCCGTACGGATCTGAAAGCCGGGCGCGTGGTAGTTGTAGCAGGCTTCCAAGGTGTGGACGAGCAGGGCAACATCACGACCCTCGGGCGTGGCGGTTCGGACACCACCGGCGTGGCGCTGGCCGCGGCCCTCAAGGCCGATGAATGCCAGATCTACACCGATGTGGATGGCGTCTACACCACCGACCCGCGTGTGGTGTCCGTGGCCCAGCGCCTGGACAAGATCACCTTTGAAGAGATGCTGGAAATGGCCAGCCTCGGTTCCAAGGTGTTGCAGATCCGTGCGGTGGAATTCGCCGGCAAGTACAACGTTCCGCTGCGCGTATTGCACAGCTTCAAAGAGGGTCCGGGTACCCTCATTACTATTGATGAAGAGGAATCCATGGAACAGCCGATCATTTCCGGTATCGCTTTCAACCGTGATGAAGCCAAGCTGACTATCCGTGGCGTGCCAGACACCCCGGGCGTGGCGTTCAAGATCCTGGGCCCTATCAGCGGCGCGAACATCGAAGTCGACATGATCGTGCAGAACGTTTCGCACGATAACACCACCGATTTCACCTTCACGGTGCACCGCAACGAGTACGATGCGGCGGAGCGGATCCTGCAGAACACTGCGAAGGAAATCGGCGCCCGTGAAGTGGTCGGCGATACCAAGATTGCCAAGGTGTCGATCGTGGGCGTGGGCATGCGTTCCCATGCCGGCGTTGCCAGCCGCATGTTCGAGGCGCTGGCCAAGGAAAGCATCAACATCCAGATGATCTCCACCTCGGAAATCAAAGTCTCGGTGGTGATCGAAGAGAAATACCTGGAACTGGCTGTACGTGCCCTGCATACCGCGTTTGAGCTCGACGCTCCGGCCCGACAGGGCGAGTGATGCAGTGCCAGGGAGGCGCGGTTTACCGCGCCTTTCCTTTTTTTGTAGGGCGCATGTTCTTTTGCGCGCGCTCGACAATACTTAGGCGGTAGGGCTATGGCCTTTTGGTTGTAGGTCGAAGGCCTTTTTTTTGCAGACTGTTGTTCCTGAACTGAAATGCGTGAGGAGAAAGGTATGCTGATTCTGACTCGTCGTTGCGCAGAAAGCCTGATTATCGGTGATGGCGAAATCACCGTGACCGTGCTCGGCGTCAAAGGCAATCAAGTACGTATCGGGGTTAACGCTCCGAAAGAGGTAGCGGTGCACCGCGAGGAAATCTACCTGCGGATCAAGAAAGAGAAGGACGAAGAACCAAGCCTTTAATTTTTATCGTTTTTTATGTTTGCAAACGGGGATGAACGTGGTTAATATACGCCCCGTGTTGCGGAGAGCTGGCCGAGTGGCCGAAGGCGCTCCCCTGCTAAGGGAGTACACCTCAAAAGGGTGTCGGGGGTTCGAATCCCCCGTTCTCCGCCATTATTTGCTTAGTACGTTGCAATCTGGTTTTTTCGGTAAGTTGTTGAAATTGCTCGAAAAAATAGCTTTACATAGAGATTGAACGGCCTATAATGCGCGGCAACAAATGCACTCGTAGCTCAGCTGGATAGAGTACTCGGCTACGAACCGAGCGGTCACAGGTTCGAATCCTGTCGAGTGCACCATTTAAGAGTCAGTTGCAGCAATGCAGGTGATTCGGTTACAACCAGTTGTGATCTGGTCTAAAAACACAATCTGCACTCGTAGCTCAGCTGGATAGAGTACTCGGCTACGAACCGAGCGGTCACAGGTTCGAATCCTGTCGAGTGCACCATACAAACAAAAAGCCCGCCTAGTGCGGGCTTTTTGCCGTCCGGGGTTTATGCAGGATTTATCTTTTTCTCCTGCTCCCGTGTGTTTTCCTTTCTCGCTGCGTCGTCGCAGTTCTTAGATGCAGCCGATGCTCAGCTTTGGCTCGCAAGCGCTTGTTCTTTCCAGTTTTTTAACGTTTAAAGTGGCCGGGCGGTGTATCATTGCGCCCGTCAGCCCCGCCGGGGCTTGTGGAATACCTCCATGGACTTACCCAGTAGTTACTCAGTACCCCGTTTTACCAATCATGAATTGACTGATTGATCCTTCCGGCGTGCCCCGCTGCTGGGAGTGGAGTTCGCCTATGACCGAAGTAGAAGTAAAGAAAACACAAGAAAGCCTGCAGGATCGCCTGGCTCAAGTCATCGAGCTGCTGCAGCGCCAACGCGTGGTCGAAGACCTTACGCATCGCCAGGATGGCCCGAATAACAACCTGGTCGAAAACCTGGTTCACCGGCAAAACCTCGTCGAACTGCAGCGCAAGCTCGACGACCTGCACTCCGCCGACGTCGCCTATATTCTCGAAGCCCTGCCGCTGGATGATCGACTGACCCTCTGGCAGTTGGTCAAGGCCGACCGCGACGGCGACATCCTGCTCGAAGTCTCCGACTCGGTGCGAGAAACCCTGATCGCCGACATGGATGATCACGAGCTCCTGGCTGCTGCCAAGGAGATGGACGCCGACGAACTGGCCGACCTGGCCCCCGAGCTGCCCCGTGATGTTGTTCATGAGCTGATGGAGGCCCTCGACAGCCAGCAGCGTGAGCGTGTGCGCTCCGCGTTGTCCTATGACGAGGATCAGGTCGGCGCGCTGATGGACTTCGAGATGGTCACCATCCGCGAAGACGTCAGCCTGGAAGTGGTGCTGCGCTATCTGCGCCGGCTGAAAGAGCTGCCTGGCCATACCGACAAACTGTTCGTGGTCGACTACGAAGGCATTCTCAAGGGCGTGCTGCCGATCAAGCGTTTGCTGGTCAACGATCCCGAGAAGAAAGTCGCCGATGTCATGGCCAGTGATCCGGTGAGTTTTCACCCGGATGAAGATGCCTACGATGCCGCTCAGGCGTTTGAACGTTATGACTTGATCTCGGCTCCGGTAGTCGACAAGAACGGCAAGCTGATTGGCCGTCTGACCATCGATGAAATGGTCGACCTGATTCGTGAAGAGAGCGAAACCGAAGTCCTCAACATGGCGGGTCTGCGTGAAGAGGAAGATATCTTTGCTTCGGTGTGGCGCTCCCTGCGTAACCGTTGGGCGTGGCTGGCCATCAACCTGATTACCGCGTTCATCGCTTCGCGGGTCATCGGCTTGTTTGAAGGATCGATCGAGAAGCTGGTAGCCCTGGCGGCATTGATGCCGATCGTGGCGGGGATCGGTGGTAACTCCGGTAACCAGACCATTACCATGATCGTGCGCGCCATGGCGCTTGACCAGGTGAATACCGGCAATACCTCGCGCCTGATGCGCAAGGAGTTGGCGGTGGCGCTGATCAATGGCGTGGTATGGGGCGGGGTGATTGGTATTGTGGCCTACCTGTTGTATGGCAGCTGGTCGCTTGGTGTGGTGATGACGGCCGCCATGACCCTGAACCTGCTGCTGGCGGCGCTGATGGGGGTGTTGATCCCCATGACCCTGGCCCGCCTTGGGCGTGACCCTGCCATGGGCGCCAGCGTGATGATCACGGCCATGACCGACAGTGGTGGCTTCTTCATCTTCCTGGGTCTGGCAACGATCTTCCTGCTCTGATCCCTCATGGCAATCCAGCTCTCCTGGAGCTGGTTTGCCAGCGAAAAACGCCAACGATAACGCGTCATGCCTGCCATCCCTGCAGCACTCGCGGGTTCTTCGCGAGCAAGCTCGCTCCTACAGACGCATCCCCTTAAATCCCAGGCAAAAAAAAGCCAGCACATGGCTGGCTTCGGCTTTCAGTTGCAACTCAATTGGCTTCTGCGGCCGCCTCAACGTCGTGCGCGATAAGCGAGACGAGAGCATTTTGCTGACGGTGGGAGAGCTGACGAAAACGCTGCAGCAGTTCGCGTTCGTGCAGCGACAGCTCGGGGCTGTCCAGACGCATGCTCAACTCGTCGCCCAGCGCACCTTCCTGAATGAGGCTTTGTTCCAGGCGAGCGATGATTTCGGAGTTCATGCTGCGGTGATGATTGCGAGCCACCTCGGCAATGCGTTCCCGCATTCCGTCTGGCAGACGTACGACGAACTTGTCAGCCGTACGGCTGGAATAAATTGCCTGTTTCAATGGGCGCATATATTTAACCGGTTAGTTCAGGGGAGCGGTTTTTGGAATTGGCCGCAAGATGAGTGTTAAGACAAGGCTCACGACCAAAGTTCAACCTGAATTGCAAAGAGGCCGCATCATGCCTCAGATTTGCCAGTTACTTGGCGTCAATTCTGTGACAAATATTGAACTGCCTAGAGGCTTTATGCCAGCACTCATTTGCATTTTTGCGGACTGGTTGGAAAACTTTTCAACGCGTGAATCCGCGAAGGAACTTCCTGTAAGTCCAGGCCACCACAGGGTTTAAGGCCGCACATCCTATAGCAAAGTGGCCTTTTGCCCTCAAATTTAAGACTAGTGGCAATTTGCCGATTAGCGAGGACGAGGCGACATAAGGTAGGCGAGGGGGATTAGCGCAGGACGGGATCGAATTTGATGCGACGACCCACGATCAGGGTCAGCAACAAGAGGCTGGCGAGCACGCCGCTGGCGATGAAGGCGGTGGTTTGGCCGCCTGGCGACTCGGCACCCAGGCCCAGAACGCCGGTAAAGGCGGTCAGGCACAAAAACAACCAGGCAAATTTGCTCATCGCGACGTCCTCAGAAAACCCAGTGTTCAGATGCAGGCTCGGCCTGGGTGCCTTGGGTCAGGCGTACCGGCGATTGCGCGTTTGGCGTCATGACCGCCAGTTGTGGGCGTTGTTGCAAATGATGTGGCACGGCCTGGCTGAGCTGTGCCGGGTCGTTACTGCCCGTCGATTGAAAATGGAACATGACCAATGCGGCCAGGGCTACGGTGTTGAGGGCTAACAAAAAGGCACTGTTCATGATTATGTTCTCCGCTTAACACCGTGGCTTATTGGGTTTCAGGAGAAGTATTGCAGGTGTCGTGCCAATCTATTAAATCAATAAAATCAATGGCTTGAGTCTACTTTAAAAGGTCGGAGGGTTGCAATTTGCAATGATGGCATTTTAGTGGATTGCATTTTGCACGATGGCGCTCAAGTGCCGTGTTTATGGGGTCAAACTACATTTGATCGGATGCGGATCGGCCTACAGCCAAAAAGCCTACGGACGACATGACAAAACCCACCCTGACCGTTAACATGCACGCCGTCCGTCGCCACGCACGCTGGCTCGACGGCTGTCATTTGTCCCAGTAGCTCAATTGGATAGAGCATCCCCCTCCTAAGGGGAAGGTTGGCCGTTCGAACCGGCCCTGGGACACCAGATTCAAAGCCCTGTACAGACAATTCTGACAGGGCTTTTTTGTGGGCGCTCTTCAAACTCGGGTCGAACCTTGCGAGTGTTCAGGGTTCACAGCAGGTGCGCGATGTATTTATCGCCAGCTGTGTACCTTCTGGGCGGCCAGGCAGCGTCTGAGCTGTTAAGCAAAATAATCCCCGGAATCAGACCTTTCCGCCTGTCCGGACACGGTCACCCCGGACTATCATGCCGATAGCCCTGTCTCTCACTGCAAGGAGCCGCTCGGAACGCCGATGCGCCAGATCTGGAAATCTTTTCGAGCCCTTTATTTCGCCTCCTTGATGATGCTGATCGGCTCAGGCCTGCTCAGTACTTACCTGGCCCTGCGCCTGGCGGCCGACCATGTCGACAGCCTGTGGGTGGGTGCGCTGATGGCGGCCAACTATTTTGGCCTGGTGCTGGGTGGCAAGATCGGGCATCGCCTGATCGCCCGGGTCGGGCATATCCGCGCCTATGCAACCTGCGCCGGCATTGTCGGTGCGGCCGTACTGGGCCATGGTTTGATCGACTGGTTGCCGGCCTGGATCGTACTGCGGATGATCGTGGGCCTGGGCATGATGTGCCAGTACATGGTCATCGAGAGCTGGCTCAATGAGCAGGCCGACGCCAAGCAGCGCGGCGTGGTGTTCAGCGGCTATATGATCGCGTCTTACCTGGGGTTGGTGCTCGGTCAGTTGATCCTGGTCATGCACCCTCAGTTGGGTCTTGAATTGCTGATGCTGGTCGCGCTGTGTTTTGCGCTGTGCCTGGTGCCGGTGGCCATGACGCGACGCATTCACCCGGCGCCGCTGCATCCTGCGCCGATGGAGCCACGCTTCTTTATCAAGCGCGTACCGCAGTCTCTAAGTACAGTGCTCGGGGCGGGGTTGATCGTCGGCTCGTTCTACGGTCTGGCGCCGCTGTACGCCTCTCAGCAGGGGCTGACCACCGAACAGGTGGGTCTGTTCATGGGGAGCTGCATTTTTGCCGGGCTGGTGGTGCAGTGGCCATTGGGTTGGCTGTCGGATCGCTATGACCGCGCGCTGCTGATTCGCTGCTTTGCCCTGTGCTTGGCGGTGGCGGCCTTGCCGCTGGCGATATTGACCCACGTGCCGCTGGAAGTGCTGTTCGTGGCAGGCTTCGTCTGCTCTCTGGTGCAGTTCTGTCTTTATCCACTGGCGGTAGCGTTCTCCAACGACCATGTGGAAGGTGATCGTCGTGTGTCGCTCACGGCCATGCTGCTGGTGACCTACGGCGTCGGTGCCAGTGTCGGGCCGTTGCTGGCCGGTGTGGTGATGAAGATGTTCGGCAGCCAGATGCTGTATGCATTTTTCAGCCTGTGTGCGTTGATCCTGGTGTGGCGCATCCGGCCGAAAGCCGTGACCAACCTGCATCAGGTGGACGACGCACCGTTGCATCACGTTGCGATGCCCGACAGCATGTCCAGCTCGCCGCTGGTGGCTTGCCTTGATCCGCGGGTGGACGAGGCGGTGGTGCAGGAACAAATGCAGACCACTGCCCCGGAGCCTGAGCCGGAAGCGGAGTCGAACCCGGAGACGGACGAGCCGCCCTTTGTAGGGCCGCCTGAACCTGTTGGGCCGGACGAGCACCCTCACGACTTGAGCAGGGCGCGCCCCTGAAAGCAAAAACGGGCAGATCCCATCAGGATCTGCCCGTTTTTTTTGCCGCGATCCTAAGGTTTAAAAATCGTCGTCTTTGTCGAAGCGTCGTGCTTCACGCTGCAGTTGGTACACAAAGCGTTCGACCTGACGCTGCACCAAGCCACTCATGTTGTGGAAACGCACGCCGGCGAAGGTGGTGTTGATCTTCTCTTCGAAGTGCAGGTAACGCAGTTCGACCGAGGTGGTCATGCTGCCAAAGGGCAGGGCGGCGATAAAGCGGTCATAGACCTGGCCCAGTTGCAGGCGCTCGGAAATGTCCCCTTCAAAGCGCAGTTTGCAGCCGGTAGCGGAGATATCCAGCAGTTTGCCGCTGATGGGCGCCTTGAGCTTCTCGCCACCCAGCTCGATGTTGACCAGTTGCGCCAGCTTCAAGGCCGCGCGGAAGGCGTTGCGGCGCTGGTGGTAGACCACTTCGTCGGGCAGGCTGCCGGTGTAGATGCGGTGGCCGTCCTTTTCGCTGATGCTCATGCTGCCATTGCTTTCCCACGCAACACGCACGCCGTCGTGGAAGCCTTCGATGCGGAACGGTTCGCCGTTTTCGAGGTAGCGCTCGCCGTCGCGGGGGATCATTTCATCCAGGGCCAGGGTGCCGCCGTCGCGGTCGACGTCCACCAGGTAACTCTGGAAGCGTTGGCTGCGTTCGTGGAAGGTGATGATCAGCGGGTCATGGCTTTCTTGCAGCATCCGCAGGGTGCTGGCGATTTCCAGAGGGGTGGTGAGGACCTTGGGTGGCTGCGGGGCATCTTCCGCATTAAGGGCGTTGAACACGGTTCTTCCATCTCCAGACAAAATACGACTACACGCAAGAGCAGGCATTCTGCCAGTATGTGGCGCGCCTTGGATAGGTCGCGCTGCAAACCGGCGTCAGGCTTGGCTGCGGGTGCTTGGCTTGACCAGGCGCGAGGTGGAACCCTGAGCGTTGTAAAGCGCTGGAGGCTCTCCGCCGTGAAGTATACGCAACTGGTTGGCGGTCGTAGCTTGCTGAAGCTGGATCGACTGACCGTTGAGCAGGTTGGCTTCCTGGCACTGGGTGAGCAATTGATTGAGTTCTTTGCTCTGGGCCAGTAATTGATCGCCGACCGAGGAGTGGCTGGCCAGCTGTGCCAATCCATCATGGTCGGCGGGCAGACCCAGGCTGACGAGGATCTGGCTGCGTTTTTTGCCGTGCTGTTCCAGCAGGACAATAAGCGACTGCTTGCGTGCCAGAATCTCTTCCAGCAGAGGCATATCCCGGCCGTAGAGCGCCAGGGATTCTTCCCTGAGCAGTTCGAGGAGCTGCTGGGTCGGCGCGAGATCGTCAATGATCAGTTGAAGCAGATTTTCGTCGTGATGCATGGCTGGCCTTGGGGTTTAAGCGTCCAAAAGCCCGGCGCAGGCCTTTGCCTAGCGCTCGGCTTCGAAATTAAGCAGCTTGCTGGCTACACGGTTGCTGTCGACTTTATAGCTGCCATCGGCGATTGCCTGTTTCAATTCGGCCACACGGGCTTTATTGACCACCGGTTGATCGCGCAGCGAGTCAGTGACCTTCTGCAACTGTTGAGCCTCATTGCTCAGGTGTACGGATTCCCCGCTCTGGCTGGCGCTGGCCTCTTCTGCCTTGGCGGGCAGTGGCTGGGCCTTGGCTTCTACGCTGTCCTTGGTGCCGGTAGTGCGCGTAGGTGCTGACGTTGTCGGGGTGTTATTTAAACGACTGAAATCGATGACCATGATGAAAAAACCTCTGGGTATTTGGACGCTTGCCATGTTTTCGGCCATACCCGGACAAACTTTAGGCGCGATTGACAATAAACTGCACAGGCCGACATCCAGCCGACAGTGTAGGAAAAGCTGGCGCCCGATACCAGTGGTCTATAAAGCCACCTCCACCTGACCCGGTGCCGTGACTCGCGCCTTGATCACACGGTTGGAGTTGAGGTTCTTCACGCGTATCTGTTCGCTCATGCCGCCATTGGACAGGGCTTCCCCCGGCATTTTGACCTGCAGCGCGCCGCTGCTGGCGGAAATGACTACCTGATCGCCCTTGCGGACAACCTCGGCCTGCTCCAGATGCACCAGGGTGATGACCTGATCGGTGACCACTGGTCGGGTCAATTTCTGCCCGACGGCCTGATCGAGTGAGGTCAGGTAGCCCTGGCTGATCATGCTGATGTCGCGCTCGCGCAACACAACGTCCTCGAAACCGATGATGCCGGTGCGTTTGAGCGGACGGGCAACCACCACCACGTCACGGAACAGCTTGACCTGGGCCGGCACGAACACCGTCCAGGGCGACGCGCCGTCGCAGCGGACCTTGACCGTCACGCGGCCAATGGGCTGGGCGGGGCTTTCCAGGGTGGCTGTCAATTCCTTGTCGCACATGGGCATGCGCAAGCGTGGGTCCAGTTGGTTGACCTGGATTTCGTAACGCCCCGGCGTCTGGGTGGTCGCCAGATAATCTTCTACAGTGAACTCAAGAAAGCCCTGGGTGACGCCGATAAGTAGATCAGGCAATGTGACGTTGTCTGCGCGGGCCGTGGCGCCCAGGCCCAAGGCAAGCAGCGCCAGCGGTGCGCAGAGCAATCTGCTGAACCGGGTCAGGTGAAGGCGTCGGGAAACTGTCGTTTTAATATCCATAATTCAATAAATAGCAAAGCTCGTGCCGTTTAGTGTTGGGTGCGCGTCGCATCCTCAAAGGTTTTAGCGTAGGAGTCTGGGCATGGCAGGAGTAATGGATTCAGTAAACCAGCGCACACAGCTGGTAGGGCAGAATCGCCTGGAGTTGTTGCTTTTCCGCCTGGATGGCAAGCAGCTATATGGCATTAACGTGTTCAAGGTGCGGGAAGTGTTGCAGTGCCCCAAGCTGACGATCATGCCCAAGTCCAGCCCGGTGGTCTGTGGCGTTGCCAACATACGTGGCGCGACGATCCCGATTCTTGACCTGGCCCTGGCCACAGGGTCTGCAGGTTTGCAGGACCGCGAGAACCCGTTCGTCATCATCACCGAGTACAACACCAAGACCCAGGGTTTCCTGGTGCGCTCGGTGGAGCGCATCGTCAACATGAACTGGGAAGAGATCCATCCGCCGCCCAAGGGTACCGGTCGTGATCACTACCTCACGGCTGTGACGCGGGTCGATAACCAATTGGTGGAAATCATCGACGTGGAGAAGATCCTCGCCGAAGTGGCGCCGACCTCGGAATCCATTTCCGTGGGCGTGGTGGACGCCGAGACGGCGCACAAGGCGGTCTCCCTGCGTGTGCTCACGGTGGACGATTCCTCGGTGGCGCGCAAACAGGTGACCCGTTGCCTGCAGACCGTCGGCGTGGAAGTGGTGGCGCTCAATGATGGTCGCCAGGCGCTGGACTACCTGCGTAAGCTGGTGGATGAGGGCAAGAAGCCGGAAGAAGAATTCTTGATGATGATCTCCGACATCGAGATGCCGGAAATGGACGGCTACACCCTCACGGCCGAGATTCGCAACGACCCGCGCATGCAAAAGTTGCATATCATCCTGCATACTTCGTTGTCGGGTGTATTCAACCAGGCGATGGTCAAGAAGGTCGGTGCCGATGACTTCCTGGCCAAATTCCGTCCTGATGACCTGGCATCCCGGGTAGTCGACCGGATCAAGGCAGCAGATCACGGCTAGGGGCATTTCCCCTGGCGGTCACACGATTTAAGAGGCGGTATCATTGTCTACGGGTAATTTGGATTTCGAACAATTCCGGGTCTTCCTGGAAAAAGCCTGTGGCATATTGCTCGGTGAAAACAAGCAGTACCTGGTATCCAGCCGTCTCAACAAACTGATGGAGCAGCAGGGCATCAAGTCGTTGGGTGAGCTGGTCCAGCGCATCCAGGGACAGCCGCGCAGCGGGCTCAAGGAGATGGTGGTCGATGCCATGACCACCAACGAAACCCTGTGGTTTCGCGACACCTACCCCTTTGAAGTGCTCAAGAGCAAAGTGCTGCCTGAAGCCATCAAGGCGAGCCCGGGCCAGCGCCTGCGCATCTGGTCGGCAGCCTGTTCCTCTGGGCAGGAGCCGTACTCGATTTCGATGTCCATCGATGAGTTCGAGCGGACCAACATGGGCCAGTTGAAGGCCGGGGCGCAAATCGTCGCCACCGACCTGTCCGGCACCATGCTCACCAATTGCAAGACCGGCGAGTACGACAGCCTGGCTCTGGGCCGTGGCTTGTCCCAGGAGCGCCTGCAACGCTACTTCGACCCGAAAGGGGCGGGGCGTTGGGCGGTCAAGGCGCCGATCAAGAACCGCGTGGAATTCCGCTCGTTCAACCTGCTCGACAGCTACGCCAGCCTGGGCAAGTTCGACATGGTGTTCTGCCGCAACGTGCTGATCTATTTCTCGGCTGAAGTGAAGAAAGACATCCTGTTGCGCATCCATGGCACGCTCAAGCGCGGTGGCTACCTGTTCCTCGGTGCTTCCGAAGCACTGAACGGCCTGCCGGACCATTACCAGATGGTGCAGTGCAGCCCGGGAATCATCTACCAGGCCAAATAAGCCGTACGCGGTAAACAAAATGTGGGAGCCAGTTTTGTGTAGGCGCTGGCAAGCCAGCGCCGACAGAAAGCCCGGCCCCACATTTTTTTGCGGCAAGGTCTATCAAAGCGGCAACTCCCCGTTGCCGCTTTACTGGCGCCACGCGGAAACCGCTTGCCGCTTTTCTGGCATTGCCGCCGGCAATCGCCTCCGAAACCCTTGATATACGGGCTCCCGCCAGATTGGCATGCACCTTGCTATAACCCAGTTAACGAAAAGCAGGTCAGCCCTTAAAGGTTTCCACCATGAGCATCAGCTTCGATAAAGCGCTCGGTATCCACGAACAAGCCCTGGGCTTCCGCGCCCAGCGTGCCGAAGTCCTGGCCAACAACATTGCCAACGCCGACACCCCGAACTACAAGGCTCGGGACCTGGACTTCTCCGCCGTGCTCGCCGCGCAGCAGGACAAGACCAAGAACGGCACCTTCGCCTTGAACATGACCAACAGCCGTCATATCGAAGCGCAAGGCCTGAGCAGTGGTGACGAGTCGTTGCTGTATCGCACGCCGATGCAGCCGTCGATCGACCAGAACACCGTCGACGCGCAACTGGAGCAATCGGCCTACGCCGAGAACTCGGTGAACTTCCAAGCCAGCTTCACTCTGCTCAACAGCAAATTCAAAGGGCTGATGTCAGCCCTGCGTGGAGAGTAAGCCATGTCCCTGTCCAGTGTTTTCAATATTGCCGGCAGTGGCATGAGCGCGCAGACCACGCGCTTGAACACCGTCGCCAGTAACATCGCCAACGCCGAGACCGTGTCTTCGAGCATTGACCAGACCTACCGCGCCCGTCACCCGGTGTTCGCCACCATGTTCCAGGGTGGCCAGAGCGGCGGCAGCGATTCGCTGTTCCAGGATCAAGGTGCCGCAGGCTCCGGCGTTCAGGTGCTCGGCGTGGTCGAAGACCAGAGCAACCTCGAGGCCCGTTACGAGCCCAACCATCCTGCTGCGAACGAAAAGGGTTATGTCTATTACCCCAACGTCAACGTGGTCGAGGAAATGGCTGACATGATTTCCGCCAGCCGCTCGTTCCAGACCAACGCGGAAATGATGAACACCGCCAAAACCATGATGCAGAAGGTCCTGACCCTGGGTCAGTGATAAGGGGCGCCAAATAATGGCCATCGTTGATACGTCAAACAACACGGCAGTCCAGGACCTTTTCAACTCGAAGGTCAAGTCCGCGCAAGACAACAGCAGCGTCGGTGACGCAGCCAAGTCGGCGACAGGCAATCAGTCGCTGGGCAAGGATGCGTTCCTGCAACTGCTCGTGACCCAGCTGAAAAACCAGAACCCGCTGTCGCCGCAAGACAACGGCGCGTTCGTGGCACAACTGGCGCAGTTCAGCAGCCTGGAAGGCATCAACACCCTGAACGACTCGGTGAATGCGATCTCCAGCAACTTCAGCTCGTCGCAGGCACTGCAGGCGTCGTCGCTGGTAGGCCGCTCGATCATCATCCAGACCGACAAGGCCATGGTTGATACGAGCAAGAGCATGACCGGTTCGGTGGATGTCACAGCGGCGACCGGCAACGTCTCCGTCAAGATCACCGACAAAGACGGCAATGTGGTGCGCACCATCGAGATGGGCGCCCAGAGCGCCGGTACTCAGAGCTTTATCTGGGATGGCAAGAACGACAAGGGCGAGGTGGCTCCTGCGGGCACCTACACCTTCAATGCCACCACCAAGAACGACAAGGGCGACTCCGTTGCCCTGGCCACTTCGCTGCCAGCGACGGTAACGAGCGTGACCCTGAGCAAGACCGGCGGCGAAATGCTGCTCAACCTTGCAGGCGGCATGGGCAGCGTCAAGCTGTCGCAAATTCAGACTATCGGTACATAGAGCCGGCTAAATACGGCAGAGGGAGAGAAACATGTCTTTTAACATCGGCCTTAGCGGCCTCTATGCGGCCAACAAACAACTGGACGTGACCGGCAACAACATCGCCAACGTCGCGACCACCGGCTTCAAGTCGTCCCGTGCGGAATTCGCGGACATCTATGCCGCCTCCAAACTGGGCACCGGCCAGAACAGCATCGGCAACGGTGTGAACCTGGCGGCCGTGTCCCAGCAGTTCACCCAAGGTGACGTCAACGGCAGCGGCGGCATCCTGGACATGGCGATCCAGGGCGGTGGCTTCTTCGTCCAGAAGGGCAGCGACGGTTCGCTGGAGTACACCCGCAGTGGTGCCTTCCGTGCCGACAAAGACGGCTACATTACCAACAACACCGGCACTTCGCGCCTGCAAGGCTACGCGGCGGACGAGGACGGCAAGATCATCAAGGGCGGCCTGGTCGACCTGCAACTGAACCTGTCGAACCTGCCACCCAAGGCGTCCACCAAAGTGGATTCCACCAGTAACCTGAACTCCTCGGAGCCGGCGATCGACCAGGTGGCCAAGCCGTTCAACCCGAACGAGACCAGCACCTTCACCACCCAGTACAGCACCACCTTGTACGACTCCCAGGGCAACGCGCATCCCATGGTGCAGTACCTGGTGAAAACCGACGGCAACAAGTGGAACGCCTATACCCTGATTGACGGCCGCAACCCTGACGGTTCGGCGCCAACCGGTACGCCGTCGACTCCGCCTGTACCATCGACCTTGACCTTCGATGGCAACGGCAAGCTGACCAGCGTCGTGACCGCTGGTGTCTCCGACAAGACCCTGACCATCACCGGCTGGATCCCGGGTACCGTGACGGATGGTGTGTGGAAGGCAAACGGCGCGAACGCCAACCCGACAGGGATCGCCGTCAACATGGCCAATATCACCCAGTACAACTCGGCCACTTACCGCAACCCACCGGTCACCGATGGCTACGCCACCGGCCAGATCACTGGCCTGAAAATCGATGGCAACGGCGTACTATTCGCCACGTTCAGCAACCAGCAGAGCAAGGCCATTGGCCAGATCTCCCTGGCCAGCTTCAACAACGAACAAGGCCTGCAGCCTGCCGGCGGTACTACCTGGAGGGAGACCTTCGCGTCGGGCCAGCCAGGTTATGACACCCCGCAAGCCGGTACCCTGGGTTCGATCGTGGCCAACTCCCTGGAGAACTCCAACGTCAACCTGACCAACGAGCTGGTGGACCTGATCAAGGCCCAGAGCAACTATCAGGCGAACGCCAAGACCATCTCCACCCAGAGCACCATCATGCAGACCATCATTCAGATGACCTGATGCGGTAGCGCTCAACAAGAAGCCCCTCGCAAGAGGGGCTTTTTTGTGGGTGTAGGAAAAGTGCCCGCGACACATCGGGTTACTGGCTTCGAGGTCTGGGAAGGAACGTGCCGTACCCGTCCTGCCACTGATTGGACCGGAGCCTGGGTGGCTCACCAATCAAGGGAGCACGGGTATGTGGCATTCAGGAGTGTCCGGGCCAGGGGCTGGACGTGTGGGGTATAGGCCTGGCCTGGCCGGTGGCGATACACCTGTCGTCGCGGCAGTGGCTGAAGTGTCTGCGGTCAGGCAGTTGCTCGACGAGCTGTTCGATGCGCAGCTGACCAGCAAGAACCAGACGGTTCAAGATACGCGCGACAAGTTGAATGCGCTGCGCAAGAAGCTGGGGGATGAGGCATTCAGGGAAATACTCAACAAGCTGATCGAAGAGGCGGGTGAGGCGTTTCGTGAGTTTCTCAGGCGGCTGTTGAAGGAGTGGTTTCCCAATGATGGGAATGTACGTCCACCTGCACCATCTGTGTCGCCTGGCGGTCGTGGTGACGGTGGCCGCGGCCCTGGCGTTCCTCGAAGTGATTTTGGGCCTTCTGAGCCCATGAGCGACAAGCCAATCACTGAGGGTTCAGAGCACTTCAATTACAAGCCCGATAACAGCAACCCCGGCAAAAAACCTGACAATATCTGGAGTGGATTCAGTCAGGGCCCCGATGGCAATTGCATCACGGTGTCCGCCATAAAAGCCGCAATGATGCAGTTTGGACAGAAGCCAACCGATGTCTTCAAAGAGGTGAGGGCGACAGCGAACGGCTACGACGTGACGATGCGCGATGGCTTCATGCTGTCATTGACCAAAGACGAAGTAAAACAAGCGGCCAGGCACGCACAATTCAAGGGGGATGACCCGGCGATGATGACGGATGCCAACTTCATGTATGCCGCGAGTGCCAAGCGGGCGCAAATGGAGAACAACGATGGCACGGCGGGGCGCAGTTTCATGGCTGCGATGAACAGCCTCAATGATGGAGAGCACCCCCGTGAAGGTCTGGATCGTCTTGGGTTGCGCAATAATTATCAGGTGGGTCAGGCTAAGGATTTCAGGGCGGGAATGGTCGGTACGGTAGAGTACGGAGATCATTCCATGGCGGTAATCGGTAATCGGGTTGAGTTGTGGGGGCGGCGAGGTGGCGAGCCTGGGGAAGGCATCATGACGGTGTTGTACTCATAAAAAACAAAACCCCCGATAAACCCAACTGCAACCAGGGTTTATCGGGGGTTACTCAATCCCGGCTATTCAAGCCCGGGACCGGCTCAGCTTATTGGCAAGCTTCGCAATCCGGCTCGTCGATCGCGCAGGCTTTTGGCACGGGTGCCGGGCCGGCTGGAGCGGCGAGGACCGAATCATCACCGTGGTTGCCGCCGCTGGAAACAGCGTTCAGCTTACCGGTGTTGATGGTCGACTTCTCGGTGCTGGTCGCGGCCAGGGCACGGAGGTAGTAAGTGGTTTTCAGGCCACGGTACCAAGCCATGCGATAGGTCACGTCCAGCTTCTTGCCCGAAGCGCCGGCGATGTACAGGTTCAGGGACTGGGCCTGGTCGATCCACTTCTGACGACGGCTGGCGGCGTCAACGATCCACTTGGTGTCCACTTCGAAGGCCGTCGCGTAGAGCTCTTTGAGTTCTTGCGGGATGCGCTCGATCTGCTGCACGGAACCGTCGTAGTACTTCAGGTCGTTGATCATGACCGAGTCCCACAGGCCGCGGACTTTCAGGTCGCGGACCAGGTACGGGTTGATCACGGTGAATTCGCCCGACAGGTTCGATTTCACATACAGGTTCTGGTAGGTCGGTTCGATCGACTGCGATACGCCGGTGATGTTGGCGATGGTCGCGGTCGGTGCGATGGCCATGATGTTGGAGTTACGAATGCCTTTCTGCACACGGGCACGTACCGGCGCCCAGTCCAGGGATTCGTTCAGGTCTACGTCGATGTACTTCTGGCCACGGGCTTCGATCAGGATCTGTTGCGAATCCAGCGGCAGGATGCCTTTGGACCACAGCGAACCCTGGAACGTCTCGTAGGCGCCGCGCTCGTCGGCCAGGTCGCAGGAAGCCTGGATCGCGTAGTAGCTGACCGCTTCCATGGACTTGTCGGCGAACTCGACAGCAGCATCCGAACCGTAAGGAATGTGTTGCAGGTACAGCGCGTCCTGGAAGCCCATGATGCCCAGGCCGACCGGACGGTGCTTGAAGTTGGAGTTCTGCGCCTGTGGCACCGAGTAGTAGTTGATGTCGATCACGTTATCGAGCATGCGAACGGCGGTGTTGACGGTGCGCTCCAGCTTGGCGGTGTCCAGCTTGCCGTTGACGATGTGGTTCGGCAGGTTGATCGAGCCCAGGTTGCAAACGGCGATCTCGTCCTTGTTGGTGTTCAAGGTGATCTCGGTGCACAGGTTCGAGCTATGGACCACGCCCACGTGCTGCTGCGGGCTGCGCAGGTTGCACGGGTCCTTGAAGGTCAGCCATGGGTGGCCGGTTTCAAACAGCATGGACAGCATTTTGCGCCACAGGTCTTTGGCCTGGATGGTCTTGAACAGCTTGACCTTGCCTGGGTACTCGGTGAGGGCTTCGTAGTACTCGTAGCGCTCTTCGAAGGCTTTACCGGTCAGGTCGTGCAGGTCCGGGACTTCGGATGGCGAGAACAGGGTCCACTTGCCGTCATCGAAGACGCGCTTCATGAACAGGTCAGGGATCCAGTTGGCGGTGTTCATGTCGTGGGTACGACGACGGTCATCACCGGTGTTCTTGCGCAGTTCGATGAACTCTTCAATGTCCATGTGCCAGGTTTCCAGGTAGGCACAGACAGCGCCTTTGCGCTTGCCACCCTGGTTCACGGCTACGGCGGTGTCGTTCACGACTTTCAGGAACGGTACAACACCCTGGGACTTGCCGTTGGTGCCCTTGATGTACGAACCCAGTGCACGCACCGGCGTCCAGTCGTTGCCCAGGCCGCCGGCGAATTTGGACAGCATGGCGTTGTCGTGGATCGCGTGGTAGATGCCCGACAGATCATCCGGCACGGTGGTCAGGTAGCAGCTGGACAGCTGTGGACGCAGGGTGCCGGCGTTGAACAGGGTCGGGGTCGAAGACATGTAGTCGAAGGACGACAGCAGGTTGTAGAACTCGATGGCACGGTCTTCTTTCTGCTTCTCTTCGATCGCCAGGCCCATGGCCACACGCATGAAGAACACTTGCGGCAGTTCGAAGCGGATACCGTCCTTGTGGATGAAGTAACGGTCGTACAGGGTTTGCAGGCCCAGGTAGGTGAACTGCTGGTCGCGCTCGTGGTTGATCGCCTTGCCGAGTTTTTCCAGGTCGAAGGTGGCCAGGACCGGGTTCAGCAATTCGAATTCGATACCCTTGGCGATGTAGGCAGGCAGGGCCTTGGCGTACAGGTCAGCCATCTCGTGGTGGGTGGCGCTGTCGGCGACTTTCAGGAAGCCCAGGCCTTCGGCACGCAGGGTGTCCATCAGCAGGCGCGCGGTCACGAACGAGTAGTTCGGCTCACGCTCTACCAGGGTGCGGGCGGTCATCACCAGGGCGGTGTTGACGTCGGTCAGGGCCACGCCGTCGTACAGGTTCTTCAGGGTTTCGCGCTGGATCAGGTCACCATCGACTTCTTCCAGGCCTTCGCAGGCCTCGGTGATGATGGTGTTCAGGCGGCCCAGGTCCAGCGGCGCGAAGCTGCCATCGGCCAGGGTGATACGGATCGACGGATGCGCTTGCACGGCGGCTTCTTCGGCCGGGGAGCGTACGGCACGTTCCTTGGCGCGCGAATCACGGTAGATCACGTAGTCGCGGGCGACTTTCTGCTCGCCGGCACGCATCAGGGCCAGTTCGACCTGGTCCTGGATTTCTTCGATGTGGATGGTGCCGCCCGATGGCATGCGACGCTTGAAGGTCGCGGTGACTTGTTCGGTCAGGCGGGCAACGGTGTCATGGATGCGCGACGAAGCGGCAGCGGTGCCGCCTTCAACTGCAAGAAACGCTTTGGTGATGGCGACGGTGATTTTGTCATCGGTGTAAGGAACGACAGTGCCGTTACGCTTGATCACTCGCAATTGGCCGGGTGCGGTGGCGGACAGATCCAGGTTCGAATCAGCGGCCTGCGGCACGGAGCCTTGCGGGTTCTCGCGAGTTGTGTCGGTTTGCATGGGGGGGTGTCTCCACATTCTATATTTATTTGGGCACCATCACGGTGCCCACCGTTCCGTCCTGAAGCACTTACAGCAGGCCTGGGCCTGGCATAACAACTTCGGGACAGGAGGAAGGGAGCTGTTCGCGCCGCTTCCATGCCGAAGTCTTCGGTTCGGGGCTGACAAGCCCTTGGCCGTATTCCTGGTGGGTGACAGTTGCCAGCTTCAAGCACTGCAACACCCGTACCGTTTTGCGCTGTAGGAGCGTGAAAACGGCTGCCATCCGCGTGCGCGGTTTGGGCTTTCAAAAAATGCTTTGGTTTAACCAAACGAGAGCAAGAAAGGGCTTGAGTTTCTTGTCTGATCTGTGTTTGGTTTTTTCGCTTAAAACCCTACATGTAGGGTTTTTTTAGCGCCGACCTACAAGATAATGCGTTTTCGGGGGCTTAGCAACGCACTACCTGTGGATAACGCTGTGGGTAAAATGTGTATGAAACGTGGAACACCCGTGTAGGCCGCATTGCTGCTGGATTCGGCCGTTTGTCACCGAATATTCCAAGGCAAAAACAGCAGGTTGGATTTTTGAGGGCGCGAACCCTATCACAAAAAAATGCGATCACCGAATGGATTTCCCTGCTTGTGTTTGAGGGCTGGCCCATGGCTACAATCGACCTTTATCCTCGCGATATCTTGCTCGCCCCACATGACAACTGTAGGCGCGAGCTTGCTCGCGAAGGACGCCAACGGTAACGCTGGCATCCTGAGTGAGCGCGGCGTCCTTATGTTTTTCGCGGGCAAGCCCGCTCCTACAATAATGAGAACCGAGGTAACGCATGGAGCAAGAAGCCTGGCAGGTATTGATCGTCGAGGACGACCAGCGACTGGCCGAATTGACCCGTGAGTATCTGGAGAGCAACGGCCTGCGGGTGTCGGTGGAGGGGGATGGCGCCCTGGCCGCGGCGCGCATCATCGCCGAACAGCCGGACCTGGTGATTCTCGACCTGATGCTGCCCGGCGAAGACGGCCTGAGCATCTGCCGCAAGGTGCGCGAGCGCTATGACGGCGTGATCCTGATGCTTACCGCGCGCACCGACGACATGGATCAAGTGCTGGGCCTGGACATGGGCGCCGACGACTACGTGTGCAAACCCGTGCGCCCACGCTTGCTGCTGGCGCGCATCCAGGCCCTGCTGCGACGCAGCGAACCGGCGGAACCGGCGGTCGCGGAGAGCCAGCGCCGCCTGCAATTCGGTCCCTTGGTGGTGGACAACGCCCTGCGCGAGGCCTGGCTGAATAATGACGGCATCGAACTGACCAGCGCCGAATTCGACCTGCTGTGGCTGCTGGTAGCGAATGCCGGGCGCATTCTGTCCCGCGAAGAAATCTTCATCGCCCTGCGCGGCATCGGCTACGACGGCCAGGACCGTTCCATCGATGTGCGTATCTCTCGCATACGCCCCAAGATAGGCGACGACCCGATCCACCCGCGCCTGATCAAGACCATCCGCAGCAAAGGCTACCTGTTCGTCCCCGAAGCCGCCGCCGACATGTCGCTGTGAACTCGATCTTCCTGCGCATCTACGGGGGCATGTGCGCGGCGCTGATCCTGGTCGCGCTGCTCGGGGTGCTGGCCCTGCACTTGCTCAACGAGGTGCGCAGCGGCCAGTACCGCGAGCGCCTGGCCCACGGCACCTTCGCGCTGATGGGCGATAACCTGCAGCCCATGAGCACCATCGAGCGTCAACGTGCCCTGGCGGTGTGGGAGCGCTTGCTGGGGATCCCGCTGGAATTGCGCCCGCTGGCCGATGCGCAACTGGACTTGAGCCAGCGCAATCGCCTGCAACGTGGCCAGGTGCTGGTGGAGCAGACCGGGCCTCACGCCGCACGGGTGCTGCGATTGGTCAGTGATCAGGAACAACTGGTGCTCGCGGGCGAAGTGCAGCAGATCAGCGAACAGCTGGCGCGCGCGACTATCTACCTGCTCGCCGACGAACTGGTGCGCTTCCCGGTGGCCGAGCAGCCGCAACGCCTAGCGGACATAAAGGAAGCCAAGGGGTTTGGCTTCGACATGCACCTGATGCCCCTCGACCAGGCCGATATGGACGAAGACCAGCGCCGCCGCGTATCGGAAGGCGATACGGTAATGGCCCTGGGCAAGGGCGGCGATTCGATCCGCGTGTTTGCCGGCATGGTCGGTACGCCGTGGGTGCTGGAAATCGGCCCCTTGTATCAAATGAACCCTTACCCGGCGCAATGGCTGATCCTGATCGCCTTGATCAGCCTGACCCTGATCGGTTTGATCGTCTATCTATTGGTACGCCAGCTTGAACGTCGACTGCGCGGCCTGGAAGCCGCCGCCACCCGCATCGCCAAGGGCAACCTGGAGGTCCGTGTGCCGGCTCGTGGTGCCGACTCGGTGGGGCGCCTGGCGGCGGCGTTCAATGGCATGGCCGAGCACTTGCAGCAGTTGCTGGCGATCCAGCGTGAACTGGTGCGCGCGGTATCCCACGAATTGCGTACCCCGGTGGCGCGTTTGCGTTTCGGCCTGGAGATGGTTGGCGATGCCACTACCCCCGAGGCGCGGCGCAAATACCTGGACGGCATGGACAGTGATATCCAGGACCTCGACGGGCTGGTGGATGAAATGCTGACTTACGCGCGCCTGGAACAAGGCTCGCCGGAGCTGAATTTCCAGCGGGTTGACCTGGATGCGCTGCTCGATCAGGTGATCGGCGAATTGTCGCCACTGCGCCCACAGGTGAGTGTGGCCCGGGGTATTTGCCTGTCTTCGGCGCATTGGGATGACGCCTGGGTCGACGCCGAGCCGCGTTACCTGCACCGTGCCCTGCAGAATTTGGTGAGCAATGCGATGCGTCATGCCCAGGGCCAGGTGTTGATCAGTTATCAGGTGGGCCAGGTGCGCTGTCGCATCGATGTCGAAGACGACGGCCCCGGCGTGCCGGAAAGTGCCTGGGAACGTATCTTCACGCCGTTCCTGCGCCTGGATGACAGCCGCACCCGCGCCTCGGGTGGGCATGGCCTGGGGTTGTCGATTGTGCGGCGGATTATCTACTGGCACGGCGGGCGGGCGTTGATCAGCAAGAGCAACAATCTGGGTGGGGCGTGCTTTAGCCTGAGCTGGCCGAGGGATCAGGATAAGCCTTGATATTGCTATCGCCGGCAAGCCGGCTCTACAGGGGGGGGCGCGTCGCACGTGTAGGCGCGGGCTTGCCGGCGATGACGGTCAATCAGGCGCCGACAGCCACCAGGCTCAACAGTTGTCCATCGTTCAACGCAAATTGCCCAACCAACTCTTTGCCATGGCACCACTCGCCGGACAGGTCCGTCAGCAACCGCAGCCGAAACTGGCCGGAATCTGACCACTCCAGCAACTCAGCATGCTCAAAGTAAAAACGCGTCTGCACGATCGGGTACAGCGCCTTGAACAGGCTTTCCTTGGCCGAAAACGTCAGCGTCACCAACTGCGCGATCTGCTCTCTTGGCAAGGCGGCCATGCGCTGCAACTCATCCGCCGTCAGGATTTCTCCCGCCAACCGCTCCGCCCGTTCCAGGCTCAACACGTTCTCCAGGTCCATGCCCAGTCCGCGCCATTGCGCCTTGTGCGCGACAATCGCGGCGGCATGCCCGGTGCTGTGCGTGATGGAGCCGCTGATGTGCGCCGGCCACACCGGTGCACGGTCTTCACCGATCGCGGGGATGTAATTGAGGTGATCGAGTTGTTGCAGGGCGGCGCGGGCGCACAGCCGCCCAGCCAGGAACTCGGCCTGACGCTTGGCCACCGAGCGCTGGATGCTGGCCGGTGGCGGCACGGCGCTGCGCTGGAAGTCGCTTGCCGTTAATAAGCTCGGGTCAAAACGCGTGCTGAGAAACACAGCGCCCTGCAAGGGTTCAGGCAGGGGCCAATGGGCGTCGAGTGGGGTGCAGCAAGCAGGTAGGGGATTCATGGGCGGTATTTTGCCGAGTTGATAGGCAGGAGGATAGTCCGCTGCGGTTCAGGTGCGGTTCAGAGCCTGTTCAGGGGGAGTTCAGGGGCATCTGCGTAGTCTTGGACCTACACAAAGGCACACAGCCCAACGCGTAGAGGTAACCCCATGACTGCGATCAAAAAGCTGATGTTGGCGTTAACCATGCTCAGTGCCACGGCCGGGGCCCAGGCCGCCGACGGTGCCTTCGCCGCCTTCGGCAGTGAGAAAACCAAGAAATCCAGCACCCTGATCCAGCGTGTCAGCTTCGAAGAGGCCGGCAGCCAACCCACGCCTTGGGGCCAGTCCCTGGGCCTTGCAACCCCGCAGCCGGCCTATCGCACCGGCTATGAACACCTGACCGGGCAGTTCAATGGCATTAAACTGCGCCCGCAAGACCTGCAGGGCCGCTATGATATCCCTCTGTCGGACAGTTGATTTGCTTTGGAGAGCCTTATGAAATTGCTGGTGGTGGAAGATGAGGCGCTGCTGCGTCATCACCTGTTTACCCGCCTGACCGACAGCGGGCATGTGGTCGAGGCCGTGGCCAATGCCGAAGAGGCCCTGTACCAGACTGGCCAGTTCAATCATGACCTGGCGATCATCGACCTGGGCCTGCCCGGCATGGGCGGCCTGGACCTGATCCGCCAACTGCGTAGCCAGGCCAAGACCTTCCCGATCCTGATCCTCACCGCTCGTGGCAACTGGCAGGACAAGGTCGAAGGCCTGGCTGCCGGTGCCGACGACTACGTGGTCAAGCCGTTCCAGTTCGAAGAGCTGGAGGCGCGGATGAACGCCTTGCTGCGCCGCTCCAGCGGTTTTACCCAATCGACCATTGTGGCCGGCCCGTTGCTGCTGGACCTCAATCGCAAGCAGGCGTCCCTCGACGAACAGCCGCTGGCGCTGACGGCCTACGAATACCGCATCCTCGAATACCTGATGCGCCATCACCAGCAAGTGGTCGCCAAGGACCGCTTGATGGAGCAGCTCTACCCGGATGACGACGAGCGTGATCCGAATGTCATCGAAGTGCTGGTTGGCCGCCTGCGCCGCAAGCTGGAAGGGCCGGGCGGGTTCAAGCCGATCGACACAGTGCGTGGCCTGGGCTACCTGTTCAATGAGCGCTGCCGTTGATTCGCTCGTTACGCGTGCGCTTGATGCTGGCGGCCGCCACCCTGGCCGTGTTGTTCATGCTGGGCTTGTTGCCGGCCATGCAGGGGGCGTTCAGCCTGGCGTTGCAGGACTCCATCGAGCAGCGCCTGGCGTCGGACGTCACCACTCTGATCTCTGCCGCACGGGTCGAAAACAACCGCCTGCTGATGCCGGCGCAGTTGCCCGACGAGCGTTTCAACCTCACCGACAGCCGCTTGCTGGGCTATATCTATGACCGTGAAGGCCATCTGGTATGGCGCTCGCGGGCGACCAAGGAAGAAAACATCAATTACAAACCGCGCTATGACGGGCGCGGTAATGAATTTGCACGGATTCGCGAGGCCAACGGCCAGGAATTCTTCGTGTATGACGTCGAGGTCAAGCTGCTGGGCGGCAAGAGCGCGGCGTTCAGTATCGTCGCCCTGCAACCGGTGCGCGAATACCAACTGACCCTCGAAGGCCTGCGCGAGAACCTCTACCTGGGCTTCGGCGCGGCCTTGCTGGTGTTGCTGACCCTGCTGTGGCTGGGCCTGACCTGGGGCCTGCAGGCTCTGCGGCGGCTGAGCCAGGAACTCGACCAGATCGAAGGCGGCACTCGCGAAAGTCTTTCCGAACAACACCCCCGCGAACTGTTGCGCCTCACCGGCTCCCTCAACCGCTTGCTGCACAGTGAGCGTGAGCAACGGGCGCGCTACCGCGACTCCCTCGACGACCTGGCCCACAGCCTGAAAACCCCGCTGGCGGTGTTGCAAGGCGTGAGCGAAGACATGGCCCAGCGCCCGGAAGATCGCGACCAGGCCTGGGTACTGCAGTCGCAGATCGAGCGCATGAGCCAGCAAATCAGCTACCAGTTGCAACGGGCCAGCCTGCGCAAAAGCGGCCTGGTGCGCCACCAGGTTCGGCTGGAACCGGTGCTGCAAAGCCTCTGCGATACGCTGGATAAGGTGTACCGCGACAAGCGCGTCACGGTGCGCTTCGAGCTGCCGGAGGAATGCGATGTGCCGATCGAGAAGGGCGCGTTGCTGGAGTTGCTCGGCAACCTGCTGGAAAACGCTTACCGCCTGTGTTTGAGCGAAGTGCGCATCAGCTTCGTGGAAAACCTGGAAGGCAGTGAGCTGTGCATTGAAGATGATGGTCCTGGCGTGCCACCGGATCAACGTGCGCGCATCCTGCAAAGGGGTGAGCGGCTGGATCGTCAGCATCCGGGGCAGGGGATTGGCTTGGCGGTGGTCAAGGACATCATTGAAAGCTACGGCGCGCGGCTGACCTTGGGCGATTCGCCTTTGGGCGGCGCCGCGTTCAAGATTCACTTCCCGGCTTTGTGATCTCCATTGGCTGTGCCGGCCTCTTCGCAGGCAAGCCAGCTCCCACAGTGGATTGTGTTCACACATCAGAATGTGTGTGAATCGGGTCAAAATGTGGGAGCTGGCTTGCCTGCGATGAGGCCAGTCCAGACATCGCCGCTCTAGCTTTCCTGCGCTCGATACGCCCCCGGCGTCAGCCCTGTCCACTTCTTGAACGCCCGATGAAACGCCGACGGTTCGGAAAATCCGAGCTGCTCGGCAATCTCCTGCAACGACAAATCCGCGCGGCCCAGATGATAGATGGCGATGTCCCGCCGCAGTTCATCCTTGAGCGCCTGAAAGCTGGTGCCTTCTTCGCGCAAATGCCTGCGCAGCGTCTGCGGGCTGATGTGCAGATGCTGGGCGACGGTTTCCAGGTCTGGCCAGGGCGTGCGGTCACGGCTGAGCAAGCGGCGTAGCTGGCTGCTCAAACTGTCGCCTTCGTCCGGCCGAGACAGCAGGTCGGCCGGCGAGCGCTCTAGAAAGTGCCTGAGTGTGCGTTCATCCTGCAACAGCGGCAGCTTCAAATAGCGCGCGGGAAACACCAGGCTGCTGTTCGGTGCACCGAATACCTGGCGACAGGGAAACAGCAGGTCATATTCGCTGGCGTGCGCCGGCATTGAGTAGCTGAAGGTGGCCTGGTGCAGTCGGATGCGTTGGCCGATCAGCCAACTGCCCAGGCGATGCCAGATCACCAGCAGGCATTCAGTCAGGAAGTGATCCGGGTCCCACAACTGCGTGTCATCCAGGCTCAGGCGTGCCATTTCGCCTTCGCGTGTCAGCTGCCAGCGCGGCCCTTGTGGGAATAGGCTATAAAATAATAAACCGCGTTCCAGAGCTTTCTCCAGGGTGCGGCAGTGGATCAGCGCGTGGCACATCATGGCGAAGGTACCGCGTTTGCTGGGCCCGTCGGCGAACCCCAGGTATTCGTCATCCAGCGCCAGCCAAAGCATCTGCAGCAACCGGGTGAATTGCTCCGGGGCGATGCGGGCGCGAGGTTCGGTCAGTAATTCCGGGGTGATGCCCACCTGCGCCAACAGGCCCGAATAGTCGTAGCCGGCCCGATGCGCCCCGCCGAGGGCTGCCCGGGCGTAGTGACTGGCGATGGTACGTTCACGCATGCGAAGGCCTCGTCCATGGAAGGGCGGATCGTAGCATCCCCGGAGAGGGTCACAAGGCGGATATCCGCCAAATTGTAGGACGAGATCGGATCAGTGGGCGGAAATCCGCCACTCGATTGAGCGCTCGGGAGGGCGACCGAAAACCCTGAGCCCTGATGTCTAAAGGCCTTCAGGGTTTTTCGGCAAAGTGGCACGGCGTTTGCGATAAGGATGACAGCGCAGGCTTGCGTCTATAGGCCTCGCAAACAACAAATCCCTCCAGTGCAGGAGGGTTCGCAATTCAAGTGTCGTGGGCAATGGCGGATATTTGCCACACGGGACGATTGAGGAATTTTGCAATGACGACTCGTCAGCCAATCTACAAATCCCTGTACTTCCAGGTGATCGTTGCAATCGTTATCGGTATTTTGCTCGGTCACTTCTACCCGCAGACCGGCGTGGCCCTCAAGCCACTGGGTGACGGGTTCATCAAACTGATCAAAATGGTCATCGCCCCGATCATCTTCTGCACCGTTGTCAGCGGCATCGCTGGCATGCAAAGCATGAAATCGGTCGGCAAAACCGGCGGCTATGCGCTGCTGTACTTCGAAATCGTTTCTACCATCGCGCTGCTGATCGGCTTGATCGTGGTGAACGTCGTGCAGCCGGGCGCCGGCATGCACATCGACGTAGCGACCCTGGACGCCTCCAAAGTGGCGGCCTACGTCACTGCCGGTAAAGACCAGAGCATCGTCGGCTTTATCCTCAACGTGATCCCTAACACCATCGTCGGCGCGTTCGCCAACGGCGACATCCTGCAAGTGCTGATGTTCTCGGTGATCTTCGGTTTCGCCCTGCACCGCCTGGGTGCCTACGGCAAGCCGGTGCTGGACTTCATCGATCGCTTCGCTCACGTGATGTTCAACATCATCAACATGATCATGAAGCTCGCGCCAATCGGTGCCCTGGGTGCCATGGCGTTCACCATCGGTGCCTACGGCGTGGGTTCCCTGGTGCAGTTGGGCCAGTTGATGATCTGCTTCTACATCACCTGCGTCCTGTTCGTGCTGGTGGTGCTCGGTGCTATCTGCCGCGCCCACGGTTTCAGCGTGATCAAACTGATCCGCTACATCCGTGAAGAGCTGCTGATCGTTCTGGGTACTTCGTCCTCCGAATCCGCACTGCCACGCATGCTGATCAAGATGGAGCGCCTGGGTGCCAAGAAGTCCGTAGTAGGCCTGGTGATCCCGACTGGCTACTCGTTCAACCTCGACGGTACTTCGATCTACCTGACCATGGCTGCCGTGTTCATCGCCCAGGCGACTGACACCCACATGGACATCACCCACCAGATCACCCTGCTGCTGGTGCTGCTGCTGTCCTCCAAAGGCGCTGCAGGCGTGACCGGTTCGGGCTTCATCGTACTGGCTGCCACCCTGTCGGCCGTAGGCCACCTGCCGGTTGCCGGCCTGGCGCTGATCCTGGGTATCGACCGCTTCATGTCCGAAGCCCGTGCGCTGACCAACCTCGTTGGTAACGCCGTAGCCACCATCGTTGTGGCCAAGTGGGTCAAGGAGCTGGACACCGACAAGCTGCAAAGCGAGCTGGCGTCTGGTGGTACCGGTATCTCGGAAACCCGCGAAATCGATGACCTGGGTGTTGCTGAAGGCCCTGCCCCTGTCGTCAAGTAAGCGGCTGATGGCGTGACCTGACGCCAACCGCTACGCACAAACGCCCCGACTGGTTCGGGGCGTTTGCGTTTCTGGCGCGCCACTTTTTGCATTTTTTGATTTACATTAAGTAAGTACTTCATCAAATTGCGATAAAGCCTGTATCTATTGGGCGGCCGTTCACCCGGGTCGGTCTAAGCTGATGAAACTCGCGTGGGGTTGTCCGCTCTAAAATCCATTGGCCAGCCGCAGGGCTGCGCTGCATCGCTTGCAGGAGTCTTGATGGACAGTGTGGATCTGAATGTCTTGCGCAGCGTGCTCGAATGGCGCCGTGCCGGGCAGCAAGTCGTGTTGTACAGCGTTGTTCAGACCTGGGGCAGTGCGCCGCGTCCGCCAGGTGCCATGCTGGCGCTGCGGGGCGATGGCGTGGTGATTGGCTCGGTGTCGGGCGGTTGCATCGAGGACGACTTGATTGCGCGCCTGCAGGATGGCCGGCTGGCGCAGGATGGGCCGCCGGTGCAATTGGTCACCTACGGCGTTACCCGCGATGAGGCGGCCCGTTTCGGCTTGCCTTGTGGTGGCACGCTGCGCCTGACTGAAGAGCGCGTGGAAGACTGGGCCTGGGTGGCGCAGTTGCTGGAGCGCTGTGAAGCCCATGAGATCGTCGCCCGCGAGCTGGACCTGGCCACCGGCGGTGTGAGCTTGAGCAGCGCGAGCAAGACCGACGTGGTCACCTTCGACGGTGAACGCCTGCGGGCCATCTACGGTCCGCGCTGGCGTCTGCTGCTGATCGGCGCCGGGCAACTGTCGCGCTATGTGGCAGAGATGGCGCGACTGCTGGATTTCGACGTGTTGATCTGCGATCCGCGTGATGAATTCGTCTACGGTTGGCAGGAACAGCACGGGCGCTTCGTGCCGGGGATGCCCGATGAAGCGGTGCTGAATATCCAGACGGATGAGCGCACGGCCATCGTCTGCCTGACCCATGACCCGCGGCTGGATGACATGGCGTTGCTGACGGCGTTGAACTCCAGCGCGTTCTACATTGGCGCGCTGGGGTCACGGGTCAACAGCCAGAAGCGGCGCGAAAACCTGGCTGCGCTGGGGTTGTCTGCCGAGGCGATCGCACGTCTGCATGGGCCGATTGGCTTGCATATCGGCAGCCATACCCCGTCGGAGATCGCGCTCTCGCTGATGGCGGAAATAGTCGCGATCAAGAACGGCGTGGTGCCGATGCAGAAAAAGCCGCTGCCGGTCGTGGCTGAGTGACGATTACCGCGATTGTATTGGCGGCGGGGCAGGGCAGTCGCTATCGCGCTGTGGCGGGGGCTGACCAGGATAAGTTGCTGGCGGATTGTGTGGGGCTGGATGGCGTGACGCGGCCGGTGATCGAGCAGGTCCTGGTGAATCTGCCGGGTGCTGTGGTGGAGCGCTGGGTGGTGACTTCACCGGACCGGCTTGAAGTGATTCGCTTGGCAGAGGCCTACGGTTGCAAGGTATTGCTGCTGCGCTCAGCCGGCATGGGCGACAGCATTGCCGCTGCGGTCGCGGCCAGTGCTGGGGCGAACGGCTGGCTGGTGGTGCTGGGGGATATGCCGTTTATCCGGTCGTCTAGCATTGAGCGGGTGATCGACGGGCTGGAGGCGGGCGGCATCAGTGTGCCGGTGCAGGACGGGCAATATGGTCATCCTGTGGCGTTTAGCCAGGCATCAGGGCCGGGCCTGATGGCGCTGACCGGTGATCGTGGGGCCAAGCCGTTGTTTGCGCAGGCGACGGTATGTGAAGTGTCTGTTGATGATCCAGGCGTGCTCTGGGATGTCGACCTGCCACAGTCTTTAAATTACTCCCCGTCCTAATTGTAGGAGCTGGCTTGCCGGCGATAGCGTTAGGCCAGCCAACACACCTGTGGCGGATAGACCGCTATCGCCGGCAAGCCGGCTCTTACAGTTGAATGTGTACCCGTAATCAATAAAAAGCCCCGCCTGATCACTCAGGCGGGGCTTTTTAGTCGCTGCGGGAATCAGGCGAGAGGCTTGCTCTCGTGTTCTGCTTCCTGTGCTGCGGCAGCAGCGGCGGCGGCTTCAGCTTCCTTGCGACGACGACGCACTTCTCGTGGGTCGTTCGGTGCACGGCCGTTTTCGGTCAGGGCGCTGACCGGTGCGGCCTCAACCACTGGCGCGGCAACTTCGGCAACCACCGGCGCTTCAACCACTGGCGCAGGTTCAACGACCGGGGCAGGCTCAACCACAGGGGTTGGCTCGGCAATCACGACTTCGGCAACCGGTGCTGGCGCTGGCGCTTCTTCTGCCACTGGGGCAGGTTCTGGCGCTTCAACCGGAGCGACAGGCTCGGCAGTCCATTGGAAGGCGGTTTGTTCTTCACGAACTTCGCGTACTTCTGGAGCCGCTTCGACGGCCGGTGCTTCAACTACCGCTTCAACCACAGGCTGAGGCTCAACCACCGGTGCGGCTTCAACCGCTGCCACTTCAACTTCTGGCTGGGCTTCTTGAGCCGGAGCAACTTCCACTTCCGGAACAACCGGCGCTTCGATTGGGGTGGTGGCTTCGACAACAGGCGCTTCGACAACCGGTGCTTCTACGACTGGCGCTTCAGCAACAGGCGCTTCAACGGCTGGCGTCTCGGCAACAGGTGTTTCCACGGTGACGGTTTCTTCGACAGCAGCGGTGGCACGTTCAGCCTGCTCGTGAGCCTGGGCTTCAGCCGGTGCGCTGATGACCGAGCTGGCAACGGCAGCGGTAACGGCCAGGCCAGCCGCCAGTTCGGCGCCAGTCGGTTCGCTGGTAGCAGCGGCTTCTGCGTTTTCGCCGGTCTCTTCCGAGCCTTCGATCACGTTGCCGTTGGCATCACGTTGACGCTCGCGACGGTTGCTGCGACGACGCTGGCCACGGGAGCGGCGGCGTGGACGATCGCCTTCGGCGCCTTCCTGACCGTCTTCCTGCAGTTGCTCTTCGCCGGTCAGCACTTCTTCTTCGCTGGCAGCCGCGGCCTGTTCGGCACGTGGTTGACGCTCTTCACGCGGTGCGCGAGGTTGACGTTCTTCACGTGGCGCACGCTCTTCACGCGGCTGGCGGGCCGGACGCTCTTCAGCGGCGACGGCAGCACCGGCAACGGCTGGTGCGGCGTCCAGCGGCTCGCGCAGTTCACGCACGCGCTCTTCACGCTCGCCACGTGGCTTGCGATCTTCACGCGGGGCGCGTGGAGTGCGTGGAGCGCGCTCTTCACGCGGTGCACGTTCTACGGTCGGGGTTTCTTCACGGGCTTCGCGAGGCGCACGCTCTTCACGTGGTGCGCGTTCTTCACGCGGAGCACGTTCTTCGCGCGGCTTGCGCTCTTCGTCACGACGACCGTTGCGGTTACGGCTTTGCTGGCGACCGTTGCGACGCTCTTCGTTGCGCGCAGGGCGCTCGGAGGCAGGTTTTTCAACCACAACCGGCGCTGCGGGCTCTTCCTTGGTGGCGAACAGGCTGACCAGCGACTTCACCAGGCCTTTGAACAGGCTTGGCTCAGGCAGGGCGGCCGGCGCGGCAACCGGAGCTGCCGCTTCGGTCGGAACCGGTGCGTTGGCGCGGGCTGGCGCGGTCTTGACCGCGGCTTCCTGGCGAACCAGGGTGCGGGTCGCGGCGGCTGGCTGGACTTCTTCCACTTCGGCGGCGGCAGCGGCGATTTCGTAGCTGGACTGGCCGCTGTGGGCTTCCGGACTGTCATCACGCAGGCGCTGCACTTCGAAGTGCGGTGTTTCGAGGTGATCGTTCGGCAGGATGACGATACGGGCACGGGTGCGCAGTTCGATCTTGGTGATCGAGTTGCGTTTTTCGTTGAGCAGGAACGCTGCGACCGGGATCGGCACTTGTGCGCGGACTTCGGCAGTGCGGTCTTTCAGGGCTTCTTCTTCGATCAGGCGCAGGATCGCCAGGGACAGCGATTCAACGTCACGGATGATGCCGGTGCCGTTGCAACGCGGGCAGACGATGCCGCTGCTTTCACCCAGGGATGGGCGCAGGCGCTGGCGGGACATTTCCAGCAGGCCGAAACGCGAGATACGGCCGACTTGCACGCGGGCACGATCCGCTTCCAGGCATTCGCGGACTTTCTCTTCCACGGCGCGCTGGTTCTTGGCCGGAGTCATGTCGATGAAGTCGATCACGATCAGGCCGCCGATGTCACGCAGGCGCAGCTGGCGGGCGATTTCTTCAGCCGCTTCCAGGTTGGTCTGCAGTGCGGTTTCTTCGATGTCGCTGCCTTTGGTCGCACGCGCCGAGTTGATGTCGATGGACACCAGGGCTTCGGTCGGGTCGATCACAATGGAGCCACCGGAAGGCAGTTCGACCACGCGCTGGAAGGCGGTCTCGATCTGGCTTTCGATCTGGAAACGGTTGAACAGCGGGACGCTGTCTTCGTACAGCTTGATCTTGCTGGCGTACTGCGGCATCACCTGGCGGATGAAGGTCAGGGCTTCGTCTTGGGCTTCAACGCTGTCGATCAGCACTTCGCCGATGTCCTGGCGCAGGTAATCGCGGATGGCGCGGATGATCACGTTGCTTTCCTGGTAGATCAGGAACGGCGCGGAACGATCCAGGGACGCTTCTTTGATGGCGGTCCACAGTTGCAGCAGGTAGTCGAGGTCCCACTGCATTTCTTCGCTGCTGCGGCCCAGGCCGGCAGTGCGAACGATCAGGCCCATGTCGGCCGGTGCGATCAGGCCGTTCAGCGCTTCACGCAGTTCGTTGCGCTCTTCGCCTTCGATGCGGCGGGAAATGCCGCCGGCACGTGGGTTGTTCGGCATCAGGACCAGGTAGCGGCCAGCCAGGCTGATGAAGGTGGTCAGGGCGGCGCCCTTGTTGCCACGTTCTTCTTTTTCGACCTGGACGATGACTTCCTGGCCTTCGCTCAGGACGTCCTTGATGTTCACGCGGCCTTCGGGGGCTTTCTTGAAGTATTCGCGGGAGATTTCTTTGAGGGGCAGGAAGCCGTGGCGCTCGGAGCCGAAATCGACAAAGGCAGCCTCAAGGCTTGGTTCGATGCGAGTAATACGGCCTTTATAGATGTTGGCCTTCTTTTGCTCGCGTGCACCGGATTCGATGTCCAGGTCATAGAGGCGCTGGCCATCTACCAGTGCAACACGCAACTCTTCGGGTTGAGTTGCGTTAATCAGCATTCTTTTCATGTTGTACCGTCGGTTTCCGGGCTGCCGGAAACGGCGTTCGGCACACACGACTTCTCACGGTCGGTGTCAGGTGCGTCAAGAGTGGTTGGCCACTCCAGTGTCCAGCAAACACCAGCCAATTGGGCCGGTATCGCGACGGACGCGTCCTGCTTGTTAGCGGTGGTGACAAAGGCACCACTTCAACAAAAGCTAAGGTCAGGAGGAGGAATCAACCGGCGACAGTGGACGAGATGAAGCGTCTAAATATAAGCCTAGTGCTACACGGTCCGACGGTTGTGCATCTCCACCCTACACGTATCCCTGATAATTCGGGTGCTGCCGCGCGCAGAATCCGCAGCGGGTTGGCATTTACCGTGTTCTCCAATGGGGAGTCCACGCTCATGGCTAAACAAGACTAGGTGTGGGCGATTGCGCTCTCACTCAGCTCTTAACAGGCGTTGTTTCCGAAGTATTCGCCGTGGTCTGGTTCAAGACTGACTGCACTTTGTGAACTGGCCGTAAATATCGGCGCAGAACGCGAGTATTCACTCTGCTTTCTGCACTCGCTTCAGGCCTCATGTCACCTGCGCTTGTTACAATCTTGAGCCTTCCAGGGTGGCGAAAGCCCCGTAGGACGGCCTCGCGTCCTGATGAATTGCGATGGTCAGGGCCGGCAGTTTGCCGCATGTCCTCTGTCCAGGCCGCTTTTGGCGGCGTTCGCGACTATAGCAGCAATGATTAAGTGCTTCAATTCCATAAAAAATTGTTATCATCGCCGCCATGACGACTACCGCCCCCCAGACCCCCAGCGTCCAGCTGCTCGAGGTCTCGCCGGAATATGCCGGCCAACGCATCGACAATTTTCTCCTGGCCAGGCTCAAAGGCGTGCCCAAGACCTTGATTTACCGCATCTTGCGTAAAGGTGAAGTGCGGGTGAACAAGGGCCGGATCAAGCCCGAGTACAAGTTGCAGGCGGGCGATATCGTTCGCGTGCCGCCGGTGCGCGTGCCTGAGCGTGATGAGCCTGTGCCATTGGCGCAGGGCTTGTTGCAGCGCCTTGAAGCCTCGATTGTCTTCGAAGACAACAAGCTGATCGTGATCAACAAGCCCTGTGGCATTGCGGTTCACGGCGGCAGCGGCCTGAATTTCGGTGTGATCGAAGCCTTTCGTCAGTTGCGCCCGGACGCCAAGGAGTTGGAGTTGGTCCACCGCCTGGACCGCGACACTTCCGGCCTGCTGATGATCGCCAAGAAGCGCAGCATGCTGCGCCACCTGCACACCGCCCTGCGTGGCGATGGCGTGGACAAGCGCTACATGGCACTGGTACGCGGTAACTGGGCCAGTTCCGTCAAGAGCGTCCGCGCGCCATTGCAGAAGAGCAACCTGCGTTCCGGCGAGCGCATGGTGGAGGTGGACGAGGAGGGCAAAGAAGCCCTGACCCTGTTCAAGGTCCTGCGCCGTTTCGGTGACTTTGCCACCATGGTCGAGGCCAAGCCGGTGACCGGCCGTACCCACCAGATTCGCGTGCACACCCTGCATGCAGGCCACTGCATCGCTGGCGATACCAAATACGGCGACGAGGATTTCTCCAGGGAAATCCGTGACCTGGGCGGCAAGCGCCTGTTCCTGCACGCCTACATGCTCACTGTGCCGCTGCCCGATGGCGGCGAATTGAAGCTGCAGGCGCCGGTCGATGAGATGTGGGCCAAGACCGTGGAGCGTTTGAGTGTCGCACCTTGATTACAAACTGCTGATTTTCGATTGGGACGGTACCCTGGCCAACTCCATTGGCCGGATTGTCGAATCGATGCACGCGGCGTCGACCCGCTCGGGATACGCGCTGTGCACGGATCATGCGGTCAAGGGCATCATCGGCCTCGGCTTGCCTGAGGCCATTCGCACCTTGTACCCCGAGATCAGCGACGCCGAGCTGGCTGCATTCCGAGATCACTACGCCGATCACTACATTGCCCTGGAGGCTACGCCTTCGCCGCTGTTCGATGGTGTGGTGCAGTCCCTGGACGCCTTGCGGGCCGGCGGTTATCAGCTGGCGGTCGCCACCGGCAAGGCCCGTCGCGGGCTGGACCGGGTGCTCAAGGCCCATGGCTGGGAAGATTATTTCGATATCACCCGTGCCGCCGATGAAACTGCCAGCAAGCCTCACCCTCTGATGCTGGAGCAGATCCTGGCCCACTGCGGTGTGTCGCCACGCCAGGCGTTGATGGTGGGCGATGCTTCCTTCGACCTGATGATGGCGCGCAATGCAGGCATGGACAGCGTTGCGGTCAGCTACGGCGCCCAGGCGGCCGAGGCCTTGCAGCAATATGAGCCCAGGCTGACGATTGATCATTTTTCCGAATTGCAGGCCTGGCTCGGCCGGGCCCAATAAGTCTTTGCTGGGGTTGATGGCATGAGTGACGAGTGGAAAGCGCCCGAAAAGGCTGAAAGCAGTGATGACAAAAGCTGGAAGCTGCTGGAGAAAACCCTCCTGGCCAGCGTCCAGGAACAGCGCCGTGCGCGGCGTTGGGGGATTTTCTTCAAGCTGCTGACCTTTACCTGGCTCATCGCCATGCTGGTGCTGTTCAGTCCGCTGATGGACATGGAAAAAAGTGCCACCCGTGGCGCCAACTACACCGCCCTGATCGAAGTGCGCGGGGTGATTGCCGACAAGGAATCCGCCAGCGCCGACAATATCGTCAGCAGCCTGCGCGCTGCATTCGAGGATCCCAAGGTCAAGGGTGTGATCCTGCGCATCAATAGCCCGGGCGGCAGTCCGGTGCAGTCGGGTTATGTGTATGACGAGATTCGCCGTCTGCGAGGCCTGCACCCGGATACCAAGCTGTATGCGGTGATTTCCGACCTGGGCGCTTCCGGCGCCTATTACATCGCCAGTGCTGCTGACCAGATCTACGCCGACAAGGCCAGCCTGGTGGGCTCTATTGGTGTAACGGCGGCGGGCTATGGGTTTGTCGGCACCATGGAGAAACTGGGCGTGGAGCGCCGCACCTACACCTCGGGTGAGCACAAGGCGTTTCTTGATCCATTCCAGCCGCAAAAAGCGGATGAAACCCAGTTCTGGCAGGGCGTGCTCGACACCACCCATCGCCAGTTCATCGCCAGCGTGAAGCAAGGGCGCGGTGATCGCCTGAAGGATAAGGACCACCCGGAGCTGTTCTCCGGCCTGGTGTGGTCGGGCGAGCAGGCATTGCCGCTGGGCTTGATCGATGGCCTGGGCAGTGCCAGTTCGGTGGCGCGGGACGTGATTGGCGAGAAGGAATTGGTGGATTTCACGGTTGAGGAATCGCCGTTCGATCGCTTCTCCAAGCGACTCGGTGCCAGCGTGGCGGAGAAGCTGGCGTTTTACATGGGCTTCCAAGGCCCATCCCTGCGCTGACATCCTGAGGCTGATATAGCTCAAAATGTGTGCGGGCTTGCTCGCGAAGGCGGTGGGTCAGGCACAGATGTATTGACTGATGCGCCGCCTTCGCGAGCAAGCCCGCATTTGGTTATGCGTTGTTCTCAGGGGATTTGCACGCCTTCGGCCAGCAGCATGTCGACCAGCCGAATCAGCGGCAAACCTATCAGGCTGGTCGCATCCGGTCCTTCGGTACTCTGGAACAGGCTCACACCCAGCCCTTCGGCCTTGAAACTGCCCGCGCAATCATACGGCTGCTCGATCCGCAGGTAGCGCTCGATGCGTTCAGCGTCCAGTTCGCGCATGTGCACGGTAAACGGTACGCAGTCGACCTGGCAGTGTCCGGTCTCGGTGTTGAGCAGCGCCAATCCGGTGAGGAAGCTGACACGCTTGCCGCTGGCGGCCAACAGCTGTTCACGGGCATTCTCGGAGGTGTGGGGCTTGCCGATGATCCGGCCTTCGAGCGCGGCCACCTGGTCGGAACCGATAATCAAATGCCCTGGATGGCTGGTGGCCAGGGCGCGGGCTTTCTGTTCGGCCAGGCGCTTGACCAGCTCGATGGCGGGTTCATTTGCACGGTGGCTTTCGTCGATATCCGGCGAGCTGCAGATGAACGGCAGGTGCAGGCGGCTCAGCAATTCCCGGCGATAAACCGAGCTGGATGCGAGTAATAAAGGCAGCATGGGCGTCTCCTCAAGGCAGCGGGGGATTCTAGCGGGGCGACCGGCTGACGCACAGGGCCGAATTTCCTTTGACATGGCCGGGTGCATCCCTATAATGCTGCGCCTATGTTGAATGACCCGATTCCACCTCACGTTGACCCGCGCAAATTGGCTGATCGTGGCACTTCCCTTCAAGGTGAGTTGCTGCTGGCCGATTTGGAGAGACTCTGCGACCCGCTTTCCGACACTGTCGGTACGGTGCAGGCCAAATTCGTTTTTGAACGAGATGAACGTAAATCTGTGGTCATTCACAGCTTTATCGACACCGAAGTCAAAATGGTTTGCCAGCGTTGTCTTGAGCTGGTCACCCTGCCGATCCACAGCGAGTGCAGTTATGCTGTGGTGAAGGAGGGTGCGAATACCCAGTCGTTGCCGAAAGGTTATGACGTGCTGGAACTGGGCGAAGATCCTTTGGATCTGCATGCACTGATCGAGGAGGAGCTTCTGCTCGCCTTGCCCATTGTGCCTGCTCATCATCCGGAAGAATGCCAGCAGCCGGCGGGCCTCGATGACGAGCCCGAACCGAGCGAGGACGAGGTAACGCGGTCCAACCCGTTCAGTGTATTGGCGCAGTTAAAGCGTGACCCAAACGTTTAGGAGTTAATCAATTATGGCTGTTCAGCAGAACAAAAAATCCCGCTCCGCCCGTGACATGCGCCGTTCGCACGACGCTCTCGAGGCTAGCACCCTGTCCGTAGAAAAGACCACCGGTGAAGTTCACCTGCGTCACCACGTATCGCCAGAAGGCGTATACCGTGGCCGTAAAGTGATCGACAAGGGCGCTGACGAGTAATCACTTGTCTGCTCTAGTCATCGCGATAGACGCAATGGGCGGGGACTTCGGTCCCCGCAGCATTGTTCAGGCCTGCATTGCCAGCCTGTCTGCAACACCCTCGCTGCACCTGACCCTTGTCGGTCAACCCTCCTTACTTGAAGAACTGATTGCCAGCCATCCGGCGGTGGATCGCGCGCGCCTGACGATTACGCCGGCCAGCGAAACCATCAGCATGGATGACAAGCCGGCGGCAGCCCTGCGGGGCAAACCTGACTCTTCGATGCGGGTGGCCCTGGAACTGCTGCGTGATGGCAAGGTTCAGGCCTGTGTCAGTGCCGGCAATACCGGGGCCCTGATGGCGTTGTCGCGGTTTGTGCTCAAGACGTTGCCCGGCATTGACCGACCCGCGATGGTGGCGGCGATTCCGACGCAGAAAGGCTATTGCCAGTTGCTGGACCTGGGCGCGAACGTCGATTGCAGCGCCGAGCACCTGCTCCAGTTCGCCGTGATGGGCTCGGTGGCCGCCGAAGCGCTTGGCGTGGCACGGCCGCGCGTTGCGTTGCTGAATATCGGCACTGAAGACATCAAGGGCAACCAGCAGGTCAAGCTCGCCGCCACCTTGCTGCAAGGTGCGCGCGGCTTGAACTACATCGGTTTTGTCGAGGGTGATGGCCTTTATCGTGGCGAAGCGGACGTGGTGGTGTGCGACGGATTTGTCGGCAATATCCTGCTCAAATCCAGCGAAGGCCTGGCGACCATGATCGCCACGCGTATCGAGGCGTTGTTCAAGCAGAACCTGGCGTCGCGCCTGGTCGGGGCCCTGGCGCTGCCATTGATGCGCCGTCTGCAGGCTGACCTGGCCCCGGCGCGGCATAATGGCGCGAGTTTTCTGGGGTTGCAGGGCATCGTGGTAAAAAGCCATGGTTCGGCCGGCGTCGAGGGCTTTCAAAGCGCGATTGCGCGGGCCCTGATCGAGATCCAGGAAAACCTGCCGCAACGCTTGCACGGCCGTCTCGAGGACCTGTTGCCTTAGGCGAATCGGCCCGGGAGTGCTTAAATGTGACCGGCCAGTTCAATTGACCATCCAATCTGTCAGTTTCGTGCGCTCCCACCGTAGGAGTGCGCATTTTTGACGACCAGATCATTAGGGGCTTGTTACATGTCTACATCCCTCGCATTCGTCTTTCCAGGGCAGGGTTCGCAGTCCCTCGGCATGTTGGCCGAACTGGGCGCGCAGCATCCGCTGATCCTGGACACCTTCAAGGAAGCTTCCGACGCCCTGGGTTATGACCTGTGGGCACTGACCCAGCAGGGGCCGGAAGAGCAACTCAATCAAACCGATAAAACCCAGCCGGCCATCTTGACCGCTTCGATCGCCCTGTGGCGCTTGTGGCTGGCGGAAGGCGGCGCGCGCCCGGCATTCGTGGCCGGTCACAGCCTGGGCGAATACAGCGCGCTGGTGGCGGCGGGCAGCCTGACCCTCGGTGAAGCGGTCAAGCTGGTCGAGCGTCGTGGCCAGTTGATGCAAGAGGCCGTTCCGGCCGGGCAGGGCGGCATGGCCGCGATCCTGGGCCTGGACGATGCTGTTGTGATTGAGGCGTGTGCCGAAGCGGCCCAGGGCGAAGTGGTCAGTGCGGTAAACTTCAACTCCCCTGGTCAAGTAGTGATCGCCGGTGCCAAGGCTGCGGTCGAGCGGGCCATCGAAGGCTGCAAGGCCCGTGGTGCCAAGCGCGCCTTGCCGTTGCCGGTGAGCGTGCCGTCGCACTGCGAGCTGATGCGTCCGGCGGCCGAGCGCTTTGCCGAGTCCATCGCCGCCATCAATTGGCAGGCGCCGCAGATCCCGTTGGTGCAGAACGTCAGCGCCGCCGTGGCGGCCGACCTCGACACCCTCAAGCGCGACCTGCTGGAACAGCTCTACAAGCCCGTACGCTGGGTTGAATCGGTCCAGACCCTGGCTGCCAATGGCGCCACCGAGTTGGTCGAGTGCGGCCCGGGCAAAGTCCTGGCCGGCCTCAACAAGCGTTGCGCCGACGGTGTGTCGACCGCCAACCTGAATACCCCGGATGCCTTCGCTGCCGCTCGCGCGGCACTGGCCTGATTTCCGCACTTAGGAGAAGCCTGCATGAGTCTGCAAGGTAAAGTTGCACTGGTCACCGGCGCAAGCCGTGGCATTGGCCAGGCCATCGCCCTGGAACTGGGCCGTCAGGGCGCCGTTGTGATCGGCACCGCCACTTCCGCTTCGGGCGCCGAGCGTATCGCTGCGACCCTGAAGGAAAACGGCGTTCAAGGCACCGGCCTTGAGCTGAACGTGACCAGCGATGAGTCTGTAGCTGCCGTACTGGCCGAGATCACCGCACAGTTCGGCGCGCCGGCGATTCTGGTAAATAACGCCGGCATCACTCGCGATAACCTGATGATGCGCATGAAAGACGACGAGTGGTACGACGTGGTCGACACCAACTTGAACAGTCTGTTTCGCCTGTCCAAGGGCGTTTTGCGTGGCATGACCAAGGCGCGCTGGGGCCGAATTATCAATATTGGCTCCGTAGTGGGTGCCATGGGCAACGCAGGCCAAGTAAACTACGCCTCCGCCAAGGCCGGTCTGGAAGGTTTCAGCCGTGCACTGGCGCGTGAAGTCGGCTCGCGGTCGATTACGGTCAACTCGGTGGCCCCAGGGTTCATCGACACCGATATGACCCGCGAACTGCCGGAAGCACAGCGTGAAGCCTTGCTGACGCAGATTCCGCTGGGCCGTCTGGGCCAGGCTCAAGAGATCGCGAATGTGGTCACTTTCCTGGCATCCGACGGTGCGGCATACGTGACTGGGGCTACAATCCCGGTGAACGGCGGGATGTACATGAGTTAAATTGTGACGGATCGCTTCAAAAAAATGTCATACGAGCTGTCTAAAATCCGTTATAAAGCTGCAACTTAATTTATAGGCAGGTGGCCGACCGGGTACTGGGTGAAGCTTTCAGTTGAAAAGCTGAAAAGGCTTTCTATACACTTACCCACTGGCCAGCTGCCTGAATTTGTCCATTAGGAGTTAAACAAGGTATGAGCACCATCGAAGAGCGCGTCAAGAAAATCGTCGCCGAGCAACTGGGCGTTAAAGAAGAAGAAGTGGTCAACACTGCTTCCTTCGTAGAAGACCTGGGTGCCGATTCCCTTGACACCGTTGAGCTGGTGATGGCTCTGGAAGAGGAATTCGAGACCGAAATCCCGGACGAAGAAGCTGAAAAAATCACTACTGTTCAAGCTGCTATCGACTACGTTACTAGCCACCAGGCGTAATAGTTTGTAGTCGTCGCTTGCTGTCAGGGAAAAACCGCACTGCTGTAACGGCGTGCGGTTTTTTCTTTAGCCCTGATGAAAAGTGAGCGTTGAAGCAAAAGTGTCGTCATTAGAAAAAGGAGAGTGCTGTGTCGCGTAGACGCGTCGTAGTCACCGGTATGGGTATGTTGTCGCCACTGGGCACGGATGTGCCAAGCAGTTGGCAGGGCATTCTGGCTGGCCACAGTGGTATCGGTCTGATCGAACACACGGACCTTTCTGCCTATTCCACCCGTTTTGGCGGCTCGGTAAAGGGTTTCAATGTCGAGGAATATCTCTCGGTAAAAGAGTCCCGCAAACTCGACCTGTTCATTCAATACGGCCTGGCAGCCGGTTTTCAGGCAGTGCGTAACGCCGGCCTGGAAGTCACCGACGCCAACCGTGACCGCATCGGCGTGGCCATGGGTTCGGGTATTGGCGGTTTGACCAATATCGAAGAAACCAGCCGCACGTTGCACGATTCCGGCCCTCGTCGAATTTCACCGTTCTTCGTCCCGGGCTCGATCATCAATATGATTTCCGGTTTCCTGTCCATCCACCTGGGCGCACAGGGACCTAACTACGCCATCGCCACCGCGTGCACCACCGGCACGCATTGCATTGGCATGGCGGCACGCAACATCGCCTATGACGAAGCCGACGTGATGATCGCCGGCGGCGCCGAAATGGCCGCCTGCGGACTGGGCATGGGCGGTTTCGGCGCGTCCCGTGCACTATCGACCCGCAACGACGAACCCACCCGTGCCAGTCGTCCGTGGGACAAAGGCCGTGACGGCTTCGTACTGTCCGACGGTGCCGGAGCCCTGGTGCTGGAAGAGTTGGAGCACGCCAAGGCGCGTGGCGCGACTATCTACGCCGAGCTGATCGGTTTTGGCATGAGCGGCGACGCCTACCACATGACCTCGCCTCCGTCCGACGGTGCCGGTGCTGCACGTTGCATCACCAACGCCTTGCGCGATGCCAAGGTCAATCCGGATCAGGTGCAGTACATCAACGCCCATGGCACGTCGACCCCGACGGGTGATCTGGCGGAGGCCGAAGCCATCAAGTCGGTGTTCGGCGAGCATGCCTACAAGCTGGCGGTCAGCTCCACCAAGTCCATGACCGGCCACTTGCTGGGTGCGGCGGGCGCGGTCGAAGCGATCTTCAGCGTCATGGCCATCAAGGACCAGGTCGCTCCGCCGACCATCAACCTGGATGAGCCGGATGAAGGCTGCGACTTGAACTTCGTGCCTCACGAAGCGCAGCAGATGCCGATCGACGTGGTGATCTCCAACTCGTTCGGTTTTGGCGGCACCAACGGCTCCCTGGTGTTCCGCCGGTTCGCCGAGTGATGCGCAGCTGGGTCGACGGTCAGCCAGCGGACAGCGTGCCCCTGAAAGATCGCGGCCTGGCGTATGGCGATGGGCTGTTCGAAACCATCGCCGTCAGGGGCGGGCAGCCCGTGTTGCTCGACCGCCACCTGCACCGCCTCGATGAGGGGTGCAGGCGCCTCGCCTTGGTTGCGGATCATGCATTGATCCGCAGCGAAGTGCTGGCCTATGCCGCCGCCCTCGGCGACGGTGTCCTCAAATTGATCCTGACCCGTGGCGACAGCCTGCGCGGTTACGGCATCAACCTTGGCGCACCGGTGCGCCGCATCTTGCAGGGCAGTCCGCCCGCCACCTATCCCCACGCCCATGGAGACGACGGCATCCGCCTGTTTCCATGTGCCACTCGCTTGGCCGAGCAGCCATTGCTGGCCGGTCTCAAGCACCTCAATCGCCTGGAACAGGTGATCGCCCGCGCCGAATGGCAGGACACCGAACATGCCGAAGGCTTGATGCTGGATCTGTCTGGACGCGTCATCGAGGGGGTATTCAGCAATGTATTCCTGGTGCGCAACGGCTTGTTACTAACCGCTGATCTGACGCGTTGCGGGGTGGCCGGGGTGATGCGCGCCGAGATCCTGGCCCAGGCACACACCCTGGGCATCCCGGTGGCCGTGGCCGACATCGATCTTGAGCAGTTGCAGCAAGCCGACGAAGTCTTTGTGTGCAACAGCGTTTATGGCATTTGGCCGGTGCGCGGGTACGCTGCGATGAGCTGGTCGGTTGGGCCGCTCACCCGTAAACTGCAGGGCATTGTTCGCGCGCTATTGGAAATTTGAGTTGATACGAAAACTGGTTGTACTGCTGCTGATCGGTCTGTTCTCGGCGGCTTTGCTGTTGGGCTATTCGGCCTGGAAGTTCGACGCTGCCTTGAAGCAGTCCTTGAACCTGACCCAGGAGCAATTGCTCGACGTGCCGGCAGGGGCGACCCCCACCGGCACCTTCAATCGCCTGGAAGCCGACGGCGTGCTCGAAGGCGCCTTCTGGTTGCGCCTTTACTGGCGCTTCAACCTCGATGGCCAGCCGTTGCACAGTGGCGAATACCGCATGACGCCCGGCATGACGGCGCAGGGCCTGATCGGGCTGTGGCAGCGCGGCGAAGTGGTGCAATACAGCCTCACCCTGGTCGAAGGCTGGAACTTCCGCCAGGTGCGCTCGGCCCTGGCCAAGCATGAAAAGATCGTGCAGAGCCTTTCGGGCCTCAGTGACAGTGAAGTCATGGACAAGCTCGGTCATCCCGGCGTGTTTCCCGAAGGGCGGTTCTTCCCGGATACCTACCGCTTCGTGCGTGGCATGACCGACGTCGAATTCCTGAAGAAAGCCTATAACCGCCTGGACGATGTACTTGCCCAGGAGTGGAGCAAGCGTGTCGCCGATGCGCCGTACACCGACCCTTATCAAGCGCTGATCATGGCCTCCCTGGTCGAGAAAGAGACCGGCGTACCCGAAGAACGTGGGCAGATCGCCGGGGTATTCGTGCGGCGCCTGAAGGTCGGCATGTTGTTGCAGACCGACCCGACCGTTATCTATGGCCTGGGCGAGCGCTATAACGGCAAGTTGACCCGCGCTCACCTCAAGGAAGCCAACCCCTACAACACCTACATGGTCGCCGGCCTGCCGCCAACGCCCATCGCCATGGTCGGCCGCGAGGCGATCCATGCCGCGTTGAACCCGGTGCCGGGCAGCAGCCTGTATTTTGTCGCCCGGGGCGACGGCAGCCATATTTTCTCCGATGACCTGGATGCGCATAATGCCGCGGTGCGTGAGTTTCAGCTCAAGCGTCGCGCCGATTACCGCTCCAGCCCGGCACCGGTGGTGAAGCCAGCGGAAGACGCCGCGCCACCGGCCGATGTGCCTGCGCAAGCGCCGGCTGAAAAGCCGGCCGAGCCCGCGCCGGACAACACCGCGCCGCAAAGCCCGCAATAATTCTGACTAAGGACTGCCTGTGACTGGCTTGTTTATTACCCTGGAAGGCCCCGAAGGCGCCGGCAAAAGTACCAACCGCGATTACCTGGCCGAGCGCTTGCGCAGCGAAGGCATCGAGGTGGTACTGACCCGCGAGCCCGGCGGCACGCCGCTGGCCGAGCGTATCCGCGAGGTGTTGCTGGCACCGGGTGAAGAGCAGATGAATCCGGACACCGAGTTGCTGCTGGTGTTCGCCGCGCGTGCCCAGCACCTGGCCGAAGTGATTCGCCCGGCCCTGATGCGCGGTGCCGTGGTGATCTGCGACCGGTTCACCGACTCCACCTATGCCTACCAGGGCGGTGGTCGGGGCCTGTCCCTGGCGCGCATCGCTACCCTGGAAACCTTCGTTCAAGGTGACTTGCGCCCTGACCTGACCCTGGTGTTCGACCTGCCGGTGGAAGTAGGCCTGGCCCGCGCCAGTGCCCGTGGTCGCCTGGACCGTTTCGAGCTGGAAGGCCAGGCCTTCTTCGACGCTGTACGTACTGCCTTCCTTGCACGTGCTGCAGCCGAGCCTGCGCGTTATTACCTGCTGGACGCCGCCCAACCGCTGGCCCACGTGCAGCACGCCATCGATAGCCTGCTGCCAACTCTGCTGGAGCGCGCCCGTGGCTGAAGCCTACCCGTGGCAGGACAGCCTGTGGCAACAACTGGCCGGCCGTGCCCAGCACGCCCATGCCTACCTGCTGCATGGGCCGGTGGGTATCGGCAAGCGTGACCTGGCCGAACGCCTCATGGCCAGCCTGCTGTGCCAGCGCCCGGTCAACCTGGAAGCCTGCGGCGAGTGCAAGTCCTGCCTGTTGCTCAAGGCCGGCAGCCACCCGGATAACTACCTGCTGGAGCCCGAGGAGGCCGACAAGGCGATCAAGGTGGACCAGGTGCGCGACCTTGTCAGCTTCGTGGTGCAGACCGCGCAGATGGGCGGGCGCAAGGTCGTACTGATCGAGCCGGTGGAGGCGATGAACATCAACGCCGCCAACGCCTTGCTCAAGAGTCTGGAGGAGCCGTCCGGCGATACTGTGTTGTTGCTGGTGAGCCACCAGTCCAGCCGCCTGTTGCCGACCATCCGCAGTCGCTGCGTGCAGCAGGCGTGCCCGCTGCCGAGCGAGGCCATGAGCCTCGAATGGCTGGGGTGGGCGTTGCCGGAGTGCACCGAGGGCGAACGCGTCGAGTTGCTGACCCTGGCGGCCGGCTCGCCATTGGCCGCAGTAAAGCTGCAAGCCCAGGGTGTGCGTGAGCAACGCGCGCTGGTGGTGGACGGCGTGAAGAAATTGATCAAGCAGGAAGTGTCCGCCACTCAGTTGGCAGAAACTGCCTGGAAGGACATTCCCCTGCTGTTGCTGTTCGACTGGTTCTGCGACTGGTCGAGCCTGATCCTGCGCTACCAATTGACCCAGGACGAAAACGGCCTGGGCCTGGCGGATATGCGCAAGGTGGTGCAATACCTGGCGCAGAAAAGCGCCCAGGACAAGGTGCTGACAATCCAGGACTGGATCCTCGCCCAGCGCCAGAAGGTGCTCGGCAAGGCCAACCTCAACCGCGTGCTGCTGCTTGAAGCGTTGCTGGTGCAGTGGGTTGGGCTGCTCGGCCGCCGTTAATTTCCGTGGCCGGCGGGTGTATGGTCGGCCAGACACTTTTCGTGACTGAAGTTGTAGATACCTATGCTTGTAGATTCCCATTGCCACCTTGATCGCCTCGACCTTGCCCAGCACGGCGGCTCCCTTGACGCCGCGCTCGAAGCCGCACGCCAGCGTGGCGTAGGGCACTTCCTGTGCATTGGCGTCAGCGCGGAAAATGCGTCCGACGTCAAAGCCCTGGCCGAACGTTACGCCGATGTGGATTGCTCGGTGGGTATCCATCCGCTGGACCTCAAGCCCGGTGAAGCCCCAGCCCTCGACTGGCTGCTGGGTGAACTCAATCACCCGCGCGTCGTGGCCATCGGTGAAACCGGTCTGGATTACCACTACGAGCCTGAAGCCGCCGAGTTGCAGCAGGCCTCGTTCCGCCTGCACCTGCAAGCCGCCCGGCAGACCGGCAAACCGGTGATCGTCCATACCCGTGGCGCCCGCGCCGACACCCTGACCCTGCTGCGCGAAGCCGCGTTGCCGCAGGCCGGTGTGTTGCACTGCTTTACCGAGGACTGGGACATGGCCAAGGCCGCCCTGGACCTGGGCTTCTACATTTCCCTGTCGGGCATCGTCACCTTCCGCAACGCCGACGCCCTGCGCGATGTTGCACGCCAGGTGCCGGCAGACCGCCTGCTGGTGGAAACCGATTCGCCGTACCTGGCGCCGATCCCCCATCGCGGCAAGCCGAACCTGCCCGAGTATGTGCGTGATGTGGCGGATTACCTGGCGATGCTGCGCGGCGAGTCCTACGAACGCTTTGCCGAGCAGACGACCGAGAACTTCAAGCGCCTGTTCCCACTGGCTCACGTAGCCGGCTGAAGCGGGCAAATCGCAGGCAAAAAAAACCCGGGTTCTGGGGGGTGAATCCGGGCTAAGACCATTAGGAGTAAAACAAGGGCACACGGTCCGTTGGTACCCAGGTCGGCGCTTCACTTGGGGGAGATGTCACGCCGACAGTTCAAGTATTGATCAGTATCCGATTCAGTCCAGTCGCGGCTGGTCGTTTTTTAAACAGATTTGGAATACGCGCGCTTCGCTTGAGTTCTCATCAGGCAGGTGCACGGGTGTCGTTGTTGCGTATTATTTCTGACTGATACCCATAAAAACGTTGGCGTATTGAAAGTAAAGTGCGTGACGGGGTCACATAGACATTGCCCAACGACCGTTCAGTCGGGATAATCCCTCGCATCGGGTAAATCGTATCGGCACGTATCCGTTGCCGTGCGTAACCCTCCCCTATATCGACCTCTGCAGACTTCTTCCTCATGCACAAAGAACCCCGTAAGGTCCGTGAGTTTCGCCGCCGTGAGCAGGAAATTCTCGACACCGCGCTCAAGCTGTTCCTCGAACAAGGTGAAGACAGCGTCACCGTCGAGATGATTGCGGATGCCGTGGGTATCGGCAAAGGCACGATCTACAAGCACTTCAAGTCCAAGGCCGAGATTTACCTGCGCCTGATGCTCGACTACGAGCGCGACTTGAACGAGTTGCTGCATTCGGCTGATGTGGACAAGGACAAGGAAGCCCTGTCCCGCGCCTACTTCGAGTTCCGCATGCGTGATCCGCAGCGCTACCGCCTGTTCGACCGCCTGGAAGAGAAGGTGGTCAAGGGCCATCAGGTGCCGGAGATGGTCGAGGAACTGCACAAGATCCGTGCTTCCAACTTCGAACGCCTGACCCTGCTGATCAAGGGCCGCATCAGTGAAGGCAAGCTGGAAGATGTGCCGCCGTATTTCCACTACTGCGCTGCCTGGGCTCTGGTGCACGGCGCCGTGGCGCTGTACCACTCGCCGTTCTGGAGCAATGTGCTGGAGGATCAGGAAGGTTTCTTCCAGTTCCTGATGGACATCGGCGTGCGCATGGGCAACAAGCGCAAGCACAGCGGCGAGCCAGCAGCTATCGAAGCAGCGCCTGCGCAAAACCCTGCCACGTAATGATTTGCTGCCACCCGTAGTACCCCAGGAATATACTCAGGCATGGACTCTTGCTAAAAGCTGATTTTTAAGTCAGCTTTTAGCGCGCCCGAACCATCCTCTGCCGGAGTGATCCATGATCGTTGATCGTCAAGGCAGGCGTTTTCGCAATTTGCGGATCAGCCTGACCTCAGCCTGCAATTACGCGTGTACCTACTGCGTGCCGAACGGCAAGCGGCTGGTGGCTGCCCAGGACGAACTCTCGGCCGAGGCCATGGCCCGTGGCGTGGCTTACCTGATTGAGGCGGCGGGCATCGAGCGCCTGCGTATCACCGGCGGTGAGCCGCTGGTCAGTCCCAAACTGGAAGCCTTCATGGGCGCCGTGGGGGGGATGGGTCTCAGTGACATCAGCCTGACCACCAATGGCCAACTGCTGGCGCGCAAGCTGCCATTGCTGGTGGATGCGGGGATCAAGCGCATCAACGTTTCCCTCGACACGCTGGATGCAGACGCGTTCCGCAGCATCGCCCGTGGCGGCGACCTGGCCACTGTGCTCGACGGCATGGACCAGGCCCGCGCTGCCGGGATCAAGATCAAGGTCAATATGGTGCCGTTGCGTGGCCAGAACCTCGACCAGGTCATGCCGTTGCTCGACTATTGCCTGGCGCGTGGCTACGAGTTGCGCTTCATCGAGTTGATGCGCATGGGGCACCTGGCCAAGGATTCCAATGCGTTCCTGCAGCAGTTTGTCAGCCTTCAGCAGTTGCTCGGCCTGATCGGCGAGCAGTATGAATACCTGCAAGCCAATGCCCCCGTGGACGCCACCGCCGTGCGCTACGAAGTGCCGGGCAAGGGCTTCTTTGGCGTGATCGCCAACGAAAGCGTGCCGTTCTGCCGTACCTGTTCGCGGTTGCGGTTGTCGTCCACGGGCTGGCTGCATGGCTGCCTGTCGTCGAGCAACCGTCACTACGTCGGCGACCTGCTCGACAAACCGCGGCATCAAGCACTGCCGGCGCTGCAAGGCCTGTTGATGAAGGCGTTGGGCGATAAGCAGGAAGTGGCCTTCTCTGGCGGTGCCACTATCATGAAGATCATTGGCGGCTGACGCGATTTCCGAACTCAACATAATCCCCACATTTGGTTTTGCGTCGTCTCTGAATGGCCTGGATTCTGCATCTCACGCCCATTCGCCGGTTTTCCGTCACCGGCTTCTGGAGGATTAGGATGCGTAGTCTGGTGTTGTTGCTGGCGTCGTTGACGCTGAGTGGTTGCATGACCGTCAGCGATATGGCCGAAGGCACCCGTTATCAGATGAGTGATGCCGGCTTGCTGGACCACAGCGATACCCGTCGTACTGCCTCGATTCGCGTGCAGCCGGACTCCTTTATCTTTATCGCCCAGGGCGCCTTCGTGCCACCGGGCAGCGCCTATCCGCGACCGAACGTGGTGGCCGAGGAAGCCTTCAATGGTTTTGTCGAATATTTCCCCATGGTGCGCCGTGCTCGTCAGCCGGAAGGCCTGGAGCAGGCAATGGCCGAAGCCCGTGCGGCGGGGGCTCACTACCTGCTGTACTGCCGCTTCGCCAAGGCTGATGACCGTATCGGCAACGCCGACGAGTGGGCCGATCAGGAAGCCCTGGACCGCGTCGGGCTGGACAGCGGCGTCATCCAGATCATGTTGATCGAGACCAGCACCCAGTATTTGATTGATACTGCCCGTATTCGCAGTCGTGGCGGTTTACTGACGTTTCACGATAACAAGCCACAAGACCTGATTGCCCGCCCGCTGGCGCAGTATGCTCGCGGTCTGTTGGGGATGAGTGATCAGTAAGGACCAGGAGAACCTCATGACCGATTCCGCCAAGGCCAACGACCTGTTGGCCCAACTGCCCAAAGGCAAGGGACCGGCACCGGTGCACCTGTGGAACCCGGACTTCTGCGGCCACATCGACATGCGCATCGCCCGCGACGGCACCTGGTTCTACCAGGGCACGCCGATCGGGCGTAAGCCAATGGTCAAGCTGTTCTCCAACATCATCCGCCGCGATGGCGATGATTACTTTCTGGTCACTCCCGTGGAAAAGGTCGGCATCACCGTCGATGATGCGCCGTTTGTCGCGGTAACCCTGGAAGTCGAAGGGCAGGGTGAAGACCAAGTGCTGCGTTTTACCACCAATGTTGACGACCAAGTCGAAGCCGGCCTGGAACACCCGTTGCGGGTGGTGATCGACCCCGCCACACAGGAACCCGCGCCGTATCTGCGGGTGCGCACCAACCTGGAAGCCCTGGTGCATCGCAACGCCTTCTACCAATTGGTCGAGCTCGCCGTGAGCCGTCCGATCAACGGTCAGAACTGGCTGGGCGTCTGGAGCGGCGGGGAGTTTTTCCCCATTGGCCTGGAGCCTTGAGGCTGGTTTTTTCATCTCCCTGAAATAATTCGCTTGCTGCAAATGGGCGCTTTCGGTTATCAATTTGTACATGATTAGACATGTTCGATTTGATAAGAAAAAACGCGTCGTCGACGAGCTCATCCGCCGTATCGAGGGTGGGGTGATGGCTGACGGTTTCCTGCTGCCGGGCGAGCACCAACTGGCCGAAGAGTTTGCGGTCAGCCGCGGCACCCTGCGCGAAGCCCTCGCTGAACTCAAGCGGCGCAATTACATCGCAACCCAGAGCGGCGTCGGCTCTATCGTCACCTTTGACGGCATGGTGCTCGACCAGCGCAGCGGCTGGGCCCAGGCCCTGGCCGACACCGGTGCGCGGGTGAACACCGATATCCTGTGCCTGGAAGCCGTCACCCGCCCGGACCTGTTGAGCCGTTTCGGCAGCGACCAATTCATCGCCCTCGACCGCCGTCGTCGCACCACCGATGGCACCGCCGTTTCCCTGGAGCGCTCGTTGATGCCCGCCTCCGGAGGCCTGGAGAGCCTGCCGAGCGTGGGCCTGATCGATAACTCCCTGACCATCACCCTGGCCGCCTACGGTTATGTCGGCGCCGAAGGTGACCAATGGATCGGCGCCGAGCCCCTCAGCGACGAAGATGCCGAGCTGCTCGGTCGCCCAGCAGGCACGGTGTTCCTCAAGGCGTCGCGTACCACCTACGACCGTCGCGAGCGTTTCATGGAGCACGTCGAAAGCTTGCTCGACCCACTGCATTTTCGCCTGCACCTCCAGTTTGGACACTCGAAATGACCCCGCACCCTCGCGCCCTCGGCGCCTTTTACGGCCTGGCGTTGGGCGATGCCCTGGGCATGCCGACCCAGTCCCTGAGCCGCGAGCAAGTCCGCGCGCGTTTCGGTGCCATCACCGGCCTGGAAGATGCCGGCGCCGACCAGCCGATCGCGCCGAACATGCCTGCTGGCTCCATCACCGATGACACCGAGCAGGCCATTCTGGTCGGCGAGTTGCTGGTGGAAGGCCAAGGCAAAATCGAACCCACCGTGCTCGCCCAGCGCCTGATCGACTGGGAAGCGGTGATGCGTGCCAAGGGCTCGCAGGACCTGCTGGGACCGTCCACCAAGCGTGCGATCGACATGATCCTCGCCGGGCACACGCCTGAAGAGTCCGGCCGCTACGGCACCACCAACGGCGCGGCAATGCGCATCACCCCGGTGGGGATTGCCGCCGATGTCAGTGATCCCTCGCAGTTTATCCAGGCGGTGATCCAGGCCTGCCAGGTCACCCATAACACCACCCTGGGGATCTCCAGTGCAGCGGCGGTGGCGGCGGTGGTGTCGGCCGGCATCAACGGCGCGGACCTGGGCGAAGCGCTGAACATCGGCACCCAGGTTGCCCAGCAGGCGGAAGGCCACGGTCACTGGATTGCGGGCGGGCGTATTTCCACCCGCATCAGTTGGGCGCGGACCTTGAGCGTCGGCAGCGGCGATAAAGCCCTGTTCGCCGACCTGCTGTACGAATTGATCGGCACCTCCGTCGCTTCCCAGGAGTCGGTGGTGGTGTCGTTTGCCCTGGCCCAGCAAGTGGCGGTGGGCGAGATGAATGCCTTCGAGGCGCTGTGCCTGGCGGCCAGCCTTGGCGGTGACACCGACACCATCGCGGCGATTCTTGGCGCCATGCTCGGTGCGTGCCTGGGCATGCAGTGCTGGCCAGAAGCGCTGATCGAGCAGGTCAAGCAGGTCAACGGCCTGGATCTGCAGCCGCTGGTCGAAGGGCTGCTGATATTGCGCTGAAACCCGTAGGAGCCGGCTTGCCGGCGATAGCGATCGGAGAGTTGGCGCCGCAGTGGCTGGGACACCGCCATCGCCGGCAAGTCGGCTCCTACAAAGGTCGCGTCGAGTCAGGATGACCGGTCAACGCTTTGATTCTCTGCCACAACCACAACAATACAGGCACTTGGAGCACCCCTCATGAGCACGACTTCTTCCGGCCAAAGCGCCGGGCAATTGGAAACACGCGGCATCGAACCGGTTCCTGAAGGCGAGTGCAATGGCCACCCGCTGCAACTGTTCTGGGTGTGGTTCGCGGCCAATATCAGCATCCTCGGCTTGCCGCTCGGCGCAACATTGGTCGCGTTTCGCGGCCTGGCGATCTGGCAGGCGATCATCGTCGCGATCCTCGGCGCCGCCGGTTCCTTCGCCGTAGTGGGCATCATCTCCATCGCCGGCCGTCGTGGCCGTGCGCCGAGCCTGACCCTCTCCCGCGCCATCTTCGGCGTGCGCGGCAATATCGGGCCGACGCTGGTGTCGCTGATGTCGCGCCTGGGCTGGGAAACCGTCAACACCACCACCGCGGCCTTTGTGCTGTTGTCGCTGTGTTCGATCCTGTTCGGGTCGCCGGTCGAGGCAAAAAGCGCACCGGTGCTCACCCTGATCTTCATCGCCATTTTCGTGCTGCTGACCTTGTCGGTATCCGGCCTGGGCCACGCCACTTTGCTGGTGATCCAGAAGTGGGCCACCTATGTGTTCGGCGCCTTGAACATCCTGGTCGGCGGCTTCCTCTGTGCCACCATCGACTGGAGCGCAGTGTTCAATGCCACGCCGGCACCGCTCAGCGCGATGATCATCGGCATCGGCACCATGGCCGCCGGTACCGGTATCGGTTGGGCCAACGCCGGCGCCGACATGTCGCGCTACCAGCACCGCAGCGTCAAGGCTGTGCGCCTGGTGGCCTCCGCCGCGTTTGGCGCGGGGATCCCGCTGGTGTTGCTGATCACCCTCGGCGGCCTGCTGTCGGTTGGCAACAACGACCTGGCCTCGGCCACGGACCCGATCGTCGCGATCCGCGACATGTTGCCGACCTGGATGGCGGTGCCGTACCTGATCACCGCATTCGGCGGGCTGCTGCTGTCCAACAACCTGTCGGTGTACTCGGCGGGCCTCACCACCCTGACGCTCGGCTTGAAGGTCAAGCGCGTGCATGCGGTGATCGTCGACATCGTGGCGATTTTCGCCGGTTCGATTTACTTCATGCTGATCGCCGATAGCTTCTACGGCCCGTTCATCACCTTCATTTCGCTGCTGGCGGTGCCGATCACCGCGTGGGTCGGCATCTTCGTGGTCGACCTGATCCACCGTCACTACTACAGCCCCAAGGACCTGCTGGACGTGAGCCCAAGCAGCGCCTACTGGTATCGCGGCGGTGTGGAGTGGCGTGCGTTCGGTGCCTGGGCCGTGGCGATCGTGCTGGGCTTCAGCTTCACCACCATCGGCACCACCGCCGAAAACATCTGGTTCGCCGGGCCTTTGTCCGACTCCTGGCTGGGCCACAACGGCCTGGGCTGGATCGTCACCTTCCTGGTGGCCGGCGGGATTTACGCGGTACTGGGCGGCGCAGCTGATCGTCGTCCGGCTTTAGTCGAGAGCCCTAATGTCTAGATTGCTGCACACCGGCCAGGTCATCGTCGACCTGGTCATGGCCCTCGATACCTTGCCCTCCACCGGCAGCGACGTGCTGGCGCAATCGGCCAGCTTTGAAGCCGGCGGCGGCTTCAACGTGATGGCCGCCGCTCGGCGCAACGGGCTGCCAGTGGTCTACCTGGGGCGTCACGGTAACGGGCGTTTTGGCGACCTGGCGCGCGCGGCGATGCAAGCCGAAGGGGTGGAAATGGCCCAGACGGCCAGCACCGATAAAGACACCGGTTTGTGTGTATCGCTGACCGAGGCTACCACTGAGCGCACCTTCATTTCCCATATCGGCGCTGAAGGTGACTTGAGTGCCGATGACTTGGCGCGAATGGTTCCGCAAGCGGACGATTACGTGTATGTCAGCGGCTACAGCCTTTTATTGGAAGGCAAGGCGCAGGCATTGCTCGATTGGGTGCTGGCGCTGCCGCGAGCGATCACCGTGGTGTTCGATCCGGGCCCGTTGGTCAAGGCGCCGGATTCGGCGCTGATGATGGCGTTGTTGCCGCGCATCAATATCTGGACCAGTAACGGCCCGGAAGCCCTGGCATTTACCGGAGCGGGTACGTTGGCGGATGCGCTGATCGATCTCAATCGTCACCTGCCCGTTGATGCTTTGCTAGTGGTGCGGGATGGACCGAATGGTTGCTGGGTCAGCCGCAATGGCCAGGCGGAGCATGTGCCGGGTTTCAAGGTAAAAGCGGTGGACAGCAATGGAGCGGGGGATGCCCATGCGGGGGTGTTTATGGCTGGGTTGGCGCACGGCCTGACGCCGTCTCAAGCGGCACGTCGGGCAAATGCAGCAGCTGCGCTCGCCGTAACGCGCTGGGGCCCGGCGACCTCCCCAACCACCGCCGAAGTGGACGCTCTATTAGCTGGCTGAACGCGGACAAAACTGTGGAAGCGGGCTTGCTCGCGAAAGCGGAGTGTCAGGTAAAAATCTGGCACTGATACTCCGCCTTCGCGAGCAAGCCCGCTCCCACGTTATTGGGTTTTGCATTAAGGCTGCTAGTTAGTCTCAGATTCCAACTTACGCGCCTCATCCACGCCCGACGCCGTCAGCTTGATCGGCAGATTCAACGCATACTCACCGGCAGCGTCGGTGGTCACATGCCCATCCTTGATCAGCCCACGGTCCTGCAGGAACGCCAAGACACTGGCCACCTCTTTTTCGCCGCGGTAGTTATCCAGCACCTCTTTGCCCAGCCCTTGCGGGTGAGCGTGCAGCAGGCGGGTGAGGACTTCTTTTTCAAGGTTTCTATCGACGTTCATGCGTACCTCTTCACTGGGAAATGATCGGGTGTTCGTCTTGCGTGCGATGGATCAAGGCGCAGGTTGTTTTGGCGCACCTGGGACGTTGGAGTCATCGCCCTTGTTGATGTTGGGCTGATTGATCGCCGGGCCCATCTTGCCGTTGCCGACGGCAGCCGGTGCCTGGCGCTGGGTGTCATTACCCTGGGTGCGAGGGTCGGCGCCCGGTTGGATAATCGCGCCGCCATTGGTGTCCAGGCCAGTGCCCATGGATTTCTGCGATTCGGTGGTGGCGTCAGGCGTTGGGTCGGTTGGCCCGGTGGTCGAGCTGGCGGCAAAGGCGCTCAGCGACGCAGCGGACAACAGGCCGGTGAGGGCGAGGGCAGCAAACTTGGAATTTTTCATGAGGGTGTCTCCATATGATTAATGTCCTTACCTACTATTGGTCAGCCCTCGTTTCGTGTTCGTGCCTTGATGGCGACGAACGGTCTTGTGCCACCTGTAAGATTTTGTGTGCCAGTGACGATGAAATTGCGCTGCAACTCGTCATGAAAGCGCCTTAGTATGTGTGCTTTGAAATTGCCAAGGCTCGCCCATGACCATCGAGATTCGCCCCGCCGTGCCCAGCGATGCTGCGCAGATCCTGACGTTCATCACCGAGTTGGCCGAGTACGAGAAGGCCCGTCATGAAGTGATCGCCAGCGTGGTGGACATCGAGCGCAGCCTGTTCAGCGAGGGCGCCACGGCCCACGGCCTGATCTGCTTGCGCGATGGGTTGCCGATTGGTTTTGCGGTGTTCTTCTTCAGCTATTCCACGTGGCTGGGCAGCAACTGCCTGTATCTGGAAGACCTCTATATCAACCCCGAACAACGCGGTGGCGGGGCAGGCAAGAAGCTGTTGCGCCACTTGGCGAAGATCGCTTTCGATAATGGCTGCGGGCGTTTCGAATGGAGCGTGCTGGACTGGAACGAACCGGCGATTGCCTTCTATAAGTCCATCGGCGCCCAGCCGCAGGAAGAGTGGGTGCGCTATCGCATGGAAGGTGATGCGCTGCGCGACTTTGCCCTGGGCTAGCCCGCCAGTCTGTAAACACTGAAGATCAAGTGTGGGAGGGGGTAAGCCCCCTCCCACATTTTTTTGTGTTTTTCTCATAATGTGGGATGCAAATTTATATATTGAGATATTTCAAATGATGGGTTTATAGTCGTCTGCATCAGCACTCACTACCAAAAATAAAACAGGTGAAAGCGATGCAGGCACAACCGTTGTCGTTACCCGCCGTACCCGAGCCAACCTATGGCGAGCGGCTCAAAGGCAAAGTGGTGATCATCACCGGCGCCGCCCAGGGCATCGGCGAGGCGATCGTCGCGTGCTTCCAGGCTCAGCAGGCACGGCTGGTCATCGCCGATATCCAGGGCGAAAAGGTCGAGCAGGTCGCCGCCCATTGGCGCGAACGCGGCGCCGAGATCTACGCGCAACCCGTCGATATCACGTCCAAGGAACAATGGCAGGCGCTGGTCAATGTGGCCATCGAGCACTTCGGCCGTGTGGATGTGCTGGTCAATTGCGCCGGCGTCAACGTGTTCCGCGACCCGCTGGAGATGACCGACGAGGATTGGCGCCGCTGCTTCGCCATCGACCTCGACGGTGCCTGGTTCGGCTGCCGCACGGTGCTGCCCCACATGATCGAGCAGGGCATCGGCAACATCATCAATATTGCCTCCACCCATTCCAGCCACATCATCCCCGGCTGCTTCCCCTATCCCGTGGCCAAGCACGGCCTGCTCGGCCTTACCCGTGCCCTCGGCATCGAGTACGCACCCAAGGGCATCCGCGTGAATGCCATCGCGCCGGGCTACATCGAAACCCAGCTCAACGTCGACTACTGGAACGGTTTCCCCGACCCCCACGCCGAACGCCAACGCGCGTTCGACCTGCACCCGCCCAAGCGCATCGGCCAGCCGATCGAGGTGGCGATGAGCGCGTTGTTCCTGGCGACCGACGAGGCGCCCTTTATCAATGCCACCTGCCTGATGATCGATGGCGGGCGGTCTGTGATGTACCACGACTAAGACGTTTTCCAATAACAAGAACGAGGTGGTTCATGCTTAAGAAGACACTCGGCACCCTGGCGCTCGCGGTCGCTTTCAGCGGCTTCGTATCGGCCGAAGAAGTGAAGATCGGTTTCCTGGTCAAACAGGCCGAAGAACCCTGGTTCCAGACCGAATGGGCCTTTGCCGAAAAAGCTGGCAAGGACCAGGGCTTCACCGTGATCAAGATCGCCGTGCCCGATGGTGAAAAAACCTTGTCCGCCATCGACACCCTGGCCGCAAACGGCGCCAAGGGCTTTGTGATCTGCCCTCCGGACGTGTCCCTCGGCCCGGCGATCATGGCCAAGGCCAAGCTCAATAACCTCAAAGTGCTGGCGGTGGACGACCGATTTGTCGACGCCAAAGGCAAGCCTATGGAAGATGTGCCCTACGTTGGCCTCGACGCCTACAAGATCGGTCAGAAACAAGGCGAAGCCATGGCTGCCGAAGCCAGGCATCGCAACTGGGACTGGAAAGAAACCTACGCCGTCATCAACACCTTCGACGAGCTGGAGACCGGCAAGAAACGCACCGACGGTTCGGTAGAAGGCCTCAAGGCCGCCGGCCTGCCTGCTGACCACATCCTGTTCAGCGCGCAGAAAACCCTCGACGTGCCGGGCAGCATGGACTCCACCAACTCGGCCCTGGTGAAACTGCCCGGCGGCGCGAAAAACCTGATCATCGGCGGCATGAACGACAGCACTGTGCTCGGCGGCGTACGCGCCACCGAAAGCGCCGGTTTCAAGGCGGCGAATGTGATCGGTGTCGGCATCAATGGCACTGACGCCATCGAAGAACTGAAAAAATCCGACACCGGTTTCTACGGTTCCATGCTGTTGAGCCCTGACGCATCGGGCTACAAAACCGCCAGCGCCATGTTCGAGTGGGTCACCAAAGGCACCGAGCCCGCCAAGTTCACTGCCCTGGACAACGTCACGCTGATTACCCGCGCCAACTTCAAGGAAGAGTTGAGCAAGATCGGGCTGTGGAAATGACCGGCGCGGCCTTGCGCTTCAATGGCATCGGCAAGGAATTTCCCGGTGTGAAAGCCCTGGCGCAGATCAGCTTTGAAGCGCGGCCGCGCGAGGTGCATGCGTTGATGGGCGAGAACGGCGCGGGCAAGTCGACGCTGCTGAAGATCCTCGGCGGCGCCTACCTGCCCAGCAGTGGCACCCTGCAGATCGGCGAGCAGACCATGGACTTCAAGTCTGCCGCCGACAGCATCGCCAGTGGCGTGGCGGTGATCCACCAGGAGCTGCATCTGGTGCCGGAGATGACCGTGGCCGAAAACCTTTTCCTTGGGCATTTGCCGACGCGCTTCGGGGTGGTCAACCGCCGCCAGTTGCGCAAGCAGGCGTTGGCCTGCCTCAAGGGATTGGCGGACGAAATCGATCCGGAGGAAAAGCTCGGCCGCCTGTCCCTGGGCCAGCGCCAATTGGTGGAAATTGCCAAGGCGTTGTCCCGTGGTGCGCACGTGATTGCGTTCGACGAGCCCACCAGCAGCTTGTCGGCGCGGGAGATCGACCGCTTGATGGCGATCATCACGCGCCTGCGCGATGAGGGCAAAGTGGTGCTCTACGTGTCTCACCGCATGGAGGAAGTGTTCCGTATCTGCAATGCCGTCACGGTGTTCAAGGACGGCCGCTACGTGCGCACCTTCGACGACATGAGCGCGCTCACTCACGACCAGTTGGTGACGTGCATGGTCGGTCGCGATATCCAGGACATCTACGACTACCGGCCGCGTGAACAGGGCGAAGTGGCGCTGAAGGTCGAGGGCTTGCTCGGCCCTGGCCTGCGTGAACCGGTCAGCCTGAACGTTCACAAGGGCGAGATTCTTGGCCTGTTCGGATTGGTCGGGGCAGGGCGCACGGAGCTGTTCCGGCTGCTGAGCGGTTTGACCCGCAGCACCGCCGGAAGCCTTGAGCTCTGCGGGCAGACACTGCCGCTGCATTCACCCCGCGATGCCATCGCCGCCGGTGTGCTGCTGTGCCCGGAAGACCGCAAGAAAGAAGGCATCATCCCGCTGTCCAGCGTGGCCGAGAACATCAATATCAGTGCCCGTGGTGCCCATTCCACATTCGGCTGGCTGCTGCGCGACGGCTGGGAAAAGACCAACGCCGACCAGCAAATCAAGGCCATGAAGGTCAAGACGCCGAACGCCGAGCAGAAAATCATGTACCTGTCCGGCGGCAACCAGCAGAAGGCCATTCTCGGCCGCTGGCTGTCGATGCCGATGAAAGTGCTGCTGTTGGACGAGCCGACCCGTGGCATCGATATCGGCGCCAAGTCGGAGATCTACCAGATCATCCACAACCTGGCGGCCAGTGGCATTGCGGTAATTGTGGTGTCCAGCGACCTGATGGAAGTGATGGGCATCTGCGACCGCATCCTGGTGATGAGCGAAGGCGCCCTGACCGGCGAACTCACCCGCGACCAGGCGGATGAAGCACGGCTGTTGCAACTGGCTCTCCCGCGGTCGCGGGCTTGAAGAATTCGAGGGTGTAGGCATGTCTCAGGTAAAAACTGCAAAGGGCTTCTGGCCGGGTTTCAACCAGCGCAAGTTCCTTGACGATTGGGTGATGCTGCTCGCCGCGTTGAGCATCTTTGTGCTCAGCGCGCTGTTTATCGATAACTTCCTCTCGCCGCTGAACATGCGCGGGTTGGGCCTGGCGATTTCCACCGTGGGTATTGCCGCGTGCACCATGTTGTTCTGCCTGGCGTCGGGGCATTTCGACTTGTCGGTAGGCTCGGTGATCGCCTGTGCCGGTGTGGTTGCGGGGATCGTGATCCGCGACACCGACAGCGTGGTACTCGGCGTCTCGGCGGCGCTGGCCATGGGGCTGGTGGTGGGGCTGATCAACGGTATTGTCATCGCCAAGCTGCGCATCAACGCCTTGATCGCGACGTTGGCGACCATGCAGATCGTGCGCGGCCTGGCGTACATCTTTTCCAACGGCAAGGCCGTTGGCGTGATGGACGAAGGTTTCTTCGTGTTCGGCAACGGCCAACTGATGGGCGTGCCGGTGCCGATCATCATCACTGTACTGTGCTTTGTGTTCTTCGGCTGGCTGCTCAACTACACCACCTACGGGCGCAACACCATGGCCATCGGTGGCAACCAGGAAGCAGCGTTGCTGGCCGGGGTGAACGTCGATCGCACCAAGATCATCATCTTTGCCGTGCACGGCTTGATCGGCGCGTTGGCCGGGGTGATCCTCGCGTCGCGCATGACCTCGGGCCAGCCGATGATTGGCCAGGGCTTCGAGCTGACCGTGATCTCGGCGTGCGTGCTGGGCGGGGTGTCGCTGAGCGGCGGCATCGGCATGATCCGCCATGTGATTGCCGGGGTGTTGATCCTGGCGATCATCGAGAATGCGATGAACCTGAAGAACATCGATACCTTTTACCAATATGTGATCAGGGGGTCGATCCTGCTCCTTGCGGTCATCATCGATCGCATGAAACAGCGCTGAATACACCCCCTGTAGGAGCCGGCTTGCCGGCGATAGCGGAATGTCAGATACACCTGCGCTAAGTGACACACCGCCATCGCCGGCAAGCCGGCTCCTACAGTGAGATTCGTGCGTCTATAATGCCGCTCGTTTTCGTACCATCACATAGGCCCGATATGCAGGAAAACGCTCACCCCCCCGTCAAAGACGCCGCCCCCACCGGCACCCAGACCCTGCTGCGTGGCTTGGGCGTGGTGCAAGCGGTGGCGGCCGGTGCGCGGGATCTGAAAGAGATCGCCAAGCGCATCGGCACCACCCGCAGCACCACCCATCGCCTGGCCAGTTGCCTGGTGGAGGAGCGTTACCTGCGCGTGGTGCCGCAGGTCGGCTACCTGCTGGGGCCGAAGTTGATCGAGCTGGGTTTCCAGGCGCGCGAAGAACTGCCGCTGGTGACCTTGGCCATCCCGTATCTGGATGAGTTGTCGGCGTTGACTGGCGACACCATCCACTTGGCCATCCGTGAATACGACGACGTGCTTTACCTGCACAAGAACCCCGGCCGAAATGGCCCGGAAATGCGCTCGCGGGTCGGCCATCGCATGCCGCTGGCGCGTACCGGCATCGGCAAGGCGTTGCTGCTGGATGACACCGTGGAAGAGTGGCAGCGCCTGTACGAAGTCAGCTTGCCGACGGGTGGGAAGAATCTGCAGTGGCCGCAACACCCGGAGCAATCCTGGGCACAGTTCGAGCAGCGCATGCGTGAATATGTGGTGGGCGGTTATGCGTTCGACCTGGAAGACAACGAACCGTCGATCCGTTGCGTGGCGGCACCGGTGCGCGATGCCAGCCGGCGAATCGTCGCCGGCATCAGCATCGCCAGTACCGTGCCCTACATGCCGCTGGAGAAAATGGCCGAGCTGATCCCTGTGGTCAAACAGGTCGCAGCCCGGCTGTCAGCGGAGTTGGGCGCGAAGGCCTGATCAGACCTTCAGGGTCGCCATGTCGATGACGAAGCGGTATTTCACATCGCCGGCGATCATGCGGCTGTAGGCTTCGTTGATGTTGCGGATGTCGAGCATTTCGATGTCGCAGGTAATGCCATGCTCGGCGCAGAAATCCAGGACTTCCTGGGTTTCGGCAATGCCGCCGATCAAGGAACCGGCCAGCACCTTGCGGCCCAGCACCAGCTTGGCCGCGTTCACCGGTGGGTCCACCGGCTCGATCAGGCCGACCAGGATGTGCACGCCGTCAAAGCGCAGGACGTCGAGGTAGGGGTTCAGGTCGTGCTGCACCGGAATGGTGTCCAGCAGGAAGTCGAAGCTGCCCGCCGCGGCTTTCATCTGCTCGGCATCGGTGGACACGATCACGTGGTCGGCACCCTGGCGACGGCCTTCTTCGGCTTTGCTCGCCGAACGAGTAAACAGGGTCACTTCCGCGCCCATGGCCTTGGCGAACTTGATGCCCATATGGCCCAGGCCACCCATGCCGAGTACGCCGACTTTATCGCCGGCCTTCACGCCGTAGTGCTTGAGCGGCGAGTAGGTGGTGATGCCTGCGCACAGGATCGGCGCGGCGCTGGCCAGGTCGAGCGTGGCCGGGATCTTCACCACGAAGTGCTCGCTGACCACGATGCTGTCGGAATAGCCGCCCATGGTGTTGCTGCCGTCTACACGGTCCGGGGTGGCGTAGGTCATGGTCGGGCCTTCGAGGCAGTATTGCTCCAGGTCCGATGTGCACGCTTCGCAGTGGCGGCACGAGTCGACCATGCAGCCTACGCCGACCAGGTCGCCGACCTTGTGTGCGGTGACGTTGGCGCCGACGGCAGTGACCTTGCCGACGATTTCGTGGCCCGGCATCAGCGGGTACACGGCGATGCCCCATTCGTTGCGGGCCTGGTGAATGTCGGAGTGGCACACGCCGCAGTAAAGGATCTCGATGGCCACGTCATCGACGCGCGGGCTGCGGCGCTGGAAGGACATGGGGGCGAGGGGAGTGGTGGCCGACTGGGCGGCATAACCGATGGCGGTGTACATGGGGGAAACCTCGCAAAAGCTTGGACGGGTGAGGTGGCGCATTCTGCGCGCCGACCCTGGGAGCGAACATGGCAAATGCTCCGAGTCTCATGCCTATTCGTCCGGGAGTGCCCCGGGTTTGGATCCATTGGCCGCCAGACCTGCGATGATGTTCTCATCCCTTATTCGCGAAGTTTTTTGCCATGTTGTTGACCCGCCATCTCGATGCCAACGCCACGCTGGTTGCCTTGATTGAGGGGCTTACGTCCCGCGACGGTTTTTCGCCCACTCATCTCCCCGGCGTGCAAGTACTGCGCGCCAGCTGCGACGTGGCGCGCGGGCCACAGATCTATGAACCGAGCCTGATGTTCGTCGCCCAAGGCAGCAAGCTCGCCTACCTGGGCCCGCGTACGCTGGAGTATGGCGCCGGGCACTATCTGATCCAGGCGATGCCGGTGCCGTTCGAGTGCGAGACGTTTGCCATGGCGCCGGATGCACCGCTGCTGGGCGTGACGGTGGGCATTGATCGCGTCGTGCTGGGCGAGTTGGTGATGGCCATGGGCATTCAGGCCGGGCCGCCGCCGACGGCGCAGACGCTGGAGTCGATGAGCTCGGTGGTGCTCGATGACGCGATGCGTGGGTGTGTCGAACGGCTGCTGCAGTGCCTGCACGATCCGCTGGAAAGCCGGATCATGGGCCCGGCGCGGGTGCGGGAATTACTCTTCACCGCGTTGCGTGGGCCACAGGCCGATGTGTTGCGCGCATTGGTGGAACAGCAGGGGCAGTTTTCGCGGATCGCCACCTCGTTGAATCACCTGCATGCCCATTATGCCGAGCCGCTGAATATCGAGACGCTGGCGGGGTATGCACACATGAGTGCGTCGACGTTTCATGAGCATTTCAAGCGCTGCACCTTGTTGTCGCCGGTGCAGTACCTCAAGCGTTTGCGGCTGCTCAAGGCCCAGCAATTGCTGCTGGTGGAAGGCATGGGCGTGGCGCAGGCGGCGCATAATGTGGGGTATCAGAGTACGTCGCAGTTCAGCCGGGAATATAAGCGCTACTTCGAGCGCAACCCAGGCGAAGAGCGCGCCGCCTGATCACACGCAAACCCTGTAGGAGCCGGCTTGCCGGCGATGGCGCCCGCAAGATCATTGCAGGACTTGAAGGCCTCATCGCCGGCAAGCCGGCTCCTACAGGTTTGGTTGTGTTGGCCACAAAAAAGGCTCCCATTTGGGAGCCTTTTTTATTCCAGCAGCGGGCTTACATATTCGGGTAAGTCGGCCCGCCCGCGCCTTCCGGCGTGACCCACGTGATGTTCTGCGAAGGATCCTTGATGTCACAGGTCTTGCAGTGCACGCAGTTCTGGGCGTTGATCTGGAAGCGCTTCTCGCCGTCTTCCTGGGTGATCACTTCATACACGCCGGCCGGGCAGTAGCGCTGCGCCGGTTCATCGTAGAGCGGCAGGTTGGTGCCGATCGGGATGCTCGGGTCCTTGAGCTTCAAGTGGCACGGTTGCTCTTCTTCGTGGTTGGTACCGGAGATGAACACCGAGCTCAGCTTGTCGAAGCTCAGCTTGCCGTCGGGTTTTGGGTAGTCGATCTTCTTGCTGTCCTTGGCCAGCTTGAGGCAGGCGTAGTCCGGCTTGGTGTCGTGCAGGGTGAACGGCATCTTGCCGCCCAGGATATTCTGGTCGAACCAGTTGAAGCCGGCACCGATGATCGGGCCGAACTTGTGCATCGCCGGGCCGAAGTTGCGGCTGGCGAACAGTTCTTCGTAGAGCCAGCTGGACTTGAAGCTGTCGACGTAAGCGGTCAGTTCATCACCGCCTTCGGACTCGGCAAACAAGCGGTCGGCCACGGCGTCGGCGGCGAGCATGCCGGACTTCATCGCGGTGTGGCTGCCTTTGATCTTGGCGAAGTTCAGGGTGCCAAGGTCGCAACCGATCAGCGCGCCACCTTTGAAGACCATCTTCGGCAACGAGTTCAGGCCGCCTTTGCAGATGGCACGGGCGCCGTAACTGATGCGCTTGCCGCCTTCGAGGTACTGGGCCAGCACCGGGTGGTGCTTGAGGCGCTGGAACTCATCGAAGGGCGACAGGAAGGTGTTGCTGTAGGACAGGTCGACGATCAGGCCGACCACTACCTGGTTGTTTTCCAAGTGATACAGGAACGAGCCACCGGTGTTCTCGGCGCTCATGATGTCCAGAGGCCAACCAGCAGTGTGGACGACCAGGCCTGGCTGGTGCTTGGCCGGGTCGATTTCCCAGATTTCCTTCAGGCCGATGCCGTAGTGCTGGGCGTCGGCGTCGCTGTCCAGGTTGAAACGCTGGATCAGTTGCTTGCCGATATGGCCACGGCAACCTTCGGCGAACAGCGTGTACTTGCCACGCAGTTCCATGCCGGGGGTGTAGACGCCTTCTTTTGGGTGGCCTTCGCGGTCGACGCCGAGGTCGCCGGTGATGATCCCGCGCACCACGCCGTTTTCGTCGAACAGCGCTTCCTGGGCGGCGAAGCCTGGGTAGACTTCCACGCCGAGGTTCTCGGCCTGCTGGGCCAGCCAGCGGCACAGGTTGCCCAGGGAGATGATGTAGTTGCCTTCGTTGTGCATGGTCTTGGGCACAAAGAAGTCAGGCACCTTGGTGGAGGCTTCGGGGCTGCGCAGTACATAGATGTCATCGCGCACCACGGGAGTGTTGAGCGGGGCGCCGAGTTCTTTCCAGTCCGGGAACAGTTCGTTCAGGGCGCGTGGTTCGAACACGGCACCGGAGAGAATATGCGCGCCGACTTCGGAGCCTTTCTCGACCACGCAGACGCTGATTTCCTTACCGGCTTCGGCGGCCTTCTGCTTCAGTCGGCAGGCGGCAGACAGTCCCGCCGGGCCAGCGCCGACGATGACCACGTCGAATTCCATGTATTCGCGTTCCACAGGCTATCTCCTACTCAAGGCTCAACAGGCTTTTTTTTCTAATGGGTGGAGGTTCGGTGTCGTAACCATCATCACGGTGCCAAATGGCAGGGGATGACCCACCTTTCTCTCTAGGTGGCGCATTATATCTACACCACTGTCAGCGTCCAATACAAACGTTTGTTTGAATTGCCCGCAGGCTAGGTAAATCAAAGAGGCGCGGCTTATGACTGGCTATTTTGCCGTATTGACCAGAATAGGTGTTCCGGTCAATATACGGTCGGTTTTGCGCTTACCGTAGGCAGACAGCAGGTTTCAAGAGCACGTCCAAAAGCAAGACAGGTGACGCGAGCCCGAACGATGGCGCGCAGTTTACACGCTGCGATAAAGAATGACCTCTCAGTCACCACTGACGAACGGTCATCATTTCCCGTGAGCAAGGTCATCCGCCGACGTTTTTGGAGGTGCCCTTGTGTGCCGATGAGCATCAACCGCCAGGTTCGCCTAGGCGACTTTCTTTTCACCGGAGAGTAACGAGGAATCCATGAAGGTTCTTGTAGCTGTCAAACGCGTTGTCGATTACAACGTGAAAGTTCGCGTCAAGGCGGACAATTCCGGCGTCGACCTCGCTAACGTCAAGATGTCGATGAACCCTTTCTGCGAAATCGCCGTGGAAGAAGCCGTACGCCTGAAAGAGAAAGGCGTGGCGACTGAAATCGTCGTGGTTTCCATCGGCCCTGCCACTGCTCAAGAGCAGCTGCGTACTGCCCTGGCACTGGGCGCCGACCGCGCTATCCTGGTCGAGTCCGCTGAAGAGCTGACCTCCCTGGCCGTTGCCAAGCTGCTCAAAGCCGTTGTCGACAAGGAACAGCCTCAGCTGGTGATCCTCGGCAAACAGGCGATCGACAGCGACAACAACCAGACTGGCCAGATGCTGGCTGCGCTGACCGGTTACGGCCAGGGCACCTTCGCTTCCAAAGTCGAAGTGAGCGGCGACAACGTAGCGGTGACCCGTGAAATCGACGGCGGCGCGCAGACCGTTTCCCTGAAACTGCCGGCCATCGTCACCACCGACCTGCGTTTGAACGAGCCGCGCTACGCGTCCCTGCCAAACATCATGAAAGCCAAGAAGAAGCCGCTTGAGTCGGTCACTCCTGAAGCTTTGGGCGTTTCCACCGCCTCCACCAACAAGACCGTCAAGGTTGAAGCACCGGCTGCACGCAGCGCGGGCATCAAGGTCAAGTCGGTGGCTGAACTGGTCGAGAAACTGAAAAACGAAGCGAAGGTGATCTGATCATGACTATCCTCGTAATCGCCGAACACGATAACAAGGTGCTGGCCCCGGCCACCCTGAACACCGTGGCTGCCGCTGCTAAAATCGGTGGCGACATTCACGTACTGGTTGCCGGCCAGGGCGCCGTGGCTGAAGCCGCTGCGAAAATTGCGGGCGTGAGCAAAGTCCTGAACGCTGACAATGCCGCCTACGCGCATCAGCTGCCGGAAAACGTCGCTCCGCTGGTCGCAGAGCTGGGCGCTGGCTACAGCCACATCCTGGCTGCCGCCACCTCCAACGGCAAAAACATCCTGCCACGCGTTGCCGCGCAGCTGGACGTTGACCAGATCTCCGAGATCATCTCGGTTGAAAGCGCCGACACCTTCAAGCGCCCGATCTACGCCGGTAACGCCATCGCTACCGTACAGTCCAACGCTTCGGTCAAAGTCATCACCGTGCGTGCTACCGGTTTCGACCCGGTTGCCGCCGAAGGTGGTTCGGCTGCCGTTGAAGCCGTTGCGGCTGCCCACGACGCGGGCACTTCCAGCTTCGTAGGCGAAGAGCTGGCCAAGTCGGATCGTCCTGAGCTGACCGCTGCCAAGATCGTCGTTTCCGGCGGGCGTGGCATGCAGAACGGTGACAACTTCAAGCACCTGTACGCCCTGGCCGACAAGCTGGGCGCTGCGGTCGGCGCCTCCCGCGCGGCCGTTGACGCAGGTTTTGTACCCAACGACATGCAGGTCGGCCAGACCGGCAAGATCGTTGCGCCACAGCTGTACATCGCCGTCGGTATCTCCGGCGCGATCCAGCACTTGGCCGGTATGAAAGACTCCAAAGTGATCGTCGCGATCAACAAGGACGAAGAAGCCCCGATCTTCCAGGTGGCTGATTACGGCCTGGTGGCGGACTTGTTCGAAGCCGTCCCTGAGTTGGAGAAGCTGGTCTAATCCAGTCGCTTCACTTATAAAGAGCCCGGTCCTTGTGACCGGGCTTTTTTTTGACTTGGAGACACACGCCATGGAATTGCGCCCTTGGGCGGTACTGCTGGGCCTCACATTGCTGCCGACGCTGTCGCTGGCCGCCGGCAAATGCGATCGCCTGGTGATCACCGGCAGCCCGGACGCACCGCCGTTGCTCTGGCGCGACCCGCAAGACCCCACGCACCTGATCGGCGCGACCGCCGATGTGTTGCAGCAAGTGGGCAAGGACCTCGGGTTGAAAATCGACCTGCTCTACGGCGGCAAACGCTCCCTGGCCCTGGAAGAAGTGCGCAGCGGGCGCATGGATATCCTCGCCGACGCGCCGCTGAACCTGGGTGAGCTGGAAACCCTCGACTACATCCATCCGGCGCTGGTGCAGCTCGACTACCTGGTGTGGACGCGCAAGGACTCGACGCTGGCCTATGCCACGGCCGCCGACCTGCACGGGCACAAAGGCGCAGTGTCGGAACGTGCGCGTTTGAGTGCTGCTTTCGAAACCTTTGCCGGTGAGCAACTGAGCCTGCAACGCCTGCCGTCGCTGACGCCGGCGTTCCAGAAACTGCTGCTGGGTGAAGTGGACTACGTGCTCGCCGGGCGTTATTCCGGTATGGCCATGGCGCAGACCCTGGGCATGAGCAATGACCTGGTCGCCCGCGACGTGCCCATCGACCAGCCCGGCCTGTACCTGGCGATTTCCCATAACTCGGCCTGCAATGATCCGTGGTTGCGCGGACAGCTCGCCAAAAAGATGACAGAATTGCCCGCGTCCGGTGTGGCGCAAGCTGCGTTGCAGAGCAATCTGGAGCGCTGGAAGGCGCAATTGCAGCAACCCGTCGGCACCCCAACAAAGTAGGGATTTTCAGTGACTCTTCGACCTCTTTTCGCGGCCCTCGCCGTTGTCGCTCTGGCGGGATGTGCAGCCGATCCTGCGCCGAATGAACAAATGCGCCTCACCCAGCAAGCCTTGGAGCAAGCCAGTGCCGTGGGGGCCAACGCGGATGAATCGCCTGAATTGAAACTGGCCGAAGCCAAGTTCGCCCGGGCCAAGTCGAGCATGGCCGACCAATCCTACAAAAACGCACGTATGCGTTTCGAGCAAGCCGAACTGGATGCGCGCCTGGCTGAAGCCCAGGTACTGACCCGCAAGAGCCAGGAGCAGTTGAACGTGCTCAACACCCGCATCACCCGCCTGCGCAAGCAACTGCAGTTGGGAGAAGCCCAATGAGTCCGATGATCCGCGGTTTGAGCTGTGCGGTACTGTTGGGCACCGCCGTGTTGGGCGGTTGCGCCAGCCATCCCGACAGTGAACAGGCCTTGCAGCAGGCGGGTAACGACTTCCAGCAGGTCAAGGAAGACGCCAACGTGCTGCGCTTTGCGCCCAAGGACGTGATCCGCGCCGGTGAATCCCTGGCGCGCGCCGACCGTTTGTCCAGCTACTGGGGCAGCGGCGCCGACGTGGTGCATTACGCTTACCTGAGCCAGCGCTACAGCGCCATCGCCCGCGAACACACCGAGCAGGCGCTCAACCAAGAGCGCGGCGCCAAGCTCGAACTGGAACGCCAGCGCCTGCAATTGGCCCTGCGTGAAAGCAAGCTGATCAGCGTGCAGCAGCAGGGCAAATGGCTCGAAGAACAGATCGCCAGCCTGGCCACCACCCAGACCGATCGCGGCCTGGTGATGACCTTGGGCGACGTGCTGTTCGACACCGGTGAAGCGGAGTTGAAAAACTCGGCCAATCGCACGGTGCTGAAAATCGTGCAGTTCCTGCAACTGAACCCCAAGCGCGTGGTGCGTATCGAGGGCTACACCGACAGCACGGGCGGCGAGCAGGAAAACCTCAGACTGTCCCGCGACCGTGCGCAGTCGGTGGCGGACGTGCTGGTGGACCTGGGGATCGACGAAAAACGCATCCAGGTCGAAGGCTACGGCGACCAGTATCCCGTCGAAGCCAACGCCTCCGAGCGGGGCAGGGCGCAGAACCGTCGGGTGGAAATCGTGTTCTCTGACGAGAAAGGCCAACTCGGCGCCGCGCGCTAAGCGCCTGACACAGATCAAACTGTGGGAGCGGGCTTGCTCGCGAAGGCGGTGTACCAGTCAGTACTTCATGGGCTGGCACACCGCCTTCGCGAGCAAGCCCGCTCCCACAATTGTTTGGTGTAGACCCTTACAGTTTTTACTGTCACTCCCGCCCGTGCTCGACTATTGTGGCAACTGTCCCCGTACACTTCTAAACTGTGCCGGTATGTTTCACACAAAAATAAAATACCCGTGAAATCGAGTGCTGCGTCATGACCAATCTGTTGCTTTACCAACGTATCGCCCAGCAACTGGCTGAGGATATCCGGCGCGGTGTCTATCAACCGGGCGAGCGCGTGCCTTCGGTGCGCAAGATGAGCTCGCAGTTGAACGTAAGCCACGCGACGGTGTTGCAGGCCTACGCCAACCTGGAAGACCAGGGGCTGATCCGGGCGCGGCCGCAGTCCGGCTATTACGTGCACCAGACGCCCGCGCTCACGGCGCCAACGCCGGACATCGCCCGGGTGGAGCGCCCGGGGCTGGTCACCCGCAGCAGCATCATCCAGCAAGTGTTGGGCGAGTCGCGCCGCGAAGGTGTGTTCCCGCTGGGCGCCGCCGTGCCGAGCGTGGATTACTTGCCGGTGCGCGCGCTGCACCAGCAACTGGCCAAGGTCACGCGCTTCCAGAGCCCACGGGCCTTCAGCTACATGTTCAGCCCCGGTTTCGAACCGCTGCGCCGCCAGGTGGCGATCCGCATGCGTGATGCGGGCGTGGTGGTGGACCCTTCCGAAGTGGTGATCACCCACGGTTGCGTGGACGCATTGCAGATGTCGCTGCGGGTGCTGACGCGGCCTGGCGACCTGATTGCCGCTGAATCACCGACCTATTATGGTTTGCTGCAACTGGCCGACCTGCTGGGTCTCAAGGTCATCGAGATCCCCAGCGACCCATCTACCGGGATGAGCCTGGAAGCCCTGCAGCTGGCGGCCAACCAATGGTCGATCAAGGCACTGGTGCTGACCACACGCCTGAGCAATCCCCTGGGCGGCACCATGCCTGAGGAGCGGCAGAAACAGTTGCTGCGCCTGGCGTCGGATTTCGATATCCAGATTGTCGAAGACGATATCTACGGCGAACTGATGTTCGAACTGGGCCGCAGCAAGGCCTTGAAAGCCTACGACCGCCTTGACCGAGTGATCTATTGCTCGAGTTTTTCCAAGACGCTGTCCCCCGGCGTGCGCATCGGCTGGATGATCGCTGGCAAGTACCAGCAGGAAATCCAGCGCCTGCAGATGTTCAGCACCCACTCCGCGTGCAGTGTCACGCAGATGGGCGTCGCGGCATACCTGGAGAACGGCGGATATGACCGGCACCTGCGCTACATCCGCCAGGAATACCGCAAGAACCTCAGCGCCTTCCAGCTGGCAGTGCAGCAGTATTTCCCGGAGGGCACGCAGATGACCCGCCCGACCGGCGGCTTCATCCTGTGGGTCAGTTTGCCGGGGCGGGTCAATACGCAGGAACTGCACGTGCGTGCCCTGCAACAGGGCATCAGCATTGCGCCGGGGCTGATCTTCAGCAACACCGAACAGTTCAACCACTGCATTCGCCTCAACTGCGGTACGCCGTGGAACCGCGAGGCAGAGCGGGCGCTGATGACGCTGGGGATGCTGGCCAGCCAGTTGTGCCAGGAGACCGCGGCGGCTGGCTTTTGAGACGTGTCTCAGGGGGAAATCCGATAGCGGGCTAATCACCGCGCTTGTCATGCCGTGCACAACAAGCGAGCATATGGCCCTCTGCCGTTAATGCTGTAGGCAATATGACCTCTATTGTTCGCGCTGTTTTGGTGATTGGCCTGTTAAGCCTGTGTAACGTCAGCACAGTGCTGGCGGCAGCCCCTGTGAGTGAAACCAAGCCTGCTGCCAGCGCCGAGCAAAAGACCCCCGCGAAAAAAACGGCGCCCGTGGTCAAGAAAAAAGCCGCCCCGGTCAAGAAACGTGCGGCGAGCAAGTCCAAGTCATCCCGTGAAGTCGCGCAGACACAATTGCCACCAGCACAGTTGGACCTGTCGCTGCCTTCTGACATGGTCAGGCACTTGCAGCCGATTGGCACCATGCCCAAGCCCAAGAGCGTGCCGCTGCTGCCGCCGATGTTTGGTGAAAAACCCACTGACAACAGTGCGTTCCAGATCAACGGCCGCCTGCTCAGCAATGAGATGAGGCTGCAGTTGCGCAACGAAGAACGGCGCGATGTAGAAGGCGCCGCGCTGGATTTCGAATTCAAGCAGTAAACTTTTCCACAAACGTGACGTTGCCCTCCGACCATCTGTCGCAGACTGGTCAGCCACTTTTGTTTTCTGCGAAAAACCCCTGTTAGGCCATTTTAAAACAGCTGTTTTAGGGCGTACTCTAGCCCGGCCATCCACATTGAGTCGTCGAGGACCTGCTGGTCATGAATTGCCGTGAAGGCTGTGGCGCCTGCTGCATTGCCCCCTCCATCAGTTCGCCATTACCGGGAATGCCACAGGGCAAACCGGCCGGCGAACGCTGCCTGCACCTGTCGGTCGAACAGCTATGCCTGCTGTTCGGGCAACCGGAGCGCCCGGCGGTGTGCAGTGATTTCAAGGCGGATATCGAGGTCTGCGGCACCGACCAGGCCGATGCGATCCGCTTGATCGGCTGGTGGGAGCACATGACGGCGGCTTGATGGGCTTTACTATCGGAACTTCAACAATAAGGAATACAACAATGGGTTCGCTGAAACGAATGGCTGTGTTGTGCGGTTTTACGGTGTTGTTTGCTGCCACTGCCCAGGCTGAGGATTGGCAAGTCGCCAAGGACGAAGGCGGTATCAAGGTGTCCCTGAGCGAAATTGCCGGTTCCAAGTACAAGGCGTATCGCGGTGTGACCGTGATCAACGCGCCTGTGTCAAAAATCGTCGCCCTGCAGGAAGACGTGGCCGGTGCCTGTGCCTGGATCCACGAGTGCAAGTCCCAGAAGCTGGTGGACAAGAAAGGTGATGAGAGCTGGACCTACACCCAATTCAAAGCCCCGTTCCCCGTGACGGACCGCGATTCCTACCTGCATATCACCACGACCAAGGCGGCCGACGGCACGCTGACCCGCAAGCTCGAAGGTGTACCGACCTACAAGCCTGAAGAAAAAGGCTACGTCCGGGTTGCCCAGGTCAACGGCTTCTGGAAACTCGTGCCAAAAGGCGACAACCAGACCGAAGTGACCTATCAGGTGCACACCGAGCCAGGTGGCAGCGTGCCTTCGTGGCTGGCCAACAAGTTCGTGGTGGACGCGCCGTTCAACACCTTGAAAGCCTTGAAAGAACACGCTGAAAAATAAGCGCAGTTGATCCGGTGCCTCCTGACTCGAGTGGAACGTTTGGCGACCCCTCAAGGTCCAGATAGTGGTAAGCCCACACACGGGTTTTATCGAGGAGGCACCGATGCAAAAGTGGCAGATTACCTTCGTTGATGATCACGGCGTGAAGTCCGTCGAGCAGTTCACCTGCGACCAGAAGCCCAGCCTCGAAGATGCGGCACACATGATTCGCAACAAGCTGGTGCCCGTCGCCGCCGAACTGGACCTCAATGACCTGGAGGGCCGCAAACCCGAGCCTACGGTCAAGATCCTCAAAGACCAGAACAGTATCCAGATCCTCGACATCTCTCCCGCCGCCTGAACATTCCCTGTACACCTTCCAAGCACCTCTGGTGGAGGTGATAGCTTCGCGCTACTCTGCAAGTGAGATCAGCGAATGAATCGCTAAGGTCTGGTCTTGTCAGCTACATGCTTGTTTTCCAGCGGTGATGTCATTGCCGTAGCCCCCACGCCAGTACGGCGTGGGCTTCGGGAAGCACGGAAAGTCTATCCATCAATTCGAGGAGCACTTTTCATGAGCACAGCCTATCAAGAAGACATCAGCACCAACGTTCTGCGCCGCATGAAAGAAGGCGGCTTCGACTTCTCGCGTTTTCACCCCATCGAGTTCTACGCCATATTCCCGGATGAGGAACGGGCGCGCAGGGCAGCGGGTGAGTTTCGTGGGGAATCCCTGAATGCCCAGGTCAGTGCGCGCGACGATGGCGCCTGGTACCTGGAACTGAGCAAAATCATGTTCGCCACCTACGACGGCATAGGAGACTTCGAGCAAGACTTCGGGGCGGTGGTCGAGCCGCTGGGCGGGATCATCGAAGGATGGGGCGTCAAGCAGGAGGTGCGTGGGTTACCCATGTAGCGGCAATTTATGAGCAACACAGCGTATCGGCTGACCTTTTGGGTCGGCCGATTTTGTTTGTGCCGCGCCCCGACATCGCCACCACCCAATGCACCGCGCAAAAAAAAACCACCCAAGAGGGTGGCTTAAAGGGAAGAGCGGTTCGCTGAAGCGTCAGGACGCATCCTGTTCAGCAGATGGGGCCAATTATCCGCATGCTTGGCCGGGCAGTGAAATCAACTCTGACTATGCTGTTGATAGGCAAAGCCCGCATTGCGATGAAGCGTGCGGCCATGCGCCGTGCATTCTGCGCACCAGGACGGTGCGGCCAGTTTGCCGTGGTAATTCAACTCACTGATTTCTAAGTGTTTATGCCGCTGGCACGGGCCTTGCGATGGTTCTTGCGCCCGGGTGACAAGGAGTTCGGCATGATCCGCACTTATTACGATGAAATGTACGATGGGGCAGGGCAGGTCCGGCCTCATTACCGCGAGTTCGCCCGCTGGTTGGCTGAAACCCCTGCTGAACTGCTGGCTCAACGCCGGCGCGAAGCCGATTTGCTGTTTCACCGCGCCGGGATCACCTTCACGCTCTATGGTGACGAGCAAGGCACCGAGCGTCTGATTCCCTTCGACACCATCCCACGCAGCATCCCTGCCAGCGAATGGCGGATTGTCGAGCGCGGCTGTATCCAGCGGGTCAAGGCGCTGAACATGTTTCTCGCCGACCTGTACCACGAACAACGCATCATCAAGGCCGGCATCATTCCCGCCGAACAGGTGCTGGCCAACGAGCAATACCAGTTGGCGATGCAGGGCCTTGACCTGCACCGCGACCTGTATTCCCACATCTCCGGGGTCGACCTCGTACGCGATGGCGACGGCACGTACTACGTGCTGGAAGACAACCTGCGCACGCCCAGCGGCGTCAGCTACATGCTCGAAGACCGCAAGATGATGATGCGCCTGTTCCCCGAACTGTTCGCCGCCCAACGCATCGCGCCCATCGATCACTACCCCAACCTGCTGCTGGACACCCTGAAAAGCGCGAGCCCCCTGGACAACCCCAGCGTGGTCGTACTGACCCCGGGCCGCTTCAACAGCGCGTTCTTCGAGCATGCCTTCCTGGCCCGCGAAATGGGCGTGGAACTGGTGGAAGGCGCGGACCTGTTCGTGCGCGATGACCGCGTCTTCATGCGCACCACCGATGGCCCCAAGGCCGTGGACGTTATCTACCGCCGCCTGGACGACGCGTTCCTCGACCCATTGGCCTTCAATCCTGATTCGATGCTTGGCGTGCCCGGCCTGCTTGCGGCCTATCGCTCGGGCAATGTGGTACTGGCCAATGCCATCGGCACCGGGGTAGCGGATGACAAGTCGGTGTACCCCTTCGTCACCGAGATGATCCGTTTTTACCTGGACGAAGAACCCATCTTGCAGAATGTCCCGACGTTTCAGTGCCGCAAGCCCGACGAACTGTCCCACGTATTGGCGAACCTGCCGGACCTGGTCGTCAAGGAAACCCAAGGCTCCGGCGGCTACGGCATGCTGGTCGGCCCGGCGTCCACCGCGGCGGAAATCGAAGCCTTCCGCGCCCGTATCAAGGCCAAGCCCCACGCCTATATCGCTCAGCCGACCCTGTGTTTATCCACCTGCCCGACCTTTGTCGAAAACGGCATTGCGCCCCGCCATATCGACCTGCGCCCGTTCGTGCTGTCCGGCAAGGAAACCCGTGTGGTCCCCGGTGGCTTGACCCGCGTGGCATTGCGCGAAGGTTCGCTGGTGGTCAACTCGTCCCAGGGTGGCGGTACCAAAGACACTTGGGTGGTGGAGGACTGATGCCATGCTGAGTAGAACTGCCTCGGATCTGTACTGGATGTCGCGCTACCTGGAACGCGCGGAAAACCTCGCGCGCATGCTCGATGTCAGCTATTCGCTGTCGCTGATGCCGCAGGACGGACGCGGTGATGGCCTGCATGAACTGGCCATGCCGCTGTTGATCACCGGCACCCTGGACGATTACCGCGAACGTCACGGCGAATTGCACGCCGAACGCCTGTTGCACTTCTTTGCCCTGGATGCGGCCAACCCGGCCAGCATCTACAGCTGTCTCGGCGCGGCGCGGGCCAGTGCCCATGCGGTGCGTGGGCGGATTACCGCCGACATGTGGGAAAACATCAACGCGACCTGGCTGGATATTCGCGACATCGCCCAGCAGGGCCTGAGCCGCTATGGCATGAGCCGGTTCTGTGAATGGGTCAAGGAGCGCTCCCACCTGTTTCGCGGCGCCACCTACGGCACCATCATGCGCAACGATGCCTTCCGGTTCATTCGCCTGGGCACCTTTATTGAACGTGCCGACAACACGTTGCGCCTGCTGGACGCTCGCTATGAAATGGCTGGTGATCGTGCCGAAGCGGTCACCGACGGCACGGCCCACGCCTACTATCAATGGAGCGCCTTGTTGCGCGCATTGTCGTCGTTCGAGGCCTACACCGAGATCTATCGCGATGCGCCCGGCGCGCGGCAAGTCGCCGAGTTGTTGCTGTTGCGCGCCGATGTGCCGCGCTCACTGCGTGCCTGCAGCGAAGAGATCGACCAGATCCTGGCCAGCCTGCCTGGCATCAACGGCCGCCCGGCCCAGCGCCTGGCCGCCGAGATGGATGCGCGCCTGCGCTTTACCGCGATCGATGAAATTCTCGAGGAAGGCCTGCACGCCTGGCTGACCGACTTTATCCCCTTGGTCCGCCAGTTGGGCGACGCCATCTACAGTTCCTACCTGGAGGCCGCATGAGACTCTCCATCAGCCACGAAACCACCTACCACTACGAAGACCAGGTGCGCGCCAGCATCCAGTACCTGCGCCTCACGCCCCACGACAGCGAGCGCCAGCATGTGCTCAGTTGGCAACTCGACCTGCCGCGTCCGGTGCGTGCCCAGGTGGATCCGTTCGGCAACATCCTGCATGTGCTGACCCTGGATGAACCCCACGATGCCATCATCATCGGCGCCCGTGGCCAAGTGGACATCGACGAATTGCGCGAGGCCGAACACGAGAGCCAATCGGCGTTCCCGTTCCTGCGCTGCACCCGCCTGACCGAGCCCGATGAAGCCTTGCGCGGCTTTGCCGACCAGCATTGCCATCAACGTCGCGACCGCACGGCGTTGATCGACCTGATGCACGCACTGAACCAGGCGATGGTCTACACGCCTGGCGCGACCGAAGTCGACACCTGCGCCGCCCAGGCTTTTGCCGGCCGTGCGGGCGTGTGCCAGGACCATACTCATGCGTTCCTGGCCTGCGCGCGCAGCCTGGGCATTCCTGCGCGGTATGTGTCGGGGTATTTGTACACAGAAGACAGCACGCACCTGGCCAGCCACGCCTGGGCCGAAGCCTGGCTGGATGATGCCTGGTACAGCTTTGACGTGACCAACCAGCTCGCCCGCCCGGAGCGGCATTTGAAACTGGCGGTGGGGCTGGACTATCTCGATGCCTGCCCGGTACGCGGCATGCGCCGTGGTGGCGGGCATGAGCAGATGCATGCCAAGGTGTTCGTGGCACCGACACCAGTGATTTCCGTCCAGCAGCAATAATTCACCACTGATCAACTGTAGGAGCCGGCTTGCCGGCGATAGCGTCGTTCAGTGACTACATGGGTGACTGACCTGCCTCTATTGCCGGCAAGCCGGCTCCTACAGGGGCAACGTCAAGATCAGGGGTGTTGCTTGCGCCCGGCCATATGCTTCAAATACCCCACCAATAAATCCAGCTCACTGTCCGGCAACACACTGGCCGCAAACGCAGGCATCTTCGCCTGTGGCCAATGCCGCAAACTCTGCGGGTCACGGATATAGCGCTTGAGGAAATCACCGCCAAAATATTCGGTGGGGTTGTAGGGAATATTCAGGTCCGGCCCCACCTGGGCATCACCGGCGCCATTGAGACGGTGACACGCCAGGCAGTTTTTCTGGAACAGCGCAAAGCCTTGGTTGATCGGGTTATTGGCCGCCAGTTTCGGGTCGGGCAGCAGCGCCGGAAAGCGTTCCGCTACGGTCTTCAATTGCTTGATCGCGGAAATCTGGAACGGCCACTGTTCCGGGCTGATGTGCCCGGCTTGCGGGTCGGTCCACACCAGGTAGAACGGCCCGGCACTCGGTTTACCGTCGGCCAGCGCAGGCCATGGCTGCGTGGGGTCTTCCACCGCCAGCCAGGCGCGGGCACCGTGGTTTTCCAGCAGTGGCGCAGCCGTGAGTTCGGCGGCGAAACCATCGAGGGCAACGGCCTGCACGTGGCTCTCCGGTTTCAAGCCCGATAGGAGCGCGGCCAGCGGGACTGCGCGATAGGTCATGGTGCGCTTGTAGGACACGTCTTCGGTGATCTGCACAGTTTGCGCCTGCGGGTGCTTGAGCAAGTCAGCGGTCTGCCAGGTCTTGGTGCTGTGGTCGAGTTCGACGGTCAATTGCGCCGCCGAAGCGGGAAGGCCGATCAGCAAGGCGAAGAGGACGAGGATGGATTTCAAGACGCAGGCCCGACTCAAAGTGGCGATTGGGCTCACGATACCGGAAATTGGCGCGCAAAAAGACAGCCCCTGCAGGACCGCTATGCGCAATGTCCCGGCAGGTGCTGCCAAAAGCTGCAAACCCGGTGCTGTGAATGCACGGAATGTGGGCGTGGGGTGGTCACCCAATGACCTTGGTCAAGTTGGGCAAGATCAGAATCAGTGTGGTGGCGAACAGAATGAGTCCCGCCTGACGTACTTTCGAATGCTTGAACATGGCTGACTGCCTTTTGTTGTTATTCCTGAGCGTCAAATGCGTGCCGGTTTTTATTTCAGTATGGCGAGATGACGTGTCGCTTTTCTTACAGCTGCTCCAGCAAAACCCGGCAGCAACTTCCTACTGATTCAACCTTAGAGCCCTCGTTCTTCGTGGCTTAGACTCATTTCATATCAGCTAATCAATTTTTGAGCTTAAAAAGGCATGAGGCATATAGCCATCTTGGCGCCAATGCCTCGGCTAGACAGCTAAAACGATTAATCAGGCAATTACCTTAGGAGGCTACCGTTCGTCCGAGCGTGAGGGTCAAAAGCAATGAGCGCATCCGTCATTGAAACCGTGTCAATCGGGCCTAAGGTAGAGGCACACATGCACAGCGGTTCGAGGACGTCATGACCCAAGCTTTGATCTTTGATGCGATACGCACGCCCCGTGGCAAAGGCAAGGCCGACGGTGCCTTGCACAGCGTCAAGCCGGTGAACCTGGTGGCGGGGTTGCTCACCGCCCTGGCCCGACGCAGCGACCTCGACACCCATCAAGTCGACGACATCGTGCTCGGCTGCGTGACCCCGGTGGGTGACCAGGGCGCCGACATTGCCAAGACGGCCGCACTGGTAGCGGACTGGGACATCAGCGTCGCCGGCGTACAGGTCAACCGCTTCTGTGCTTCGGGCCTGGAGGCGGTCAACCTAGGCGCGATGAAAGTGCGCTCCGGCTTCGAAGACCTGGTGGTGGTCGGTGGCGTCGAGTCCATGTCCCGCGTGCCCATGGGCAGCGACGGTGGCGCCTGGGTGCTCGACCCGCAGACCAACATGCACAGCCACTTCACCCCACAGGGCATTGGCGCAGACCTGATCGCCACGCTGGAAGGTTTCACCCGCGAGGACGTCGACGCCTTTGCCCTGCATTCGCAGCAGAAAGCGGCGAGGGCCCGAGCTGACGGCTCCTTCAACAAGTCGCTGATCGCGGTGCAGGACCAGAACGGCATCGTGCTGCTGGACCATGACGAATTCATCCGTGGCGACTCCACCCTAGAAGGCCTTGGCAAGCTCAAGCCCAGCTTCGAAATGATGGGGCAGATGGGCTTCGATGCCACCGCGTTGCGGGTCTACAGCCATGTGGAGCGCATCAATCACGTACACACACCGGGCAACAGCTCCGGCATCGTCGATGGGGCCGCGTTGATGTTGATCGGCTCCGAGGCCAAGGGCCGCGAACTGGGCCTGCAGCCCCGGGCGCGTATTGTCGCCACGGCGGTCACCAGTACCGACCCGACCATCATGCTCACCGGCCCCGCGCCCGCCACGCGCAAGGCCCTGGCCAAGGCCGGCCTGCGTGTCGAAGACATCGATCTGTTCGAGGTCAACGAAGCGTTTGCCTCGGTGGTGCTCAAGTTTATCAAGGACATGGGCATCGACGCGGCGCGGGTCAATGTGAACGGCGGCTCCATCGCCATGGGGCATCCGCTGGGCGCCACCGGCTGCGCGATCCTCGGCACCCTGCTCGACGAGCTGGAAGTGCGCCAGCAACGCTATGGCCTGGCCACCTTGTGTGTCGGCGGTGGCATGGGCATCGCGACCATTATCGAACGCCTCTGAGCCCAAGGAATCTGTCATGACCCAAGCCATTCGTTACGAAAAAGGCCAGGACGGCATCGTCGTGCTGACCCTCGACATGCCCGGCCAGAGCGCCAACACCATGAACGGCGTGTACCGCGAGGCTATGGCGGCCACGGTCGAGCGCCTGGAGGCGGAAAAAGACAGCCTTGCCGGGGTGGTGATTACCTCGGCGAAGAAAACGTTTTTTGCCGGTGGCGACCTCAATGAACTGATCAAGGTCGACAAGGCCCACGCCAAGGCGTTTTACGACAACGTGCGGGTGTTGAAAGCACAGCTGCGTCGTCTGGAAACCCTCGGCAAGCCCGTGGTAGCCGCCATCAATGGCGCGGCCTTGGGTGGCGGCTGGGAGATTTGCCTGGCCTGTCATTACCGTGTCGCGCTGGACGACAAGTCGGTGCAACTTGGCCTGCCGGAAGTCACCTTGGGCCTGCTGCCGGGCGGCGGCGGAGTGGTGCGCATGGTGCGCATGCTGGGGCTGGAAAAGGCCTTGCCGTATTTGCTGGAAGGCAAGAAAGTTCGGCCGCAGCAGGCGCTGCAAGCTGGCTTGATCCACGAGCTGGCGGCGGATCGCGATGAATTGCTGGCCAAGTCCCGCGCCTGGATCCTGGCCAACCCGGACGCCAAGCAGCCATGGGACAACAAGGCGTACCAGATCCCCGGCGGTACACCGGCGAGCCCGAAAGTTGCGCAGATGCTCGCGATCGCGCCGTCGATTTTGCGCAGTAAAACCAACGGCTGTTTCCCGGCCCCCGAGAAGATCCTTTGCGCGGCCGTCGAAGGCGCCCAGGTGGACTTCGACATCGCGCACCTGATCGAGACCCGTTACTTCACTGAGCTGGTGACGGGGCAGGTGGCGAAAAACATGATCGGCACCTTCTGGTTCCAACTCAACGAGATCAACGCCGGCAGCTCGCGGCCGCAAGGGGTTGCACCCTACGTCACGCGCAAAGTCGGCGTACTGGGCGCGGGGATGATGGGGGCGGGCATCGCCTATGTCAGCGCCAGCGCGGGCATCGACGTGGTGCTCAAGGACATCAACCTGGCGGCCGCCGAGAAGGGCAAGGCGCATTCGGCGGCGCTGCTGGACAAAAAGGTCAGCCGTGGGCAAATGACTGCCGAGCAGCGTGAAACCATCTTGGCGCGCATCTATCCTACGGCCTCCGACGCCGATCTGACGGGTTGCGACCTGATCATCGAGGCGGTGTTCGAAGACCGTGAACTCAAGGCCAAGGTCTCGGCCGCTGCGCAGAGCGTGGTCGGCGCCGATGCCGTGATCGCCTCCAACACCTCCACTTTACCGATCAGCGGCCTGGCCACGGCGGTGCCGGACCAAGCCAAGTTCATCGGCCTGCACTTCTTCAGCCCGGTGGACAAGATGCCCCTGGTGGAAATCATCAAGGGCGCGCGCACCAGCGACGAAACCCTGGCTCGCGGTTTCGATTTCGTCCTGCAAATCAAGAAAACCCCGATTGTGGTCAACGACAGTCGTGGTTTCTTCACCTCGCGGGTGTTCGGCACCTTCACCAATGAAGGCATCGCCATGCTCGGCGAAGGTGTGGCTGCGCCGATGATCGAGACCGAAGCGCGCAAGGCCGGCATGCCGGTGGGGCCGTTGGCGGTGTCGGATGAAGTTTCCCTCAGCCTGATGAGCCATATCCGACAGCAGACGGCCAAGGATCTGCAGGCGGAAGGCAAGGGCGTGCCGACACACCCGGCGACGGCGGTGATCGATCTGTTGGTCAACGAATACAAGCGCGTGGGCAAGGCGGCGGGGGGCGGTTTCTACGAATACCCCAGCGGCGGGCAGAAGTATCTGTGGCCGGAGCTGAAAAGTCGCTTTGAACGGCCCGATCAACGTATCTCGCCACAGGATGTGCGCGACCGCCTGCTGTTCATCCAGGCCATCGAGACCGTGCGCTGTGTGGAGGAGGGGGTGTTGATGTCCACGGCGGACGCCAACGTGGGCTCAATCTTTGGCATTGGCTTCGCGGCGTGGAGCGGCGGTGCGTTGCAGTTCATCAACCAGTACGGTTTGAACGACTTCGTCGCCCGCGCCCGTTACCTGGCCGAGCAATATGGCGAGCGCTTCACACCGCCGGCCTTGTTGCTGCAGAAGGCGGCGCAGGGTGACGTGTTCCGGTGACCAGGTTCCGGTGACGATGTCCCGGTGATCAAGGGGAGGGGGCTTGCCTTGAAGGGGTATTTCAAGGCAGGCTCTGGGGTGTGCAATATTCCCATCACCGTGTCAGGTATTTTTTATGTCGCTACGCGTCTGTATCCTGGAAACCGATATCCTGCGTCCAGGCTTGATCGATCAATACCAAGGGTACGGGCAGATGTTCAAGCGCCTGTTCTCCAAGCAGCCGATTCCTGCCGAGTTCGTCGTCTACAACGTGGTGAACGGTGAATACCCGTCCGACGACGAAGTGTTCGACGCGTACCTGGTGACCGGCAGCAAGGCCGACTCCTTCGGCAGCGACCCGTGGATCCAGACCCTCAAGACTTATCTGCTCGACCGTTACGAGCGCGGCGACAAGCTGCTTGGCATCTGCTTTGGCCATCAGTTGCTGGCGCTGCTGCTGGGCGGCAAGACCGAACGCGCCGGACAGGGCTGGGGCATGGGCATCCATGACTACAAGCTCGATGCCAAGGCGCCGTGGATGAGCCCGGAAGTGGAAGAACTGACGCTGTTGATCAGCCACCAGGACCAGGTGACCACACTGCCGGAAAATGCCACGGTCATCGCCTCCAGCGCGTTTTGCCCGTTCGCGGCGTACCACATTGGTGACCAGGTGCTGTGCTTCCAGGGGCACCCGGAATTTATCCACGATTATTCCCGCGAGTTGCTGGAGATTCTTCAGACGACCCTGGGTGAAAAGGTCTACACCAACGGCGTGGCCAGCCTGGAGCGCGACCACCACGGCGTCACCGTGGCGGAATGGATGATGCGCTTTGTGGCGCACAAGCCCGAGGCCGCGTAGGAGCCGGCGTGCCGGCGAAAGCGGTCTATAACCAACCCGAACGCTTGAAGCTCGCCCACAAACCCGTGCAACCCACCGCAATAAACCCGAGCACTGCAAAATAGCCGTAGTGCCATTGCAGCTCGGGCATGTTCTGGAAGTTCATCCCATAAATCCCCGCCACCGCGGTGGGGAACGCGAGGATCGCCGCCCACGCGGCGAACTTGCGCTGCACCACGCTCTGGCGCGAAGCCTCCAGTAACACACCGATCTCGATGGTCTGGCTGGCGATATCGCGCAGGGTGGTGAGGTCTTCCATCTGCCGTGTCACGTGGATCTGCACATCACGGAAATACGGGCGCATGTTCTTGTCGATAAACGGGAAGCTGAGCTTCTGCAGCTCCTGGCTGATCTCCACCATCGGCGCCACATATCGCTTGAGCCGCAGCACATCGCGACGCAGGCCGTGAAGGTTCTGGATATCGCGCTCGCTCAGCGAGCTGCAGAGCACGTTGCGCTCCAGCTCATCGATCTCGGCGTGGATCGCTTCGCTCACCGGCTGGTAGTTCTCGGTGACGAAATCCAGCAGCGCATAGAGTACGAAATCTTCCCCATGCTCCAGCAACAACGGCCGCGCCTCACAACGCTGGCGCACAAAGCCGTAGGACGCTGAGTGACCGTTACGAGCGGTGATGATGTAGCCATTGCCGGCAAAGATATGGGTCTCGATAAACTCCAGCTTGCCGTTCTCGCGCACCGGTGAGTAGGTGACGATAAACAGTGCGTCGCCGAAGGTTTCCAGCTTGGGGCGGCTGTGTTTTTCCAGCGCGTCTTCGATGGCCAACTCATGCAGGTTGAACTGGCGCTGCAAGTTGGCCAGCTCCTGGGCGTTGGGTTCTTCCAGGCCGATCCATACAAAGTGGTCGGGTTTGGCGGCCCAGGCCGCGCCTTCATCAAGGGTGATATCAGTGACTTTCTTACCGGCGCTGTAGACGGCGGCCGCAACAACTCTACCCATGGTGCTGATCGCTTCTTATTGGGAGGACAGGTGTTGGGCAGCTTAGCCTGAATGGCGTTCCCTTGTAGCCGTCGTTGCGCCAGGCTTTTTGTAGTGAGCGAGCTTGCTCGCGCTGGGTGCGAAGCGCCCCCAAACTGTCAGAGAGAGGCCGGCGCCCACGCAGTTTGCAACGCGCGATCCATCTCTTCGATGCACGCCTCCATCTGCGCATGGCAAGCCTGCATCAACGCCGGGATGTCATCCGAAGTCAGGCCAACCGTAGGAATCGGCGGCAACGACCGTATCAGCACATCCCCACTGTTCCAGCGATTGAGCTGCATGTGCGTGACGTAATTGCTGACACACACCTGCACAATGGGCACACCGGCCGCAATCGCCATATGGAACGCGCCTTTCTTGAACGGCAGCAATCCTTTGCCCAGGTTGCGCGTGCCTTCCGGGAACACCCAGATCGACGTGTCCTCATGCTGCAACGTGTGGGTGGTGGTCAGCATCGCGCGGCGTGCCTTGTGCGCATTGCCACGGTCAATCAGCACATTCCCCGCCAGCCAGAACAACTGGCCGAACAGCGGCACCCATTTCAGGCTTTTCTTGGCGATGCACACCGTGCGATGTGGCACCACGGTGCCGAACACAAACAGGTCATAGTTGGACTGGTGGTTGGCGATGATCACGCAGGTGCCGGGCTTGTTGCGCAGCGAGTCCACGTCGGCCTTTACGTTCAGCCGCAGCATCCACATGGCCGGCAGCGCGTAGAGCCGAGCACACAGGCGGCTGTTGTCCGGGTTGAACGGCCGGCAGAGACCGACCAGCACGCCCAGCACACCGGCGAGCATAAAGTGCAGGCCCATCAACAACATACGCAACAGAAAAAGCATCGACACGGCCCACCGGGACAAAAGGTGGCGCAGTGTACGGTTGTGCACTGTATTCGGCAATTACCCCGGTAGAGGTAGGAGATAGGCGATGTTTAAGAGCATGTTTCAACATCTGCCGGCACCGGCAAGCTAGAGCGGCTGAAGAAGATTCGGAATCCTGTGTAAGAAAAAGCCCGACTCAAGGTCGGGCTCTGGCGTATCAGAAGCAGGACTTAACTCAGGATATGCCCTTGGTCCTGAATGATGGCCTCATCCAAGGCCTCCAACAGCTCCTTGCGCACCTTCAACTTGGTGTGTTTGTGAGCGTTCATATTGAGCTTCTTCAACTGACGCGCCGCTTCCAGCGCCGCGGCATGCAATTCCTCCGGTGCCACCACCTTGTCGAGGAAGCCCGCTTGCAACGCGCCCTGCGGGTCAAACATCTCGGCATTGATCACCGAGCGATGGAACGCCGACCTACGCAGGCGATCACGTGCCAGTTCGATACCGGCGTGGTGCATGGTCATGCCAATCGCCACTTCGTTCAGGCCAATGCTGAACGGGCCTTCCACCCCAATCCGATAATCCGCCGACAACAGCAGGAACGCACCCTTGGCCACCGCATGCCCAGGGCACGCCACAATCACCGGGAACGGGTGCGACAACAGGCGACGCGCCAACGTCGAGCCGGAAGTCACCAGGCCGATCGCTTCTTTGGGGCCGGCGGTCATCACCTTCAAATCATAACCACCCGACAGAATCCCCGGCGTACCGGTGATCACCACCACCGCCCGGTCCTTCTCCGCCTGGTCCAGCGCTTCATTAAAGGCACTGACCACGGCAGGAGAAATGGCATTCACCTTGCCGTTGCTCAAGGTCAGGGTCGCGATACCGTCTTCGAGGTGGTAGGCAATCAACTCACTCATGACGCGGTTCCTTGTAGGACTTGTTATAGAAGTATGCAGCAGACGTTACCCACCACGCCCGCGCTGGTAAAGCGCTGTGACTGACTGACCAGTCAGGCTTTTCTCCGGTGCGACGCGCCGTAATGCCCGAAGCAGGGCGTAATCACCGTCCCAGACGTACACCGCCGGTGCCTGAGAATGGCACAATCACCGCCCCTTGCCGGGCGTTGAGCGGCATAACGGGCTAACCGCATGAATATTCTGAAAAAAACCTTTGCCATCAGAAAGGCTTTCGACTACATTAGCGCGCCTCGACAGACTGAACTGGTTTGACGAGATACGGTGAAGTGTCCGAGTGGCTTAAGGAGCACGCCTGGAAAGTGTGTATACAAGAAATTGTATCGAGAGTTCGAATCTCTCCTTCACCGCCACATTCGATGTAAACAAAACCCCTGGTTTCGAGAGAAACCAGGGGTTTTGTGATTTCTGGGGTGTGAAAATCTTAACCTTATCAAATCACGGGCTCGGCATATTCAGGCGTCGCCCTATGATTTCCAGCAAGTCGCATTCGCCCCTTAACGGAATTGAAGCGCTTCAGGCTTGTACATACACCCAAGCCCTCAACCCCGAAGCCAACCCTACCTCCACCCGCTTGTAATCCGACACTTCGTACGCATCCGCCGCCGCCAGTTCCTGCTCCGTAATCTGAAACACCATCCCCTCAACCCTGGCGCCTGCCTCAGCACTCGGCGCGACAATCGGATGGTGAGTCTTGCCGCTGCTCGCCAGCACCTGTGGGTCAGTGATCTCCACCCAGCTTTGCGAATAGCCCAGCATCGCATCCTGCTGGCCTGTCAGTTCCCGGCCGAAGTTGGCCAGTTGTACGGGTTTGTCTTGCAGGGTGCCGTAGGAAAACAACAGCACGGGGTAGTCGGTGGAGCGGTTCATTTCAGTTCCTTAAGCGAGGAGGTCTTCGTAGAAAGCACCGTAGGGTTTGCTCGGGTGGGCGATCTGGATTTCCAGGATCCACAGCCCGGCATTCGGGTAGTGCTCGAAATCACCCAGGTCGCCGCCGCGATGGATGGCGTGGGGGAAGTCGCTGACGCGGTGGCCCTTGATGTCGAGGTTGAGTTGCCAGCCCATGGCCTGGGCTTGTTCTTCGGCATAGCGATAAAGCTCCAGGCCGACGACCTGGTCGTTTTTCCAGCGGGCCTGTACGCGGTCGAACAGGGCTTTGGCGGCGCTGGCGCAGGCGTGCATGTGCGGGTCGTTGCCGGTGGCGAACGTGGCGCCGGCATCACCTTCGTGGCCTTGCCAGACGGCGCCCATGTCGATGAAGAAAATGTCGTTGTCGCCCAATACCGGATCGCCGTCGGAGCGTTGTTTGAAGGTTTTGAGGGTGTTGGCGCCAAAGCGCACCAGCAGTGGGTGCCAGATGCGTTGCATGTCGAGATCGGCGAGGACTTGCTTGCCCAGGTCGCGGGCTTCGGATTCGAGCATGCCGGGACGGATGCGTTGGGCGAGTTGATCGATGGCTTGCCAGGTCATGGCCTGGGCGTAGCGCATGGATTCGATGCTGTAGGCGGCGCCCACGGCTTCTTTGGGTTGTGCGGTCACCGGCTTTTCCTCGGGTTGAGCAGCATCGTTCGTTATGCGTTTTACTATATAGCGCGGCGCTGGCCCAGCCAAAGCGTAAAGCGGCTGTGCGACGACTTTTTCGGCTGAAAACTTCTGTAGGAGCTGGCTTGCCGGCGATAGCGGTGGATCAGGTAGCACTAATGTCTGCTGCACCACCGCTATCGCCAGCAAGCCGGCTCCTACGTTCGGTGGTTTTTTTAGAGATGCAGCCACGCCAGGCCGCCCAGCACCACGGCGGCGGCGCCGGCGGTGTACGACAGGCGCTTGAGCCATTCCTTGCGCGTCAGCAACGTGATCGCCGCCAACGAAATCGCGATCTGGATCGCGGTCATCGCCTGGGCCCAGCGGTGATGCTGGTGCAACGCCTGCTCGGACTTTTCATCCCATTCCTTTGACGTGGCCTCAAGCTTTTCCGCCTGTTTGCGCACGTCTTCCTTCTGGCTCCTGTAGCGCTCGATCTCGTCCTTGTAATGCGCCACGTCGACACCGGGAATGTGAGTGGCCAGTTCCGCAAGGTTTTGCCGGCTGGATTTGGCTTGGTAGTAGTTCCACTGGTTGGCGGCTTCGGTCTTGATGATGGCGGCGTTGTTCTTGTCCATCGCCGCTTCGCTTTCGGTGGAGCCGGCCTGGTAGCTGAGCATGGCGCCGAGGGTGGCCATGAGGGCGGTCATCACGGCGATGCGGCTGGCGAAATTGTCGCCGCGGCCGTGGGCCTGTTCGGTGGTGTGCTCGAGGTGTTTTTCGTGGGGGCTGGGGACTTCGAAGGCTTCGGACATGGGGGCGTCTGTGAAGGGACTGAGGGACTCTGATTCTTCACCAGCGAAGCTGTCTCAACCCTGTACGTAACGCTGCAAACCTTCCACCAGGGCGTCGAACATCACGCGGCAGCGCGGGCTGTTGCGCAGGTCTTCGTGCATGGTCACCCACGTGTCCAACTTGATCGAAAAGCCCTCCGGCAGGACTCGACGCAGACGCGGATCGCGCTTGGCCAGTTGCACCTGGCAGCCGCCGATACCGGCACCGGCGCGGATCAATGCCAGTTGCGCCAAATCGCTGTCGCTGCTGAGGGCGAAGGCGCTGCGTTCGAAGCCCTTGATGGCCATGCTGCGGATAAACGCATTTTCCTGGTCGAAACCGATCACGGAGTGGCCCGCCAAGTCGTGTATCTGCAGGGGCAGGCCATGCTGTTGCAGGTAATCGTCGCGGGCATGCAGGCCGACTTCGATCAGGCCAATGCGTCGCGCCAAGAGTTGTTCCTGGCTTGGCCGGACCATGCGCACGGCGATGTCGGCTTCCAGTTGCAGCAGGTCGCTCAGGCGGTTGGTCAGCACCAGTTCGACCTTGAGGTGCGGGTGGGTCTGGCGCAATTGCGTGAGGATCGGCGGTAGCACTTCTACCCCGACCACCTCGCTGGCCGACACGCGCACCACGCCGCGCACTTCATCCCCTTGGGCAGACGCCGCACGCTCAAGCGCCGCCGCCGTGCGTTCCATGGTTTCGGCATGGGCGCGCAGGGTGCGGGCCATCGCCGTGGGCAGCAAACCGGTCGGTGAACGGGTAAACAGCACCACGCCCAGCGCCGTTTCCAGCGCGGCAATATGCCGACCGACCGTGGGCTGTGTAATGCCGAGCTGCCGTGCGGCCCCCGACAACGATCCTTCCCTGAACACGCCGAGGAACGACCGGTAAAGCTCCCAACCAATATTCGTTGCCATGCATAAATGTATAGCGACTCGATGGTCTTCGACAATTCCTCTATAGCTGCGCCACGCAGACAATGTTCTCACCAACCAACGTGGGAGCGTGTGATGAGCAAAGTACTGGTATTGGGTGCAACCGGTGGCATTGGCGGCGAAATGGCGCGTCAGCTGCATGCGGCGGGTTGGCAGGTGTGCGCGTTGACCCGTGATGTCGACAAGGCCCGTGGCCAGAACGCTGCGTTTACCTGGCTTGAAGGGGATGCGCTCAAGCGCAAGGACGTGCTGGCAGCGGCCCGAGGCTGTGCAGTGATCGTTCACGCGGTGAACCCGCCAGGCTATCGACGCTGGGCCGAACTGGTGCTGCCGATGATCGACAACACCATCGCTGCGGCCATCGCCGAAGGCGCCACCATCGTGTTGCCCGGTACCGTCTACAACTTCGGGCCGGACGCTTTCCCTTTGCTGCACGAAGACTCTCCCCAGCACCCGAAAACCCGCAAGGGCGCGATCCGTGTGCAACTGGAGCAGCGTTTATATGCAGCTTCAGGCAACGGCGCACGGGTGCTGATTGTGCGCGCCGGGGATTTTTTCGGCGCCCAGACGGCCAACAGCTGGTTTTCACAAGGCTTGGTCAACGCTGGCAAACCGGTGCACAGCGTCAATTATCCGGGCGCGCGAGGTGTGGCCCATCAATGGGCGTACCTGCCCGATGTGGCGCGCACAATGGTCGAGTTGCTGGAGCGCCGCGACACCCTGGAGGCGTTTGCACGTTTTCATATGGCCGGGCATACGGACGCGGATGGTACGCAGATGAGCCGGGCGATCCAGCGCGTGGTGCTGCGCAGGACGGGGCAGCAGCCGGTCGTCAGAACGTTCCCCTGGTGGCTGCTGAAAATGGTCTCTCCTTTTGTCGCCACCTTCCGCGAAATGCTGGAGATGCGTTACCTGTGGCAAACCCCCGTGCTGCTCGATAACACCCGGCTGGTTCAGGTGTTGGGTGCGGAGCCTTGTACGCCGCTGGATGAAGCGGTGGAGACGGCCCTGACCGGTATGGGCTGCCTGCCGCGGGCATTGTGAAGTTTGGCTCGAAGGGGCATGCGGCATCGGCCTCTACTGGGTAAGGGGCGGAGCGCTGATACTGGGTGGGTTCGTTCATTCAGAGGATTACCCTTCATGACGTCTTCAAGTGCAAAACCCGTTTGGTTTATCACCGGCTGCTCCACCGGTTTCGGTCGCTACCTGGCACTGCACACCCTCAGCCTTGGCTACCCGACCGTCGTCACCGCTCGTGATCCGCTGCAGGTGCAGGACATCGTCACCGATTACGCCGAAAACGCCTTGGTGCTGGCGTTGGACGTGACCGACCCGGCCCAGGTGCGTAAGGCGGTAAAAGCCGCTGAAGATCACTTCGGTCACATCGATGTGCTGGTCAACAATGCCGGCATCGGCTATTTCGGTTCGTTCGAAGAGAGCGAGTTGGACGAAGTACGGCGCATGTTCGAGATCAACGTCTGGGGCCTCAGCGATGTCACCCGTGCCGCGCTGCCGGGTATGCGTGCCCGGCGTTCCGGCACCGTGGTGAATGTGTCGTCAGTGGGCGGGATCACGGCTTTCCCGACACTGAGTTTTTACAACGCCAGCAAGTTTGCGGTGGAGGCGATTTCCGAGTCGTTGTCCCAGGAAGTTGCGCCGTTGGGCATCAAGGTGCTGCTGGTGGAACCGAGCGGTTTCCGCACCGACTGGGCCGGTCGCTCCGCCAATGAAGCTCCCCACGCCATTGCCGACTACCACGCCACCGCCGGCGCGCGCACGGCGTTGTTGCGCAGTATCGACGGCAAGCAAGCCGGTGACCCGGTGCGTGCAGCGATTGCCATCGTCAACGCCGTGGAGGCCGACCAACCGCCGCTGCGCCTGCTGCTGGGCAAGGCCGCGTTGGCCAATGCCCGCGCCAAGGTCGAAGCCTTGAACACGGATTTCAATGCGTGGGCCGAGGTGACTGAAGGGGCGGATTTTCCGGAATAAAGGTCGCCCGCACGTCATTGCGCAAATACCACCGGCACTGTAAACCGCGTCTTGCTGCCCTCCGGCGGACGCGGTACCGGGGAGGCGCGGTTGATCATGTCCAGGGTTGCAGTGTCCAGCTCGGTAAAACCGGCCGAGCGCACGATGCTGGCGCTGAGTACCTTGCCGTTGCTGTCGATTTCAAAGCGCAGATACGCCACGCCCCGGTCACCTCGATCGCGGGCGTTTTGTGGGTAGCGCTTGTAGCGTTCCAAGTGGGCGAGCAATTCGGCTTCCCATTGCACCTTTTGCGCCGGGTCGGCCATGCCGCGTGAGGATTGGTTCGCGGCGGTGGTGTCGGCGCTGTGCGCATCGAGTTTGGGCGGTGCCGTGGTGGTCGAAGGGGCCGGCTGTTCTTCCTGCTTTTTAGGGGCGGTCTCGAACTCGGCGGCGTGTTCCGGCGCGGACGAGTAGCTGCCACGGGCGGCGTCCTGGAGCGGGGACGTGGCGGTTTTGGCCGCGCTCGGGCGGGGCGCCGCCACGACTTTCCTGGGCACTTCCCTTGGCGGTTTTTCCGACGGCGTATTCAGCTGTTTCTGCACCACTTTGTCCGGCGCCACTTGCAGGTCTTCTTCCACCGCCCGGGCCACGGGGGCGGCAGCCAATTCGATCATCATCGCTGCGGGGGCGGCTTCGGCCACCGTCACGCTGGGCGTATGCAGCCACCACGCGATAAGACCGGCGTAGACGCTCAGGGTGATCAGCGTTGCGACACTCCACAGGGCCTTGCGTGGTGGGTTGAGGTAGTCGGGGGCGGTCTTGGAAGTCATGGGTTCATCAATAGGGATCAACGTAAAACGGGATGCCGAACACCGGCATCCCGCGCTTCAACCAAAGCAAGGTCAGAACTTGACGGTCAACCCTGTCCGCAGCGTTCGCCCGGGCGCGGGCATGAAGCTTTGGGCCAGCGGGTCCAGGTAGTAGACGTTGGTGAGGTTCTGTACCGCGAAGTCCAACTGGGTGCCTTTGACAATTTCGAAGCTGGCGAACAGGTCGTAGATCGCTGATTTCTGGTAGTACATCTGGTTGGTGGTGATGCCGTCGTTCCACGGTTTGTTCAGCTTGGCGGTGGGCGCGCTGTTGTAGACCATGCGCCCGCCGAGCACGAGGCGGTTTTCAAACCAGCGGCTGCCCAGGGTGGTGTTGACGGAGTACTTGGGCGGGTTCTGGGTGTTGGTGTAGGAGCCGGGGAAGCCGCCGTCGACGCAGTTGGGCGTCGGCGTGTCCAGTTCGTCGGTGAGTTTCTTCGCGATGTCCGGGGCGCAGGTCTTGGCGTTCAGGTAGTAGGTGGCGGAGATGTCGGTGAACACCCGGCCCATGTCATAGCTGGTTTGCAACTCGATACCCTTGACCGTGAAGCTGTCGACGTTCTGCAGGTTGCCGGCAAAGATGTCGGTGTAGTCACGGGTGATGTAGTTTTCGATCTCGTTGTTGAAGTAGGCAAGTTTGGCGGCGGCAGTGTCGCCTTCGATCAGCACGCTGTTTTGCAGGGTGCTGGCACCGAACTCCCAGTTCTTGCTGCGCTCGGGCTTGATGCCGTCAGTGGGCACGGCGGCCGTGAACAAACCCAGGGTGGATTCGAACAGGCTCGGCATGCGCACGCCTTCGTTGTAGTTGAGGTAGACGAAGCTGTTATCGGTAAGGTTCAGCTTCACGCCAAACGACGGTGCGAAGGCCTGGTCCTGGCGTTCGATGGGCGGCGCAAAGGAATAACTGGTTGGCTCGTCATCCGCGTCGAAGGTCGCCGGGCTGGCCTTGCGGTTGTGGTCCTTGCTGTTGAATTCGCTGTAGCGACCGCCAGCCGTCAGGGTCAGGCGCTCGATCGGTTTCCATTCCAGCGAGGTCACCAGGCTGCTTTCTTCGCGTTCGCCACTGCGGATAAAACGGTTTTACTGCAGGTCCGACAACAGCACCGGTGAGTTGTCATCGGGGCCCAGGTCTTCGGTCTGATAGGCGCCGCCGTACGTCCAGGCGAACTTGCCGGCACGGGTGTCGAAGCGCGAGGTGTTGCTCAGGTCCACGCCCCAGCGCTCGTCCTTGGTGCGGTTGCGCAAGGCATCCTTGTAGGTATCGCCGAGCGGGTCCGCATCGTCCTCGTGGCCATACAGCGGCGTCACCGTGACCAGGCCGTTGAAGGCTTCGCTCTGGGCTTTGGTGGCCCAGACGTTGGCGCTCAGATCAATCAGCGGGTTGTCTTCGGGCTTGTAGGTATAGCGTGCGGTGTAGGCGTTGATTCGCATGCTGCCCGGGTCCCATTGCGGCACGCTGCCGCTGGTATTGCGGATGACCTGCGACGGCATCACTTCGCCGTATTTGCCATCGGTGTAGCGGTAGGTCAGCTCCAGTTTCTGGTCCGTTGCCGGTTTGATGATGGCTTTGAGCAGCACCGATTCAGTGTCGGTCGAGGTGTTGAAGACTTCGCTGTCCGGCTTGAAGAATTTCGCCGCGCTGTTGGCCTCCTGGGTGACGTAGATGTACTTGCGGGTGGCCGGGTCGTATCGACGGACCTGCTGGAACACCTGGTACTTCTTGAAGCCCTTTTTGCCGGCGTAATAGTTGCCGCTCTGGCGCTGGGAATAGGCCGCGACAAAATCGACTGTGTCGCTGGTACTGGCAAACGCGACGCTGCCGGAATGGGCCGGTGAACCGAGCAGGCCGTTGCTGCCGTGATGCGGCGTGGCCTTGTACGTGTCGGGTGCATCGACGCTGTTGCTCGACAAGTCGCCTTTGAGGCGCACGCCGTAGGTTTCGCCGTCCTTGAGAATGTCCTTGGGTTGCAGGGTTTTCATCTTGACCATGCCACCGATGGCGCCCGCCGCATCGGCGCCGAGGCTGGGGCCTTTATCGACGCTGATTTCGCTGATCAGGTCGGGGTCGATGTAGCTGCGTTGCTGCATGCCGCTGTAGCCGCGGTAGGCATCGATGGCCTGCTGGCTGCCGTCGATGGTCACCGGCACCCGGCTCTGCCCCTGGATGCCGCGGATGTTCACGTCCAGCGCGCCGCCATTGCGCGCATCACCGGTTTGCACGCCGGGCACGCCCTTGAGGATGTCGGCGGGGGAGGAGCCGCGGAAGCGGTTGATGGTGTCGCCGGCGATAAACACGCTGGAGCCTGCCTTGGTGTAGACCTGCGCGGCGGCACCGGTCAGGCGGCTGGTCTGGCCGCCCTTGATGGTCACGGGGCCGAGCATTTCCGTATCGTCGAGATCCTCCAGGCCGGCGTTGGCGGCATTGCGGCGGCTGAGAATCAGGCTGCGCTGGACGTCGATTTTCCAGTTCACCGGTGCATCGCCCAGCAGGCGTTGCAGGGCCTGTTCCTGGGTGAAGTTCCCGCGCAAGGCTTGGGCTTGCAGGCCATCCACCAGTCCGGCTTCCAGGCCCAGTTGCAAGTTGGCCTGGCGTGCAAAGGCGCTCAGTGCGGTGGTCAGCGGTTGTGCGGGAATGTCGAAGAATCGCGTCGCCTGATCACTCGGCGTGCCGCTGGCTTCTGCGGCCAATGCCAGAGAGGGCTGGAAAATCGCGCTGTGGATGGCAGCGCACAGGATGGCCAGTGCCAACGGTGCAGGTGATCGGTGACCCATGTTTCGTCGCCTTAGCGTTTGGTATTGCGAGTCATTCGCACTACAAGGAGCTACAAAGACGAACACCAGCGCGATTTTTTTCAGGCCCGCGCATTTATTTTTCAATAATCGGTTTTTTGTGGCCGATGACTCTCAGCAGCGGCGAATATTCATGCACCTCACCACCGATCGGCGCGACCAGCGCTTGCAAGGCGCGGCGGGTGTCGCGCATGTCGTAGAGACCGGTCACGCGTTTGTTCGCCAGGGCCGGGTCGTTGATCACGATCCAGCCGTGCTGGTAGCGCTCCAGTTGCTCGACGACCTGAGCGACGCTGACGTTTTCGAAAAATTGCGTGCCATTGATCCAGCCTGCGACTTCCGTAGGCGCCACTGATGTTTGCGTTGCCTTGCCGCTTTGCCGGTCGATCCACAGGCGTTGTCCGGCCGTGAGGCGGTACTGTTTGTTCACGCCCACCGTGCCGTCGCGCACTTCCACGGCCAGGCCGTTTTGGCTGCGGGCAACGTCGAAGGCGGTGCCCAGTACGCGAACCACCGCGTCGTCGCTGCGCACTTCGAACGGGGTCTGGGCGTCATGCACGACGTCGAAAAACACCTCGCCCTGCATCAACGTGACCTGGCGCAGCGCGCCGTCGAAGGCCACGTTCACCGCACTGTGCGGTGCCAGCGTCAGGCGGCTGCCGTCGCTCAACGTGACCTCGCGGGTCTGCGCGGTGGCGGTGCTGTAGTCCGCACGCCACGCGGGGTTGAATACCAGCGCCGCGCCTACCGCCAACATGCTGATACACGCAGCGACCCGCCATGGTCGGTGCGAGCGGGCCAGACGTGGCCAGTGTGTGCGAGTCGTGGGCGCTTGCTGGTCGAGGGCGTCCATGGCGCGATTGACCTGCGCCCAGGCCTCGAAATGCTCATCGTCGCTGTGCAGCCAGCGGTCGAAATCGTCGAAGCGTTCCGGTTGGGCCTGCAGGTCCAGCAACCACTGGCCGGCATCTTCCAGGCTGCGTGCCGAAACAGTCCGGGACGGTTGGGCGTCATGCATACGGGCGTTCCTTACTGTGCGCGCCGTGGGTGGCGACGCTCGAGGCCAGGTGAACGATGGCGTCCTTGACCAGGCGATGGGCGGTGGAAAGCGAAATATTGAGATGATCGGCGGTTTGCTGCAACGTGAAACCGCCCAGGCGATGCATCTCGACCGCGATACGCATTTGTTCGGGCAGGCTGGCCAGGGCGGCAGCGATGCGGCTGGCGTCGTCGCCATGCACCACGCGTTGTTCCGGCGACAACTCCTGGCCCGGACGCATCCACTGCGCGGGCATTTTCTGCTGGCGTTTCTCGGTGGCCTGGCGGCGCACGGCGTCCAGCGCCAGGTTGCGCACGATCCGGTAAAGGTAGGCCACCGGTTGTTCGACCGGGTCATCCGCGTTGCCGCAAAAACGCAGGAACGCGTCCTGCACCACATCTTCGGCGCGTGCGTGATCGCCCACCACAACCTTGGCGTAGTTGATCAGTGCAGGGCGATGGTCGAGGTAGAGTTGCAGCCTGGCGGCGTTGTCGGTCACAGCGAAACTCGAAAAGAGATCAGAGCCTGGAGCGCGGCGACGTTAATTTAATTGAGAGTAATTATCAATACCGGGTCGCGACGGTTGCTTGCAGGCAACGTGGGCCGCTATTGTGCTGAATCCTTTTAGTCCTTCGCCCCAGGGATCTGTTGTGATGAATGCACCGCGTAACGTTGCCCCGATCAAAGCCGTGATTTTCGATATGGATGGGTTGCTGCTGGACACTGAGGGCATCTACACCGAAGTCACACAGATCATCGCCGAACGCTACGGTCGCACCTATGACTGGGGCATCAAGCAGCACATTATCGGGCGTGGCGCCCAGGACCTGGCTGACTACGTGGTGAAGGCCCTGGATTTGCCGATCACGCCGGCCGAGTTCCTGGAGGTCCGTGAGCCGCTGATGAGCGAGCGCTTCCCCAAGGCATTGGGCATGCCCGGCGCCGAAGCGTTGGTGCGGCACTTGAAGGCGCACAATATTCCGATTGCCGTGGGCACCAGTTCATCGCGCAATTCGTTTGGTCACAAGACCACCTTGCACCGCGAGTGGTTTGGCCTGTTCGACACCATTGTCACCGCCGACGACCCTGAAGTCGGCGCTGCTAAACCTGCGCCGGACATCTTCCTCACCGCCGCCCGCCGCCTGGGCGTTGCACCCGAGGATTGCCTGGTGTTCGAAGACTCACCGTTCGGCGTCACCGCCGCGAAAGCCGCCCACATGACCGCCATCGCCGTGCCCGACGAAGCCATGGCGGACAGCAAGTACCACCATGCCGACCAGATCATCCGCAAGCTCGCGGACTTCGACCTGGCGGCCTATGGTTTGCCACCTCTTCCCTGAATCAAACACGGTTAACCCTGTGGGAGCGAGCAAGCCCGTTCCCACAGGGTTTTGCAGTATTTCAGACGTCCTAGGCGCTGAAGCCACCATCGATGGTCAAGCTTGCACCGGTGATATAACCGGCTTCCGGCCCCGCCAGGTAAGCCACGAAGCTGGCAATCTCTTCCACATGTCCATACCGGCCCACCGCCATCAACCCGATCAGGCTTTCGGCAAAATCGCTGTTCGCCGGGTTCATATCGGTATCTACCGGCCCAGGCTGCACGTTGTTGATCGTGATACCGCGAGGCCCCAGGTCCCGCGCCAGGCCTTTGGTCAACCCGACCAGCGCCGCCTTGCTCATTGCATACGGGCCACCGCCACCAAAGGGCATGCGCTCGGCGTTGGTGCTGCCGATATTGATCACACGACCGCCGTCACCCATGTGCTTGGCCGCTTCCTGGGTCGCGATAAATACGCTGCGTACGTTGATGGCCAGGGTCTGGTCAAAATCTTCCAGCTTGAAATCTTCCAGCGGTGCGATGGCCAGCACGCCAGCGTTGTTCACCAGGATATCCAGGCGCCCAAAGGCTTCGACGGTGGCGTTGACCGCGTTGCGGATGGCCGCTGCGTCGGCGCTGTCGGCATGAATCGCCAGGGCTTTGCCGCCTTCGCTGATCACGCTGTTCTGCAGTTCTTCAGCCTTGGCGGCAGAGCTGACGTAGGTAAAGGCGACGGCTGCACCCTGCGCTGCAAGGCGCTTGACGATGGCGGCGCCGATGCCGCGAGAACCGCCTTGAATCAAGGCGACTTTGCCGCTGAGGTTGCGTGTGGTCATGTCGATCTCCTAGCTGTTCAAGGCGGAATGCCTTGTTGTTGGAGCCGAGTATCGACCTCGCCAACCGTTACCGGTAGACCGTGATTGCTATAGTCTGTGTAAACCAAAAGTTTAGAGTGGGGCGATATGGAGAGCTTTGGAAGTATCGAATGCTTCGTGCGCAGCGCCGAAGGCGGCAGCTTTGCCGAGGCCGCGCGGCACTTGAGCCTGACACCGGCTGCGGTGGGAAAAAGCGTCGCCAAGCTGGAGGCGCGCCTGGGTGTGCGCCTGTTCCAGCGCAGCACCCGTCGGCTGACCCTGACCGAAGCCGGCAAACTGTTTCTCGACGAAGTCAGCGGCAGCCTCACCACGATCCAGAACGCCGTGGCCAATCTGGCGAGTGCCGAAGGGCGGCCAGTGGGCACCTTGAAAGTCAGTATGGGGACGGTGGTCGGGTGTTTGTACATCGTGCCGCTATTGGGCGAGTTTCTGAAACGCTACCCGGATATCAGTCCAGACTGGCATTTTGATAATCGCCAAGTCGACTTGATAGGCCAGGGGTTCGATGCGGCGCTAGGCGGCGGCTTTGAACTGCCCCAAGGCGTAGTGGCGCGCAAGCTGGCCCCGGCCCACAGGGTGCTGGTGGCGTCACCCGAATACCTGTCTGCGCGTGCAGTGTTTTCACGGCCGCAGGACCTTGACTCCGGTGATGGCATCCTGATTCGTTCCCCGCAAACCGGGCGCGTGCGTTCCTGGCAACTGACTCATCGTAGCGGCGAGCACGGCCCGTTGAACCTCAAGGTGCGCATGACTATGAGCGATTCGCAGGCCGCCTGTGTCGCTGCTGAGCAGGCGTTGGGTATCGCCCTGGTGAGCATGCCGTTTGCCGTGCCTTGGCTGGCGAGCGGCAAGTTGGTGCGTGTGCTGCCCGACTGGTACGTCGACGACGGCAACATCTCCATCTATTACGCCGAACACAAACTCCTGCCCGGCAAGACCCGGGCATTTGTGGATTTCATCATCGAGCAGTTTGCCGAGCAGCAGTTGGGGCAGCGATTCAGTGCCATTTGATTGCACGCTCACACCGCATCGCCGCCATCGCAGGCAAGCCAGCTCCCACCCTGAAATGCATCCTCCTGTGGGAGCTGGCTTGCCTGCGATGGCCACACCTCGGTCTACCGTTCGAACTGGCCCGGCCAACCGATGACTTTTTTCGGCCTCGGTGTTGCATAGGTCCTGATCTTCGACGTCGACAACCCCAGCCGCACCAGCGATTCGGCAATGGTCACCGCGGCAGTCACCCCGTCCACCACCGGTACGCCGGTGCGCCGGCGAATCTGCTCATCCAGCCCGGCCATGCCGCCACAGCCCAGGCAGATCACCTCGGCCTTGTCCTCGCTGATGGCCAATTCCGCCTGGCGCACGATGGCTTCCATGGCCGCCAGCGGGTCTTCTTCCAGCTCCAGCACCGCCATGCCACTGGCGCGCACCGAGGCGCAGCGCGAGTACAGGCCGGCCAGTTTCAAGCGGTCTTCGATCAACGGCACGGTGCGGTCCAGGGTGGTGACCACCGAATACGCGTGGCCCAGGAACATCGCCGTGCTCGCAGCGGCTTCGGTAATGTCCACCACCGGCACGTTGAGCAATTCCTGCAAGCCTTCGCGGCCATGCTCGCCGTAACCGGCCTGGATCACCGCGTCGAACGGCTGGTCGTAAGCCATCACCCGGTCCATCACCGCGATGGCGGCCAGGTAGCTTTCGAAATTGCCCTCCACCGACTCCGCGCCGAAGTAAGGCGTGAGCCCGACAATCTCGGTGCCGGGCGCGGCCACGGCGCGTGCCTGTTGGGCGATGGTTTCGGTGATGGATTCGGTGGTGTTGACGTTGACCACGAGGATGCGCATGGAGGGTCCTTGATTAATGACTGACGTTATCGACTGCAATGCTTTCGCCGCTGACATCGGCGTAGAACGGTTGGCGCTTGGCGATCAGCCGGTACAACAGCCCTGCAATACCGGCGCCAAACAGCCAGGAAAACGGCGAGACACTGGCAAACCCGGGCAGCAGCGCGAGGAGAATGGCGATAACCGCTGCAGGAATAAATGCCGCCACCGCACGCAAGTTGATGCCACGGCTGTAGTAATAAACGCCATTCGGGTCTTCGCTATACAACTGCGGCACGTCGACCTGGCTTTTACGGATCAGCCAGTAATCGACCATGATCACCCCGTACAACGGCCCCAGCAGCGCGCCCAGGCCGGAGAGGAAATACACGATCACCAGCGGGCTGTTGTAGAGGTTCCACGGCAGGATCAGTACAGCCACGGTGGCGCTGATCAACCCGGCGCGGCGGAAGTTCAGGTACTTGGGCGCCAGGTTGCTCAGCACAAAGGCCGGTGCGACGAAGTTGGCCATGATGTTCACCGCCACGGTAACAATCAGGAACGCCAGGCAACCCAGCACCAGAAAGAACGTGTTCGGGATCGCGGCGATGATCTCGGTGGGGCTTTCGATCACCCGGCCATTGAGCTGGAATTGCCCGCCGCACAGCAGCACGGTGATCGCGGCAAACACCAGGATATTCACCGGCAGGCCCCAGAAGTTGCCGACCAGGATGGTCTTGCGGCAGGGCGAAGAGCGGGCGAAGTCGCAGAAGTTGAGGATCAGTGTGCCGTAGATCGCCAGCCACAGCGCGCCACCGGCAAAGATATTGCGCCACATCTCGCCGCCACTCAGCGGTTCGCGGATAGACCAGGCTATGTTGCCGCCCGCCTGGAAATACATCCAGCCGGCCAACGAGGCTACCGTCAGCAGAATCACCGGCCCGGCGAAGCCTTCATAGCGGCGCACCATCTCCATGCCGTAGGCCAGGATCACCAGTTGCACCAGCCAGATCGACACAAAACACGCCCAGCCGAGTGACGACAGGCCAAGGATCGAGTTGTGGTCGTATTCGGCAAAGCCTGGATGAATCGCCGTCAGCAGCACGCGGAAAACCACCGAGGCCAGGTAGGTCTGGATACCGAACCAGGCAATCGCAATCACTGCGCGGATCAACGCCGGAATCTGCGCACCATGGATGCCGAAGCTGATGCGGCTGATGACCGGAAAGGGCACGCCGGTCTTCTGGCCCATATAGCCCGACAGGTTCATGAAGAAGTACACCAGCGCCGCACCGATGCCCAGGGATAACAGAATCTGCCAGCCGCCCAGGCCCAGTGCATACAGGCCAATGGCGAACGAGTAGTTGGCAATGTTGTGCACGTCATTGGTCCACAGCGCGAAGATGCTGTAGCGCCCCCACCGTCGACCTTCCACCTTGGTGGGCGCCAGGTCCTTGTTATGCAGGCGCGGGCTGAGCACCAACGGGCCGGGATTCGTGGCGTCGGGGTTCAGGGAAGAGGAGGGCAGATCCAGTGCGATGTTATTCGAGAGGCTTGTACGCATTCCGGCAGGCTCCAGCACATCGGCAGCCAGGCCGCAGATGGCAAAGTGTATGTATGTTTTGCATTTATTGTATACAAAACGCGTTTCACCTTAAGCCACTTGCGTGCCAGTTTTCGATCTATGAAAACCTTGGGTAATTTCGTTTTTATGGACGTAGGGAATAACTGTCTGAATTCAAAGCGATATAAATTGACCGTTTGAACAGCTATTTATTTTTGAGGGTGAGGTGTGTGCAAAACAGCGAAGGCTTTAGAGCGGGGAGTAATGTAACTTTTCGGTGCGTAATTTTATAAGTGCACACAAGAATGGCACTAATGGTGACATTCTTGTGTACAGGTCAAGGGTTATGCCTTGCTGATGATATTCCCCGCATGCAGCCCGCATTCCTTCTGCGTGGCTTCCTCCCACCACCAGCGGCCTTCGCGCTCGTGCTGGTTCGGCAATACCGGGCGGGTGCAGGGTTCGCAGCCGATGCTGATGAAGCCGCGCTCATGCAGGCTGTTGTACGGCAGCTCCAGCATGCGGATGTAGCCCCAGACTTCCTCACTGGTCATCTGCGCCAGCGGGTTGAACTTGTACAGGGTCCGTTCCGGTGTGGAGAAGGCCGTGTCGATTTCCAGCGCTGCCACCTGGCTGCGGGTGCCGGGGCTCTGGTCGCGGCGCTGGCCGGTGGCCCAGGCCTTCACGCCTGCGAGTTTACGGCGCAGCGGCTCGATCTTGCGCACACCGCAGCATTCGCCGTGGCCGTCCTTATAGAAGCTGAACAGGCCCTTCTCTTTGACGAAGGGTTCCAGCTTGCTCTGGTCCGGTGAGATCAGCTCGATGTCGATCTTGTAGAAGTCGCGCACCTGCTCGATGAACCGGTAGGTTTCCGGGTGCAGGCGACCGGTGTCGAGGCTGAACACCTTGACGTTCTTGTTCAGCTTCCAGGCCATGTCCACCAGTACCACGTCCTCGGCACCGCTGAAGGAAATCCACAGGTCATCACCGAACTGGCTGAACGCGAGCTTGAGAATATCCTGGGCGGATTTGTTGGCGTAGGTCGCGGCGAGTTCAGCGACGTCGAAGGCTTGGTTCATCAGGACGGTTCCTACAGGTCAGTGGCGCTGAGCGCTCTATAGGGGAGTGATGGTATCAAAATCCGCTCTGCGTTGCGGCGGCGAGCTTGAATCGCTAGAGTTCGGCAGTCCTTTTGCTCGCTCAATCAACAACATCAAAATGGGAGTGTCTTGTGGAAATTGCCTGTCTCGACCTGGAAGGGGTGCTGGTTCCGGAAATCTGGATCGCCTTCGCCGAAAAAACCGGTATTGAATCCCTGCGGGCCACCACCCGGGACATTCCCGACTACGACGTGTTGATGAAGCAACGCCTGCGCATTCTCGATGAACACGGGCTCAAGCTCGCCGACATCCAGGAAGTGATCGCCACCCTCAAGCCGCTGGACGGCGCCATCGAGTTCGTCAACTGGCTGCGCGAGCGCTTCCAGGTGGTGATCCTGTCGGACACCTTCTACGAATTCTCCCAGCCGCTGATGCGCCAACTGGGTTTCCCGACCCTGCTGTGCCACCGCCTCATCACCGACGAAACCGACCGCGTGGTCAGTTACCAACTGCGCCAGAAAGACCCCAAGCGCCAATCGGTATTGGCCTTCAAGAGCCTTTACTACCGTGTGATCGCCGCCGGCGATTCCTACAACGACACCACCATGCTGGGTGAAGCCGACCGTGGGATTCTGTTCCATGCGCCGGAAAATGTGATCCGTGAATTCCCGCAGTTTCCAGCGGTGCATACGTTCGAGGATTTGAAGAAAGAATTTATCAAGGCGTCGAATCGGGCGTTGAGCCTGTAAGTTTTTCAGTGCGGCGGATGGCCTCTTCGCAGGCAAGCCAGCTCCCACCTTTGGGTGGTGTGAACCCGATCAATTGTGGGAGCCGGGCTTGCCCGCGATGGGGCCTTCACAGACGCCGCAAATCTCAGATGCCAGCCAGTAAGCGCTCATAAGGAATACGCAAGCCTTCATGCAAGCGCTTGATCATCGACAAGCTCAACTTGCGCTTGTGATTGAGCACTTCGGACACTCGCCCGCTGGTCCCGATGAATGGCTCAAGATCCCGGGCGGTCATGCCCAGTTGCTCCATGCGAAATTTAATCGCTTCCACAGGATCCGAGGGCGGCATCGGAAAATGCTCTGCCTCGTACTTCTCAATGAGGACAGCAAGAATTTCCAGCTCGTCACCCTCAGGTGAGCCGATTTCCGCTCCCCATAGCTGCTCCACGCGCGCAAGTGCCGCGGTAAGGTCTTCCTGGGAATGTATAGGTTTGATGTTCATCACACGGTCTCCGCGTTGATCTGGTCGTACTGCGCGTGAGTTCCTACGAAACGTATGAACCCAAGCTGGCGCTGATAATCGATGGCCATAATGACCCGGTACTTGTTACCGCCCACGTTGAAGGCAACCCTGCCACTTTTAAGGATGCTTGCCGTTCTTAGCTCTGCTTTGAGCGCTTGCGGCGTTGGGTAAGTCGCTCTTTCCATATGGCGGTACAGCTCGACCAGGGGTGTCTTGGCGTCGGAATAGGCTGGATGGCTTTCCCAGAATATTCGTAGGGTTGAGAGAGCGATTATGCGCATCGCGACAACCTCCCAATTTGGGAGAATATAGGCGCGGCTGGATGGAGATGCAATCCCGGAAACAATTTCTGACGAGTAAGCAGTCGGTTCATGTGATCCCTCACAGACGGCTAATGGACAGTCCGAGCCGGACGCTATCGTCCGGCCCGAATACAGTCCATAAACGTTCTGATTCAGGTTTTTTCCTGTCGGCCGGCGCTGTCGACGAGAGCCAGGAGAGGCTTGGCTGCTACAGGTTTTCCAGCGTGTGTAACAACACCCGCACCTTGGTCAGCGACTCCTGATACTCCGCTTCCCACTGCGAGTCCGCCACGATCCCACCGCCGCCCCAGCAGCATACTTGGCCATCCTTCACCAGCAGGCTGCGGATGGCGATCGAGCTGTCCATCTCGCCGCGCACATCCAGATACACCAGCGAGCCGCAGTACAGCCCGCGTCGGGTCGGTTCCAGTTCGTCGATGATCTGCATGGCGCGGATCTTCGGCGCGCCAGTGATGGAGCCACCGGGGAAGCTGCCGGCGATCAGGTCGAGGGCGTCTTTGCCATCGGCCAGTTCGCCGATGACGCTGCTCACCAAATGATGCACGTTGGGGTAGCTTTCCAGGCTGAACAGCTCCGGCACGCTCACAGAGCCAGTGCGGCAGCTGCGGCCGAGGTCGTTGCGCAGCAGGTCGACGATCATCAGGTTTTCGGCGCGGTCCTTGGGGCTGGCCAGCAGTTCGGCGGCGTTGGCGGCGTCTTCGTCGGGCGTCAGGCCGCGTGGGCGGGTGCCTTTGATCGGACGGGTTTCGACCTGGCGTTCGCTGATGCGCACGAAGCGCTCCGGCGACAGGCTCAACACCGCACCGTCGTCCGGCAGGCTCTGGAACCCGGAGAACGGCGTGGGGCAAGCTTCGCGCAGGGCGCAATAAGCCACCCAAGGATCGCCGCTGCACGGCGCTCGAAAACGCTGGGCGAAGTTGACCTGGTAGCAATCGCCGGCCTGGATGTAGTCCTGGATGCGCACGATGGCCTGGCGGTAAGCTTCGGCGGTGAGGTCCGGTGCCATCGGGCCCTGAAGTGTGAAGGTTCCCGAGGTGTCGACAGTGGCCGCGCTGAACAAGGCAATCAACCGTTGCCGCTCGCTGTCGGTCAATGCCGGGTGAAACACCAGTTGACTGGTCTGCACGTGGTGATCACTCACCAACGCCCAGGCATACAGCCCGAAGCGCGCATCCGGCAGGTGCAGGTCGTCCGTGGCCACGTGCGGCATCTGTTCCAGATGGCGGCCGAAGTCATAGCTCAGGTAGCCGATCAGGCCGCCGGCAAACGGCAACTCAACGCCGACGGGTAAATCCGCCTTACCCAACTGGGTCAGGTTTTCGCGCAAGCGTTGCAGGAAATCACTACCGCTCTCGTCGGGTGATACCGTCAGGGTTGCTTGCGGCCAGGCGCTCAGCAGGTCATATCGCCCGCGCTCGGCTGCCGGTCGCCCGCTGTCCAGCAGCACGGCACCAGGCGCGTGGCGAATCGCCGCAAAATACTCGGCGGGGTTGGCCCGGTAGGGCAGCGGGTGTACGGAGCAGGTCGACATGCGAGGCGAATCAGCTATGGGCATGGAGGGGCAGGGATTGTACCGCATTCCACTGTAGGCGCCGGCTTACAGGCGACGCGGTCTTCAGCCTTCCACAGGCGGAATATGCCCAAACATTTCCTGCACAAACTTCACCCGCTCTTCTGGTGTTTCCGTCACGCCGGCGGCTTTCAGCTCTTCCAGCCGGGCTTCCACCGCATGCGTACGCAGGGTCAGGCCGCAGTCGTTGGCGATCTGGATATTCAACCCCGGCCGCGCATTCAGCTCCAGGATCAGCGGGCCTTTTTCCTGGTCGAGCACCATGTCCACGCCGATATAACCCAGCCCGCACAGCTCATAGCAGCCGGCCGCGAGTTTCATGAAACCGTCCCAGTTGGGCAGTTGCACGCCATCCACCGCGTTGGTGGTGTCGGGGTGTTTGGTGATGATGTTGTTCAGCCAGGTGCCGCGCAGTGTCAGGCCGGTAGCGAGGTCCACACCGACACCGATGGCGCCCTGGTGCAGGTTGGCCTTGCCGCCCGACTGGCGGGTCGGCAAGCGCAGCATCGCCATCACCGGGTAGCCCATCAGCACGATGATGCGGATGTCCGGCACGCCCTCATAGCTGATGCTCTTGAAGATCTGGTCGGGCACCACGCGGTATTCGATCAGCGCACGATCACGGTGGCCGCCGAGCGAGTACAGGCCGGTAAGGATGCTGGAGATCTGATGCTCGATCTCTTCATGGCTGATGATCTTGCCGGACACTGTGCGATAGCGCCCTTCAAAACGGTCCGCCACCACCAGGATACCGTCACCGCCGGCGCCCTGGGCCGGCTTGATCACGAAGTCGCTGCGCCCGCCGATGATGTCGTCGAGCTTGTCGATTTCCTTCTCGGTGGAGATCACCCCGTACATTTCCGGCACATGGATGCCGGCGGCCAGCGCACGTTCCTTGGTGATGATCTTGTCATCCACGATCGGGTACAGGCTGCGCTTGTTGTACTTGAGCACGTAGTCGGCGTTACGCCGGTTGATGCCCATGATCCCCCGCGCTTCCAGGGCCTTCCAGGTCTTCCAGAAGCCGAACATTACGAATCAGCCTTGAGGAAGGCCTTGAAACGCACCAGCTCGGTCAGGCGGTAGCCGCGATAACGACCCATGGCCAGCATGAAACCCACCAGGATCAGCAGGATCGCCGGGAAGGTAAACACGAAGTAGACCAGCTCCGGGACGCTCATGATCAGGTGCGCCAGGGACGCGGCGAACAGCGTACCAATCGCCACTTTCAACGCATGGTTGGCGCCGCGCTCTTCCCAGGTGATCGACAGGCGTTCGATGGTCATGGTCAGGATCACCATCGGGAACAGTGCCACCGACAACCCGCGCTCCAGCCCCAGTTTATGGCTGAACAGGCTGATGGCCGCGATCAGCACCACCACGAAGGTGAGCACCACCGACAGCCTCGGCAGCATCTGCAGCTTCAAGTGTTCCAGGTACGACCTAAGCGACAGCCCCAGCGCCGTGATGATTGTGAACAGCACAATCCCGAAGCCCAGCTGCGTCTCGCGAAACGCCAGGGCGATCAGTACCGGGGTGAAGGTGCCCAGGGTCTGCAGGCCGATCAGGTTGCGCAGGATCAGGATCACCAGCACGCCAATCGGGATCATCACCATGATCATGAACGTCTGCTGGGTTTGCAGCGGCAGGCCGTACAGGGAGTATTCGAGGAAGTTGGCGTCGGTGTTCTCGTCGGTCAGCTTGGCCAGGCGAATCGCGTTCATCTCGCTGTTGTTCAGGCTGAAAGTCACCATGGCCTTCTTGCCGCCATCGACGGTGATCAGGTTTTCATCACCGGTCCACCACAGCAGGCGGTCGGCGGGCAGGCCTTGTTCGCCGGTTTCCGGGTTGAAGTACAGCCAGTCATTGCCGTTGAAACTGCGCAGCCACAGCTCCGGGGTTTGCGGCTGGTCGGCCACCAGGCGGATGGTGTGGACCTTTTCCACCGGCACGTGGGCGATGGACAGCAGCAATTCGACGATCTTGGCCTTGTGCGGCGTCGACGGGTCGCCGGCCAGCAACAGCTTTACATTGTCGTCGTTGAGGTTGTTGGTGCGCTTGATGGCTTCGCTGATAAAGGTCTCGACGTCGGCCGAGTGCTGGCGGATCGGCGCCAGCAGCGCTTCGGCGGCGATTTTCTCCGGGCCTTCCACGGCGATGCTGTCGCGGAAGGTCGGGCCCTTGACCTTGACCTTTTCGCCGCTGTAACGCTTGGTGAGGACCAGGCGGTAGTACAGGGTCTGGTTGCCCTTGGCACGGCGTGCCGACCAGGTGACCTTGCGGTTGCCGTCGGTGCGGTTGACGCTCACCCCGTAGTTGTTCGAGATGAAGCTCTCGTTGAGGCTGACGAAGTCGCGGCTCAAGGGCGGCACGAACATCTGGATCTTCACCGGGTCTTTCGGGTTGGCGACGAACTCGACCTTGGCGTCGATGTTCCACAAGTCGTCGGTGGCGTCCTCGGTGACGGGGATCCCCAGCACGAAGATCTGGTAGGCGGTGACCGAAATACCCAGCACCACCAGGATGGCGATCAGGATTTTCAGGTGCAGGGTCAGAGAGCGCATTCGGTTTACTCGGCGGTATGAGCGTCGGCGGCGCAGGCGGGTTTGCCTGCTGCGTATTTAAGACTGGGGTCGACCAGCGCATCAAAGCGTTTCAGCGCTTCGGAGCCAATCAGCAGCGGATATTGGAAAGCGCTGCGGTCAGTCAAGTTCACTTCGATGCTGCGTAAAGCAGTGCCCATGCAGATATCCAGGGCAATCACCGGACGGGCGGTGTAGTTCTTGTCCTCATCGGGGTCGTAGTCACCGGCGCGGCGCTTGATCTTGCTGACGCGGGCCAGGGGGCGTTCGATGGGGTGGGAATGGGCGGTGTCGATGGCCAGGTAGAAGCGCACCCAGGATTCGCCGTTGCGCTTGAAGCGCTTGATATCACGGGCACTGAGGGACGCGGTCTTGGCACCGGTGTCCAGTTTGGCGGCGACTTCCAGGTCGATGCCGACCAATTGGGCGTACTCGTTGAGGCCATACACGGTCTTCTCGGCGGCAACGACAAGGCCCGGTGCGGTCAACAGGCAAATCAATAGAAGGAAGGGTTTGAGTCTCATAGATCCCGAGGCGGCAGTGCGATGTTCAATTCAAGGCGACTGGCATTGCTGCGCAAACTCCCTCGTATGCCGTTTCATCCAATGATGTCAGGCAAAAGTGGTGCGCATTCTAACATGATGCTTTTTTGGCGCCAGCGCTGGCAGCCGGCCATGCCCCGATAGGGTGCAACAGCGGTTATTAGACGATTGTCGACAATGTTGATTTATTCTTTGACTATCAGGGGGTGATTAGCTAGTTTTTGCCGCATTGATTTTAAAGGTGTCGACAATATGCTGGATCAGCTGGAATCCCCAGTGGTGGCGCAAGACGATTCCCAGACCATGTCCGAGAACGTCTTCCGGCGTATCCAGGCCGCCATCGTCAAGGGTGAGATCGCCCCCGGCAGCAAGATCTCCGAGCCGGAACTGGCGCGCACCTACGGCATCAGCCGCGGCCCGTTGCGCGAGGCGATCCATCGTCTCGAAGGCCAGCGCCTGCTGGTGCGCGTGCCTCATGTGGGAGCGCGAGTGGTATCGCTGAGCCACGCCGAGCTGATCGAGCTCTATGAAATCCGCGAATCCCTCGAAGGCATGGCCTGCCGCCTGGCTGCCGAGCGCATGACCGACGCGGAGATCGAAGAGTTGCGCCAGGTGCTGCACACCCACGAGCGCGACGAAGCCTTCCAGGCCGGCCTCGGCTATTACCAGCAGGAGGGCGACTTCGATTTTCATTACCGGATCATTCAAGGCGCCGGTAACCGCACCCTGACCCAAATGCTTTGCGGCGAGCTGTACCAATTGGTACGCATGTACCGCATCCAGTTCTCCGCGACCCCCAATCGTCCACGCCAGGCCTTTGCCGAGCATCACCGCATTCTGGATGCGATTGCCGATCGCGACGGTGAGCTGGCCGAACTGTTGATGCGTCGCCATATCGGCGCGTCCAAACGCAACATTGCCCGTCATTTCCCGGACGGCGCCCCCCAGACAACCACTCAGCGAGGTGAGTCATGAGTTCTAACAATAAAAGCACACCCGGCCAGCGTTTCCGTGACGCCGTCGCCAGCGAACACCCCCTGCAGGTGGTGGGCGCGATCAACGCCAACCACGCACTGCTGGCCAAGCGCGCCGGGTTCAAGGCGATCTACCTGTCGGGTGGCGGTGTGGCGGCCGGCTCCCTCGGCGTCCCGGACCTGGGCATCACTGGCCTGGATGATGTGCTGACCGACGTACGCCGCATCACCGACGTGTGCGACCTGCCGCTGCTGGTGGACGTGGACACCGGTTTCGGTTCCTCGGCGTTCAACGTGGCGCGCACCGTCAAGTCGATGATCAAGTTCGGCGCGGCCGCCATCCACATCGAAGACCAGGTCGGCGCCAAGCGCTGCGGTCACCGCCCGAACAAGGAAATCGTGTCCCAGCAGGAAATGGTCGACCGCATCAAGGCCGCCGTGGATGCGCGCACCGATGACAGCTTCGTGATCATGGCCCGCACCGATGCCCTGGCGGTCGAAGGTTTGGAGTCGGCCCTGGAACGTGCTGCCGCCTGCATCGAAGCCGGCGCCGACATGGTGTTCCCGGAAGCCATCACGGAACTGGAGATGTACAAGCTGTTCGCCTCCCGCGTGAAAGCGCCGATCCTGGCCAACATCACCGAGTTCGGCGCCACGCCGCTATACACCACCGAACAGTTGAAATCTGCCGATGTTTCCATCGTGCTGTACCCGCTCTCGGCTTTCCGTGCCATGAACAAGGCGGCCGAAAACGTCTACACCGCGATCCGTCGCGACGGTACCCAGCAGAACGTGATCGATACCATGCAAACCCGCATGGAGCTTTACGATCGCATCGACTACCACACCTTCGAGCAGAAGCTCGACGCGCTGTTTGCCGCCAAGAAATAAATGCCTGACGAACAACTGTAGGAGCCGGCTTGCCGGCGATTGCGCCTTCGAACCTGGCGCAAGCCTCAAGGGCCTATCGCCGGCAAGCCGGCTCCTACAGGGCCGCGATTAACCAAGGCCTCCTTATAAATACAAGATTGGAGAAGAGAAATGGCTGAAGCAAAAGTATTGAGTGGCGCCGGCCTGCGTGGCCAGGTGGCCGGGCAGACCGCACTGTCCACCGTGGGCCAGGCCGGTGCCGGCCTGACCTATCGTGGCTACGACGTGCGCGAACTCGCCGCCGATGCGCAATTTGAAGAAGTCGCGTACTTGCTGCTGTACGGCGAACTGCCGACCAAGGCCGAGCTGGCTGCCTACACCGCCAAGCTGAGCAAGCTGCGCGACCTGCCGCAAGCGCTGAAAGAAGTGCTGGAACGCATTCCCGCCGACGCCCACCCGATGGACGTGATGCGCACCGGTTGTTCGTTCCTGGGCAATATCGAGCCGGAAAAAGACTTCAGCGTGCAGCGCGACGTCACCGACCGCCTGCTCGCCGCCTTCCCGGCGATCATGTGCTACTGGTACCGCTTCAGCCACGACGGCAAGCGCATCGACTGCGTGACCGATGAACCTTCCATCGGCGGCCACTTCCTGCATTTGCTGCATGGCAAGCAACCGAGCGAGTTGCACGTCAAGGTGATGAACGTCTCGTTGATCCTTTACGCCGAGCACGAATTCAACGCCTCGACCTTCACTGCACGGGTGTGTGCGTCGACCCTGTCCGACCTGTATTCCTGCGTTACCGCCGCCATCGGCTCCCTGCGTGGCCCGCTGCACGGGGGGGCCAACGAAGCGGCCATGGAAATGATCGAGCGTTTCGGTTCGGCCGAAGAAGCCGTTGGAGGCACCCTCGGCATGCTGGCGCGCAAGGACAAGATCATGGGCTTCGGCCACGCGATCTACAAAGACAGCGACCCGCGTAATGAAGTGATCAAGGGCTGGTCGAAAAAACTCGCCGACGAAGTGGGCGACACGGTGTTGTTCCCGGTGTCCGAAGCCATCGACAAGACCATGTGGGAACAGAAGAAGCTGTTCCCCAACGCCGACTTCTACCATGCCTCGGCGTACCACTTCATGGGCATCCCGACCAAGCTGTTTACCCCGATCTTCGTGTGCTCGCGCCTGACGGGCTGGGCCGCGCATGTGTTCGAGCAGCGTGCCAACAACCGCATCATCCGTCCAAGCGCCGAATACACCGGCGTTGAGCAGCGCAAGTTCGTGCCAATCGAACGTCGCTGAATGGGAACACCTCGATCCCTGTAGGAGCCGGCTTGCCGGCGATGGCGGTCTCAAGGGCCTCATCGCCGGCAAGCCGGCTCCTACAGGGGAAGGGGCAGCCCTGAAACCTACCGTGACCGAGTCCTGACGATGAACACTGAATTTCGCAAACCGCTCCCCGGCAGCCGCCTCGATTTCTTTGACGCCCGTGCGGCCGTCGAGGCAATCACCCCCGGCGCCTACGCCACCTTGCCCTACACCTCCCGCGTGCTCGCGGAAAACCTGGTGCGTCGCTGTGACCCGGCCACCCTCAACGCGTCGCTGAGCCAGTTGATCGAACGCAAGCGCGACCTCGACTTCCCCTGGTTCCCGGCCCGTGTGGTCTGCCACGACATCCTCGGCCAGACCGCGCTGGTCGACCTCGCCGGCCTGCGCGATGCCATCGCCCTGCAAGGCGGTGACCCGGCTCAGGTCAACCCCGTGGTGCCGACCCAACTGATCGTCGACCACTCCCTGGCCGTCGAAGCCGGTGGTTTTGACCCGGACGCGTTCGAGAAGAACCGGGCCATTGAAGACCGTCGCAACGAAGACCGCTTTCACTTTATCGAGTGGACCAAAAAGGCCTTCAAGAACGTCGACGTGATCCCGCCCGGCAACGGCATCATGCACCAGATCAACCTGGAGAAAATGTCCCCGGTGATCCAGGTGCGCGACGGCGTGGCCTTCCCGGACACCTGCGTCGGCACCGACAGCCATACTCCCCACGTGGATGCCCTCGGCGTGATCGCCATCGGCGTCGGGGGCCTGGAAGCCGAGAGCGTGATGCTCGGCCGCGCCTCATGGATGCGCCTGCCGGAAAGCGTCGGCGTGGAGCTGACGGGCAAGCTGCAACCGGGCATCACCGCCACCGACATGGTGCTGGCGCTGACCGAGTTCCTGCGTAAACAGAAAGTGGTCGGCGCCTGGCTGGAATTCTTCGGCGAAGGCGCCTCGGCACTCACGCTGGGCGACCGTGCGACCATCTCCAACATGGCCCCGGAATACGGCGCCACCGCGGCGATGTTCTACATCGACCAGCAGACCATCGCCTACCTGAAGCTCACCGGTCGCGAAGACGAACAAGTCACCCTGGTGGAGCAATATGCTCGTCACACCGGCTTGTGGGCCGATGACCTCAAGGGCGCGCAATACGAGCGCGGCCTCACCTTCGACCTGTCCAGCGTCGTGCGCAACATGGCCGGCCCGAGCAACCCGCATGCCCGCGTGGCCACCAGCGACCTCGCCTCCAAAGGCATCTGCGGCCAGTGGGATGACGTGCCGGGGCAAATGCCCGACGGCGCGGTGATCATCGCGGCCATCACCAGTTGCACCAACACCAGCAACCCGCGCAACGTGATTGCCGCAGGCCTGCTGGCGCGCAATGCCAACAAGCTGGGGCTGACCCGCAAGCCATGGGTCAAATCGTCCCTGGCACCCGGTTCGAAAACCGTGGCCATGTACCTCGAAGAAGCGGGCCTGGGCCACGAGTTGGAGAAACTCGGTTTCGGCGTGGTGGCCTTCGCCTGCACCACCTGCAACGGCATGTCCGGTGCGTTGGACCCGGTGATCCAGCAGGAAATCATCGACCGCGACCTGTACGCCACCGCCGTGCTCTCGGGCAACCGCAACTTCGACGGGCGTATTCACCCGTATGCCAAGCAAGCCTTCCTGGCTTCGCCACCATTGGTCGTGGCCTATGCAATTGCCGGCACCATCCGTTTCGACATCGAGAAAGACGTGCTCGGCCTCGATGCCAACGGCAAGGAAATCCGCCTGCAGGACATCTGGCCGAGTGATGAAGAGATCGATGCGGTGGTCAAGGCTTCCGTGAAGCCCGAGCAGTTCCGCGCGGTGTATATCCCGATGTTCGCGATTCACGAAGACACCGGCCCGAAAGTCGCGCCGCTGTACGACTGGCGCCCGCAAAGCACCTACATCCGCCGTCCGCCGTATTGGGAAGGCGCGCTGGCCGGTGCACGTCCGCTCAAGGGCATGCGCCCGCTGGCGGTGCTGCCGGACAACATCACCACCGACCACCTGTCGCCGTCCAACGCGATCATGCTCGACAGTGCTGCCGGTGAATACCTGGCGAAAATGGGCTTGCCGGAAGTTGACTTCAACTCGTATGCGACGCACCGCGGCGACCACCTGACGGCGCAGCGCGCGACCTTCGCCAACCCGAAACTGTTCAACGAAATGGTGGTTGAGAACGGCAAGGTCAAGCAGGGTTCCCTGGCGCGGATCGAGCCCGAAGGCCAGGTCACGCGGATGTGGGAAGCCATCGAGACCTACATGGAGCGCAAGCAGCCGTTGATCATCATTGCCGGCGCCGACTACGGCCAAGGCTCGTCCCGCGACTGGGCGGCCAAAGGCGTGCGCCTGGCCGGCGTGGAAGCGATTGCCGCCGAAGGTTTCGAGCGTATCCACCGTACCAACCTGGTGGGCATGGGCGTGCTGCCGCTGGAGTTCCTGCCCGGCACCGACCGCCACACGCTGCAGATCGATGGCAGCGAAACCTACGACGTGGTCGGTGCGCGCACCCCGCGTGCGCAGTTGACCCTGGTGATCAACCGCAAGAACGGCGAACGTGTCGAAGTGCCGGTGACCTGCCGCCTGGACACCGCCGAAGAAGTGTCGATCTATGAGGCGGGTGGCGTGTTGCAACGTTTTGCCCAGGACTTCCTGGAATCGGCGGCGACGGCCTGAGGGGGTAACCATGGCACACGTAGCGCAAATCAAGATCCCCGCCACCTACATGCGTGGCGGCACCAGCAAGGGCGTATTTTTCAGCCTCAAGGACCTGCCCGTGTCGGCGCAGGTACCGGGTGCCGCACGCGACGCCTTGCTGTTGCGGGTGATCGGCAGCCCCGATCCCTACGACAAGCAAATCGACGGCATGGGTGGCGCCACATCGAGCACCAGCAAAACCGTGATCCTGGCTAAGAGTACCCGCGCCGATCACGACGTGGACTACCTGTTTGGCCAGGTTTCCATCGACAAGCCGTTTGTCGACTGGAGCGGCAACTGCGGCAACCTGTCGGCGGCGGTCGGTTCCTTTGCCATCAGCGCCGGCCTGGTCGACCCGGCCCGTGTGCCCCACAACGGCGTGGCCGTGGTGCGGGTGTGGCAGGCCAATATCGGCAAGACCATCATCGCCCACGTGCCGATCACCGACGGTGCGGTGCAGGAAACCGGCGACTTTGAACTCGACGGCGTGACCTTCCCGGCCGCCGAAGTGCAGTTGGAATTCATGGACCCGGCGGCAGAAGAAGAGGGCGGTGGCGGCTCGATGTTCCCCACCGGCAACCTGGTCGACGATCTGGAAGTGCCCGGCGTCGGCACCTTCAAGGCCACGCTGATCAACGCCGGCATCCCGACGATTTTCATCAACGCCGAAGACCTCGGTTACACCGGCACCGAGCTGCAAGGCGCGATCAACGGCGACCCCAAGGCCTTGGCGATGTTCGAGACCGTGCGGGCCCACGGCGCCTTGCGCATGGGCCTGATCAAGCACCTGGACGAAGCCGCCCAGCGCCAGCACACGCCGAAAGTGGCGTTCGTGGCCAAGCCTGCGGATTACGTGGCGTCCAGTGGCAAGGCGATCAAGGCGGGTGATGTGGACCTGCTGGTGCGTGCGCTGTCCATGGGCAAGTTGCACCACGCGATGATGGGCACGGCGGCGGTGGCGATCGGCACGGCGGCGGCGATTTCCGGGACTTTGGTCAACCTGGCGGCGGGCGGTATCGAGCGCAATGCGGTGCGCTTCGGGCACCCGTCCGGCACCTTGCGTGTGGGCGCAGAAGCCACCCAGGTAAACGGCGAATGGGTGGTGAAGAAAGCCATCATGAGCCGCAGCGCGCGAGTGCTGATGGAAGGCTTCGTGCGCGTCCCGGGCGACGCATTTTAACCCTGTAGGAGCTGGCTTGCCGGCGATGGCGGCCTTGAACGGGGCACAAGCCTCAAGGGCCCCATCGTCGGCAAGCCGGCTCCTACACAAAAGGTGGGCAATCAGACCCTCCGCGACACATCAACCCTGACCCTGAGGATGGAACAACCTAACCCACTTTGGAGTACTGCCATGAGCGCCAACGTCGACCAGAACAACCGTCCCGACTATGACCAGGTCCTGCAGGACATCGCCGACTATGTCCTCACTTACCGGATCGATTCCCAGGACGCACTGGGCACCGCCCGCAATTGCCTGATGGACACCTTGGGCTGTGGCCTGCTGGCCCTGCGTTTCCCCGAGTGCACCAAGCACCTGGGGCCGATCGTCGAGGGCACGGTGGTGCCGTTTGGCGCACGGGTGCCGGGTACGTCGTTCCGGCTGGATCCGGTCAAGGCCGCGTGGGACATCGGTTGTATCGTGCGTTGGCTCGACTACAACGACACCTGGCTCGCCGCCGAATGGGGCCATCCCTCGGATAACCTTGGCGGCATCCTCGCCGTGGCCGATCACCTGTCGCAAAAACGCGTGGCCAATGGCGATGCGCCGTTGACCGTGCGTGCGGTGCTGGAAGCGATGATCATGGCCCACGAAATCCAGGGTGTGATTGCCCTGGAAAACTCCTTCAACCGTGTTGGCCTCGACCATGTGCTGTTGGTGAAAGTCGCCTCCACGGCGGTGACCGCCAAACTGATGGGCGCCAACCGCGAGCAACTGCTGGCGGCCTTGTCCCATGCGTTCGTCGATGGGCAGGCGTTGCGCACTTATCGGCATGCGCCGAATGCCGGTTCACGCAAATCCTGGGCAGCGGGGGATGCGTCGAGTCGAGGCGTACGCCTGGCGGATATCGCCTTGCGCGGCGAGATGGGCATTCCTGGGGTATTGAGCGCGCCTCAATGGGGGGTCTATGACGTGCTGTTCAGCCACACCAACAAGGACCTGGCGCTCAAGCCGCAGGACAAGCGCGCGTTCAGCCTGTCCCAGCCCTACGGCACGTATGTGATGGAAAACGTGCTGTTCAAGATCAGCTTCCCCGCCGAGTTCCACGCGCAAACTGCCTGCGAAGCCGCTGTGACGTTGCACCCGTTGGTGAAGGAGCGTCTGCATGAAATCGAGCGCATTGTGATCACCACCCATGAGTCGGCGATTCGCATCATCTCCAAGGTCGGCCAGTTGGCCAACGCGGCCGACCGCGACCATTGCCTGCAATACATGACCGCCGTGCCGTTGGCGTTCGGCAATCTGGTGGCCGAGCAATACGAAGATGAGTTCCACGCCACGCATCCGATCATCGACGAACTGCGAGACAAGATGGTCATCGTCGAAGACCCACGCTACAGCCGTGAATACCTGGAGGCCGACAAGCGCTCCATTGCCAACGCCGTGCAGGTGTTTTTCAAGGACGGCAGTAGCACCGAGCAGGTGGCGGTGGAGTACCCGATCGGCCATCGCCGCCGCCGGGTGGACGGCATTCCATTGCTGGAAGACAAGTTCAAGGCCAACCTGGCCACACGGTTTACCGCGCAGCGCAGTGCCGAGATTTTTGCGTTGTGCAAGGACCAGGCACGGCTTGAGGCCACCCCTGTCAATCGGTTTGTGGACCTGTTCGTGATCTAAGCCGTTACAGGGTCAATGTGGGAGCTGGCTTGCCTGCGATAGCATCACCTCGGTTTGCCTGAGGCACCGAGTTGCCTGCATCGCAGGCAAGCCAGCTCCCACATTGAATCGTGTTCACTCAAACCGCAGGATCACTCGGCGGTTGTGCTTGCTCTTCTTCTCGATCTTCTCGCAGAACACCCGGCCGATTTCTTCGGTGTTGATCACATGGGTGCCTCCGCATGGCTGGATATCGATCCCGGCAATTTCAATCACCCGCACCGAACCCTGGATCACCGGCGGCGCTACCGCCTGCGTGCGGGTGATCTGCAGCAGGGTGGAATACTCCGTTGCCGGCATCGACAGGGTTTTCACCGGATGGGCCTGCTCGATCAACGCATTGAGGTCGCGGGTGATGCTGTCTTTGTCGAGGGTCATTTCCGGCAGGTCGAAATCCAGGCGGCCTTTGTCCGCACTGATGCTGCATCCCGTCACGGGGGCGTCGATGATCGAGCACAGCAGGTGCAGGCAGGTGTGCATCTTCATGTGCTGGTAGCGCCGGTCCCAATCGAGTCCGGCGTCCACCTGCACGCCAGCGGTCAATTGCGCGGGGCAGTGTTCCACCTGGTGCCAGATGATGGAACGTAACACCGGGTCGCGCACCGTGCCCGTCACTTCGATGCGCGTACCGTCGGCCAGGGTGAGGTGGCCGGTGTCTCCCGGCTGCCCGCCGCCAGTGGGGTAGAACAGCGTGTGTTCCAGGGCGATGCCGTGTTCGCTGACGGCAATCACCCGGGCGCTGAAGGCGTTCTGGTAGGGCGCGCTGTCGAACAGCGCCAGGGTTTCCATGGTATGCACGGACATGTTCAACCTCCGACGATCAGTGGGCTGGCTTGCAACAAGGAACGCACCATCGCACTCAAGCCAGGGGGGGAAAGCAGGGTGATTTCAAATTCCGGGCCGCAGACTTTCAGGTTCAGCGGCAGGCGCGGCAGCGGGTTGCCTGACTCGACGCGGTGCAGGCGAAACTGCAGGTGGTGACGCTCCTTCACCGTGGGCTCCAGCAGCAGGCCGGGCAGGGGGTGGAAGTCGGCATCCAGCACCGTGACCTTATGGCTGATATTGACCTCGCCCACCACGTGCAAACGCTCATTCAGGGCGAAAGCACCGAGGTAGTTGCTGTGATCCGACTCGTCATTTTTTTGTAGCTGGATCTGATTCACCACCTTCACCTTGGTGCCGGCGGGTACATCCTGGGTGATTACGCAGGATGGGCTGATAAACACGTTGTCGCCGATCAGCACATAGCCGAGCACGCGGGCGCCGGAGCCGACCTCGACGTTGTTGCCCAGGCGCGGGTGGCGCTTGCCGTCGGGGTTGTTGGCGATACCGCGGGCGCCCAGGGTCACGCCGCAGAGGATGTAGCAGTCATTGCCGATCTCGCAGGTTTCACCGATCACCGTGCCGTAGCCGTGGTCCAGCACAAAGCGCCGCCCGATACGCGCCGCCGGGTGGATCTCGGCCCCGGAAAGCACCTTGCCCTGGTTGCTCAACTTGAGGGCGATGCGGGAGAAAGTCCCGTTGGTCTGGTCGGGAAAATTCCACACCAGATGCGCCAGCCGGTAGTACAGCACCGCCTTGAACGAGGCGTAGGACTCCAGGATCAATTCGCCGCGCCCGCGTGATGCGGGGTCGCGGTAGGCGTAGGCGATCAGGTCTTCGGCCACCGCCTGGGCGGCATTCTGGATCAGCGGTGCCAGGTGCGGTTCCAACTGCTTCATCTGCGCGGGCGTGAGGGTCTTGATGAGGTGAGTGAGCAATTCATCGTGCAACTGTTGCATGTCGATAAAGCTGCCCATGAAGGCACCCCCGTAGTCTGGTTGGATGGAAAACCGCTTATTCGAAACAGGGCAGGTAGCTGTCGGCATTGTCGTAGACCATGGTCAACACCACCGTTTCGGGCGGCAGTTCGGGGGCGAGTTGGGCGATGGCGACCATGTTCGCTGCGGAAGACAAACCCAGGCTGATGGCGTCGGTACGCATGATGCGTTTCATCATGTCGATGCAGGCCAGGCGCGAGACCTTGAGCATGCCGTCGATCACGTCCAGGTTGAGGATGCTCGGGATCAAGCCGATCGACAGACCCTGGATATGATGCGGCGCGTGCTGGTTTTTCAGCAGGTCGCATTCTTCCGGTTCCACGCCCATGACGCGCAAGCCTGGCCAGGCGGCTTTCAGGGTTTCGCCGATGCCGGTGATATGCCCGCCGGTGCCGATGCCGCTGACAAAGTAATCCACCCGTTGCTTGCCGAAGGCGCGAAGGATTTCCGGTGCGGTGGTGTCACGGTGGGTTTGCGGGTTGGCGCCATTGCGCTGCTGGTTGAGCATCACGTAGCTGGGGTTTTCCAACTGCAACTCCATGCACTTTTCGCCATGGGAATTGTTGCCCAGACGACTGTCCGACAGCACCACCTTGGCGCCATACAGGCGCAGCAACTTCTGCTTTTCGGGGCTGTAGTTGTCGGGGATCACCAGCACCACTTTGTAGCCCAGCACATTGCCGGCCATGACCAGGCCGATACCGGTATTGCCGCCGCTGGGCTCGATGATGGTTTGCCCGGAATCACGGATCAGCACGCCCCGGCGTTCGGCATCGAGGATCATGCCCAAGGCGATGCGCGCCTTGTGGCTGCCGCCGGGGTTGAGGGATTCGAGCTTGGCGTAGACCTCAATGCCGAGGTCTTCGGAAAACTGCGCCAGGCGCACGATCGGCGTTTGGCCGATCACGTCGAGAATGGAGTTATGCAACATCATTCAGCCCTCGGCTCAATACAAAGGCATGTCGGGTTCGACGTCGCGCACCCAATGCTTCATGCCGCCCTGCAGGACTTTGGTGTTGGCGAAACCGGCGGCCAGCAAAGTACTGGCGGCTTGCTCGGCGCGGGTACCGGCGTAGCAGATCAAGTAGTGGGTGTTGTCGCGGCTGAGGCTGTCGAGGTGGCCGTCGAGTTCCGCCAGGGGGATATGCACCACGCCCGGCAGCTTGCACACCTCCAGTTCGCTGGCATCGCGCACGTCCAGCAGCACGTCGGCGCTGCTGTGGTGTTCGAGTACCTGCTTGAGCACGCGAGGCTTGATGTAGCGCTCTTCGGCCAGGGACGGCCGGCTGGGCAGGGCATCCGCGCAGACGGTGGGCGCCAGGGTTTCGCTGTGGCGCGCCTCGGAGCAGCAGGGGCAATCGGCGCGGCGCTTGAAGCGGATCTCGCTGAACTTCATCGCCAATGCATCGAAACGCATCAAGCGGCCGGACAACGGTTCGCCGATGCCAATCAGCAGCTTGATGGCCTCGGTGGCCTGAATCATCCCGACCACACCGGGCAACACGCCGATCACACCACCCGCGCTGCAATTGGGGGCCAGTTCGGCGGGCGGCGCGCTGGGGAACAGGCAGCGGTAGCACGGCCCGCCTTGATAGTTGAGCACGCTGATCTGCCCGTCGAAGCGGTAGATGGCGCCGTACACCAGGGGTTTGCCCAGTTGTACGCAGGCATCGTTGACCAGATAGCGTGTGTCGAAATTGTCGGTGCCGTCGATCACCAGGTCGTAGGCGCCCACCAATTCCAAGGCGTTGTCGGCATTCAGGGCTGTGTCGTGGGCGTTGATCTGGATATGACTGTTGAGGTCTTGCAGGCGCTGTTTGGCGGACTCCACTTTTGGCATGCCCAGCGTGCTGTTGCCGTGGACGATCTGACGTTGCAGGTTGCTGCTCTCCACCACGTCGAAGTCCACCAGCCCCAGGGTGCCGATGCCGGCGGCGGCCAGGTACAGGCTGATGGGCGAGCCGAGGCCGCCGGTGCCAATGATCAGCACCTTGGCTTTCTTGAGGTTCAACTGGCCTTCGCGACCGACGCCGGGCAGGGTGATATGGCGTACGTAGCGTTGTACTTCTTCGTTGCTCAGTGCATCGACATCCATGCCGCCGGACGTGGCGAGCAGGACTTCGATTCTGGCTTTTTGCGGCAAAGGCTCGTCGGCGTCGATCAGTGCTTCTTCGGCCGTAAACAGAAAGTGTTCCTTGAGCTGGTTGTTCTTCTCGTGGAACAGGTGCGGGCGCAACTGCGGGTGGCTGCTGCAGAGGTTTTCAATGACTTCGCGCAATGTCGATCCGGTGCCCTCGAGGGTCGATTCCGGCAGCTTGGCCACGCGAACCAGAATGTCGGGGAAAGAGACAGCGTTCATGGACAACTCCGTGTGCAGGTCGTTGAAAGGTTGAAGGGCGAAATGCTTGCCATCCCAGGCAAACAGCTTGGAACCCAGGGCCTGGCCTTGGCGAACGTCTACCACCAGATAGCTGACGGGGTAGATCGGCTCGCCCATGAACAACGCCTTGTCCTGGTCTTCGTCGCTGAAGTAGGCACCGACATCCGGGTGGGAGTGGTAGATCACCACCACCGGGTTGTCGCTGCGAAATGCCTTGTTCATCAGCAGGGTGTCGGCCACCGAGAATGTGTAGCCGTTGGCCGCGCTGCGTGGGTACATCTCGGGGTTCTTGCGGTTCAGCTCGTTCTGGATGTTGCTGCCCAGATACACACTGCCGTCGGCGAAGACAAAACCACAGCACTCCTCGGGGTAGCTGCGGTTGGCGTGGGCGTAGATCTGTTCCAGGGCGGTGGGGCGGAGGACGTCCATGTGGCTCTCGCGTTGCTTTGAAGGGGTCAATTTTTCTTGGCCAGGAGTTTTTCGACCGGCAACTTGGTGATCGCAAAGCCGGCGAGCAGGATGGCCGAGTACAGCATCAGGTCGCGGGAAATCGACACGCCTTCGTACCAGGCGCCGATGATGACCGCGAATACAGGGAAGATGATGAACACGAATGACAGGATGATCGGGCTCAAGCGCTTGAGCAGCATGAAGTACACGATGAACCCGCCTACCGAGGCCACCAGTCCGAGGTAGAACAGTGCGCCCCAGGAACGCAGGGTGATGGCGTCGAAGGTCGGCGCTTCAAACCACAGCCCGGCGACGAACAGCATCAGCCCGGCAATGCCGATGGGCAGGGTGTTGTAGGTGATCACGCTGATGGCGCTGCCTTTCTGCTTGGTAATGACATAGCACAAGGCGTGCATGATCGCGGCGGTCAGAATGGCCAATACCCCGAAAAACTCGGCGTGATCCAGGTGCAGGCCCTGGCTCTTGATGATCATGTAAAGGCTGCCGAAGCCGATACCGATGCCGACCACCTGGGAAAAGTAGATGCGTTCGCGCAGGAACAGCGCGGAGAAAATCAGGATGAACACTGGCATGCAACTGAACAGCAGTGCGGTCAGGCCGGACGAAACATGCATCTCGCCGTAGTTGAGCAGGTAGTAGGGCACGCTGAAGTAGGACAGGGTCACGAACACGAAGAACCAGCGGCTCTCACGGGGAAACAGGATCGGCTCGCGGCGCACCATGGCAAAGCACAGGAACAGCGGGAAGGCGATGAGAAAGCGCAGGCCCGCGGACGTCAGTGGCGGCACGCTCTCCACGGCAATCTTGATCCCCAGCCAGGTGGTGCCCCAACTCAGGCACACGATCAGGAACATCACGCTGGTGACCAGCCCGGCCAACCACTGTTTTTGGGTTTTTGTCTTGGCGGTGTTTTCGAGAACGGCGGACATTGGCATCGTTTATTGCTTCCCTGAGCCGGAATTGAACTCTATATTGAGCTTGTAATGAGTTGTAAAATTCGGCGATTGAACCCGTAAAAGCACACTATTAGGGCGAAAGATGGCTGTCAAAACAAATATTGACATGGTGTCAATTATGCGTGAGGGGTTGTCCAACGGGCAGGGCGTGAAGTACAAGCGCCTGTCCGATGTCATGGAACGGGGCATCCTCGAAGGCTTGATTGAACCGGGAAGAAAACTGCCGCCCCATCGGGTGCTTTCCGACAACCTGGGTGTGACGATCGGCACCATCAGCCGGGCCTACGGCGAGCTGGAACGCCTGGGGTTGGTCGTGGCGCGGGTCGGTGATGGCACTTTCGTGCGCAAGCGTGGGATGGAGCGCCAGCGCGATGAGGGTTTTCGCAACTTCAGCGAAGAGCCGCGCCAATACTTCGACATGAGCCGAAACATGCATATCCCGGGGCAGGAGACGGTGTTCCTGGCCCAGAGCTTCCAAACCCTGTCGACCAACGCCAAGTTTCTCCAGGACATCAGTGCCTACACCCCGGACGCCGGCCTGCCGCGCTATCGCGAAGCAGGCGCGCAATGGCTGGTGCAGCGCGACTTTCATCCGATTCCCGAGCAGGTCATCTGCGTCAATGGCGGCCAGCACGGCTTGCTGTGCGCGATGATGGCGCTGTTGCGGGCGGGCGATACGGTGGTCACCGAGCAACTGACTTACCCTGGCCTCATTACGGCTGCGCGCATGCTGGGCATCCGCCTGATCGGCCTGGAAATGGACGAAGAAGGCGTGCTGCCGAGCGCGCTGGACGAAGTCTGTCGTAATCACCGGATTTCAGCGCTGTATTGCACGCCGACGATCCAGAACCCGACCACCGCGGTGCTCTCGGTGGCGCGTCGCGAAGCGCTGGTCAAAGTGTGTCGCGAACACAACCTGCTGATTCTTGAGGATGAAGCCCACGGTGTACTGGTGGAAGACCGGCCGCCGCCTCTCAGCCATTTCGCCCCTGAGCGCACGATTTTGATCAGCAGCCTGAGCAAAGCGGTGTCTGCCGGGCTGCGCGTGGGCTATGTGCATGCGCCACCCGCGCTGGTCAGCCGTATCTCGGCGGCCTTGCGTTCGACATGCTGGATGGCCACGCCCGTCACCCTTGAGCTGGCCACCCAGTGGATCGAGAACGGTACGGCGGAGTATCTGCTGCGCCAGCAGATCAATGAGATCAGTCGACGCAAGGCCCTGGTGCGCGACCTGCTGACGGGGCTGGAATACCGCACTCATCTCAACAGCCCGCATTTCTGGATCGAAGTGCCGGAGCCGTGGCGCGCGTCGGAGATCGAGGCGGAGCTCAAGCAGAACAATTACCTGATCGCCACCGCCGAAGCCTTTGCCGTGGGGCAGACGGCGGTTCCGCAGTTCATTCGGGCGAGTATCTGCAATACGTCGGGGGATGATCAGTTGTTGCGGGCCGGGTTTGATGCGCTAGCGACCGCGCTGGGGCAGGGCGGGGGCAGATTCCACCTGTAAGCCTTGACCCTTGTGGTGAGCGGGCTTGCCCCGCGCGAGGCAAGCTCGCTCACCACAAAGGGTTAGGCAGACAGCATTATTTGAAGCGCCGCTCTACGCCTTTCTCCACCAGAATCTTCGCCGAAATCTCTTCCACCGAAAAATGCGTGGAATTGATGTGCGCAATATTCTCGCGGCGGAACAGATTTTCTACTTCACGCACCTCGAACTCGCACTGGGCATAGCTCGAATAGCGGCTGTTGGGCTTGCGCTCATTGCGGATCGCCGTCAGTCGGTCCGGATCAATGGTCAAGCCGAACAGCTTGTGCGAATGCGCACGCAAGGCAGCTGGGAGCGTCAGGTGCTCCATGTCATCCTCGGTCAGCGGGTAGTTGGCTGCGCGGATACCGAATTGCATGGCCATGTACAGGCAGGTGGGCGTTTTGCCGCAGCGCGACACGCCCACCAGGATCAGGTCGGCCTTGTCGTAGTAATGAGTGCGGGCGCCGTCGTCGTTGTCGAGGGCGAAGTTCACCGCCTCGATACGCTCCATATAATTGGAGTTATGGCCAATGGAATGGGACTTTCCGACCGAATAGGAAGAGTGTTCACTCAACTCCTGCTCCAGCGGTGCCAGGAAGGTCGAGAAAATGTCGATCATGAAACCATTCGACGTTGCGAGAATCTCACGAATGTCTTGATTGACGATGGTGTCGAAAATGATCGGCCGAAAGCCGTCTTTTTCTGCCGCCAGATTGATTTGTTGTACCATGGCCCGCGCTTTATCCACGCTGTCGATATAGGGCCGCGTGAATTTGGCGAAGGTAATGTTTTCGAACTGCGCGAGCAGGCTTTGACCCAGTGTTTCGGCTGTGATGCCGGTGCCGTCGGAGATAAAGAAAGCAGATCGTTTCATTTGAGCCCTGGGCCTTAAGCTGATGGCGAATCTTGGATATGATAGGCGCGATTTTGCCGTCCCGCAGTGGGCCGCATTCTCACTTATTTTCCAGGTCCAGGCCACAAGCGCTGGCGAACGCTCCTACTGAGCAGCCGGCGTCCTGAGCTTTTCCAACACAGAAAGTGGAGAGATCACCTTGGTAGAGTACGTAGTTTCCCTCGATAAGCTCGGCGTCCATGATGTAGAGCACGTGGGGGGCAAGAACGCATCCCTCGGCGAGATGATCAGTAATCTTGCAGGCGCTGGTGTGTCGGTGCCCGGTGGTTTCGCCACCACGGCCCAGGCTTACCGCGATTTCCTCGAACTGAGCGGCCTCAACGCTCAGATCCACGCCGCGCTGGACGCCCTGGACGTCGATGACGTCAATGCCCTGGCCAAGACCGGTGCCCAGATCCGCCAATGGATCATGGAAGCCGAGTTCCCCGAGAAGCTCAACGAAGAAATCCGCACCGCCTTCGCCACCCTGTCGGCCGGCAACCCGGACATGGCCGTCGCCGTGCGCTCGTCGGCCACCGCCGAAGACTTGCCGGACGCCTCCTTCGCCGGCCAGCAAGAGACTTTCCTGAACATCCGCGGCGTGGAAAACGTGATCCGCGCGGCCAAGGAAGTCTTCGCCTCGCTGTTCAACGACCGTGCGATTTCCTACCGTGTGCACCAGGGGTTCGACCATAAACTGGTGGCCTTGTCTGCCGGTGTGCAGCGCATGGTGCGTTCGGAAACCGGCACCGCCGGCGTCATGTTCACTCTCGATACCGAGTCGGGCTTTCGTGACGTGGTGTTTATCACCGGCGCCTACGGCCTGGGCGAGACCGTCGTACAGGGCGCGGTCAACCCCGACGAATTCTACGTACACAAGGGCACCCTCGAAGCGGGTCGCCCGGCCATTCTGCGCCGCAATCTGGGCAGCAAGGCGATCAAGATGATCTACGGCGACGAGGCCAAGGCCGGTCGCTCGGTTAAAACCGTTGAAGTCGACAAGGCCGAGCGCGCGCGTTTCTGCCTGACCGACGCCGAAGTCAGCGAGCTGGCCAAGCAGGCGATGATCATCGAAAAGCACTACAAGTGCCCGATGGACATCGAGTGGGCCAAGGACGGTGACGACGGCAAGCTGTACATCGTGCAGGCCCGTCCGGAAACCGTGAAGAGCCGCACTTCGGCCAACGTCATGGAGCGCTACCTGCTGAAAGAAACCGGCACCGTGCTGGTGGAAGGCCGCGCCATTGGCCAGCGCATCGGCGCGGGCAAGGTGCGGATCATCAAGGACGTGTCCGAAATGGACAAAGTCCAGCCAGGCGATGTGCTGGTCTCCGACATGACCGACCCGGATTGGGAGCCGGTGATGAAACGCGCCAGCGCCATCGTCACCAACCGTGGCGGACGTACCTGCCACGCGGCGATCATCGCCCGTGAACTGGGGATTCCTGCGGTCGTGGGCTGCGGCAATGCGACCCAACTGCTCAAGGACGGCCAGGGCGTGACGGTGTCCTGCGCCGAAGGCGACACCGGCTTTATCTTCGAAGGCGAGCTGGGCTTCGACATCAAGCAGAACTCCATCGATGCCATGCCGGACCTGCCGTTCAAGATCATGATGAACGTCGGCAACCCGGACCGTGCCTTCGATTTCGCGCAGTTGCCGAACGCCGGTGTGGGCCTGGCCCGTCTGGAGTTCATCATCAACCGCATGATCGGCGTGCACCCCAAGGCCCTGCTGAACTATGACGGCCTGCCGCTGGACATCAAGGAAAGCGTCGACAAGCGCATCGCCGGCTACAACGATCCGGTAGGGTTCTACGTCGAGAAGCTGGTGGAAGGCATCAGCACCCTGGCGGCGGCGTTCTACCCGAAAAAGGTCATCGTGCGTCTGTCGGACTTCAAGTCCAACGAATATGCGAACCTGATCGGCGGCAAGCTCTACGAGCCGGAGGAAGAAAACCCGATGCTGGGCTTCCGTGGCGCCTCGCGTTACATCAGCGAAGCGTTCCGTGATTGCTTCGAGCTCGAATGCCGTGCCCTCAAGCGCGTGCGCAACGAGATGGGCCTGACCAACGTCGAGATCATGGTGCCGTTCGTCCGCACCTTGGGCGAGGCGAGCCAAGTGGTCGACCTGTTGGCTGAAAACGGCCTGTCCCGTGGCGAAAACGGCCTGCGCGTGATCATGATGTGCGAATTGCCGTCCAACGCCATCCTGGCCGAGGAATTCCTGGAGTTCTTCGACGGTTTCTCCATCGGCTCCAACGACCTGACCCAGCTGACCCTGGGCCTGGACCGTGACTCCGGGATCATTGCGCACCTGTTCGACGAGCGTAACCCGGCAGTCAAGAAGTTACTGGCGAACGCCATCCAGGCCTGCAACAAGGCCGGCAAGTACATCGGTATCTGTGGCCAAGGCCCTTCCGACCACCCTGACCTGGCCAAATGGTTGATGGAGCAGGGCATCGAAAGCGTCTCGCTGAACCCCGATTCCGTGCTGGAAACCTGGTTCTTCCTGGCGGAAGGCCAAGCGTCCGCCTAAGGTCGTTACGTCAAAAGTGCCGGTCACCTGTCGAGGGTGACCGGCATTCTTATCTGTGCAGGGCGGAACTCCTTCCGGACGCCGCCCTTTTTTGTGCAAGAGCATTATGCAAAGCAGCAGCAACCTGTTTCCCGTCGCCCTGATCAGCGCTGAACGTCGTGGCGACCTGAGTGAAGATGTGTACCGCCTCAAGCCCGGTAACAGCCCCGACGGCACCGTCGAGCTGGCCGTTACCCGTCTGGGCCTGGCCGATGTCCCGGAAAGCCGGGGCATGCCGGTTATTCTGTTGCACGGCAGTTTTTCCAACCGGCGCTTCTGGTATTCGCCCAAGGGGATCGGCCTGGGTGCCTACCTGGCGCGCCAGGGGTTTGATGTGTGGATCCCGGAAATGCGTGGGCATGGTTTGTCCAAACGCAACCATGACTACGCCCGCAATCGCGTCGCTGACTATGCGCGCTATGACTTGCCGGCCATTGGCGCGTTCGTGCGTGAGCAAAGTACGCAGATTCCCCATTGGATCGGCCATTCCCTGGGCGGCACGGCCTTGGCGGCGGCGCTGGGGGGCCAACACCTGGGCGCGCCGGCAGTGGCTTCGGTGGCGCTGTTTGGTTGCCAGGTCAGCCGCACCCACTGGCCATTGAAACTGCCACCGGTGGAATGGACCGGCCGCTTGCTCCTGAAGCGTTTCGGCGAACTGTCCGGCCCGCGGTTCAAGCGTGGCCCCGAAGACGAGCCGGCAGGCGTATTGATCGAAGCCATGCGCTGGAATGGCCTGTTTGGCCGCTTTGGCGAGGGCAAGAACGACTGGTGGAAAGGCCTGGCAAACGTCGATGTGCCGTTGTTGGCGGTCAGTGCCGCCGGTGACGATCAGGACCCTGACTGGGCGTGCCGCACGCTGTTCGAGCAAGTCGGTTCCGAGCACCGGCAGTACCTGTGCCTGGGGCGCCAGCAAGGTTTCAGCGGGGATTTCGGGCACGTGGAAATGCTCGTCAGCAAGGCTGCACAGGCCGAAGTGTGGCCACTGGTGGAACAGTGGTTGAACGATCCACTCACCCCCTTGTTCGGCGCACGGGCCCAGGTGTTGGCCACGGTTTGAGGCAGCGCTCTGCCAAGGGCGTTTCACTCGTGTGTGGTTGCGGCTAAGATATGACGCGTTAAACGCTTCTGGTCATATTCAGTCGCGCAGTGGCTATTGCGTTGCGGCGAAGCGGATGGGATGTTTCGCACCTGCCTGGGCTGGCGCTTCTTTCGAAAGACACTTCTTTGACAGAAAGGAATTTTTCAATGAACCATTACGTGACCCCCGATCTGTGCGACGCCTATCCGGAACTGGTGCAGGTGCTCGAGCCGATGTTCAGCAACTTCGGCGGCCGAGATTCCTTCGGTGGCGAGATCGTCACCATCAAATGCTTCGAAGATAACTCCCTGGTCAAGGAGCAAGCCGACCAGCCGGGCGCCGGCAAGGTGCTGGTGGTCGACGGTGGCGGTTCCCTGCGCCGCGCGCTGCTGGGTGACATGATCGCCGAGAAAGCCGCGAAAAACGGCTGGGAAGGCCTGGTGATCTACGGCTGCATCCGTGATGTGGACGTCATCGCCCAGACCGACCTTGGCGTGCAGGCCCTGGCCAGCCACCCGATGAAAACCGACAAGCGTGGCATTGGCGACTTGAACGTAGTGGTCACGTTTGCCGGCGTGACATTCCGCCCGGGTGAGTACATCTACGCCGACAACAACGGCGTGATCGTGTCGCCCAGCGCGCTGAAAATGCCTGAATAAACTGCTGTAACCGACGGGGTAAGGATGTTCGAGGAAGAAAACGCGCAATGGGGGCTGGTGCATGCCCTGGTGCTGGACGGTAAAGGCGGTGCGCGTTCGATTGCCCGGACCGAGCTCGACGACTTGCAACTGCAGCCCCAGGAAAGCCTGTGGCTGCATTGGGATCGCAGTCACCCGCAAACCCAGACCTGGCTGCGCAAATCCAGCGGCTTGAGCGAATTCGCGTGTGATCTGCTGTTGGAGGAGAACACCCGCCCGCGCCTGTTGCCATTGCCGGACTCGGAGCTGTTGCTGTTCCTGCGTGGAATCAACCTCAACCCGGGCGCTGAGCCGGAAGACATGGTGTCCGTGCGTATCTTCGCCGCGGCCAGCCGGGTGATTTCCCTGCGTTTGCGCCCGTTGCGCGCCACTGACGAACTGCTGGTGCAACTGGCGGATGGCAAGGGGCCGAAGACGGCCTCTGAACTCATCCTTTATATGGCCCAGTACCTCACCCATAAAGTGCAGGACCTGGTCTCGGACTTGTCCGAAATCGTCGACGTAGAGGAAGAAAAACTCGATACCGACGAACGGTATACTCCGGAACATGGCAGTATTTTGCAGATCCGTCGACGGGCGGCTGGGCTGAAGCGATTCCTCGCCCCGCAGCGGGATATTTTTGCCCAGCTCACGCGGATCAAATTGCCGTGGTTCTGCGATGACGATGCCGACTACTGGAACGAATTGAACAACAGTTTGACCCGCTATCTGGAAGAGCTCGAATTGACTCGAGAGCGCGTGGGGCTTGTGCTTGAGGCCGAAGACCGGCGCTTGAGCGTACGCATGAACCGCACCATGTACCGCTTCGGGATCATCACCGGGATCTTCCTGCCAATGAGTTTTCTCACCGGCTTGCTGGGCATAAATGTGGGCGGGATTCCGTTCTCTGCCAGCCCCTATGGATTCCTGGTGGCGTGCCTGTTGATGGTCTCGGTCGCACTTGGACAATGGTGGCTTTTTCGACGATTGCGCTGGGTTTGAGCTGAATATGACCTGAACGTAGGAAGGGTCTTATGTGACCCCAAGAATTTTACCCTCGTCTTTTAAAACACTTGCGAGAGGTCTTTATGCACGATCCGTTCGAACAGTCTTTGCGTGACATGCTCAATGCCTCGCCGTCCAACCGGGACGACGATGCCTGCCTGGGTCGCGTGTTGAAAACCGCCAACCGCCAGGTCGGTGCGGGAGACCTGTTCGGTCTGCTCGGCCGCTGGGTACCGGCACTGATGATGGCCCTGAACAATGGTTCGGCCCACGTATCGCCCGTTTCCCGTCGTAAACCTCTTGCTCGCACTGCTGATAAGGCTGATTGAATATGGAACTTGATCTCTGGACCCAGAGCCTGGTCACCGCGATGACCGCATTGTGGACCAAGGTGGCGAATTTCATTCCCAACCTGTTTGGTGCCCTGGTGCTGGTGCTGCTGGGGTTTGTCGTGGCCAAGCTGCTCGACACCCTGCTGTCCAAACTGCTGGCTAAACTGGGCCTGGACCGGCTGATGGCGGGCACCGGCCTGACCAAGCTGTTAGGGCGTGCGGGGCTGCAGGTACCGATCTCGACATTGATCGGCAAGATCGTTTATTGGTTTGTTTTGCTGATTTTTCTGGTTTCTGCGGCTCAATCCCTTGGACTTGAGCGAGTTTCAGCTACGCTCGACATGCTGGCGCTGTATTTGCCGAAAGTTTTCGGCGGCGCGCTGGTACTGCTGGTAGGCGTTTTGCTGGCACAACTGGCCAATGGGCTAGTGCGTGGCGCCGCTGAAGGCGTGGGGTTGGACTATGCCGCCGGCCTGGGACGGATTGCCCAGGGGCTGGTGATCATCATCAGTATTTCGGTCGCGATCAGCCAGTTGGAGGTCAAGACTGACCTGCTCAACCACGTGATTGTGATCGTTTTGATTACCGTTGGTCTGGCCGTTGCGCTGGCCATGGGGTTGGGTAGCCGGGAAATTGCCGGTCAGATTCTTGCGGGAATCTATGTGCGTGAGTTGTATCAGGTTGGGCAACAGGTGCGTGTAGGCGAGGTCGAAGGGCAAATCGAGGAGATCGGCACAGTCAAGACGACGGTGCTGACCGATGACGGCGACCTGGTGTCGTTGTCCAATCGGATTCTCCTGGAGCAGCAGGTCAGTAGCCGCTAACCCGGCAAACCCTGCTAATGTACGCCGCCGCTGGCCCGGCTGACCGGGCGTGGCGGACATTGACCTGACTGTCGGCACGACTTGTTTTGAATAAAGCCCAAACGCTGTCCACGCGCTATGACCCCCGTGAGCTCTCTGATGAGGAGTTGGTCGCGCGCTCGCACACGGAGCTGTTTCACGTAACTCGCGCGTACGAAGAATTGATGCGCAGATATCAACGCACTTTGTTCAACGTTTGTTCAAGGTATTTAGGGAACGATAGAGATGCGGATGATGTCTGTCAGGAAGTGATGCTCAAGGTGTTGTACGGCCTGAAGAACTTCGAGGGCAAATCGAAGTTCAAGACATGGCTATACAGCATCACGTACAACGAGTGCATCACGCAGTATCGGAAGGAACGGCGAAAGCGTCGCTTGATGGACGCTTTGAGTCTTGACCCCCTCGAGGAGGCGTCTGAAGAAAAGGCGCCGGCACCCGAGGAGAAGGGCGGGCTTGATCGCTGGCTGGTGTATGTGAACCCGATTGACCGGGAAATTCTGGTGCTACGATTTGTCGCAGAGCTGGAATTCCAGGAAATCGCTGACATCATGCACATGGGTTTGAGTGCTACAAAAATGCGTTACAAACGTGCTCTTGATAAATTACGTGAGAAATTTGCGGGCGAGACTGAAACTTAGTGCGTGGCAAATATCTCTTACGTGTAGGCAAGTTCTGTTAGACTTGTCGCCGAGTTGTCCCCCGGTTTGTGGGACTGCTTTACAATCACCAGATGGGGATTTAACGGATGAAACTGAAAAACACCTTGGGCTTGGCCATTGGTTCTCTTATTGCCGCTACTTCTTTCGGCGTTCTGGCACAAGGCCAAGGCGCAGTTGAAGGCGAGCTGTTCTACAAGAAGCAGTACAACGATAGCGTCAAGCACATCGAAGACGGCTTCAATCCTGGCGCTCGCATCGGTTACTTCCTGACCGACGACCTGTCCTTGAACCTGTCCTACGACAAAACCAACCACACCCGTTCGAACGACGGTACTGGTAACCAGAAGATCAAAGGCGATACCGGCAGCCTGGTTGCCCAGTATCACTTCGGTCAAGCTGGCGTAGACAGCCTGCGTCCATACGTAGAAGGCGGTTTCGGTCACCAGAGCCGTACCAACGTTCAGGCTGACGGCCACAGCGGTCGCGACCAGACTACTTTCGCTACCGTTGGTACTGGCGTGAAGTACTACTTCACCAACAACCTGTACGCTCGTGCCGGTGTTGAAGCTGACTACGGCCTGGACAACGGCAAGTGGGACTACTCCGCACTGGTTGGCCTGGGCGTGAACTTCGGCGGTAACGCTGGCGCAGCTGCTCCAGCTCCTACCCCAGCACCAGCTCCAGAGCCAACTCCAGAGCCAGAAGCTCCAGTCGCTCAGGTTGTTCGTGTTGAGCTGGACGTCAAGTTCGACTTCGACAAGTCGGTTGTTAAGCCTAACAGCTACGGCGACGTGAAAAACCTGGCCGACTTCATGGCTCAGTACCCAGCTACCAACGTAGAAGTTGCTGGTCACACTGACTCCGTAGGTCCAGACGCTTACAACCAGAAGCTGTCCCAGCGTCGTGCTGACGCTGTTAAGCAAGTCCTGGTTAAAGACGGCGTTGCTCCTAGCCGCATCACCGCAGTAGGTTACGGCGAATCCCGCCCAGTTGCTGACAACGCAACTGAAGCTGGTCGTGCTGTTAACCGTCGCGTAGAAGCGTCGGTAGAAGCTCAAGCTCAGTAATGACTGAGTGGTAGAAAAAAGCCCGGCTTAGGCCGGGCTTTTTTTCGCCTGGAATTTGCCTCAGGCGCTGGCCGCTGCTGCGAGGTAGGCGGCCTGTTCGCTGCCGGCGACACGGCCGATCACCAGGATCGCCGGGCTCTTCAAGGCAAATGCCTGTGCATCTTCATGCATACGTGCCAGCTCGCTGCGGCATTCGCGTTGCTGGGGCAGCGATGCGTTTTCGATCATCGCCACCGGCATATCCGCCGCCATTCCGCCGTCCAGCAATTGCTGGCGGATCTCCTCCAGCTTCGCCACACCCATATACACCACCAGGGTTGTCCCGCCCTCGGCCAGGGCACGCCAATTCAGGCGACTGTCGTCCTGGGTATGCGCCGTGACCAGGGTCACGCCACGACTTACCCCACGCAATGTCAGCGGTACCGCGCAATTCGTCGCGCCCGCCAGCCCCGCCGTAATGCCGTTGACCAACTCCACCTCGACGCCCCGCTCACGCAGCCACAGGGCTTCTTCACCGCCGCGCCCGAAAATGCATGGATCGCCGCCTTTGAGCCGCACCACGCATTTGCCCTGGCGCGCATGGCGCAGCATCAGGCGATGGATAAAATCCTGTGGCGTCGATCGGCAGCCACCGCGTTTACCCACGGTAATCACCCGCGCTTCAACGCAGTGTTCCAGTATCGCCGGGTTCACCAGGTCATCGATCAGCACCACGTCGGCTTCGCGCAGGGCTCGCACGGCCTTGAGGGTCAACAGCTCCGGGTCGCCGGGACCTGCGCCTACCAGCCAGACTTTTGCATTCATAGGGTGTTCCTCGTCCAGGGATGACGTCAGCGGTGAAAGAGTGAGTACAACAACACCAGGTTGATCAGCATCGACATCAGTCCGAGCGCGCGCCAGACCTTTAAGGGTTCACGTTCCAGCAATGGTCTGGGGCGGATGCTCAGTTCCTGGCGTTCAGCTTGTTCCAGCACCCGTAGCCATTCTTCGGCGGTTTCATAACGGTTGTCCGGGTGGGCAGCCACGGCCCGTTCCAGGCTGAGTGGCAGCCAATCCGGCAAGTCAGGGCGGTAGCGGCTGGCGCTTACAGGTTGGGCGAACCTGGGCCTTTGGAAGGCTTCGATTTCACCGTAGGGGTAATGCCCGGTCAGCAGGTAATACAGGCTGACACCCACGCTGTATAAATCCTGTTGGGGCGTAGGGCGTTCACCATTGAACGCCTCGGGCGCGATATAGCTTGGCGTGCCCGGCAGTGTGTGGGCGCGGTCTTCTGACAGGCCCGGACAATACGCCAGGCCAAAGTCCAATACACGCAGTTCACCGTCATCCCCCAGCAGCAGGTTTTCCGGTTTGATATCGCGGTGCAGGATCTGCCGTCGATGCAGCATGCCCACCGCCCGCAGCAAGCGTTCGGCTATCGACTGCCATTGCGCCAGGGGCAGTGGGCCGTGATGCTGGAACAGTTCGGCCAGGGTTTGGCCGGGATATTCCCGCATCACGTAGTACAAATGCTGGCGCCCGCTGCCGGAATGGACTTCAGGAAATGCCCGCCCGGCAACCCGGCGTAGAAACCATTCCTCCGACAGCAAGGCCTGGCCGGCATCGCTGTCATCGTCACGGCTCAACGGCAGGGTTTTCAGCAGCCAGGGCTGTTGCTGGGCATCCCGCACTCGATACAGCAACGACTGGCGGCTTTGCGCCAAGACGCTTTCCACCTGCCAGCCTTCAAAGTGTTGCCCGGTTTTCAAGGTTGGTGGCAGTGGCCATTGCTGCAACTGCACGAGGGCATCGCCGAGAGTGGCCGCGCCCAAGGTGTCGACGCGTACCAGCAGGGCGCTGGCATTGTCCTGGCTGCCGGCCAGGTGTGCGGCGTTCACCAGAGTATTGACGGCCGGCTCCAGGTCGGTTTGTTCGCGCAGAATCGCCTCGATGCTGTGATCGCCCAGGGTTGCCCACACGCCATCACTGAGCAGCAGGAAACATTCGCCTTCGCGCAACTGACCGTCGAGAAAATCCAGTACCAGGTGCTGATCCAGGCCAAGGGCGCGCTTGAGCACATGCTGCATGCCCGGCTGTTCCCACACGTGATCCTCAGTGATGCGCTGCAATTCGCCATCCAGCCAGCGATACGCCCGGCAATCGCCGATATGCGCCAACGTAAAGCGCTGGCCACGAAACACCAGGGCGCTGAGGGTGGTCAGCAACGGCTGGCCACCGCCATTGGCTTGCAACCAGCGATTCTGTGCCAGTAATAGACGCTCAAGGGCCTGGGCCACGCCCCAGGTTTGCGGTGTGGCGTAGTAATCCAGCGCCAGCGCCTGCAAGGTCGAGCGCGCAGCCAGGCCACCATCGGCGCACTGGCTCACGCCGTCGGCGATCGCGCACAGATAGCCTTTGCTCGCCGCCAGTTCGGCGACAGGGGTCACCACCCGCAGGGCGTCCTGGTTTTCCTCCCGTGGGCCGATGGCGCTGGCATAGGCGACGCTCAGTTGCAGGCTCATCAGACCCGCGCAGCCGTCACGGCGGCCGAGCCCCAGGTGGTTCTCCAGCGACGTTTCACGCCATGCAGGCCGAACCAGGCCAACACGCCGAGGCTGGCAAACAGCCAAAGCGCCATCTGATAACTGCCGGTGCTTTGTTTGATCGCGCCCATGCCGGCCGCCAGGGCAAAGCCGCCGATGCCGCCGGCCATGCCGATCAGGCCGGTCATTACGCCGATTTCGCGACGGAAGCGCTGCGGCACCAATTGGAATACCGCGCCATTGCCCGCACCCAGGCCGAGCATGGTGCAGACGAACAGAGCCAGCGCCGCATAGGAGCTTGGCAGGTTGAAGCCCACCGCCGCGATGCAGATCGCCGCCACGCTGTACATGCCCAGCAGGGTACGAATGCCGCCGAAGCGGTCCGCCAGGGCGCCGCCCAGTGGGCGCATCAGGCTGCCGCCGAACACGCAGGCAGCGGTGTAGTAGCCGGCGGTCACCGGGCTCAGGCCGTACTGGTCGTTGAAATAACCGGGCAGGGCGCTTGCCAGGCCGATAAAGCCGCCGAAGGTCACGCTGTAGAAAAACATGAACCACCAGCTATCACGATCGCCCAGCGCCTTGAAGTAGTCGGCCATGGACTTGGCCTTGGGCCGTTCAGGGGCATTGCGCGCCAGCCAGGCAAACACGATCAGGGTCAGCACCAGCGGGATCAGCGCGAAGCCGAAGACGTTGCTCCAGCCAAAGGCAGCCGCCAGTACAGGCGCCAGCAACGCGGCGAACACCGTGCCGGAGTTGCCCGCACCGGCGATGCCCATGGCCTTGCCCTGGTGCTCGGCCGGGTACCATTGGGAGGCCAGCGGCAGCGCGACGGCAAACGAGGCGCCGGCCATGCCGAGGAACACGCCCAGCAGCAAGGCCTGCTCGTAACTGTGGATTCCCAATTTCCAGGCGCCGAACAGGGCGCCGATCACAATCACCTGGCCGATCAGCCCGGCGGCCTTGGGTGACAGCTTGTCCGCCAGCATGCCCATCAGGAAACGCAGCACCGCACCTGCGAGGATCGGCGTCGCCACCACCAGGCCGCGCTGTTGGGTGGTCAGGTGCAGGTCGTTGGCAATCTGCACCGCCAAGGGGCCCAGCAGGTACCAGACCATGAAGCTCAGGTCGAAATACAGGAACGCGGCAAACAGGGTCGGGGTGTGCCCGGATTTCCAGAAGCTTGATTTCATCACGCACCTCAACGGTTGGGAGTCTTGTAAGAAGGCCTGGTGATGGAACGGCCGGCGAAAGCCGCCCCACCGGCCCCGCTCGCGGGGCCAAAACGAAAAAACGCCGCCACCGGGTTCGCGAGGGCAAACCGGGTGTGCGACGTCTTTGTCGTGGAGGGGCAACCGCCGTTGGCTACCTGTGATGTTTACTTAGCAAGAGCTGCGCCAAATCAGCCCAGCAACTCACTCATGGCGATAATCTGCTCCGCCACCTGGATCAGCTTCTGCTGGCGGCTCATGGCCTGGCGGCGCATCAGGGTGTAGGCCTCTTCCTCGTTGCAATCTTTCATTTTCATCAGCATGCCCTTGGCCAGCTCGATGCGCTTGCGCTCGGCCAATTGCTGGTCCCGCGCCTGGAGCTGAGCGCGCAAGGCCTGGTCGCTTTCGAAGCGAGCCATGGCTACGTCGAGGATCGGCTGCAGGCGCTGGGCCTGGATGCCTTCGACGATGTAGGCGCTGACGCCGGACTTGATCGCCTGGCGCATCACATTCGGGTCGTGTTCATCGGTAAACATCACGATGGGACGCGGTTGATCGCGACTGACCAGGACCACTTGCTCCATCACATCGCGGCCCGGTGACTCGGTATCGATCAGGATGACATCCGGGCGCACCGTTTCGACGCGCGCGGGCAGGTCGATGGTCAGGCCGGACTCATCGATCACCTCAAAACCGGCCTCGATCAGCGCAGCCCTGAGGCGGCCGACCTTGCGCGGGGTGTCGTTGATCAGGAGGATTCGCAGCATCGTGGGCCTCCTGTCAGCGCAAGGCATGGCGGCTGGAATGATCAGCCATGGCGTGCAGGCGGAAGCTGCGCGCATAGCCGGTGGGATCGGAGCCGTCCCAGACTTTGCCGTCGATCAGCTGACTGCTGCGCATATCCTTGCCGTTGTCGGCGATGCCCAGCGCGTTGGCCGCTTGACGATAGAGCGCCAGTTGCTGCACCTGGCGGGCAACGCCCAGGTAGTCGGGGTCCTCGCGCAACAGGCCCCAGCGGCGGAACTGGGTCATGAACCACATGCCGTCGGAGACGTAGGGCAGGTTCACCTCGCCACCGGCGAAAAAGCGCAGGGCGTGGGGATCCTGCCACTGGTTGCCCAGGCCATCGTCATAGGCGCCCAGCAGGCGTGGCTCGATGCAGTCGAGTGGGGCGTCCAGGTATTCGCGGCCACTGAGCAATTGCGCGGTGGAACTGCGGTTTTCGCTGCTTTCTTCGATAAACCGGCTGGCTTCCAGGATCGCCATCACCAGAATACGAGCCGTGTTGGGGTACTGATCGACAAACGCCTGAGTGCAGCCGAGCACCTTTTCTGGATGGTCCGGCCAGATCGCCTGGGTCGTCGCCAGGGTAAACCCTTGGTTTTGTTTCACCGCGCTGGCGCACCAGGGCTCGCCGACGCAAAAGCCATCGATGCGTCCGGCTTGCAGGTGCGCAACCATTTGCGGGGGCGGGACCACCACGCTGTCCACATCCTGTAAAGGGTGAATGCCTTGGCTTGCCAGCCAGTAATACAGCCACATGGCGTGGGTGCCTGTGGGAAAGGTCTGGGCGAAGGTCAGTTTTGTTCGGCTTTGGTGCACGTGGCGGTCCAGCGCCTCAGGAGTGATCACCCCTTGCTGTTGCAAGCCGTGGGACAGGTTGATGCTCTGGCCGTTCTGGTTGAGCCCCATCAGCACGGCCATGTCGGTGGGCGCGACGCCGCCGATGCCCAGGTGCACGGCATAGATCAGTCCATACAGGCTGTGGGCGGCGTCCAGCTCGCCGCTGACCAGTTTGTCGCGCAGGTTGGCCCAGGACGATTGGCGCTTGAGGTTCAGGGTCAGGCCATAGGGCTGGGCGAAACCCTGGGTGGCCGCCACGACCAGCGAGGCGCAGTCGCTCAAGGCCATGAAACCCAGGTCGAGGCTGCTTTTTTCCGGGGCATCACTGCCGTTGACCCAGGCCAGCGGGTCGTTCATCGGGCTGTCGCCTGCCGAATCGTTCATCAACACCTACCTTTTCATTCAAAAAAAAGCGTCGTTCCCTCAGATGGCGATACAAGCCAATGCGGGTAACGACGCCTTTGTCCGTAAGCACGCTCCGCCGTTGGCGCGGGCTCTGATACAGAGTCCGTAGCAAGGCACATGCCACGGGCGGCGAGGCCGGGCAGTCGTCAACTTTCCATCAAGATTGAAAGCGGGCAGCCTTTCAGTATGGCGGCACTTTCAATGCCAGACCGCCCAGGAAACCACACGGTGCACGCCGACTTCCCTGCAACGATGCCCCGCTTCCGGTTTTTCCGGTGGTTATTGTTTGCCGCGCTGTTTGCCGCGCTGGTGTCGGAAAGTGCGCTGGCCTGGGGCGAGCTTTACCAGGCAAGGGACGAAAGCCTGCATACCGTGTTGACCGCACTGTCGGAGCCGCTCGGGTTGCCGATCGTTGTCAGCCAGGCGGTGGCACGTAAGCGCCTCAGCGCCGCGCTGGATTTTGATACGCCACAGCAGACCCTGGAGGCGCTCGCCCTGCAACAGGGGTTGATCTGGTATGGCGACGGTCAAGCGCTCTATGTCTATGACGCTGATGAGGCAAAGCGCTCGGTGGTGACCTTGCGGCACATTTCCGTCGACAGGCTGCGCAGCCTCATGCGCCGCTCGGGCATTGACGAGTCACGCCATCCCCTGCGTGAAAGTGGAGGGCGAACATTTTATGTGTCGGGTCCACCGAATTACGTCGACCAGGTGTTGCGCCTGGCCCAATTGATGGACCGGCAACGCGCTGATCTGCGGGTGGGCAAGCAGGCCTTTGCCGTCATTCAAGTGCTCAACACCGATGTAGCTGACCGACAGTACGGCACGCGCGACAGCCCGATCACCGTGCCGGGGATGGCGTCGATGGTTGAGACGCTGCTGGCCAGCGAGCATCAGGGGTTGCTGTCCGACAAAAGCCTTGGCGTGATCGCCTATGCGGACAGCAACAGCCTGCTGATAAAGGGCAAGCCGGCGCAGGTGAGTTTTATCCAGAAACTGGTGGCGGAACTCGACATACCCAAGCGGCCCATCCAGGTCTCGCTGTGGCGGGTGGATGTGGAGCGCACTGAACTCAAGAAACTGGGGCTGGACTGGGATGGGGAGGCCAATGCCTCACCCACCCGAGTCCTGACCCCGCTGGACGACAGCCAACTGATGGCCAGGATTGGCGCGTTGGAGCGTCGTCGACGAGCGAGGGTGAGCCCATTGCCGGTGATTCTCACTCAGGAGAATGTTCCCGCGGTGTTTCAGGACAACCACACGTTCTATCTGTCTTCCCCCGGCAGCGACCGAGCTGATTGGAAACCGGTGCGTTATGGCACCCAGGTCAGCGTGCTGCCGCGTTTCGTCGAAAACAACCAGATCGAGATGCGCCTTGAGGTTGAAGAAGGGCGTCAGATGAGTGAGGAGGGGCCGCGTGAAAAAAACACGGCAGTGGGGCGAGTGAACGTCAACAGTGTGGTGCGAGTACCTCAGGGCAGACGCCTGTGGCTGGGCGCATTTGATCGCGGGGCAGAAGGACGAGGGCCTGGTCGTCCGGCGCAAGTGCGGCTGTTTGTGATCCAGGCCAGGGCCCTGGACGGCGAGTTGAAGGGGGAGGCCACAGGGCCACCCCCCTTGACGGCTACGCAATACGAGCGTGTTCAGCGTGCGTTTGTTCGGCAGGGGCGCGATGCCTCACCGTGAGCAAGGTGGTAACCCATGCATCTGGAAATTTTGCTACAGGAACAACTGATCAGCCGCCGACGCCTGGCGGCCTTTGCACCTGGGAAGGTACTGCCGTTGGCGCCGCAGATAACCCATTGCGTAGAGATTCGGGTTAATGGGCAGTTGATGGCCTTGGGCGAGCTGGTGCAATTGGAGGACCGGCTGGGGGTAGAGTTGCACGAGGTGTATCAGGCGTGGCTGCCTGGAAACGGTGAGCGGTGAAACGTCTTACGGCACGGTCTCCAAAACCGCTGGATATATGGGTTTTTTCCTAGCGTGAGTCTTGAGGCAGGTTCTTATAGTCGTGACCTGAGTCAGTAATGAACATGAGGACTTCAATGTCAGTAGTCGGATGCCGAGGTAGCAATGGCTGTTGTGAGTGAAGGAGGGACGGCGACCCCTTTGGTTTTTGCATGCTGGACCCTGCACGGCGATGGTCGCCTGACAGGCACGGTATCGGACGTTCAGTTACCGCCCAAGGAGTGGCAGGTGTTGCGGCTGCTGCTGGTGTCGGGGGGCGTGCTGATGACCAAGGATCGGCTGCTGGAACTGGCCTGGCCTCAGGGGGAGGTTGCCGAGGAGTCGCTGACTCGCTGCATCTACTCGCTGCGCAAGTACCTTGGTGCCGACAAGGGGTTTATCAAGACCATCTACGGTCGCGGCTATCGTTTTACCTGCCCGGTGCGAGCCGAGGGCCATGCGCCAGGCCGCATGGAGCATGTGTGCTCGTCCTGCGGCCAACTCAGCCACGGCTCGGTGAAACATGGCTCGGTGAAACATGACTAGGTTCTGGAGCACGAGCTTGGCGTTGAGCGTGATGATGGTCGGCAATCACGCATTGGCGTTTTGCTGGGAGCAGGCTGCCAGCCACCACAATATCGAGCCGGAGTTGCTGCAAGCGATCGCCGCCGTAGAGTCGGGCTTCCGTGCGCAGGCAATGAATCACACCAACCGTAATGGCACCCGGGACATCGGCCTGATGCAGATCAACAGCACCCACTTGCCGCGCCTGCTCAAGCAAGGCATTACCGAGGATCGGTTGCTCAATGAGCCCTGCCTGTCGGTTGAGGTGGGTGCTTCGATTCTCGCCGAGTTCATCCAGCGCTTTGGCTACAACTGGACAGCGGTAGGCGCCTATAACGTCGGGCCAGGGGCCGGGCCCGAGCGTGAGGCGTTGCGCATGCAGTACGCGCAGAAAATCTGGGCGTATTATGAGCAATTGGTCGCGCATCGCTATTGATGATTGAGGTTCACGCCTCGCGCGCTCGCCGTCACCCCGGCTATAATCGCCGTCACCTTTCGCCGCCACCCGAGTCTAGCCCGCCCATGTATACCCTGGCCCGCCAGCTGTTGTTCAAACTCTCCCCGGAAACCTCCCACGATCTGTCCCTGGACCTGATCGGTGCTGGTGGTCGCCTGGGGCTCAATGGCCTGGTATGCAAGGCACCGGCAAAAATGCCGGTATCGGTGATGGGGCTCGATTTCCCCAACCCGGTCGGGTTGGCGGCTGGCCTGGATAAAAATGGCGCTGCCATCGATGGTTTCGCGCAGTTGGGCTTCGGTTTTGTCGAAATCGGCACCGTGACCCCGCGACCACAACCGGGCAACCCCAAGCCACGTATCTTCCGCCTGCCGGAAGCCGAGGCGATCATCAATCGCATGGGCTTCAACAACCTGGGTGTCGATCACTTGCTGTCGCGGGTTCAAGCGGCGAAGTACAAGGGGATCCTGGGCATCAATATCGGCAAGAACTTCGACACGCCGGTTGAGCGTGCGGTGGATGACTACCTGATCTGCCTGGACAAGGTCTACGCCCACGCCAGCTACGTCACCGTCAACGTCAGTTCGCCCAACACGCCGGGCCTGCGCAGCCTGCAGTTCGGCGACTCCCTCAAGCAACTGCTCGAAGCCTTGCGCCAGCGCCAGGAAGACCTGGCCGTGCGTCATGGCAAGCGTGTGCCGTTGGCGATCAAGATTGCCCCGGACATGAGCGACGAAGAAACCGTGCTGGTGGCCCAGGCCCTGGTGGATTCGGGGATGGACGCGGTGATCGCGACCAACACCACCCTCAGTCGCGCAGGCGTCGAAGGCTTGTCTCACGGCGACGAAGCGGGCGGCTTGTCGGGTGCGCCGGTGCGTGACAAGAGCACGCATATCGTCAAGGTACTGGCTGCCGAATTGGCCGGGCGCTTGCCGATCATCGCGGTCGGCGGCATTACCGAAGGCAAGCATGCGGCCGAGAAGATTGCCGCGGGTGCCAGCCTGGTGCAGTTGTACTCCGGCTTCATCTACAAGGGGCCAGCGCTGATTCGCCAGTCGGTGGATGCGATCGCCGCGTTACCGAGCCGGTAGGCGCCCGGCTTGCCGGCGATGGCGTACGGAGGATCACCTGCCATTGCGAAGGCGCCACCGCCCAGGCAATAAAAAGGGCTCCTTAAAAGGAGCCCCCTGGGCCGAAGCCCGCCGCCCGGATGGGGCGTGCATGGTAAGTCGTTACAAATTCAAAGGTGGTGTCGGAATTAATTGCCCTTGATTAGCCGACGGCGTGAAGTTCGTTGAGTCTGTGGATGCCCGCAGTGCCAGTCATACCGTCCCAGTTGTCGCCGCGTCCTTCTCGCCAGCCGTTGATCCAGGCTTGGCGTACCGACGGTAGAGTAAATGGGCAAAGCTCACGGGATTTGCCATGAACGCCATATTGATATCCGCGTAAAAATGCTCTTTCCAACGGATCACGCTTAAGTCTTCTCATAGGGTGTTTCCCTCACTTGTTGACTGTCTTGATATCCTTCGGCCTCGTCCGAGGCCGGGCAGAGTTTTTCTGCCGTTGGTGGGCTCGCTGCCGGCGTGGCGAGCCTATGTGTCGGCGTCGTTACGGCGCCAACCTGTGTTGAGTTCTAACCAATAGGTCACATGGATTCAATGATCGTTTTGTCATAAGCACGTAACGATAATGATGCTATAGCCATAAGCTGGGATGGCTTTTCGCCCCATTTATTGGGCAAAGCCAGCTATGATGCACCCTGCAAAGAGGATGGGTTTAATCCTTTAGTGAGAATGTCCGCCCGTTGCAGTCGGTTATTATTCGACGAAGGGTCGGAATATTTCTTTTTGTTGCTGCAAATTCTCCATCTGCCCCGTCAATAAAGGCCCAAAGGCTCGCCAGGCGGGGTGGGACGGCACATTCGTGCCACGCGAGCACTCTTCAAGAAAAGTGCTTGATTGAAAACCGAGCCGGCGATGCGTCGCCCGTTCATTTATTGCTGAAAAGCCTGGAATGCCCCATGTCGGACCGTTTTGAACTCTTCCTCACCTGCCCCAAGGGCCTCGAAGGCCTGCTGATCGAGGAAGCCGTCGGGCTTGGCCTTGAGGAAGCCCGCGAGCACACCTCGGCCGTGCGCGGCATGGCCGACATGGAAACCGCCTACCGCCTATGCCTCTGGTCGCGCCTGGCCAACCGCGTGCTGCTGGTGCTCAAGCGCTTCCCGATGAAGGACGCCGAAGACCTCTATCACGGCGTACTGGATATCGAGTGGGCCGACCACATGGTGCCCGATGGCACCCTGGCGGTTGAGTTCAGCGGCCACGGCTCGGGCATCGACAACACCCACTTTGGCGCGCTGAAGGTCAAGGATGCGATCGTCGACAAGCTGCGCACTCCGACCGGCGAACGCCCGTCCATCGACAAGATCAATCCGGACCTGCGCATTCACCTGCGCCTGGACCGTGGCGAAGCCATCCTGTCCCTCGACCTGTCCGGCCACAGCCTGCACCAGCGCGGTTACCGCCTGCAGCAGGGCGCGGCACCGTTGAAGGAAAACCTGGCGGCCGCGATCCTGATCCGTGCCGGCTGGCCGCGCATTGCCGCTGAAGGCGGTGCGCTGAGTGACCCGATGTGCGGTGTGGGCACCTTCCTGGTCGAAGGCGCGATGATCGCCGCGGACATGGCGCCCAACCTGAACCGCGAGCTGTGGGGCTTCACCACTTGGCTCGGTCACGTCCCGGCGCTGTGGAAAAAGCTGCACGCCGAAGCCGCTGAGCGTGCCGCCATCGGCATGAACAAGTCGCCGTTGTGGATCCGTGGCTACGAAGCCGACCCACGCCTGATCCAGCCTGCGCGCAACAACATCGAACGTGCCGGCCTGAGCCACTGGATCAAGGTATATCAGGGCGAAGTCGGCACCTTCGAGCCGCGTCCGGACCAGAATCAGAAAGGCCTGGTCATCTGCAACCCGCCGTACGGCGAGCGTCTGGGTGACGAAGCCAGCTTGTTGTACCTCTATCAGAACCTCGGCGAGCGTCTGCGCCAGGCGTGCATGGGCTGGGAGGCGGCGGTGTTCACCGGCGCGCCGGACCTGGGCAAACGCATGGGGATTCGCAGCCACAAGCAGTATTCGTTCTGGAACGGCGCGTTGCCGTGCAAGTTGCTGCTGATCAAGGTCAACCCGGATCAGTTCGTCACCGGCGAGCGTCGCACCCCGGAGCAGCGCCAGGCCGAACGTGAGCAAGCCGCTTACGATCAAGCCCCGGCCGAACCGCAAGAGCGCCAGTACAACAAGAACGGCAACCCGATCAAACCCGCCCCGGCCCCCGTGGTCGAGCAGGCGCGCTTGAGCGAAGGCGGGCAGATGTTTGCCAACCGCCTGCAGAAGAACCTCAAGCTGCTGGGCAAGTGGGCCAAGCGCGAAGGCGTGGATTGCTACCGCGTGTACGATGCCGACATGCCGGAATACTCCATGGCCATCGACCTGTACCACGACTGGGTACACGTGCAGGAATACGCGGCGCCCAAGTCCATCGACCCGGAGAAAGCTTCCGCGCGCATGTTCGATGCGCTGGCGGCCATTCCCCAAGCGTTGAACATCGACAAGAGCCGCGTGGTGGTCAAGCGTCGCGAGCGTCAGAGCGGCACCAAGCAGTACGAGCGCCAGAGTGCGCAGGGCAAGTTCACCGAAGTCAGCGAAGGCGGCGTCAAGCTGCTGGTCAACCTCACCGACTACCTGGACACCGGCCTGTTCCTCGACCACCGCCCGATGCGCCTGCGCATCCAGAAAGAAGCCGCCGGCAAGCGCTTCCTCAACCTGTATTGCTACACCGCCACTGCCAGTGTGCATGCGGCCAAGGGCGGCGCGCGCAGCACTACCAGTGTCGATCTGTCCAAAACCTACCTGGACTGGGCGCGCCGCAACTTTTCCCTCAACGGTTTCTCCGACAAGAACCGCCTGGAGCAGGGTGATGTGATGGCGTGGCTGGAGGCCAGCCGTGATGAGTTCGACCTGATCTTCATCGACCCGCCGACCTTCTCCAACTCCAAGCGCATGGAAGGCATCTTCGACGTGCAGCGTGACCACGTGCAGTTGCTCGACCTGGCCATGGCACGCCTGGCGCCGGGCGGGGTGCTGTACTTCTCGAACAACTTCCGCAAGTTCGCGCTGGAGGACAACCTCAGCGAACGCTATGCGGTCGAGGAAATCAGCGACAAGACCATCGACCCGGATTTTGCACGCAATGCGAAGATTCACCGGGCGTGGAAAATCACCGCACGCTGATCACGCCCCTGTAGGAGCGAGCAAGCTCGCTCCTACAGGTGTTTTGCGCTGGTCAAATTCAGGGCCGATGGCTATAACTTAAGGCCTAGCCAAAGTGACACCCCCCGCACGCTGGCGTTGTGAGTGTTGCCTATGCCGTTGCAAGCCGTTCGCCCGAAAATCCTAGGCTTTATCAGTGAGCAGGCGTCGGCTTGGCTGGTGGCATTGGTGGTGTTATTGGCAGGGTTTGCCTTGACGGCGATTGTCGCCTGGGCGGCATCCGACCTCTATCAGCAACAGGTACGCCAACGCTTTCAGTTGCTGGTCAATGAGCGCTACACCCGTCTGCAGGAACGCTTCGAAGACCAGGAGCAACGGCTGAACAGCCTGCGGCGTTTCTTCGTCAATTCCGATGGTGTATCCCGTGAAGAGTTCGACGGTTTTGCCGAGCCCTTGTTGCTGCGCGCCCGCGCTTATTCCTGGGCGCCCCGGGTGTACCGCGAGCAGCGCAGCCAGTTCGAACAGGAGGTATCTGCCCAGCGCGGCATGCCTTTCGTTATCCGTGAACTGAATTCGACCGGTGAACTGGCGCCTGCGCCCGAACGCGATGAATACGTGCCGGTGTTGTACAGCCAGACCCAAAGCCTGCTGGGGGCGCCGCTTGGCTTTGATCTGTTGGCCCAGCCGCTGCGGCGTTCGACCCTTGAGCGCGCGCAGAAGACCGGCAGGCTGGCGGTCTCCCAGCCGATGCAATTGGTAGGCGTAGAACCGGCCTATGCCACCGGGGTTTTACTGGTCGCGCCAGTGAGCCACCTGCCTACGTCCGGGCAATCCCAGAACGAGCCCTACGGCTATGTGATGGCGGTGATCAGCATGCGCCAACTGGTGGCCGACGGATTGCCCAAGTCGGATCGGGATAACCTGGTGATGCAGATCGTCGACACCTCCGACCTGCAGCAACGCGTGCTCTACGAGTCCAACAATGGGGTCGGCGACAGTGACCTTGCCGGCGCGCGTCGCCTCACGTTGGGCGACCATGTGTACGCCCTGAAACTGCGCCCGAGCCAGGTGTTCGACCAGGCCAATCACTCTTCGCTGTCCACGGTGCTGACCATGGGCGGCTTGCTCAGCCTGCTGCTCAGTGCCTTGCTTTATGTGCTGGTGAGCCAGCGCCAGCGCGCGCTGAAACTGGTAGAGCAACGCACCGTGCAACTGCGCCTGCGTGAGCAGGAGTTGCGCGGTGCCCATGGTCAATTGCGCAGCGTGCTCAATGCGGCCACCCAGGTCGCGATCATTGCCACGGACCTGCGGGGTGTCATCAACACCTTCAATGCCGGTGCGGAACAGATGCTGGGGTTCAAGGCCGAACATGTGGTGGGCACGCACACCCTGGAAAGCCTGCACTTGGCGGCGGAACTCGAAGCGCGGTCCGCCAGCCTCAGCGTGTCCGTGGGCAAGCGCATTCCCGCAAGCCAGGCGATGCTGGTGGAAAGCCCGGAGAACCTGCACGAAGCCCGTGAATGGACCCTGATCCGCCAGGACGGCAGCCCGTTGACCGTGAACATGCTGGCCACGGTGTTGCTGGACGACCATGGTTTGTGGATCGGCCACCTGGCGATTTACCTGGACGTCACCGAACAAAAGCGCGCCTACGAAGCCTTGGCTGTCCGGGACCGCCTGCTCAAGAAACTCAGTGCCCATGTGCCCGGCGGAATCTTCCAGTTTACCCTGGAGCCCCACGACAACTGGAAATTCATCTACGCCAGCGACGGCATGCGCGATATCTATGAGATCGAGCCCGGCGTGCTGCAGCAGGATGCGAAGAAAGTCTTCGAGCGTATCCATCCGCTGGATGCCGAGCGAGTGCGTGCCTCCATCCGCCTGTCGGCGTTGCAGTTGAGCCATTGGCGTGAGGAGTACCGGGTGCTGTTGCCGCAGCGGGGCCTGCGCTGGATTCGTGGCGAGGCGACCCCGGAAGAGTTACCCGCAGGCGGTACGCTGTGGCATGGCTATGTGTCGGATATTTCCGATCTCAAGCGCGTGGAAGAAGAGCTGCGCGCGCTGTCCATCACCGACTCCCTGACCGGCATCCACAACCGTCGCTATTTCCAGGATCGTCTCAAGGCCGAGATGGTGCGGCTCAATCGCACCTCGGGGGCACTGTCGGTGATCATGCTCGATATCGATCACTTCAAGCGCATCAACGACCAGCATGGGCATGCCGTGGGGGATGGGGTATTGCAGGAACTGTGCAAGCGCATCAGCCAGCGCCTGCGCCGCACCGATGTGTTCTGCCGGCTGGGCGGCGAGGAATTCATGGTGCTGTGCCCCCACACGGATGGTGATCAGGCCTACAGCCTGGCGGTGGAGTTGTGGGCGTCGCTGCGCAGTGTGCCGATGGAGCCGGTGGGCATCGTCACCGCCAGTTTTGGTGTAGCCAGCTGGCGGGTGGATGAAGGCATCGACGGGCTGCTGCTGCGCGCCGACTCGGCGGTGTACGTGGCCAAGCAGGGCGGCCGCGACCGGGTCGAAGCGCCCCCGGTTTGCTGACTTGGCTTGTTGTTTGATGCTCGGGCGTGGTGAGCGGGCTTGCCCGCGCTGGGCTGCGAAGCAGCCCCCTGGCAGGCGCTGAGAAATGCCTGATTCACCGTGGTGTTCTTAGTGGGGCCGCTTCGCGCCCTAGCGCGGGACAAGCCCGCTCACCACAGTAGCCAGCTCTGTTTTAGAGGACCGGTGCGGCGTTTTAGAGGACCGGTGCGGCCGCCACCACCTTCGGCTGGCGGTACAGGTCGAGCAGCACTTGGTCCAGCACCGACGAAGCCCCCCAGGGTTTCGGATCGTTGAGGATCGCTACCACGGCCCAAGTGTTGCCGTTGTTGTCGCGGCTGAACCCGGCGATGGCACGCACGGTGTTCAAGGTGCCGGTCTTGACGTGGGCTTCGCCGCGCATGGCGGTGGTCTTCAGGCGTTTGCGCATGGTGCCGTCAGTGCCGGCAATCGGCATCGAGCTGATGTACTCGGCGGCGTAAGGGCTTTTCCACGCGGCTTGCAGCATGGCCGCCATCTCGCGAGCGCTGACCCGTTCGGCACGGGACAGGCCGGAGCCGTTCTCCATCACCAGGTGCGGTGCGGTGATGCCTTTCTTCGCCAGCCACTGGCGCACCACACGTTGCGCGGCCTTGGCATCGTCGCCATCGGCATCGTTGCGGAACTGCGCACCCAGGCTCAGGAACAGCTGCTGGGCCATGGTGTTGTTACTGTATTTGTTGATGTCGCGAATGATCTCCGCGAGGTCCGGCGAGAACGCCCGGGCCAGCACCTTGGCATCCTTGGGCACGGGGGCCTGGATGTCACGGCCCTGGATGGTACCGCCCAGTTCCTGCCAGATCGCCCGCACGGCACCGGCGGTGTAGGTGGCGTGATCCAGCAACGACAGGTAAGTCTGCGAGCTGCAGCCATCGGCCAACTGGCCGCTGACCGTTACTGTCACGCTGCCATCGGCGGCGGTGACCGGGTTGTAGCGCACGTCGCCGGTGCACTGCTTGGCGTTGGAGACCTTGACCTGATTGTCGATGCGGATGCTCGCAATCGGCGGCTCGACCGATACCAGCACCCGGCCGGAGTCATTGCGGGTCACGAAGCGCAGGGCCTTGAGGTTGACCAGCAGCGCGTCCGGCTTGACCAGGAACGGCTTGTTCTCGTCGTTGCCATCGTCGTTGAATTCCGGCAACAGCGGCTGGTTGAAGAAGCTGCGATCCAGCACCAGGTCACCGGTGACTTGCTGCACACCGTTGGCGCGCAGGTCGCGCATCAGCAGCCAGAGTTTTTCCATGTTCAGCTTGGGGTCGCCGCCGCCCTTGAGGTACAGGTTGCCGTGCAACACGCCACCGCTGAGGGTGCCGTCGGTGTAGAACTCGGTTTTCCACTGGTGGTTGGGGCCGAGCATTTCCAGGGCCGCGTAGGTGGTGACCAGCTTCATGGTCGAGGCCGGGTTCACCGACACGTCGGCATTGAATACGGTAGGCGTGCCGGGGCCGTTCAGGGGAATCATCACCAGGGACAGCGCAGTGTTTTGCAGCTTGGCTTTGGCGAGTGCCTGCTGAACATTGGGCGGCAGGGTGTTGTTGACGGGGGCAGCGGAGGTGGAAAAGGCCAGCGGAAGGAGAAGACCGGCGAGCAAGACGGAACGCAAAGATTTGATCATAAGAAGTAAAACCCTACTGCTGAGGAGGGTGAAAAAGGCGAGGGGTAAATAAGAAAAATCCCTCAATGGTCATGAAAGTGTCGGCATTATGCCCCAAGGTGGATCCACTTGTAGCTGAACGATAGCTGGTAATCAGCGTTTTTTTTACCGGCAAAGTGCCGCCTGTCCCAGAGAGTCGGGCAATCGCCGCCTTAAACTGCTAAAGTGCCGCCCGTTATTACTTATGAGGATTGTTCCAATGGCGACTAACCGTTCCCAGCGTCTGCGCAAAAAACTGTGCGTTGATGAATTTCAAGAGCTGGGTTTCGAACTGAACCTGGACTTCAACGAAGGCCTGAGTGAAGAAGCTATCGATGCTTTCCTCGAAGCATTCATCAAAGAAGCCATGGAAGCCAACGGTCTGGGCTATGTCGGCGGCGACGACTACGGTCTGGTTTGCCTGCAGAAGCGTGGCTCGGTGTCCGAAGAGCAGCGCGCTGCTGTCGAAGCCTGGCTGAAAACCCGTTCCGAGCTGACCAAGGCTGAAGTGAGCCCGCTGCTGGACGTGTGGTATCCGGAAAAGCCGATCAACGCGGCCAAGTGATACCAAAGAAACGGCGACCCTAGGGGCGCCGTTTTTTTATGCCTTGCGCCCGTTCAGAATCAGCAGCGTCAACACCCCCGCCACAATTCCCCAGAACGCCGACCCGATGGAGAACAGCGTCAAGCCAGACGCCGTGACCATAAAGGTGATCAGCGCCGCTTCACGTTCCTTCGGTTCATTCATGGCGATGCTCAGACCATTGATGATCGAGCCAAACAACGCCAGGGCCGCGATCGACAGCACCAGTTCCTTGGGCAGCGCTGCAAACAAAGCGGCCAAGGTCGCGCCAAACACCCCGGCAATCCCGTAGAACACTCCGCACCACACTGCAGCGGTGTAGCGTTTGTTACGGTCTTCGTGGGCGTGAGGTCCGGTGCAGATCGCCGCGCTGATCGCTGCCAGGTTGATGCCGTGAGAGCCGAAGGGCGACAGCACCAGTGACGCCAGGCCGGTCGCCGTGATCAGCGGCGAGGCGGGCACGTTGTAGCCGTCGGCCCGCAGCACGGCGACACCGGGCATGTTCTGCGACGTCATCGCCACCACAAACAGTGGGATGCCGATGCTGATGGTCGCCGCCAACGAGAAGTGCGGCGTGGTCCATACGGGCGTCGCCACTTCGAGGTGAAAACCGCTGAAGTCCAGCAGCCCCATCAGCCCCGACAGTACGGTGCCGATCACCAGCGCGGCGAGCACCGCATACCGCGGCGACAGGCGCTTGATCACCAGGTAAGTGAAAAACATCCCCAGTACCAGCCCGGTGCGGTGCTGCGCGGCGACGAAGATCTCGCTGCCGATCTTGAACAGAATCCCTGCCAGCAAAGCGGCCGCCAGCGAGGCGGGGATGCGCTTGACCAGTTTTTCAAAGCTGCCGGTCAAGCCGCAAATCGTCACCAGCACGGCGCAGGTGATGTAGGCACCGATGGCCTCGCCATAACTCACACCGCCCAGGCTGGTGATCAGCAGGGCCGCGCCGGGTGTCGACCAGGCAATGGTGATGGGCGTGCGATAGCGCAGTGACAGGCCGATGCTGCACACCGCCATGCCGATGGAAATCGCCCAGATCCATGAAGAAATCTGCGCCGTGGTCAAACCGGCGGCTTGCCCAGCCTGAAACATCAGGACCAGAGAGCTGGTGTAGCCGGTCATCATGGCGATGAAGCCGGCGACAACGGCCGACGCAGACGTGTCGGCCAGTGGGCGCATTGGCGCTTGGGTGGCGTCGTTCATGGAAGGTGTTCCTTTTACCTGGGTTTTTTGCCGTTGCCGGCGCGGATTCAAGCCTAAACTCAAACGTAACGACTCATTGCAATACAGCCGACGGCGCAAACAGCCGTACAGTGTGTTGGCGCACTGGGTTGTGTACAATGTGCCCTGTTTTTAGGTGATACTTGCCAGCGACACGCTGTTGCCGTATTACCGTTAATTCGCCGCCGTTCTCCAAACCCGAGTGCCCATGAACGAACAGTTGCAACCTCTCAAGAAACAACCGCGTGCCGGCAAGGCTGGTCGCAGCGGAACCCAGGACGATATCGTCTACGCGCATATCTTCGAGGCGATCCTCGAACAACGCCTGGCACCCGGTACCAAGTTGAGTGAAGAGGCACTGGGCGAAATCTTCGGCGTGAGCCGCACTATCATTCGCCGCGCCCTGTCGCGCCTGGCCCATGAAGGTGTGGTGCTGCTGCGGCCCAATCGCGGTGCGGTGGTGGCCAGCCCGAGTGTCGAGGAAGCACGCCAGGTGTTTCTCGCTCGGCGCCTGGTGGAACGGGCGATCACTGAATTGGCGGTGCAGCACGCCACGGCCGAGCAGCTGGCCGAGCTGCGCCAGATGGTCAACGATGAACGCGACAGCTTTTCCCGTGGCGATCGCGGCGCCGGCATCCGCCTCTCCGGCGAATTCCACCTCAAGCTGGCCGAAGCGGCGAAGAACGCGCCGCTGATCAGCTTCCAGCGCAGCCTGGTGTCCCAGACCTCATTGATCATCGCCCAGTACGAAAGCGGCAACCGCTCGCACTGTTCCTACGATGAGCACACCCAGTTGATCGATGCGATCGAAGCACGGGACGCGGCCCTGGCGGTGAACTTGATGATGCATCACATGGACCATATCGACAGCAAGCTCAACCTCGATGAAGAGAGCGCGTCGGATGATTTGCATGCGGTGTTCTCGCACCTGTTGCAGACCAAGAAGCCGGGGCGCTCCTCGATCAAACTGTAAGCCTTCCTCAAATGCGCAAAGGCTTGTGTGGTGAGCGGGCTTGCCCCGCGCTGGGGCGCGAAGCGGCCCCAATAAAGACACCGCGTTCTATTTAGTAGAACGCGGTGTCTGGGTCTAGGGCCGCTCCGCAGCCCAGCGCGGGTGCAAGCCCGCTCACCACAACAAGCCCGTTCCCACCTTTGTTTTGTGGTGTGGCTCAGATCAGCGTTGGTGCACCAGTTGCCCGGCCGCATACGTCTGCAACACCGTCCGATCATCCCCCAACGTCATCAGCACAAACAACGTCTCGGCAATGTTCTTCGCCTGCTTCAAGCGATAGCTCAGCAGTGGTGTGGCGTTGTAGTCCAGCACCAGGAAGTCCGCGTCCGTGCCCGGTTGCAGGGTGCCGATCTTGTCTTCCAGGCGCAGCGCCCGCGCACCGCCCAGGGTGGCCAGGTACAGCGACTTGAACGGGCTCAAACGTGCGCCCTGCAATTGCATGACCTTGTAGGCTTCGTTCAGGGTCTGCAGCAGCGAGAAACTGGTGCCGCCGCCCACGTCGGTGCCCAGGCCCACATTCAGTTTGTGCTTCTCGGCCATCGGCAGGTTGAACAAGCCGCTGCCGAGGAAGAAGTTCGAGGTCGGGCAGAACGCGACCGCCGAGCCGGTCTCCGCCAACCGCGCGCACTCGTCATCGCACAGGTGCACGCCATGGGCAAACACCGAGCGTTCGCCGAGCAATTTATAGTGGTCGTACACATCCAGGTAACCGTTGCGCTCCGGGAACAGTTCCTTCACCCATTCCACTTCCTGCGTGTTCTCGCTGATGTGGGTCTGCATGTACAGGTCCGGGTATTCCCCCAGCAGTTGTCCGGCCAGCGCCAATTGTTCCGGCGTGCTGGTCGGCGCAAAACGCGGCGTCACCGCGTAATGCAGGCGACCCTTGCCGTGCCAGCGCTCGATCAGCGCCTTGCTTTCCTGGTAGCCGGATTCGGCGGTGTCGGTCAGGTAGTCCGGCGCGTTGCGGTCCATCATCACCTTGCCGGCGATCATGCGCAGGTCGAGCTTCTCGGCCGCTTCGAAGAACGAGTTCACTGATTGCGGATGCACACTGCCAAACACCAGCGCGGTGGTGGTGCCGTTGCGCAGCAACTCCTTGATGAAAATGTCCGCGACTTCTTCGGCGTGGGCCTTGTCGGCGAACTGGCTTTCGCATGGGAAGGTGTAGGTGTTGAGCCAGTCCAGCAACTGCTCGCCATAGGCGCCGACCATGCCGGTTTGCGGCAGGTGGATGTGGGTGTCGATCAGGCCGGGAGTGATCAGCGCGTCCTGATAATGGGTGATGTCGATGTCGGCGGGCAACGTCGCCAGCAAGTCGCGGGCATGGCCGACGGCACTGATCCGGCCGTTTTCGATGACCAGCAGGCCGTCTTCGAAATATTCATAGGACGCTTCGATCCCCACTTCGGCAGGGTCGGCGAGGCTGTGCAGAATGGCGGCACGGTAGGCTTTGCGAGTCAAAGGCATGGTCGTCTCAATTCTTGGCAAAAGAAGTCAAAGCTTGGCTGCGGCGCGAAGCCACAAGCAGTTTGGCAATGGGTTCGGCGCTGGCGGTGTGCTGGCCGAAATTGGCGTTATAGGTGGCGATGATTTCGCCGGCGATGGAGATGGCGATCTCCACCGGCAATTTGCCCTTCACCTCGGTGAGGCCCATGGGGCAGCGCATGCGTTGCAACTGTGCGGTGTCGAAGCCGCGATCACGCAGGCGGTGTTCGAATTTGACGCGTTTGGTCTTCGAGCCGATCAGGCCGAAGTAGGCGAAGTCATTGCGTTTGAGCAGGGCAGCAGTCAGTTCCAGATCCAGCGCGTGATTGTGGGTCATGACGATGCAGTAGCTGCCCACCGGCAAGTCGGCAATTTCGTCGACCGGCTCTTCGCTGACGATTTTACGCACGCCTTCGGGGATATGTTCCGGAAACTCCTGGTCACGGGAATCGATCCAGCGCACCCGACACGGCAGGCTCGCCAGCAACGGCACCAGTGCGCGGCCGACATGGCCGGCGCCAAACACCGCGATCTGCGCCTGCACCTGGCCCATGGGCTCGAACAGCAGCACGGTCACGCCACCGCAGCACTGGCCCAGGCTTGCGCCCAGGCTGAAGCGCTCCAGATGGGTGTTCTGCTGGCCACGCACAAGCATGTCGCGGGCGATCTGCATCGCCTTGTATTCCAGGTGCCCGCCACCGATGGTGTCGAAGGTCTGGGCGGCACTGATCACCATCTTCGAGCCGGCATTGCGCGGCGTGGAGCCGAGCTCTTCGATGATGGTCACCAGCACGCAGGGTTCGCCTTGGTTCTGCAGGTCGGCGAGGGCGCTGATCCAGTTGTTCATGTCTACCTCAACATCTCTGTTGTCAGTCAGGCCGCTATCGCGGGCAAGCCCGCTCCCACAGGGAAGTGCATTCCAGATGTGGAAGCGGGCTTGCCCGCGAAGGCAGCGCCTCGGTCTAGAGCGAAGCCATCTCGGTTTCAGCCTCAACAGCCTTCGCCGCCTGCAACTGCCGCATCTGCTCGCAGCCCCACAACACCCGCTCCGGTGTCGCCGGCGCATCGATCTTCGGCTGATGGCGATAGTCAGCCAGGCTCGCCACCGCATCCTTGATCGCACACCACGAAGCAATCCCGAGCATGAACGGCGGCTCGCCCACGGCCTTGGAGTGGAACACCGTGTCTTCGGGGTTCTTGCGGTTTTCCACCAGCTTCACCCGCAGGTCCAGCGGCATGTCGGCCACCGCCGGGATCTTGTAGCTGGCCGGGCCGTTGGTCATCAGCTTGCCCTTGTTGTTCCACACCAGCTCTTCCATGGTCAGCCAGCCCATGCCCTGGATAAAGCCGCCTTCGACCTGGCCGATGTCGATGGCCGGGTTCAGCGAGGCGCCCACGTCGTGGAGGATGTCGGTGCGCAGCATCTTGTATTCGCCGGTCAGGGTGTCGACGATCACTTCGCAGCACGCCGCGCCGAACGCGAAGTAGTAGAACGGCCGACCACGGGACTGGCTGCGGTCGTAGAAGATTTTCGGGGTCTTGTAGAAGCCCGTGCTCGACAGCGACACCTGGGCGAAATACGCCTGCTGGATCAACGCCTCGAAGGTCAGGATCTGGTCACGCACGCGCACGTGACCGTTGTGGAATTCCACATCGGCTTCGCTCACGTCGTACTTGCGCGCGGCGAATTCCACCAGGCGCTGCTTGATGGTTTCGGCGGCGTTCTGCGCGGCCTTGCCGTTCAGGTCGGCACCGCTGGACGCCGCCGTCGGCGAGGTGTTGGGCACCTTGTCGGTGTTGGTGGCGGTGATCTGCACACGGTCGATTTCAACCTGGAATACCTCGGCCACCACCTGCGCGACCTTGGTGTTCAGGCCCTGGCCCATCTCGGTGCCGCCGTGGTTCAGGTGGATGCTGCCGTCGGTGTAGATATGGATCAGCGCACCGGCCTGGTTGAGGAAGCTGGCGGTAAACGAAATACCGAATTTCACCGGGGTCAGCGCCAAGCCTTTTTTCAGGATCGGGCTGTGGGCGTTGTACAGGCGGATCGCTTCGCGGCGCTCGGCGTATTGGCTGCTGGCTTCCAGCTCGGCCGTCATCTCTTCGAGCATGTTGTGCTCGACGGTCTGGTAGTAGTGGGTGACGTTGCGCTCGGTCTTGCCGTAATAGTTGGCCTTGCGCACCGCCAGCGGGTCGAGCGCCAGGTGGCGGGCGATGGCGTCCATCACTTCTTCGATGGCGACCATGCCTTGTGGGCCGCCGAAACCACGGTAGGCGGTGTTGGACGCAGTGTTGGTCTTGCAGCGATGGCCGTTGACGGTGGCATCGCCCAGGTAATACGCGTTGTCGGCGTGGAACATTGCACGGTCGACAATCGAGTTGGACAGGTCCGGCGAGCAGCCGCAGTTACCCGCCAGTTCCAGGTTGATCCCGTGCAGACGGCCGCTGTCATCGAAGCCGACGTCGTATTCGATATAGAAGGGGTGGCGCTTGCCGGTCATCAACATGTCTTCGACGCGCGGCAGGCGCATCTTGGTGGGCTGGCCAGTCAGGCGCGCCACCACCGCGCACAGGCATGCGGGGCTGGCGGCCTGGGTTTCCTTGCCGCCGAAACCGCCGCCCATGCGCCGCATGTCGACCACGATCTTGTTCATCGACACGTCCAGCACTTCGGCCACCAGTTTCTGCACTTCGGTGGGGTTCTGCGTGGAGCAGTAAACGATCATGCCGCCGTCTTCGGTGGGCATCACCGAAGAGATCTGGGTTTCCAGGTAGAAGTGTTCCTGGCCGCCGATATGCAAGGTGCCCTGGATACGGTTTTTCGCGGTTGCCAGTGCGCCGGCCGAATCACCGCGCTGATGGGTGTGGCTGTCGAGTACGAAATGCTTGTTGCGAAAGGCCTCGACCACGTCCAGCACCGGTTCCAGGTCTTCGTATTCGATCACCGCCGCCATGGCGGCCTTGCGCGCGGTCTCCAGGTCGCGGGCGGCCACAGCCAGCACGACTTGTCCAACGAACTGCACCGTATCGATAGCCAGCAATGGATCGCCGGGCATCAACGGGCCGATGTCTTTGAGGCCCGGCACATCTTCATGGGTGATGACAATGCGCACGCCGTCGAAGGCGTAGCAGGGCGCGGTGTCGATGCTGATGATTTTCGCGTGGGCGCGGTCGGACATGCGCGCATACAGGTGCAACTGGTTGGGGAATTCCAGGCGGTCATCGATGTACTGCGCTTCGCCGGATACGTGCTTGGCGGCGCTGTCATGCTTGGCGCTGCGACCGACCCCGGAGGTGAGGTCCTGGGCGAACAGCTCGGCGAGTTCGGCCTGGGTTTTAACGACGGCGTGATGGTTAGACATAAGCGGTCACCCGAGTCTCGATGTGCGGCGTTTGCAGTTCGATGAAGTATTTGCGCAGCAGGTTCTGGGCGCTGAGCAGGCGGTATTCCTTGCTGGCGCGGAAGTCCGACAGCGGGGTGAAGTCCTGGGCCAGGGCGGCGCAGGCTTTCTCGACGGTGGCGCTGTTCCAGGTGGCGCCGACCAACGCGGCTTCGCAGCTGTTGGCGCGTTTTGGCGTGGCGGCCATGCCGCCGAATGCCACGCGGGCCTCGCGGATCACACCGTTGTCGATCTTCAGATTGAATGCGGCGCAGACGGCGGAAATATCGTCGTCCAGGCGCTTGGAGACTTTGTAGGCACGGAACAACGCGTGGCCTTTCGGCACGATGATCTTCTCGATGAACTCGCTGTCCTGGCGGGCGGTGACGCGGTAATCGATGAAGTAGTCTTCGAGCGCCAGGGTGCGGCGTGTCTCGCCCTTGCACAGCACAATCTGCGCGCCGAGGGCGATCAGCAGCGGCGGCGAATCACCGATCGGCGAGGCGTTGCCGATGTTGCCGCCGAGGGTGCCCTGGTTGCGGATTTGCAGGGACGCGAAGCGGTGCAGCAGGTCGCCGAAGTCCGGGTATTGGTGGTGCAGCGCGGTGTAGCAGTCGGAGAGGGCGGTGGCAGCGCCGATTTCCAGGCGGTCGTCGAAGTCGTCGATGCGCTTCATTTCTTCAATGTTGCCGACGTAGATCATCACCGGCAGCGTGCGGTGAAACTGAGTGACTTCCAGCGCCAGGTCAGTGCCGCCGGCCAACAGGCGCGCTTGCGGGTAGGCGTCGTAGAGGTCGGCCAGGTCGGCGACGGTCAGTGGCACCAGGCAGCGTTTGTCGCCGCTGTTGAGTTCACCGGTCTGCGTCGGCGCGATGGCTTTGAGGCGGGCGATGGTCTGGGCCTCACGGCTGTCGAACTGATCCTGGGGCTTGTTGCAGCAGGCCTGTTCGGCGGCGGCAAGAATCGGGCGATAGCCGGTGCAGCGGCACAGGTTGCCGGCCAGGGCTTCATGGGCTTTCTGGCTGTCGGGGGCGTCGCTGTTCTTTTGCAGGGCGAACAGTGACATCACGAAACCGGGGGTGCAAAAGCCGCATTGCGAACCGTGGCACTCCACCATGGCCTGTTGCACGCTGTGCAGTTGGCCCTGGTGCTTGAGGTCTTCGACGCTGATCAGTTGTTTGCCGTGCAACGACGACACAAAGGTCAGGCACGAGTTGAGGCTGCGATAACGAATCTGCTCGGCGCCGTGGTCATTTGTGTGCAACTCGCCGACCACCACGGTGCATGCACCGCAGTCGCCGCTGGCGCAGCCTTCCTTGGTGCCGGATTTGCCCAGGTGCTCACGCAAATAGTTGAGCACGGTCAGGTTGGGGTCCAGGGCGTGCTCGCTACGGAGTTCCTGGTTAAGTAAAAACTGGATCACGGAAGGCCTCGCAGACTCATTATTGTTGTTAACCGCTTTGCGCCGAATCTAGTCATGTCTGACTTTTCGGTCAATGATTTTCTGACCAGGAGGTCAAGAAATTGCGATCACAACACTTTCAATTATGGTCCAGTCTTCTGGAACCGGCGTTTTTGGCGGCTCATGGGCTTTCAGTGCTGCTTATTTCATGCCAAATTCGCCACGGTGGGCGTAGCGCCATCAGCGGGCCAATGCGCTACACTGCCGCGCTTGTACCGATAGAAGATTTTGAAGGGAAAACATGACGTTCAAGGCGCCGGACAGTCTCGCCGAGCAAATTGCTCACCACCTCGCCGAACGCATCATTCGCGGCGATCTCAAGCCTGGGGAGCGGATCCAGGAGCAAAAGGTCACGCTGGCACTCAATGTCAGCCGTGGTTCCGTGCGCGAAGCCTTGCTGATCCTCGAACGCCGCCATCTGATCGCGATCCTGCCGCGCCGTGGCGCCCACGTCACCGAACTCACCGCCCACAAGGTGCAGAGCCTGTGCACCTTGATGGCGGAGCTGTACATCCTGCTCGGCAACGCGGTTGCCCAGGGCTGGCAGGTGCAGGCCGATATGGCGCCGTTCCTGCAGATCCAGCAGCGCCTGGTAGGCAGCTTCGAGCGCCAGGACATCCGCGCCTTCGTCGAAGAAAGCTTCAACGTGATGCGCGCCGCGTACCCTTTCGCCAATAACCCGTACTTGCAGGAAACCGTCGAGAACCTGCAGCCGGCGATGAACCGCGCCTATTACCTGGCGCTGGATCAACGCAAGGCCTCCATGAGCGAGTACCTGGCGTTGTTCGAACAGTTGCTCGCCGCCGTGCTGGCGCGTGACCTGCCGCAGATCCGCCTGGTGCTGTCGGCCTACGGCCAGCGCAGTTGTTCGCTGGTCATCGCAGCGTTGGCGGACGCCTAAACGTGCGGCTCAAGTGCATCAAACTGGCGGGGTTCAAATCCTTCGTCGACCCGACCACGGTGAACTTCCCCAGTAACATGGCGGCGGTGGTCGGGCCCAATGGTTGCGGCAAGTCGAACATCATCGACGCCGTCCGCTGGGTGATGGGCGAGAGCTCGGCGAAAAACCTGCGTGGCGAGTCGATGACCGACGTCATCTTCAACGGCTCCACCAGCCGCAAGCCGGTGAGCCAGGCCAGCATCGAACTGGTGTTCGACAACTCCGACGGCACCTTGATCGGCGAGTACGCGGCCTACGCGGAAATCTCCATTCGCCGCAAAGTGACCCGCGACAGCCAGAACAGTTACTTCCTCAACGGCACCAAGTGTCGCCGTCGGGACATCACCGATATTTTCCTCGGCACAGGTTTGGGCCCGCGCAGCTACTCGATCATCGAGCAGGGCATGATTTCCAAGCTGATCGAAGCCAAGCCCGAAGACCTGCGCAACTTCATCGAGGAAGCGGCCGGCATCTCCAAGTACAAGGAGCGCCGCCGCGAGACCGAAAACCGTATCCGCCGCACCCACGAGAACCTCGCCCGCCTGACCGACCTGCGCGAAGAGCTGGAGCGCCAGTTGGAGCGCCTGCACCGCCAGGCCCAGGCCGCCGAGAAGTATCAGGAGTACAAAGGCGAAGAGCGCCAGCTCAAGGCGCAACTGTCGGCCCTGCGCTGGCAGGCGCTGAATGATCAGGTGGGCCAGCGCGAAGCGATCATCGGCACCCAGGAAATCAGCTTCGAAGCCCTGGTGGCCGAGCAGCGCAACGCCGACGCCAGCATCGAACGCCTGCGTGACGGCCACCATGACCTGTCCGAGCGCTTCAACCTGGTGCAGGGCCGCTTCTATTCGGTGGGTGGCGACATTGCCCGGGTCGAGCAGAGTATCCAGCATGGCCAGCAGCGCCTGCGCCAGTTGCAGGATGATTTGAAAGAAGCCGAGCGCGCGCGCCTGGAAACCGAATCTCACCTGGGCCACGACCGCACCTTGCTGCTGACCCTCGGCGAAGAGCTGGACAAGCTCACCCCCGAGCAGGAAATCACCAACGCCGCCGCCGAAGAAGCCGCCGCCGCGCTGGAAGAATCCGAAACCACGATGCACGGCTGGCAGGAACAGTGGGACACCTTCAACCTGAAGTCCGCCGAGCCGCGCCGCCAGGCCGAGGTGCAGCAATCTCGCATCCAACAGCTGGAAACCAGCATGGAGCGTTTGGCCGAGCGCCAGCGTCGTCTGCAGGAAGAGCGCGTGCTGCTCGCCGCCGACCCGGAAGACGCGGCGATCATGGAGCTGAGCGAGCAACTGGCCGAAAGCGAAATGACGCTGGAAGAGCTGGAAGCCAGCGAAGAACAACAAGTGGAGCGCCTGGAGCAATTGCGTCAGCAACTGCAACAGGCGACCCAGGCGCAGCAACAGGCCCAGGGCGATTTGCAGCGGCTCAATGGTCGGCTTGCGTCGCTTGAAGCCTTGCAGCAAGCCGCATTGGACCCAGGCACCGGCACCGCCGAGTGGCTGCGTGACCAGCATCTGGCCGAGCGCCCGCGCTTGGCGGAAGGCTTGAAGGTAGAGGCAGGTTGGGAGTTGGCGGTTGAAACGGTCCTGGGTGCCGACCTTCAAGCCGTGCTGGTGGATGATTTTGGCGGTTTCGACCTGGCCGGTTTCGCCCAGGGCGATTTGCGTCTGCTCAGCCCGGCCGCCGATGGCACGCGGGTGCCGGGCAGTTTGCTGGATAAAGTTGAGGCGGCGATTGATCTGTCGCCCTGGCTGGGCCAGGTCAAGCCGGTCGAATCTCTGGAGCAGGCCTTGGCCCAACGCGGCCAACTGGCGGCCGGCGAAAGCCTGATCAGCCGCGACGGCTACTGGGTCGGCCGCCACTTCCTGCGCGTACGCCGCGCCAGTGAAGCGGAAAGCGGCGTGTTGGCCCGTGGCCAGGAAATCGTCAACCTGATCGCCGAGCGTGAAGAGCGCGAAGCGACCCTGGAAAGCCTGGAAACCGAACTGCAAACCCTGCGCGCCACCCAGCGCCAGCAAGAGACTGGCCGCGAACACCTGCGCCGCCTGTTGCAGGACGAAGCGCGCCAGCAAGGCGAATTGAAAGCCCAGCTCTCCGCGAGCAAAGCCAAGGTCGAGCAACTGACCCTGCGCCGCACCCGTCTCGACGAAGAAGTCGCCGAGATGGGCGAGCAGCGCGCCCTCGAACACGAACAGATCGGTGAAGCGCGCCTGCATTTGCAGGAAGCTCTCGACAGCATGGCGCTGGACACCGAACAGCGCGAATTGCTGCTGGCCCAGCGCGACAGCCTGCGCGAGCGCCTCGACCGCGTGCGCCAGGAAGCCCGCCAGCACAAGGATCACGCCCACCAGTTGGCGGTGCGCCTGGGTTCGCTCAAGGCCCAGCACGCGTCGACGGCCCAGGCCCTTGAGCGCCTGGAGATGCAGTCCGAACGCCTGACCGAAAAGCGCGAGCAACTGAGCCTCAACCTGGAAGAGGGCGAGGCGCCGCTGGAAGAGTTGCGCCTCAAGCTCGAGGAATTGCTCGACAAGCGCATGACCGTCGACGAAGAACTCAAGACCGCACAGATCGCCCTGGAAGACGCCGACCGCGAACTGCGCGATGCGGAAAAACGCCGGACCCAGGCCGAGCAGCAATCCCAGCTGATCCGCGGCCAGCTCGAACAGCAGCGCATGGAATGGCAAGCCCTGACGGTGCGCCGCAAGACCCTGCAAGACCAATTGCTGGAGGACGGCTACGACCTGCACGGCGTGCTCAATACCCTGACCGCCGAGGCCAACGAGAAAGAAGCCGAAGAAGAACTCGAGCGCATTGCCGCGCGCATTCAGCGCCTCGGCGCGATCAACCTCGCAGCCATCGACGAATACCAGCAGCAATCCGAACGTAAACGTTATCTGGATGCCCAGGACGCCGATCTGGTGGAAGCCCTGGACACCCTGGAAAACGTGATCCGCAAGATCGACAAGGAAACCCGTAACCGCTTCAAAGATACCTTTGATCAGATTAATGGCGGTTTACAGGCGTTATTCCCAAAAGTTTTCGGCGGTGGCAGCGCTTACTTGGAACTGACGGGCGAAGATCTACTCGATACAGGGGTAACGATCATGGCGCGGCCTCCGGGCAAGAAGAACAGCACCATCCATTTGTTGTCCGGCGGCGAGAAAGCCCTGACCGCATTGGCCCTTGTATTTGCCATCTTCAAGTTGAATCCGGCGCCGTTCTGCATGCTCGACGAAGTTGACGCCCCGCTGGATGACGCTAACGTTGGACGGTATGCGCGGTTGGTCAAAGAGATGTCCCAGACCGTGCAGTTCATCTATATCACCCACAACAAGATCGCCATGGAAATGGCGGATCAGTTGATGGGGGTCACGATGCACGAACCGGGCTGTTCGCGTCTGGTGGCGGTGGATGTGGAAGAAGCGATGGCGATGGTGGAATCCTGAGCCGCGCCAACATAGAAATTTCCTAGTGCGCTGTAGGGCGATTTACCGGCCTGGCGAAAGTGGCAAATGGACATATTTGTTCAAGGCATTTTGACAGACGGTGTAAAGTTATCTTTGGTCGTGCTAGTTTAATGTCAAATTTTCGTATGCGTGGGCAAAACGTCAGTCAGAACATAGAGTTGGCGCCACGTTTTAAAGCGGTTTGCACGTTGCTAAACCCCTTATTTTTCAGCATTTTTTATTAGAGGCACGGGATTACATGGAAATCGGTCTGCGCGAGTGGCTGATCGTCATCGGCATTATTGTCATTGCCGGTATTCTTTTTGATGGCTGGCGCCGGATGCGCGGTGGCAAGGGCAAGCTCAAATTCCGTCTGGACCGCAACCTGTCCAACTTGCCCGACGACGACGGCAGCGCCGAGCTGCTGGGGCCGCCCCGTGTGCTGGATACCCATAAGGAACCGCAGCTGGACGAGCACGACCTGCCGTCGATGAGTGCGCCAGTGCGTGAGGCCCGCGAGCCGTCCTCCAAGCGTGGCAAGCGCGCCAGCGCCGCCGTGGCCGAGCCGCATCAGGGCGACCTGAACCTCGACGTCGATGAGGGCCCGAGCTTCAGCAGCCGCGATGATGATTTCCCGGATGAAAACCTGGGTAAAAATGCGCCGCGCCAATCGGTGAACGACCAGCCGGCTGCCGAAGAAGTGCTGGTGATCAGCGTGATCTGCCGCGACGCCGCTGGCTTCAAAGGCCCGGCCCTGCTGCAGAACATCCTCGAAAGCGGCCTGCGTTTTGGCGAGATGGATATTTTCCACCGCCACGAAAGCATGGCGGGCAACGGTGAAGTGCTGTTCTCCATGGCCAACGCCGTCAAGCCGGGCACGTTCGATCTGGACGATATCGACCTGTTCAGTACCCCGGCGGTGAGTTTCTTCCTCGGTTTGCCAGGCCCGCGTCACCCGAAACAAGCGTTCGACGTGATGGTGGCCGCAGCCCGCAAGCTGTCCCAGGAACTGAACGGCGAGCTCAAGGATGACCAACGCAGCGTCCTGACCGCGCAAACCATCGAACACTACCGTCAGCGCATCGTCGAGTTCGAGCGTCGCGCCCTGACACAGAAACGCTGAGGATTGGTCTTCAGCGTTGTCAGTAGAATAAGCGCACTAACATATTGAGCAGCTTCGGCTGCTCTTTTGCTTTCTGAGAGAACACCCATGACCGCCGCCCACACCCGCATCCTCGAACTGCGCGCTGAACTGGATCAGCACAACTACCGTTACCACGTGCTCGACGAGCCAAGTATCCCGGACGCCGAGTACGACCGGCTGTTCCACGAGCTCAAGGCCCTGGAAGCCGAGCACCCGGACCTGGTAACGCGCGATTCGCCGACGCAGCGGGTCGGCAGTGCGGCGTTGTCGGCGTTCACCCAGGTGAAGCACGAGATTCCGATGCTCAGCCTCGGTAACGCCTTTGATGAAACCACCATGCTCGAATTCGACCGCCGGGTGACCGAAGGTCTCGACCTGCCGGTGGGTGACCTGTTCGGCGGTGGCGCAGCCGTGGAGTACAGCTGCGAACCGAAACTGGACGGCCTGGCGGTCAGCCTGCTGTATCAGGACGGTGAACTGGTACGCGGCGCCACCCGTGGCGACGGCACCACCGGCGAAGACATCAGCGTCAACGTGCGCACCGTGCGCAATATCCCGCTGAAACTGCACGGCAGTGGTTGGCCGGCGACCCTGGAAGTGCGTGGCGAAGTGTTTATGTCCAAGGCCGGTTTCGAACGGCTCAATGCCTCGCAACTGGAAGTCGGCGGCAAGACCTTCGCCAACCCGCGCAACGCCGCTGCCGGCAGCCTTCGCCAGTTGGACTCGAAGATCACCGCCAGTCGCCCGCTGGAATTCTGCTGCTATGGCATCGGCCAGGTAACCGCGGATATCAGCGACACCCATATCGGCAACCTGAAGCAACTGCAGAAGTGGGGCATGCCCATCAGCCACGAACTGAAGCTGGCCAAGGGCATCCAGGAATGTCTGGCGTACTACCGCGATATCGGCGAGCGGCGTAACAGCCTCGGCTATGAAATCGACGGTGTGGTGTTCAAGGTCAACAGCATTGCTTCCCAGCGCGAACTGGGCTTCCGCGCCCGCGAACCGCGCTGGGCCATCGCGCATAAATTCCCGGCGATGGAAGAGCTGACCGAACTGCTCGACGTGGAGTTCCAGGTCGGCCGCACCGGTGCCGTCACGCCGGTGGCGCGCCTCAAACCTGTCAAGGTCGCGGGTGTGACCGTGTCCAACGCCACCCTGCACAACATGGATGAGGTTGCGCGGCTGGGCCTGATGATCGGCGACACCGTGATCATCCGCCGTGCCGGTGACGTGATCCCGCAGGTGGTCTCCGTCGTCCCCGAGCGTCGCCCGGAAAATGCCCGTGCGGTGCAGATCCCCGAAAACTGCCCGGTGTGCGGCTCCCACGTGGAGCGCACGCAGTTGGTCAAGCGCAGCAAGGGCAAGGAAACCGTTACCGAAGGCGCGGTGTACCGTTGCGTCGGCCGCCTGGCCTGTGGCGCACAGCTCAAGCAGGCGATCATCCATTTCGTCTCGCGGCGCGCCATGGACATCGACGGCCTGGGCGACAAGACCATCGAGCAACTGGTGGATGAAAAACTCATCGGCTCGCCGGCCGACCTCTACAAACTCAAGTATGAGCAGATCATCGACCTGGAAGGTTTTGCCGATATCTCCAGCAAGAAGCTGATCACCGCCATCGAAAACAGCAAGACCCCGACCCTGGCACGGTTTATCTACGCCCTGGGCATTCCCGATGTGGGCGAGGAAACCGCCAAGGTGCTGGCGCGCTCCCTGGCGTCCCTGGAACGCGTGCAGAAGGCCTTGCCGGAAGTGCTGACGTACTTGCCGGACGTGGGCCTGGAAGTGGCGCACGAGATTCACAGCTTCTTTGAGGACGGCCATAACCAGGACGTGATCGGCGCGCTGCTGTCGCCGCAGGAATGCGCCCTGCAGTTGCAGGATCAGGGCGAGCTGAGCGCCGAATTCGCCGCCAGCACCACCCTGGGTGGCTTGCTCGACAAGCTGCACGTGCCAAGTGTCGGCCCCGGCGCCGCGCAGAAGCTTGCGGACAAGTTCGTCACCCTGGAGGGCGTGATCAAGGCCGACTGGCTGGATATGCGCCAGGCCCTGCCCGAGAAGCAGGCCAAGGCCGTGCGTGACTTCTTTGATAATGAAGACAATGCCAACCACGCCCTGGCCATCGAGCAGCAGCTCAAGGATTTCGGCATGCACTGGCTGAGCGACAAGAAAGTCGTTGAAGGCTTGCCTGAGGCCGGGCACACCTGGGTACTCACCGGCTCCCTGGAGCTGATGAGCCGTGACGTGGCCAAGGACAAACTCGAAAGCCTCGGTGCCAAGGTGGCGGGTTCCGTCTCGGCGAAAACCCACTGCGTAGTGGCCGGGCCGGGCGCCGGCTCGAAACTGACCAAGGCCAACGAGCTGGGCCTGAAGGTATTGGACGAAGAGGCCTTCGTCGCTTTCCTGGCCAACCACAACATCACCGTCTGATTGGGACTTTGTGGTGAGCGGTCTTGTTGTGGTGAGCGGGCTTGCCCCGCGCCGGGCTGCGAAGCAGCCCAAAACCCAGGCGCTTCGGTCTATCTGAAACACCTCAGCGCCCTTGTTGGGGCTGCTGCGCAGCCCGGCGCGGGGCAAGCCCGCTCACTACAACAATGTGGAACGATCTCGGTAGGGAAATGATCTAGTCTTGGGCACCCCAGGGAGAGATCGCCATGTTCCGCTACTTCGAGCAACTCAGTTCGCGCATTGCTGCACCGTTCGTGGCCGGCACCTCCCGCGACAGCAAAGTGTGGCAGTGCCGTTGCGGCCAATCGCTGTTCTTTCGCAACAGCCAATGCCTGGCCTGCCAGGCGCTACTGGGTTATCAGCCGCAGCAAAGTCGACTGGCCTCCCTGCAGCCCGGCCCCGTGGAAGGCACCTGGCTGCAAGACGACAATCTCGATGCCGGCGCCTTCCGTCGTTGCGCCAACCTCGACACGCCAGCGGCCTGCAACTGGCTGATCCCGGCCCACAGCACCGCACCGCTGTGTGTGGCCTGCAGCCTTAATCGCACTATCCCTGACCTGTCGATCGTGGAAAACCATGAGCGCTGGCGCAAAGTCGAAACCGCCAAGCGCCGGTTGGTCGCGCAATTGATCGGTCTCGGCTTGCAAGTGGTGCCCAAGAGCGTCGATGAAGACAACGGCCTGGCCTTCGATTTCGTCGGTATCGACCTCGAAGGCAACGCGCCGATGACCGGCCACGCTAACGGCTTGATCACCCTCGACATCAAGGAAGCCGACGACGCCCATCGCGAAAAAGTCCGCGTACAAATGCGTGAACCTTATCGCACGCTGCTCGGGCACTTTCGCCATGAAGTCGGCCATTACTACTGGGATCGGCTGATCGCCAATACCCACTGGCATGAACCGTTTCGCAACCTGTTCGGCGACGAACGCGCCAGTTACGCCGATGCCCTCGATCAGCACTACCAGAACGGCCCGCGCCCCGACTGGCAGCAAACCTGCGTCAGCGCCTACGCGACCATGCACCCCTGGGAAGACTGGGCCGAAACCTGGGCGCACTACCTGCACATGATGGACGCCGTCGACACCGCGCTCGGCTTTGGCATGAGCGCCCGTGCGATGGACCTGGATTACCAGCCATTCCCCCTCAGCACGCTCTACGACCCCGAACACCCCGGCGGCGTGGCGTTCCTGGCGTTCGTCAACGCCTGGATCGAACTGGCCGGCATGCTCAACGAACTGTCACGCAGCATGGGCCAGCCGGATTTCTATCCCTTCGTGCTGCCACCGGCGGTGATCGCCAAGCTGCACTTCATTCACCTGGTGATCCAGGAAGAAGGCGGCCGAGCAGACGAAGCCGTCACCCTGTAGGAGCCGGCTTGCCGGCGATGGCGGCCCCGCGATAGACACAAGTGCTTGAACCATCGAATATTTTTAATCCGCCCCCAATGGTTGTAACTTCCGATGAGATCGGTACAATGGCCCCGCTTGCCGAGAGGCAGGCGTCGTTATGGTGACCCCATCGGTCCCCCCGCAACGATTACCCGTGAACCTGGTCAGAGCCGGAAGGCAGCAGCCACAGCGGGAACATTGTGTGCCGGGGTGTGGCTGGTGGGGTTGCCTCCATAACGCTCTTCCTTGCAACACCTCCTCAAACTCAATTCAAAAATGCTTTCACGCCATCTGCCATCGGGCAGTCCATGGCGGCATACTCCAGTGCCTGGCATCCGGAGAAAACACACGTGGAAAAAGTCGACGACCTCACTCGCGAGAAACTGCGGGAGTGGCAGATGCGGCGCCTGGAGATCAAGGACCGCATTCAATCGCACCCTGAACAGACCCTGGAATTGTCGAGGGTGCTGGACCTCATGGATGACGAACACGCGGAAATCCTCAGCCAGGCCGAAATGATCCGGGCTACCACCGTGGCCGATGAGCCTGCGTCGCCCGCCGAGCCCGTGCCGCCGCCACTCGCGGGCGCCTATACGCTGCAATTGAATGTGGCCGCACACAGTGCCGAGGACTTGCGCAGGCTGCTCGATATGGCGGTCTTCGAACTCCAGCAGCAGATCAATGCGCTGGCCTCTACGGCTGACGCGCGCGCCCATGGCGGCGGTATGTCGGGCTCCCTTGGAGAATATCGGTTTGAGCTGGGCGGTCAGGGCAATGCCTGATTCCCTGGCTGTGAGGCACTATGCAACCGGAACACTTTGATTTATCCAGCCCTGTCTTCCTGCCTGTCACGGATGAAACCTGTACGGGCCTGCTCGGCACTGACGGCGCCAAGGCACTGGTCGGCCTGACAGAGCCGGAACTGGCCGCTGTACTGGTGATCCAGAACCTGGCCCAGGCTGCGGAAAAAGACCTGACCTGTGCGGGCGCCGAGCGCATCCTGGCCAAGTTGCTCGACTGGGCGGTCGATGCGCCGGCCGGGGGCGCCGCCACGTTATTGTCCGAAGCCCAGCGGCTGTTCGATCCGCGCAAGCTGTACTTCGGATTCAACGCGCTCAAGACCGTCAACCTGCGCCTGCTGTCGGCTGAAGAAGTCGCAGCGCGGGATTACCTGCTGCCTTCAGGCAAATGGGATATCGGCTACAAGGTTCGCCACCTGCGCAGCAACGACCCGTTCAGCCAGCAGATGATCACGCCTCGGCAGCGCGAGCGCTGGCTCAGCCCGGCCCAGGACAAACTGGTACGAACCTTTCGCGCCAATCTGAACGAAGACCTGCACGTTCAAGGCTACGCGGGCATCGGCAAGAGCCACCTGCTCGGCGCCTTGATGGAGTGCCTGCGCCCGGCGCAGACGCTGGTGCTGGCGCGTACCGGGGCAAAACTGGCGACGCTGCGCGAGCGTATGGGGCTGGCGAAAGACAGCAAGGCCGGCTCGACTTTTGCCGCCTTCGCCAAGGCCCTGCTGCAGGGGCCGCGGCCCTCCGCACAGAGCACGGCGGTGAGGTTGCCCGGCAAGCACGATGTGTCCCAGGCCCTCAATATCCACGGCTGGCGGGGACACGATGGCGCGGCGACACTCGATATCTGTCTGAAGGTGCTCGAAAGCTACTGCCATTCCAACCATCACAGCCTGTCGGCCAGGCATTTGCCGCATTTCAAGCAACCGTTGTCCAGCGTGGATGCCCAGGCGTTGCTGGAGTATTCCAGCCGTTTGTGGACGTACCTGGAGGCCAACCCGCAATGGGCCGGCCAGACTGCTTTCGCGGCGCTGTGGCTGATCAAGCGCGCATGCCTCGAAGGCTGCGTGGTGCCGCCGCGGTACACCCATGTGTTGATCGATGAAAGCCAGGACATCCCACCGTCGTTGCTGCAGATTATCGAACGCGGCCGGCAAGTGCTGGTCACCCTCGGCGATGAGTACCAATTGGCCAGCGGTGTGATGGTCCGCAGAAAGCGTGAGGTCCGGCACACTGACATCAGTTATTCCGTGCGTTCGGGCCGCAATGTCGAGCGTCTGGTCAACCCGTTGATCAGCGTGCATTCGCAGAAGTGCAAGACGCCCTTCGAAGGCGCGCGGGATGCCGACGTCGGCATCGAGCATTACCCCCAGGGCTTCGTGCCGCCGGAAGGCTGCGTGGTGTTGACCGCCTCCCATTGGGACACCATGAAGTGGGCGATTCAGTTGCAGCAAGCCAACTGCCCGTTCGGTTTTCCCGACAACGCGGCGCAGCAGGATCTGCAACGCTTCATGATCAGCGTCATCGCGCTGTTCAAGCCGGAGTTCTACAGCAACGAGCACAATGACAATGGTCCCCATGCGTATTTCAGCGACATGGACGACTGGCAGCAGGTGCGTGAGGCCAGCCGGTTCGATGAAGCCTTCCTGTGGGTCGAGAATGAGCTGGAAAAAGGCTTCAACGTCGCGGATATCACGCGCTTGAACCGACTGGGCGGCGTGCCCGGCAAACGTTGCCTGCTGATGCTGGCGGAAGAGGCGGGTGGCATGGAGTTCGACCGGGTGCTGCTGACGCCCGAGTTGCTTACCAACGTGAAGTTCAAGGATGCCTACGCGTTCGACCAGCGACTCTGCGCGGTGTACATCGCCATTTCCCGGGCCCGGGTGCAGCTCTACCTGCCTTACGATGTGGTCGAGTGGATTGATTTCCACAAGTACCAGAAGACCCGTGAGTTTCACGGTTACTGATTGATTTAATCCGGCTGTTTCACAACTTTCACAGGTCGCTCTGGACAACCCAAAATTGCCTTGTTAGTTTCCGCCAGCCACTTGTTTCAAACTATGACAAGGGTGTGGAGTTGATATTGAAGTGCCATCACTTCTTTAACTAACAAGGATGTCTGTGATGAAAAGCCTGCAAGGGTTGCCCCGTCTTATCAGTGCTTCGGTAGGCGCTCCCGGTAAAGCCCGCAACTTGCCCGCCGATGTGCAGTGCATCCAGTATTTATTCAATTTGATCATTCCCAAGCTGGGTTTTCCGCTGGCCGAAAACGGCAAGTGCGACGGCCAGTTGGTGCAGTGCATCAGCCAGTACCAGTTTCGCCATCTTAAATACGCTCACCCCGATGGCGTGATCGACCCTACCGGTAAAACCTTCAACAGCTTGATCGAAGAAGCGGTGAAGGTGCCGGTGAAAGCCTTCCCGAGCCTGCGCATCCCGACCTTCCTGAACGTGTTCGGCAACAACCAGGGGGATGCGGTGCAGGCCACGGTCAATGTGTACCTGGACCGCATGCGCGCGATGATCGAGGCCGAGAAACGCAACCGCCAGTTGATGCTCCAGGCTACGTGCGATGGGGGCATGACCCTGAGCGAGACCGACTTCCAGAACGCCGCCACGCAATTGGGGGGCGGCATTTCGGTGAACATCATCAAGGCCTTTGCCACCGTGGAATCCGGTGGGCGCTCCGGCTTCGGGCCAGCCAAGTTGCCGGTGATCGCGTTCGAGGGGCACCTGTTTCGCAAGTACACCAAGCACATCTACGACCAGGCGCATCCGCTGCTGTCTTACCCCTACAAGAAAAAGGCCGGGCCGCAGTGGCAGACCAATAACAAGGACCAGGCCAAGGCTTGGGAAACCATGGCTACCGCCTTTGCCCTTGATCAGGAAGCGGCATTGATGTCGGCCTCGTGGGGCATGTTTCAGATCATGGGTTTCAACTACGCGTCCTGCGGTTACAAGACAGTGTTTGAATTCTCGGCGGCATTAAAGGTGAATGCCGGTAATCAACTAAAGGCGTTCCTCGGTTTTTGCAGCAAGAGTCCGGCGTTGATGAAAGCCATGAAAACTAAGGATTTTACTGGCATGGCCCGTAACTATAACGGCGAGGACTACGGCAACTATGACGTCCTTATGCAAAAAGCCTACGAGAAACTTGAAGGGAAAAAATAAGATGATCCGTTTTCTAGCAGTGGGTGTGTTGTCGTTGTGTGCCGTAGCGCCTGCCTTTGCGGGTTCGCCCGCATTGCACTCGGGCAAATACGAAGGGCTGATGCTGGCGGTGACGCCTGAGCATCAGGTCGAAGGCTACTACTCGGAAGAGATGGGCGAGGGCGTCACCCGTGGTTGCGCGTTCTACCTGCAAGGCCAGCCCGCTGCGCTGAGCACCTGGCTCGACGACACCTACCCCGGCAGCCTGGCACCGTCGTCCGACGGCGTGACCCTGACCGTGGCGCAAGGCCGCCAGCATCCGGGTTGCCTCAATGTGCTGATGCCGGAGATTGCCACCGGGCTGGACCTGACCCAAACCGCCAGCAAAAACTGGATCGGCCTGGTGAAGGTGTCCGCCGACAAGGCTTACCTGCTGAAAAACCCAAGCGCCAAGCCCGCTAAACGCGCTTACATCGTCAAGAATGACGTGGTCGGCGTGCTGGCATTCAAGGATGGCTGGGCCCAGGTCGAGTTCATCAATGCGGATGATCGCTCGTTTACGGGGTGGATCAGTCAGGATCAGTACGCGCGGTTGGCGGCCCCCAAAAGCTGATCTGTCGCGCACCACTGAATAAAGGTAGGCGCTGGTTGCTGTGGTGAACGGGCTTGCCCCGCGCTGGGCTGCGAAGCAGTCCCCTTGGATCTGCGGTGAGCCCGTCGGGGGAGAAGCCCCGCTCACCACAGCAAGCCCCACATTTTGGATATTCATCATCCAAAGGTTTCGCGCAGTAATCCGGCAAACGCATCCCGCGCCAGGTGCCGCTGGGTGTCCTTGTGCCAGAACAGCAGGTTGTCCACCGCCTGCAGTTCTTCGAACCGGTACGACGCCAGCTGATTGGCCTGTTCATAGCGGGCCAGGATGCCTTCCGGCGCCAGTGCCACGCCAATCCCCGCACTGACGCAACCGATGATCGTGCCCCAGCTGGCATAGCTGGCAATCGCCGGCTTGAAGGCCTGGGGCTTGACCCAGTTCTCCAGCGCCGCCCGGTATGGGCAGCCGGGCGGCCATACCAGCAGGGTGCGGCCAGCCAGGTCTTCGGCGCTGCGAATCGGTTCGCTGGAGGCGCTGGCGATCAGCACCAGGCGTTCGCTGTAGACCACGCTGTGTTCGAGCTTCGCGCGTTTGTTGCCGGCAGCCACCAGTGCCACATCCAGGCGATGGTGTTGCAGGTCGTCGAGCAACTCGCCCCAGGCGCCGGTCACCAGTTCCAGGCTGACATCCGGGTAGCGCCGGTGATATTCCGCCAGCAGTGGCGGTAAACGGCCGCTGGCGCTGGACTCCACCGCGCCGATGCGCAGGGTGCCGCGAGGAATCGCGTTGGCGTCCACGGCGCGTTTGGATTCGTCTACCAGCGCCAGGATGCGCTCGCAATACTCCAAGAAGATCTCACCGGCCGCACTGATCGCCAGGCCACGCCCTGCGCGGATAAACAGCGGTGTGCCCAACTCGCTTTCCAGCTGCTTGATACGCGTGGTGATGTTGGACGGCACGCAATGCAATTGCACGGCGGCCTGGGCCACGCTGCCGGTTTGTGCCACGGCTCGCACCATTTTCAGTTGGGCCAGTTCCATTGCTCAGTTCCAGTGATTTCAGAAGTCAGAAACGGTTAATTGTCCTGCGCCTTGCCCGGGCCAAGACTGACGGCATTCCTTCTCAGTCTGCGGATGCCGTCGATGAATACCCCGTCACCCCTGAAGCTTACGCTAGTCATCGCCAGCGTCATCCTCTGTTGGGCCTATTCGCCGATTGGCGTGCACATGGGACTGCACAGCTACAACCCTGGTCAGCTCGCGCTGTTGCGGTTCTTGATTGCTTCGGTGTTCATGGCCGGTGTAGCGCTGGTGCTGGGCATCGGCCGGCCGCGCCTGCAGGATGTGCCGTGGCTGCTGGTGTTGAGTTTTTTCGGGGTGTTCCTGCACCACACCAGCCTTAATTACGGGCAGCAGTTCGTGACTGCGGCGGCATCCAGCGTGCTGGCTCAATCGGCACCGCTGTTCAGTGTGCTGATCGCGTTTTTCTGCTTGAAGGAGCGGGTCAGCCTGTGGCGCTGGAGCTGCGTGTTGCTGGGCTTGCTCGGTGTGCTGGTGGTGATCTGGGGCGATCACGGCGTGGGCGATATCGACCCGCGTGGCTTGCTGATCCTGCTGGCGGCGGTGTCGTGGAGCCTGTACTTCGCCATCCAGAAACATTATGCCCACCGCTACAGCCCGCTGACGATGGCGTGCTACATGGTGTGGGCGGGCACCCTGATGCTCTGCGTGAACCTGCCGGGCCTGCGTGCTGCCGTGGTGCAGGCGCCGCTGCGGGAAAACCTCGCAGTGCTGGTGCTCGGGATTTTCCCCAGCGCCCTGGCGTACCTGGCCTGGGGTTATGTGCTGAAACATGTCGAGGTCAGCCGTGCGTCGGTGGCGATGTACCTGATCCCGCCGGTGGCCATGACCATGGCGGCTACATTGCTGGGCGAGCATATCGCCCTGCAAGTGGTGCTGGGCGGTGTGATCGTGTTGACCAGCGTGGCCGCCATCAGCCTGGAAGGGCGCTGGCGCTCAATCGCTCAGGCAGAACGCGCGCAGCCGGTGACCATCGAGGTCCTGGGCGACAAAGGTGTAGCCGAAGTCCACAGTGGTCGGTGACTGGATGATCGTCGCGCCGCGTTCTACCCATTGGTTGTGCAAGGCATCCACGGCGGCCTGGTTGGCCAGGGACAGGCCCACTTCACTGCCGCCGCCCGTGAACCGGGCTGCTGGCTGCACGGTATGGCGCGACCACAGCCCCAGTTTTACCCCATTGTCGAGCATGAACAGGGCGAAGGTCGGGTTGAGCTCCACCGGCGGCTTGTCGAGCAGGCGGCTGTAGAAGTTGGCGCTGGTGGCCGGGCTGTCGACATACAGCAGGAAGTAATGGGCGACGGTGTTCATGCAGGCTCCTTGGGAACGCGTGTTTGCTCGAGAGAGGGAGCCGAGTCTATAAGGCGGTGCTGTCAATTCCTGTCAGGAGTCTCACCGGTGTAGAGCTGGATGATCTGGTCGATCTCGCCCGACATTTTCATCCGCAGCAAGGTGCGCAGGATCTGTTGTACCGGCACGTTCGGGTCATTGCGCACGGTGCAGCCGAGGTTCTGCTCATCGATCACCGCGACCTTGTGCAGGCGTTTGCCCACTGGCATCCGCTGGTTGAAGCGGTCGAGGATCCACTCATTGATCACGGCGAACTTGAAGCGCCCGGCCACCAGCTTGTGCAGCACCTGCTCTTCGCTGCGGGCGTCGTCGCGGCTGAGCCGGCCGCTGGCAAACAGCGGGTCGAGCGTGGCATAGCGGTAATTGAGCACCGTGCCGATGGCTTGGGGCGCGAGTTTGCCGACCTGCACCGGCTGCGCAGGAATATGGGTGCTGACCAACACGTTGCGCTGCACCATCAGGGGGATGCTCCAGGTGTAATCGCCGGACAGGTTGTCGACCCAGGCCTGGGTGACATAACAGCGCACATCGATATCGCCATGTTCCATCGCTGCCGAGATGCGCGCCCGCGCCAGCACGTGGAATTGGGCCGGCCGGCCCACCTGGGTGGCCAGGCTTAACATCAGGTCATACAAAATGCCCTGGGTGGGCCGGCCGTCCTCCAGTTGCACCATGGGCATCGCCCAGCTGTCGGAAACCGAGAAGCGCAACGGCGCAGGCGCTGCGAGGCAAGCCGTGGTGATCATCCATAGAGCGCCCAGGACTACGCGCATACACACTCCGGGTTCAGGCCTTTTTGGGGCCAACCAGGCAAGCTTAGTCAGATTAGGCGAGCGTGCCGGATGCAATTTCCCCCTTGCTCCGCTAGCATTACCGGCTTCCGCTTCCCAGTTGCGACGGTTTTCGATGAGTTATCAGGTTCTTGCACGTAAATGGCGTCCGCGCTCGTTCCGCGAAATGGTCGGCCAGACCCATGTGCTCAAGGCTCTGATCAATGCCTTGGACAGCCAACGGCTGCACCACGCCTACCTGTTCACCGGTACCCGGGGGGTGGGCAAGACCACCATTGCGCGCATCATCGCCAAATGCCTGAATTGTGAAACCGGTATCACTTCGACGCCGTGCGGCACCTGCTCAGTGTGCAAGGAAATCGACGAAGGGCGCTTCGTCGACCTGATCGAGATCGACGCCGCGAGCCGCACCAAGGTCGAAGACACCCGCGAGCTGCTCGACAACGTGCAGTACGCGCCCAGTCGCGGTCGCTTCAAGGTCTACCTGATCGACGAAGTGCACATGCTCTCCAGCCATTCCTTCAACGCCTTGTTGAAAACCCTGGAAGAGCCGCCGCCCTACGTCAAATTCATTCTGGCCACCACCGATCCGCAGAAACTTCCTGCAACGATTCTGTCGCGGTGCCTGCAGTTCTCCCTGAAAAACATGACCCCCGAGCGGGTGGTCGAGCATTTGACCCACGTGCTGGGCGTCGAGAACGTACCGTTCGAAGACGATGCACTGTGGCTGCTCGGTCGCGCCGCCGATGGTTCGATGCGTGACGCCATGAGCCTCACCGACCAGGCCATCGCCTTTGGTGAAGGCAAGGTCATGGCCGCCGACGTGCGCGCCATGCTCGGTACCCTGGACCACGGCCAGGTGTTCGACGTGCTGCACGCGCTGATCGAAGGCGACGCCAAGGCATTGCTCGAGGCCGTGCGCCACCTGTCGGAGCAAGGCCCGGACTGGAACGGCGTGCTCTCGGAAATCCTCAATGTGCTGCACCGCGTCGCCATCGCCCAGGCCCTGCCTGAAGGGGTCGACAACGGCCATGGCGACCGCGATCGCGTGCTGGCCCTGGCCCAGGCGTTGCCGGCCGAAGATGTGCAGTTCTACTACCAGATGGGCCTGATCGGTCGCCGCGACCTGCCCTTGGCGCCCGATCCGCGTGGCGGCTTTGAAATGGTGCTGCTGCGGATGCTGGCCTTCCGACCCGCCGATTCGGCCGATGCGCCGAGACAGCCGCTAAAGCCAGTGGGGATCAGCCAGGCCACAGTTGATTCCGCCAAACCAGTGGCTGGCGCGGCGGTGACTGCGCCAGTGGTGGCTGCGCCTGCGCCGGTCGCTCCGGTACCTGAGCCTGAACCTGTGGCCGCTGCGCCGGTGGTCGAGCCGGAACCGGTCAGTGAGCCTGAGCCGGTCGTCGACCTGCCCTGGAATGATCCGGTAGAAGCTGAAGCCGACGTCGAGCAGGTGCCGGCCGTGGAGCCCGTGCTGGAAACCAGCAGCGAGCAGCCCGAGCTGACGCCGATGCCCACGCCGACCCCGGACAGCGTGGTGCTGGATGCCCCTGAGTGGGTGTCTGCGCCGGTTCCCGAGCCCACCGTGGCTCAGGTGGAAGCCGCCACGCCGGGTATCGACCTCGACGACGAGCCACCGCTGGACGAAGACTACATCGAGCCGGACATGGATTCGGCCTACAGCTACCTGGATGACCTGGCCAGCGAGCACACCGCCGAGCCGGCCCCCGAGCCCGAGGCGGAACCCGCTGCAGCCCCGGCCACCGGCCTGGCCCTGCAATGGCTGGAGTTGTTCCCGAAACTGCCGATCTCCGGCATGACCGGCAGCATCGCCGCCAACTGCACACTGATCTCCATCGAAGGCGACCACTGGCTGTTGCACCTGGACCCGGCCCACAGCGCCCTGTTCAACGCCACCCAGCAACGCCGCCTGAACGATGCGCTTAACCAGTACCATGAGCGCACGCTGACCATCTCTATCGAGTTGATCAAGCCCGAGCAGGAAACCCCGGCCCAGGCCGCGACCCGCCGGCGCCTCAACCGTCAGCGTGAGGCCGAGGACTCGATCCACGCTGATCCGCTCATCCAGCAAATGATGCAACAGTTCGGTGCGGTCGTCCGTCACGATACTATTGAACCTGTCGAAGCCCCGGTGCCCCAAGCGTCATGACATCGGGCTACTCATTGATCCACGTACTTTTTTTGAGGTGATTCCCATGATGAAAGGTGGCATGGCCGGCCTGATGAAGCAGGCACAGCAGATGCAGGAAAAGATGGCCAAGATGCAGGAAGAACTGGCCAATGCCGAAGTCACCGGTAAAGCCGGTGGCGATATGGTCAGCGTCGTGATGACCGGTCGTCACGACATCAAGCGCGTGAGCATCGACCCAAGCGTCCTGCCAGGCGTTGGCGAAGATGACCTGGAAATGCTCGAGGCGCTGTTCGCCGCGGCCGTCAACGACGCCGTGCGCAAGATCGAAGCCAACAGCCAGGACAAAATGTCCGGCGTGACCGCTGGCATGCAATTGCCACCGGGCATGAAGCTGCCGTTCTGATCGATGAGCGTTAGCTAGACTCCAATGCCAGGCCGCGTGCCTGGCATTTTTGTTTGTGCCAATTGGATCGAACCCTGGCACGGCACGCATGGTCTGCACCCTATACCGATGGATTCGATAAAGGAGCCCCTTCATGCCTCAAGAACCGACCCTCAACCAGCGCATTGTGCTGGTCTCACGCCCACAGGGCGCACCGACCCCGGAAAACTTCCGCCTGGAACGTGTGAATCTGCCGGAGTTGGCAGACGGCCAGGTCCTGCTGAAAACCCTGTACCTGTCCCTCGATCCCTACATGCGCGGACGTATGAGCGACGCACCGTCCTACGCAGCGCCGGTGGAGATCGACGAGGTGATGACCGGTGGGGCTGTCAGCCGTATCGAGCAGTCACGTAATCCGAAATTCGAAGTGGGTGACCTGGTGGTCGGCGCGACCGGTTGGCAGAGCCATAGCATTTGCGATGGTCGCAACCTGATGCCGGTGCCCAAGGGCCTGGCCAGCCCGTCGATGGCCTTGGGGGTGCTGGGGATGCCGGGCATGACCGCCTACATGGGCCTGATGGACATTGGGCAGCCCAAGGCCGGGGAAACTCTGGTGGTGGCAGCGGCGTCCGGCGCGGTGGGCTCGGTGGTGGGGCAGGTGGCCAAGCTCAAGGGCTTGCGTGTGGTCGGTATCGCGGGTGGCGCAGACAAATGCCGCTATGTGGTGGACGAATTGGGCTTTGATGCCTGCATCGACCACAAGCGTGCGACCTTTGCCGATGATCTGGCCCTGGCGTGCTTCAAGGGCGTCGATATCTATTTTGAAAACGTCGGCGGCAAGGTGTTCGACGCCGTGGTGCCGCTGCTTAATCCCAAGGCACGCATTCCACTGTGCGGGCTGATCGCCGGCTACAACGCCCATGAAGCCCCCAGCGGTCCCGACCGCTTGCCGGCGCTGCAACGGACGTTGCTGACCAAGCGGGTGCGCATCCAGGGCTTTATCGTGTTCAATGACTACGGTGACCGCCTGCCCGAGTTCCTCAGCGCCATGGCGCCGTGGGTGCGCGACGGCAAGATCAAGTTCCGCGAGGATGTGGTCGACGGCCTGGAGCAGGCGCCCGAAGCCTTTATCGGTTTGCTGGAAGGGCGCAACTTCGGCAAGTTGGTGGTGCGCGTCGCGCAGGGCTGAGGATTTGACGCTAATCCGGGGCGCGGGTATAAACCGCGTCTCGTTGTTTTGTCGGACCATTGCCCATGAGCTTCAGCCCCCTGATTCGCCAACTGATCGACGCCCTGCGCACATTGCCGGGCGTGGGCCAGAAAACCGCCCAGCGTATGGCGCTGCAATTGCTCGAGCGTGATCGCAGCGGCGGTACCCGGTTGGCCCAGGCCCTGAGCCAGGCCATGACCGGGGTAGGCCACTGCCGCCAGTGCCGCACGCTGACCGAAGAAGAACTCTGCCCGCAATGCGCCGACCCGCGCCGCGACGACACACTGTTGTGCGTGGTGGAAGGGCCGATGGACGTATACGCGGTGGAGCAGACTGGCTATCGCGGGCGCTACTTTGTGCTCAAGGGGCACCTGTCGCCGCTGGACGGCCTGGGCCCGGAAGCCATCGGTATTCCGCAATTGGTGGCGCGTATCGAAGAACAGGGCACCTTTACCGAGGTGATCCTGGCGACCAACCCGACGGTGGAAGGTGAAGCGACCGCGCATTACATCGCCCAACTGCTGACCAACAAAGGCCTGATCACCTCGCGCATCGCCCACGGCGTGCCGCTGGGTGGCGAGTTGGAGTTGGTCGATGGCGGCACGTTGGCGCATTCCTTCGCCGGCCGCAAACCGATCGCCCTTTAAGGTTCACCGCAGGACAAAATGTGGGAGCAACTGTCTTGATGACCATAACTTGTCCCCCGACGGGTTCACCGCAGATCGAGTGGGGCTGCTTCGCAGCCCAGCGCGGGGCAAGCCCGCTCACTACAGCAAGCCTTCTCCCACATTGGGTTTGCAGTGTTGGTGAGATGGGTATTTGGCTTGAAAGCCAAGCAAGCGCTTGGTAAGTTCGCTCCATCTCGCCATGGAGCTTGCCGATGCCTGCCTATCAGGACTACTTCGACCCCAGCCACCAATTGGTCCGCGACAGCGTGCGTCGCTTCGTCGAGCGCGAGATGCTGCCGGGCATCGAGCAGTGGGAGGAGGCGGAGAGTTTTCCCCGAGAGCTGTACCTCAAGGCTGGCGCGGCGGGGATCCTGGGTATTGGCTATCCCGAAGCCCTGGGCGGTAGCCATGAGGGCGATCTGTTCGCCAAGGTTGCGGCCAGTGAAGAGCTGATGCGTTGTGGCTCCGGGGGCGTGGTCGCCGGGCTTGGCTCGCTGGATATCGGCTTGCCACCGATCGTCAAATGGGCGCGGCCCGAGGTGCGCGAGCGCGTGGCGCCGCGGGTGCTGTCGGGCGAGAACATCATCGCCCTGGCGGTCACCGAACCGGGCGGCGGTTCCGATGTGGCCAGCCTGCAGACCCGCGCCATTCGTGACGGCGACCATTACCGCGTCAGCGGCAGCAAGACCTTCATCACCAGCGGTATCCGCGCCGATTTCTACACCGTCGCCGTACGCACCGGCGGGCCGGGTTTTGGCGGCATCAGCCTGCTGCTGATCGAAAAAGACACCCCCGGGTTCAGCGTCGGCCAGCCCTTGAAGAAAATGGGCTGGTGGGCGTCGGACACGGCTGAATTATTCTTTGACGATTGCCGGGTGCCCATCGGTAACCTGATCGGCGCCGAGAACATGGGTTTTGCCTGCATCATGGGCAACTTCCAGAGCGAACGCCTGGCCCTCGCCCTGATGGCCAATATGACCGCGCAGTTGGCCCTGGAGGAAAGTCTCAAATGGGCCGCCGATCGCGAAGCCTTCGGAAAACCCATCGGAAAGTTCCAGGTGATCAAGCATCGCTTGGCGGAGATGGCCACCGCCGTGGAAGTCTCCCGGGAATTCACCTACCGGCAGGCGGCAAAGATGGCCGCCGGTATCAGCGTGATCAAGGAAATTTCCATGGCCAAGAACCTCGCCACCGACACCGCCGACCGCGTCACCTACGATGCCGTGCAGATCCTTGGTGGGCAGGGTTATATGCGCGGCAGCCTGGTGGAGCGGCTGTATCGGGATAACCGCATCCTGTCGATTGGCGGGGGGACGCGGGAGGTGATGAACGAGATCATCAGCAAGCAGATGGGGTTGTGATCTGCGCTGCTCTTGAGGGCCTCATCGCGGGCGAGCCCGGCTCCCACAGGTGATCGCCTTTACAGATATTAATGTGTGAGCCCAGTCAAATGTGGGAGCCGGGCTTGCCCGCGATGAGGCCCGCCCAGGCAACCGTTACTGTTCAGTCAACGCAAACTGCGTCAAACAAAACGTCGGAATCCCCATGTCTTCCAGGCGTTGCGACCCACCCAGTTCCGGCAGGTCGATGATCGCCGCCGCTTCGAAGATCTTCGCCCCCATGCGCCTTACCAGGTTCGCCGCCGCGATCAGGGTGCCGCCCGTGGCGATCAAATCATCGAACATCAATACCGAGTCGCCCTCGCACAGGCTGTCGGCGTGCACTTCCAGGAACGCTTCGCCGTACTCGGTCTGGTAACCCTCGGCCAGCACGTCTGCGGGCAGCTTGCCCTGCTTGCGGAACAGGATCAGCGGCTTGTTCAGTTGGTAGGCGATGATCGAGCCGATCAGGAAACCCCGCGCATCCATCGCGCCGATATGGGTGAAATCGGCTTCGACATAACGCTGGGCAAAGCTGTCTGCCACCAGGCGCAGGGCGCGGGGCGACTGGAACAGGGGCGTGATGTCACGGAAGATCACCCCAGGCTTGGGGAAGTCGATGACGGGGCGGATCAGGGATTTGATGTCGAACGAATCGAAGGTCATCGTCGAAGAGTCCTGGGGCTGTAAACGGACTCGAAGTATACCTGCGGCCTCGCCGATTGGCGCGGCCGCAGGTGTCTGGATCAACCCTTCTCTTAACCTTCGAGCGAACCACCCGCCAGCGCGCACAGCTGGATCGGGTCGAGGATATGCACTTCCTTGCCTTCGGCGGCAAGCAGCGCATTCTGCTGGAAGCGGGTAAACACGCGGGACACGGTTTCCACCGCCAGGCCCAGGTAGTTGCCGATTTCATTGCGCGACATGCTCAGCCGGAACTGGTTGGCCGAGAAGCCACGGGCACGGAACCGCGCCGACAGGTTGACCAGGAAGGTGGCGATGCGCTCGTCGGCAGTCTTCTTCGACAACAGCAACATCATTTGCTGGTCGTCACGAATCTCGCGGCTCATCACGCGCATCAACTGGCGGCGCAGTTGCGGCAATTGCAGGGCCAGTTCGTCCAGGCGCTCGAAGGGAATTTCGCACACCGACGTGGTCTCCAGAGCCTGGGCCGACACCGGGTGAATCTCGGTGTCCATGCCCGACAAGCCGACCAGTTCGCTGGGCAGGTGGAAACCGGTGATCTGCTCTTCGCCGCCGTCGCTCAGGCTGAACGTCTTCAACGCGCCCGAACGTACTGCATAAACGGAATCGAACTTGTCACCCTGGCGAAACAGAAACTCGCCTTTTTTCAGCGGGCGACCGCGTTTAACGATCTCGTCCAGCGCATCCATGTCTTCCAAATTCAACGAAAGTGGCAAGCAGAGGGGGGCCAGGCTGCAATCCTTGCAATGAGCCTGGCTGTGAGCGCGCAGTTTAACTGGCTCGGACATTTCTTAAATCCTTGTGGGAAAACACACATAAGACGTAAGGGTAACGCACTGGGGGGCGCTGAGGCCAGCGTGTACAAAAAACCGCCAGCGGTATAAAGCTTTTTGTATCGAGGTCGATACAGGCATGTATCTCAATAATCCAGGGCTCGTATCATGCTTTCCATCGGTGGTGTTAACCCCTCAAGTGTTCATATTCCTACCGTGCCGGAGCCGAAAAAGGACGCGGTGGGAGACGACACCAGCAACCTATTGGCTCCACAGGCTGACGCCAAGCCGGTCGAGGGCGTGGCGGTGACGATTTCCAGTGCCGGCTTCCAGGCTGTCAAGAACGACTCCAATAAAGACATCGACGACAGCAACCTGAAAGACAACATCAAGCAGTTGTTGAAAATGATCCGTGAGCTTAAAAAGCAGCTCCAGGACAAGATGGCCGAACTCTCGGCGGCCATGGCTGACACCTCAATGACGCCTGAGGCGCGCCAGGCCAGACTCACCAGCTTGCAGAGCGAGGTCACGTCCTTGCAGGGCGCACTGGCAACCGCCCAGACTCAACTGACCAAAGCCATGAAGGACGAACCGCCAGAGGCCCAGATTGAAGTCATGAGCCTGATGGCCAAGTAATGCGTGCGACTAGATGACCCTGGAGAATCGCTGCCTGTTCTGGCGCTCCAGGTAGGCATCGAACACCATGCACACCGAGCGCACCAGCAAGCGCCCGGCTGGCAATACACGAATGCCCTGGGCGTCGAGTTCGATCAGGCCATCCTCGGCCATGGCCTCGAGTTGTGGCCAGATGTCGTCGAAGTACCCGCGAAAATCAATATTGAAGGCCTGCTCGATCGCCTCGAATGCCAGGCTGAAATTGCAGATCAACTGCTGAATCACCTCCCGCCGCAATCGGTCGTCCGTGGTGCAGACCAGGCCACGGCTGGTGGCCAGTTGCGCGCCGGCCAGGGTGTTCTGGTAGCCGTTGAGGTCGCTGCTGTTCTGGCAGTACAGGTCGCCGATCTGGCTGATGGCCGACACCCCGAGCCCGATCAAGTCGCAATGGCCATGGGTGGTGTAGCCCTGGAAGTTGCGTTGCAGGGTGCCTTCTTCCTGGGCGATGGCCAACTCGTCGTCCGGCAGGGCGAAGTGGTCCATGCCGATGTAGCGGTAGCCGGCCTGGGTCAGTTGCTCGATGGTGGTTTGCAGCATCAGGAGCTTTGACGCCGAGGAGGGCAGGTCGTCGGTGCTGATGCGCCGCTGGGGCATGAAGCGTTCCGGCAGGTGGGCGTAGTTGAACACCGACAGACGGTCGGGTTGCAGCCTGATGACTTCTTCCACGGTGCGCGCAAAATTGATTGGCGTTTGCTTGGGCAGGCCGTAGATCAGGTCGATATTGATCGAGCGAAATTGCAGGGTGCGTGCCGCATCGATCACCGCGCGGGTTTCTTCCAGGCTTTGCAGGCGATTGACCGCCCGTTGCACCTCGGGGTCGAGGTCCTGCAGGCCGATGCTCACGCGGTTGAAACCCAGCTCACGCAGCAGGCCCATGGTGGCCCAGTCGGCCTCGCGAGGGTCGATTTCGATGCCGTAGTCGCCCGAGTCGTCATCCAGCAGATTGAAGTGCTGGCGCAGGCAACTCATGACCTGGCGCAGTTCGTCGTGGCTGAGAAAGGTCGGGGTGCCGCCGCCGAAGTGCAGTTGTTCCACTGGTTGTTTCGGGTCGAGGTGGCACGCCACCATCTGGATTTCCTGCTCCAGGCGCTGCAGGTAGGCCTGGGCGCGGCCACGGTCCTTGGTGATGACCTTGTTGCAGGCGCAGTAGTAGCAGATGTTCGCGCAGAACGGCACATGCACATACAGCGACAAGGGGCGCACGGCCTTGCGGCTGTCGCGCAGGGCGTGGAGCAGGTCGAAGGTGCCGACCTGGCTGTCGAATTGTACGGCCGTGGGGTAGGACGTGTAGCGCGGTCCCGCGAGGTCGTAGCGGTGAATCAGATTGGCGTCCCAACGAATGGCGTCGAGCATGCGGGCGTTCCCCCGGATAGGCTAGTGGGCCGAGTCTAGGGGCGCGTCGCAGGTGGCATCTTGATTTGCATCAACGGGGAGCGGCGCTATGCCACATGGCGCCGAGCGCCCTGCCTCGTAAGTACTGATCCTTTCTGGCGGCGTCTGTTGCCGTCATGCTGCGTTGCCGCTCCTCCCCATAGCCAGCTATGAGTCGTCGCGGCGCCTTGCCTGACAACAACAGCCACTCGTCAGAAAGGATCGTACTCACGAGGCAGGGCGCTAGTGGCCCATTAGCCAGTGCTGGTGCGGACCGGGCAACGTCCATATTCCAAACAGGATCACCAGCAAGCCGCCGGCCATCCGCACACTGCGTTTGCGCAACAGCGCCGTCACCCGCTCAGCCGCCAGGCCTGTAGCCAACAGCACCGGCCAAGTGCCCAGCCCGAACGCTAGCATCAGCAACCCGCTGTCCAGCGCATTGCCCTGGCTTGCCGCCCATAGCAGCGTGCTGTAGACCAACCCGCACGGCAACCAGCCCCACAGCGCGCCCAACAGCAACGCGCGCGGTAGGCTGGACACGGGGAGCAAACGGTTGGCGACGGGCTGTATGTAGCGCCACAGGCCGCGTCCGAGGCTCTCGATACGGGTGAGGCCGCTCCACCAGCCGGCCAGGTACAAGCCCATGCTGATCAACAACAACCCGGCCAGTACCCGCATGAACATGGCGGCCGGGCTGTTCGCCACCGCCCAGCCGGCCAGGCCGATCAACACGCCGGCAGCGGCATAGCTGAGGATGCGCCCCAGGTTGTAGGCCAGCAGCAGTTGAAACCGGCGGCCGCGCTGTTCCTTGGGGATCGCCAGGGTCAGCGCGCCCATCAGCCCGCCGCACATGCCCAGGCAATGGCCGCCGCCCAGCAGGCCGAGGATCAGCGCGGAGATCAACAGCGGCACCAGCTCAAGCATGGGGCGGGTCTTTAGGCGGTTGGTCGGGGTGGTTGGCCTCTTCGACGCCGGCCAAATGGTTCGGGTCCTGGTCGTCGAACAGTACGCTGTGCGCCGGGCCGTCGAGGTCGTCGTACTGGCCGCTGTCCACGGCCCAGAAGAAGATGTAGATGGCCACGCCCACCAAGAGCAGCGCCGCCGGAATCATCACGTATAAAGCTGGCATCTGCACTCCATGCCCGCGCGGCTCACACCGGCAGCGGGCGGGTTATTGTGGGGGCTCGCGCGGCCGGCGCGCTCGGCAGGCGAGTCAGGCGCAGGGCATTGAGCACCACGGTCAAGGAACTGAGGGACATGCCGATCGCGGCCCAGATGGGGGTGATCCAGCCCAGGGCGGCAAACGGCAGCATAAGGCCATTGTACAGCCCGGCCCACAGCAGGTTTTCAATGATCACCCGGCGGGTGCGCCGCGCCAGGGTAAAGGCTTGTACCAGGGCGTCCAGGCGGTTGGACAGCAGCACCGCATCGGCGCTGGTCTTGGCCAGGTCGGTGGCCGTGCCCATGGCCACGCTGATGTCGGCGGCGGCAAGCACCGGCACATCGTTGACCCCGTCGCCGAGCATCAGCACCTTGCGGCCTTCCTTGTGCAGTCGTTGCAGCACTTGCAGCTTGTCATCGGGAAGCAGGCCGCCGTGGGCTTCATCGATCCCCAGCTCAGCGGCGACACTGGCGACCATCGGCGAGCTGTCCCCGGACAGCAACAGCGTACGCCAGCCCCGCGCCTTGCACGCGGCCAGCAAGGCAGGGGCGTCGCTGCGCAGGCGGTCGTCGAGCACGAACCAGGCCAGGGCGCCCTCGCGGTCGCCGAGCAGCAGCCATTGGCCCGACATTTGCGGCGCGGCAGGAATCGGGCAGCCACTGAGTTCACAGACAAAACCGGGTTGGCCAATGCGCAATACGCGCTCGCCGACACGCCCTTCAAGGCCAAGCCCTGGCGAACTGATGACTTCATCGGCGGCCAATGGCGCACGCCCGAAGGCGCGGGCAATCGGGTGTTCGGAGCGGCTTTCCAGGGCTGCGGCGAGACTCAGGCACAGGTCAGTGCTCAAGCGGCCCAAGGGGCGGATGGCTCTCAACGCCAGGCGTCCTTCGGTGAGGGTGCCGGTCTTGTCGAAGATCACCGTATCGATCTGGTTCAGCCCTTCCAGCACATGACCACGGGTCAACAGCAGCCCGAGTGTGTGCAAGGTGCCGGTGGCGGCCGTGAGGGCGGTGGGGGTGGCGAGGGACAACGCACACGGGCAGGTCGCCACCAGCATCGCCAGCACAATCCAGAACGCCCGCGACGCGTCCAGCTCCCACCACAGCAAGCCGATCAGAGCCGCGGCGATCAGCGAGCACAACAGGAACCACTGCGCGGCGCGGTCGGCGATTTGCGCCAGGCGCGGTTTCTCGGCCTGGGCCCGTTCGAGCAGGCGCACGATGGCGGACAACCGTGTGTCATGGCCCAAGGCGCGCACTTCGACGGTCAAGGCGCCCTCGACATTCAGCGTGCCCGCCGTGACGGCGTCGCCGGTCTGGCGCGGTTGCGGCAGGTATTCGCCGGTGAGCAGCGATTCATCGATGCTCGATTGGCCCTCGAGGATCACACCGTCCGCTGGCAGCACGGCGCCCGGATGCACCAGAACGCGATCGCCCAGCGCCAGTTCCGGGAGCAGGATACGTTCACTCTGGCCATCGGCCTTGAGGCGCAGGCATGAGGCGGGCAGCAGGTTCACCAACTGCGCGGTGGCGGCAGCCGTGCGCTCGCGAGCGCGGCGCTCAAGGTAGCGACCGGCCAGCAGGAACAGCGCAAACATGCCGACCGCATCGAAGTACAGCTCGCCCACGCCGGTGATCGCGGTCCAGATGCCCGCCAGGTACGCGCCGCCGATGGCCAGTGAAACCGAGACATCCATGGTCAGATGGCGGGTGCGCAAGTCGCGCATGGCACCCTTGAAAAACGGTGCGCAGCTGTAGAACACAATGGGTGTGGTGAGAAACATCGCCACCCAGCGCAGAATCACATGCAGCTCCGGGCTCAGGTCGATATTGAATTCCGGCCAGGTGGCCATGGTTGCCATCATCGCCTGGAACCACAGCAGCCCGGCCACGCCCAATTGGCGCAAGGCCAGGCGATTTTCACCGGCCAGTTGCTCGGCAGCGCGGTCGGCCTGATAAGGATGGGCGGCGTAACCGATATGGCGCAGCTCGCTGAGCAACTGGCTCAGCGGCAGTTGCCCATCTGCCCAGCGTACCTGCAGGCGATGGTTGGACAGGTTCAGCCGCGCCTCGGCCACGGCGGGCAGGCTGCGCAGGTGTTTTTCGATCAGCCAGCCGCAGGCGGCACAACTGATGCCTTCCATCAACAGGGTAGCCTCGGCCAGTTCGCCTTCGTGACGCACAAAGGGCTTTTGCACGTCGGCGCGGTCATACAGCGCCAACTCGTCCACCAGTTGCACCGGCAGCGTCTCGGGGTTGGCCGAAGCTTCGCTGCGATGCAGGTAATAGCTTTCCAGCCCGCCGGCCACAATCGCTTCGGCCACGGCCTGGCAGCCCGGGCAGCAGAGTTCGCGGTGTTCACCGAGGATCACTGCGGTGAAGCGGCTGCCCGGCGGAACAGGCAGGGCGCAGTGGTAGCAGGGGATTGGGCTGGTCATGGGTATGAATCTTAGTCGGCTGGGAAGGCCTCATCGCCGGCAAGCCGGCTCATACAGGCCTAACGCGGTCCCTTGTAGGAGCCGGCTTGCCGGCGATGCGCGAAGCGCAGGCTTATCTTTTCAGGTCTTCGGCACCCTGCAACGGTTCATCACCCAGCAGCAAGTCCTTGTCGTGGCTGACCTGTTCTTCCTCGAACATACGCCAGGTGCGATCGCCTTCCACGCCGAGCAATTCGACGAAGCGCCGGCCTTCGACCTTGTCGGTGACCTGGCCGATGTAGCGGCCGGGCTCGCTGTCGCTGCGGGCCAGGTTGATCTTGCGATCCTTCTGCGGCTGGGTCGGGGAAATCAGGTTCAATTCCAGGGTGGTCGGGTTGCTGTTGCCGGTGAGGTTCACTTCGACTTCACCTGTCAGCTCATCGAGGTGCACCTTGGCGCGCAGTTGCAGGGTCTGGGCCAGCAGTTCGCGGTCCAGGGAGCGGTTGATGCCTTTGCCTGCCTCGTAGTAGTTGTCATTGACCAGGTTGTCCGGGTTGTTCACCGCGATGGTGACCATGGACAGGGTCAACGTCACCGAGCAGGCCAGGATCCCAATGATGATCCAGGGCCAGAGGTGCTTGTACCAGGGGCTTGCGGCAGTCGCTGCGGACATTGTTCGGCTCTCTTGATTAACGAACTTGCGGGCCGATGAATCGGCTCTTGGCTTCAATGTGGACGCTGGCGTCATCGGCATCGGTGAGGATGAATTTCACCTCGTTGGTGCTCGACGGCAATTGTTCCGGCGCACTCGACAGCTCCACCGGCATGCTGACGATATCACCGGCCGCCACTTTGATTTCGCGGCGGCCTTGCAGCTTGAGGTCGGGCAGGCCGGCAGCGTCGAGCACGTAGGTGTGATCACGCTGGTCCTTGTTCATGATTTTCAGGCTGTAGACGTTTTCGATCCGGCCTTCGGCGTTCTCGCGGTACAGCACACGGTCCTTGCTCACGTCGAAACCGACCAGCGAGCGCATGAAGAACGCACCGGCCAGCAGGCTGATCATCGCCAGCAGCACCAGGGCGTAGCCAATCAGGCGCGGACGCAGCGTGTGGGTTTTCTGCCCCGACAGGTTGTGCTCGGTGGTGTAGTTGATCAGGCCGCGCGGGTACTCCATCTTGTCCATGATGTTGTCACAGGCGTCGATACAGGCGGCGCAGCCGATGCACTCGATCTGCAGGCCATCGCGGATGTCGATACCGGTGGGGCACACCTGCACGCACATCGTGCAGTCGATGCAATCGCCCAGGCCCTGGGCCTTGTAGTCGATGCCTTTTTTGCGCGGGCCACGCACCTCGCCACGGCGTGGGTCGTAGGAGACGATCAGAGTGTCCTTGTCGAACATCACGCTCTGGAAGCGCGCGTACGGGCACATGTAGATGCACACTTGTTCGCGCAGCCAGCCGGCGTTGCCATAGGTGGCAAGGGTGAAGAAGCCGACCCAGAAATACGACCAGCCATCGGCCTGGCCGGTGAAGAAATCGAACACCAGTTCGCGGATCGGCGAGAAGTAGCCGACAAAGGTCATGCCGGTGACGAAGCCGATCAGCAGCCACAGCGTGTGCTTGCTGAATTTACGCAGGAATTTGTTGGCGCCCATCGGCGCTTTATCGAGCTTGATGCGTTGGTTGCGGTCGCCTTCGGTGACCTTTTCGCACCACATGAAGATCCACGTCCACACGCTTTGCGGGCAGGTGTACCCGCACCACACGCGGCCGGCGTACACGGTGATGAAGAACAGGCCAAACGCCGCAACGATAAGAATGCCCGAGAGCAGGATGAAGTCCTGGGGCCAGAACGTCGCGCCAAAAATAAAGAACTTACGCTCCGGCAGGTTCCACCACACGGCCTGGTGGCCACCCCAGTTCAGCCATACCGTGCCGAAGTAGAGCAGGAACAGACCGGCACCACCGAGCATGCGCAGATTGCGGAACAGGCCGGTGAAGGCGCGGGTGTAGATTTTCTCTCGTGACGCGTAGAGATCGACAGTTTTACTGTCAGGACCGTTTGAGTGTTTGGCAGGCGGGGTAACGTCATGTACCGGTATCTGGTTGCTCATCATTGCATCCCACGGCGGTGGAGATTTGCCTCGGCCAGTACGTGCCAACCGGGGTCAAATTAAGGGTGTTGCAGTGGCCTAATGATACGCCCCCGGTGGCGCACAAAGGGTGCGACCTTTGGTCGCGTTGGGGGAAATCAATTGATGGTGTACGTGATCTGGATCAATTGACTTGGGAAGTATGGACGGTTTTGGTGAGTAAGCAGGTCATTCGTCCCATGGATTGATCAGTGGAACGCCGCTGGATTTGAAATCGCTGATGCTGCGCGTGACCACGGTCAGCCCATGAACCAGAGCGGTAGCGGCAATCAGTGCATCACTTTCGTTGGCCCGGTCAGGCACATGCAGATGTGCACAACGCAGTGCGACGGCAGCGTCAACCGGCAGGATTCGGGTATCGAAAGCGGGCATCACATGGCGTTTGAGCCAGGTACGCAACACCTTCCCCTGCGCCGGGTCCCGCCGCTCAATGCGCAAGACTCCGGTCTCCAGTTCCTTAAGCGTTATGGCAGAGATGAACATGCGTGGAGCGATGACACTTTTTGCCCATGCGACCACCTTTGCGTCGGCGTGGGGTTTGCGAAGTTCAGAAATAACGTTGGTGTCGAGTAGGTACATCAAGAGAGGTCCACAGGTCGATGAGTGATCACGGCGCGTTCGGTTTCGAAGTCGATATCGGCCGCTTCTGGCATCACTAGCAGATCAACGATGTTGGCATTGAGCCCTGTCAGTTTCTGGTAGTCCTCAATGCTTAGCAGTACATGGGCGGGCTTGCCGCGATCGGTGATAAAAACAGGCCCCTGGCGGGCGGCTTTTTTGGCACCACTTGTGTCTTGGTTGAATTCGCGGCTGGAAATAGTCGTGATGGTCATGGGGTACTCCCCCTTCGTCAGGCTGGATGTAGTTACGTTACTACTTGGCTGTCGCAAACCGCAAGTATGAGGCTACAAGTGGTAGTGGGTTCCTACTTACATAACCCCGAGAGCCAGAAAGAACAAAGCCCCGCCAGCTTTCGCTGCGCGGGGCTTTGATGCCTTGGGGGCTTACTGCTCTTCAGCCTTCTTATCCCCATGGGACAAGCTGTAAACATACGCCGCGAGCAAGTGCACCTTGTCATTGCCTTGCAGTTGTTCCTGCGCAGGCATCTGGCCCTGACGACCCCAACGGATGGTCTGCTGCAGTTGGGCGAAGCTTGAACCGTAGATGAAGGCGCCCGGATGAGTCAGGTCGGGTGCGCCCATGGCGGGGGTGCCTTTGCCGGCCGGGCCGTGGCAGGCCACGCAGTTGGCGGCGAAGAGTTTCTCGCCGTTGGCCACATCGGCTTTCACGCCTTCGGGCAGCTTGCGGCCGTCGAGGTTGGTGACCACGAACGCAGCCACATCGCTGACGCCTTGCTCCTTGAGGATATCCAGCCAGGCCGGCATCACCGCATGGCGACCCTTCATGATGGTTTCCTTGATGGTGGCTGGCTCGCCCCCCCAGCGCCAATCGGCATCGGTCAGGTTGGGGAAGCCGTACGCGCCCTTGGCGTCGGAACCGTGGCACACCGAGCAGTTGGAGGCGAACAGACGGCCCCCCATCTTCAGGGCTTGCGGGTCCTTGGCTACGTCTTCAATTGGCATCGACGCGAATTTGGCGAAGATCGGCCCGAACTTGGCGTCCGACTTGGCCATTTCCTTTTCCCATTCGTGTACGCCGGTCCAACCGGTCTGGCCGTTGGCGAAGGGCGTTTGCTTGTCGTTGTCGAGGTAGGCGTAGCCAGGCAGCAGGCCTTTCCAGTTGCCCAGGCCAGGGTACAGCGCCAGGTAGCCGAGGGCGAAGATGATGGTGCCGACGAACAGCATGAACCACCACTTGGGCAGCGGGTTGTCGTACTCCTCGATGCCGTCGAAGGAGTGGCCGACGGTCTCGTCGGTTTGCTCGGCGCGCTGGCCCTTGCGGGTCGACAGCAGCAGCCAGGTCAGGGCGAAGATGGTACCCAGACTGAGGACTGTGACGTACAGACTCCAGAACGTAGTCATTCTTTGTTACTCCTAGACGCTTGCTCGACGTGCTTGATGGCTTCGGGATCATCCGCAAAGGGCAGCATGGTCGCGTCGTCAAACTCCGACTTGCGCTTGGGGCTGAACACCCACAGCGCCAGGCCGATAAAGGCCACCATCACCACAACGGTGCCCAGGCCTCGAATCATCCCGATATCCATGCAGGTCACCGTTTGCTTTTGATGAGGGTGCCCAGGCCTTGCAGGTAGGCCACCAGTGCGTCCATTTCGGTCTTGCCCTTCACGGCTGCGGCTGCACCGGCGATGTCTTCGTCGGTGTAGGGCACACCCAGGGTGCGCAAGACTTCCATCTTCTTCGCGGTGTCCTTGCCGTCGAGCTTGTTTTCCACGAGGAACGGGTACGCCGGCATTTTCGATTCAGGCACCACGTTGCGCGGGTTGTACAAGTGCGCACGCTGCCAGTCATCGGAGTAACGCCCGCCGACACGCGCCAGGTCCGGGCCGGTACGCTTGGAACCCCACAGGAACGGGTGGTCCCACACGCTTTCACCGGCGACCGAGTAGTGGCCGTAGCGTTCGGTTTCGGCGCGGAACGGGCGAATCATCTGCGAGTGGCAGCCGACACAACCGTTGGCGATGTAGACGTCGCGGCCTTCCAGTTCAAGGGCGGTGCGCGGCTTCATGCCTTCGACCGGCTTGTTGGTGACGTCCTGGAAAAACAGCGGGACGATCTGGGTCAGGCCGCCGATACTCACGGCGATGACCATGAAGAAGGCCAGCAGGCCGATATTCTTCTCGACTACTTCATGCTTCATCAGTGAGCTCCCACAACGGCGATCTTGGCGGCGGCTTCGGCTTCTGCAGGGTCGGAGGCACGCACGGTGCGCCAGACGTTGTAGGCCATGAACAGCATGCCGGCGGCAAAGAACGCACCGCCCAGTGCGCGGACGATGTAGCCCGGGTGGCTGGCTTGCAGCGCTTCGACGAAGGAGTAGGTGAGGGTGCCGTCATCGTTGATCGCACGCCACATCAGGCCCTGGGTGATGCCGTTGACCCACATCGAGGCGATGTAGAGCACGGTACCGATGGTGGCCAGCCAGAAGTGGGTGTTGATCAGCCCGACGCTGTGCATCTGCACGCGGCCGAACAGTCTGGGGATCATGTGGTAGATCGCGCCGATGGAGATCATCGCCACCCAGCCGAGCGCGCCGGCGTGAACGTGGCCGATGGTCCAGTCGGTGTAGTGGGACAGCGAGTTGACGGTCTTGATCGCCATCATCGGCCCTTCGAAGGTCGACATGCCGTAGAACGCCAGGGACACCACGAGGAAGCGCAGGATCGGGTCGGTGCGCAATTTATGCCAGGCGCCCGACAGGGTCATCATGCCGTTGATCATGCCACCCCAGCTCGGGGCCAGCAGGATGATCGACATGGCCATGCCCAGGGACTGCGCCCAGTCCGGCAACGCGGTGTAGTGCAAGTGGTGCGGGCCGGCCCAGATGTACAGGGTGATCAGCGCCCAGAAGTGCACGATGGACAGGCGATACGAATAAATAGGACGTTCGGCCTGTTTCGGCACGAAGTAGTACATCATCCCCAGGAAACCGGTGGTCAGGAAGAAACCCACGGCGTTGTGGCCGTACCACCACTGGATCATCGCGTCCGTGGCCCCGGCGTAGGCCGAGTAAGACTTGAACAGGCTGACCGGCAACGAGGCGTGGTTGACGATGTGCAGCATCGCCGTCACCAGGATAAAGGCGCCGTAGAACCAGTTGCCCACGTAGATGTGCTTGGTCTTGCGCTTGACGATGGTGCCGAAGAACACCACGGCATAGGTCACCCACACGATGGCGAGCAAAATGGCGATCGGCCATTCCAGCTCGGCGTATTCCTTGGTGGTGGTGTACCCCAGTGGCAGGGTGACGATGGCGCTCACGATGACCGCTTGCCAGCCCCAGAAGGTGAAGGCCGCGAGGCTGTCGGAGATCAGTCGCGTCTGGCAGGTTCGCTGCACGACATAGTAGGAGGTGGCAAACAATGCACAGCCACCGAAGGCGAAGATCACCAGGTTGGTGTGCAGCGGGCGCAGGCGGCCAAAGGTCGTCCATGGCAAACCGAAATTCAATTCCGGCCAAACCAGTTGCGAGGCGATGAACACCCCGAGCCCCATGCCAAGGATCCCCCAGACCACCGTCATGATGGCGAACTGGCGGACTACCTTATAGTTATAAGCAGTCGGACTGATTGCTGTGCTCATTCTAAGGTTCCACGGTTTAGGTTTTTTTATAGGTAAAATCGGCCGCAAGTATGTAGAAAGCGAGGGGCCATTGCAACGCAATGGCTGACCTGTATCAATGCGTTCCACGCCAGATTCTGCGCCCTTTCCATGTTTCGCGTAGGGACAAAATCAGAAATAGAAAGCTGATCGAGTGGACAGGAAAATTTTGGGGTCGCAACGAATGTCGTTGCGTACGCCAGGATTGGTCCGCTGTGGGAACAAGCGTAGACCCGAAAGTGAGGAGGGGAAAGTTGTGCTTTGGAAGAGTGCGACACTTAGTCGCGTAAGTGAAAACGACATAGGATCACTGTAGGAGCGAGCTTGCTCGCGAAGAACTCAAGAGCGCCGCGTTGATTCTGGATAAACGCTTCGCCCTCAGGTTCTTCGCGAGCAAGCTCGCTCCTACAGAAAAAGCGACTGCCGCTCCTGATCGGTAGCGGCAGTAAAGGGTTACTGAGCGGGGCTTTCTGGCGTTGCGCCATCAGCGTTGTGGGACAGGCTGTACACATAGGCGGCCAGCAAGTGCACCTTGTCGTTGCCTTGCAGCACTTCCTGTGCGGGCATCTGGCCCTGGCGGCCGTGGCGGATGGTCTGCTGCAACTGCGCGAGGCTGGTGCCGTAGATATAGCCGGCCGGCTTGGTCAGGTCGGGCGCGCCCATGGCTTCCATGCCGTGGCCTTGCGGACCGTGGCAGGCGACACAGGTGGTGTTGAACGCAGTTTGCCCAGCCGCCAGGTCGGCAGTGCTGTCAGCCGGCAACGGCAGCTTGGCCAGGTCGTGACGCACATAGGCAGCGACGTTTTTCACGCCTTCGTCGCCGAGCATGTCACCCCAGGCCGGCATCGCCGCATGTCGACCGTTGAGGATGGTGGTCTTGATCGCCTCGGCCGAACCGCCCCAGCGCCAGATATTGTCCGCCAGGTTCGGGAAACCAAACGCGCCCTTGGCGTCCGAGCCATGGCACACCGCGCAGTTGGAGGCAAACAGGCGACCGCCCATTTTCAGCGCTTGCGGGTCTTTGGCGACTTCTTCCACGGGCATGGCCGAGAATTTGGCGAAGATCGGCCCGAACCTGGCGTCGGCCTTGGCCATTTCCTTGTCCCATTCCTTGGCCTGCGTCCAGCCGTCTTCATAGCCCGGCAACACGCCTTTCCAGTTGCCCAGGCCCGGGTAGAGGATCAGGTAGCCGACCGCAAACACCAGGGTGCCGGCGAACAGCATGAACCACCACTGGGGCAGCGGGTTGTCGTATTCCTCGATACCGTCGAAGGCGTGGCCCATGGTCTGGTCGACGCTGCCCTTGGTCTCGCCCTTGCGGGTGCCGATCAACAGCCAGGTCAAGCCGATCAGGCTGCCGAGGGTCAGTACGCAGATCCATGTACTCCAGAACAGGGTCATGGCCGAGTGCTCCTTATTGCAGGCTCTTCTTGAGCGTCGGATGGAGAAGGTTCATCGGCGAAGGGCAGCAGGCGCGCCTGCTCGAATTCCGCATTGCGCCGGTTGTTGAACACCCACAGCGACAGGCCGATAAAGGCGATGGCGACCACCAGCGTGCCAAGGCCGCGGAGGGTGCCCGCATCGAATTCAAATCCCATGGCTCACCTCTTGCTCTTGATGGCAGTGCCGAGCACTTGCAGGTACGACACCAGCGCGTCCATCTCGGTCTTGCCCTTGAGGCTGGCCACGGCGCCACTGATGTCGTCGTCGGTGTAGGGCACGCCGAGGGTGCGCATCACTTTCAATTTGGTCTCGGTGTGGCTGCTGTCGACCGCGGCGGTGACCAGCCACGGGTAGGCCGGCATTTTCGACTCGGGCACCACGTTGCGCGGGTTGTACAAGTGCGCGCGGTGCCAGTCGTCCGAGTAGCGGGCGCCGACGCGCGCCAAGTCCGGGCCGGTGCGCTTGGAACCCCACAGGAACGGGTGGTCCCACACGCTCTCGCCGGCGACCGAGTAGTGGCCGTAGCGCTCGGTCTCGGCGCGGAACGGGCGGATCATCTGCGAGTGGCACTGTACGCAGCCTTCGCGGATGTAGATGTCACGACCTTCCAGTTGCAGCGCGGTGTAGGGCTTCATGCCTTCCACCGGCTTGTTGGTCACGTCCTGGAAGAACAGCGGGACGATCTGGGTCAGGCCGCCGATACTCACGGCGAGCACCATCAGCAGCATCAACAGGCCGACGTTCTTTTCAATCGTTTCGTGTTTCATCTCGGACTCCTCAGGCCAGCTGCGCAGTGGTGGCGGCTTCGACTGGCTGCGCCGAACGCACGGTGCGCCACGTGTTGTAAGCCATCAGGAACATGCCGCTGAGGAACACCGCACCGCCTACCAGCCGCACGATGAAGCCTGGGTGGCTGGCCACCAGGGTTTCGACGAAGGAGTAGGTCAAGGTGCCGTCTTCGTTGACCGCACGCCACATCAGGCCCTGAGCGATGCCGTTGACCCACATCGAGGCGATGTAGAGCACGGTGCCGATGGTGGCCAGCCAGAAGTGCGCGTTGATCAGGCCGAGGCTGTACATCTGCTCGCGGCCGAAGACTTTCGGGATCATGTGGTACAGCGCGCCGATGGAGATCATCGCCACCCAACCGAGGGCGCCGGCGTGAACGTGGCCGATGGTCCAGTCGGTGTAGTGGGAGAGGGCGTTGACGGTCTTGATCGCCATCATCGGGCCTTCGAACGTCGACATGCCGTAGAAGGCCAGGGAGACGACCAGGAAGCGCAGGATCGGGTCGCTGCGCAGCTTATGCCAGGCGCCCGACAGGGTCATCATGCCGTTGATCATGCCGCCCCAGCTTGGTGCCAGCAGCACCAGCGACATCACCATGCCCAGGGACTGTGCCCAGTCCGGCAGCGCGGTGTAGTGCAAGTGGTGGGGACCTGCCCAGATGTACAGGGTGATCAGGGCCCAGAAGTGCACGATGGACAAGCGATAGGAATACACCGGGCGCTCGGCCTGCTTGGGCACGAAGTAGTACATCATCCCGAGGAAGCCGGCGGTGAGGAAAAAGCCTACCGCGTTATGCCCATACCACCACTGCACCATGGCATCCGTCGCACCGCCGTAGAGGGAGTAGGACTTGGTCAGGCTGACCGGGATTTCCAGGTTGTTGACGATATGCAGGATGGCCACGGTGATGATGAACGCACCGAAGAACCAGTTGCCGACGTAGATGTGCTTGGTGTTGCGCTTCATCACCGTGCCGAAGAACACGATGGCGTAGGCCACCCAGACGATGGTGATCAGGATGTCGATCGGCCATTCCAGCTCGGCGTATTCCTTGGAGCTGGTGTAGCCCAGCGGCAAGGTGATCGCGGCCAACAGGATGACCAACTGCCAGCCCCAGAAGCAGAACGCGGCGATTTTCGGCGCGAACAGCTGTGTCTGGCAGGTGCGTTGCACCGAGTAGAAGGAGCTGGCGAACAGCGCGCAGCCACCGAAGGCGAAGATCACCGCGTTGGTGTGCAACGGGCGCAGGCGGCCGAAGCTGGTCCAGGGCAGGTCGAAGTTGAGCGCAGGCCATACCAATTGGGCAGCGAGAAAAACCCCGAGCCCCATGCCGACGATGCCCCACACCACCGTCATAATGGCGAATTGGCGGACCACCTTGTAGTTATAGGCGGTACTTAATGTAGTGTTCATGGTTCCCCATCCACGGTTCAACCCAAGCTGATGCGGCACTTGGGCTGGAGTTATAGGCAGACTAAAAAGCGAGGCAAGCATGGGCAAAGAGCACAAGGCCAGTATTGACGGGGATCAATGGGCGCAGTGTGTGCGGGAACGGGGCTGGTTGTGGGAGGCCGCGTCGGCTGCTGCGACGGGCGCGCCGGTGACGCTGATCCTGGCCCACGGTGCCGGCGCACCGATGGACTCATCCTTCATGAACGACATGGCTGCACGCCTTGCGGGGCATGGCGTGAACGTGTTGCGCTTCGAGTTTCCATACATGGTCCAGCGCCGGCTGGACGGCGGTAAACGCCCGCCGAACCCGGCACCCAAACTGCTGGAAGCCTGGCGCGAGGTGTATGCCGAGGTGCGACGTCATGTCGCTGGGAAACTAGCGATTGGCGGCAAGTCCATGGGCGGGCGCATGGCCAGTTTGCTGGCGGATGAGTTGGGTGCCGATGGGCTGGTGTGCCTGGGGTATCCGTTCTATGCGGTGGGCAAACCGGAAAAGCCACGGGTCGAGCATCTGGCCGGGTTGACGACGCCGACCTTGATTGTGCAGGGCGAGCGCGATGCCCTGGGCAATCGGGCGACGGTGGAGGGGTATGTGTTATCGCCGAGCATCGAGGTGATGTGGCTGGTGGCGGGGGATCATGACTTGAAGCCGTTGAAGGCATCGGGGTTCAGTCATGAGCAGCATCTGGAGGCGGCAGCGGGGCAGGTGGCCAGGTTTCTCGGCGCCTGTTAGGGACCTATCGCCGGCAAGCCGGCTCCTACAGGGGTTGTGTAAACCGTGTAGGAGCCGGCTTGCCGGCGATAGCGGTTTAACGGTTAAAGCGCTCTACCAGCGAATACTGGGTATTCGCCGTATGCGTCAGTTCTTCGCTCAGCTGCGCCGAGTTCAACGCCTGTTCCGAGGTCTGGTCCGCCAACAGCGCAATGGTGCTGATATTACGGCTGATCTCTTCGGCTACCGAGCTTTGCTCTTCGGTCGCGGCGGCGATCTGGGTGGTCATGTCGGTGATATGCGCCACCGCTTCGCTGATGCCCACCAACGCCTGGTCCGCCTCCATCACCCGCGCCACGCCTTCTTCGGCCTGGCGATGCCCGGCGTCCATGGTTTGCACGGCGGCGGCGGCGGTCTGCTGCAGCTTGGCGATCAGGGCATGGATTTGCCCGGTCGATTCAGCGGTGCGTTGCGCCAGTTGACGGACTTCGTCGGCGACGACCGCAAAACCACGGCCCATCTCACCGGCACGCGCCGCTTCGATGGCGGCGTTGAGCGCCAGCAGGTTGGTCTGGTCGGCAATGCCTTTGATCACGTCGACCACGCCGCCGATTTCATCGCTGTCCTTGGCCAGTTGGGTGACGGTCACGCCGGTCTCGCCCACGGCCACCGAGAGACGCTGGATCGCTTCGCGAGTTTCCCCGGCGATATCACGGCCCCGGCCGGTCAGGCGGTTGGCCTCCTGGGTGGCGTCGGCAGTGCGCTGCACGTGGCTGGCCACTTCCTGAGTCGTCGCGGCCATCTGGTTGACGGCGGTGGCCACCTGCTCGGTTTCCACGCGCTGGCGTTCCAGGCCGCTGGAGCTGTTATGCGCCAGGGTATTGGACTGCGCAGCCTGGTCGTTGAGGTGTTCGGCCGTATCCTGCAAGCGCGTGAGGCAGGTTTTCAGGCGGGCTTCCTGGCTGAGGATCGACATCTCCAGACGCGCCTGGGCACCACGGCTGTCGGTGTACATCTGCGCGATCAACGGGTCGGAGGTAGTCTGCTCGGCCAGGCGCAGCAGGCGCTTGAGACCGCGCTGTTGCCAGCTCAGGCCCAGCAGGCCGAGTGGCACCGACAACCCCGCCGCCAGGGCAAAGCCCCAGTGGGAGTTGAGTGACGCACCGATCATGAAGCTCAACTGGCTGACCAGGATAAACGGCAGCCAGTCCTGCAGCACCGGCAGCCACTTGTCGCGCTGGGGGATCGCCGACTTGCCCTGGTTGATGCGTTGGTAGAGCGCTTCGGCACGGCGGATCTGCTCGGAGGTGGGCTTGATGCGCACCGATTCGTAGCCGACCACCTGGTTGCCTTCGAAGACCGGCGTCACATAGGCGTTGACCCAGTAGTGATCACCGCTCTTGCAGCGATTCTTGACAATGCCCATCCATGGCAAGCCTTGTTTGAGCGTGGACCACATGTGCGCGAAGACCGCCGCCGGAACATCCGGGTGACGCACCAGGTTGTGCGGCGCACGCACCAGTTCGTCGCGGGAGAACCCACTGATTTCGACGAAGGCGTCGTTGCAGTAGGTGATCACGCCTTTGGCATCTGTGGTGGAGATCAACCGTTGCTGAGCGGGGAAGGTACGTTCGCGCTGGGTAACGGGTTGGTTATTACGCATGATTGTTCAATCCGCAAGGCTTTCAAGGGGTATCGGCAAGCACGGCGGTTTATTTAACTTAAATTTGCAACAATAGCCGCGCTGTCCGTGTAGGCGTGAGCTTGCTCGCGAAGAACGCAAAGGCACCGCGCTTATTCAGACAGCCCGCGTTTTCGTTGACGATTTTCGCGAACAAGCTCGCTCCTGCAAGGGGCCGGGATCAACCCGCCAGCATCGGGTAGGTAAACAACCCGAAGTGCAGCAGGTTCAGACCAAAGTGCGTGGCCACCGCCGCGCCCAGGCCGCCGAAGCGATAGGCCAGGCCATAGCCCACCCCGGCGATGCTCGCCAGCAGCACCCAGTGCCAGCCCGCGCCGATATGCACCAGGCCGAACAGCAGCGAGGCCAGCAGCAGCGCGAGGTTGTCGCCATAGGGCAGGTGCTTGAAGCGTCGGCTCAAGCCACCCTGGATGTAGCCACGGAACAGGGCTTCTTCCACGAGGGTCACCAGCAGCAGGTTATTGAGTACCCAAAGCCAGGCCTGGTCCGGCCATTTCGGTGCCCAACTGATCACCCCCAGCAACGTGGCGCCACCAAGGGCGGCGATGGCGGTGAGGGCCAGGGCCAGCGCAGTGACGTAGATCGACAGGCGCAGCGAGCGCCGCGCCACGATCCACGGGCAGGCCAGCAAGAGCCAGAAGCCAATCAGCGGTTTGTCCTGGTTCAGGTACATCGAAAACGGCACGGCATCGGCAGTGAAACGCTGCGAGCCAATGCCGCGCCCATTGTAGAAGCCCGGTAGCCAGTGCATCGCCAGGCTCAGTGCCAGCACGATGAACAGACCGTGGCCGACGTAACGCGCCCAAGGGGTACGCTGTTGGCGAACGGCGTACCCGGCGAGCAACAGCAGGGCGACAGACACCCATGCCAGCGCCCCCAGTTGCCCGTAGGCAAGGGCCAGTCCATAGCCGATGGAAAGAAGCACCAGGTACAGCCAGGGCAATGTGATCATGAGATATCCTTGGAAAAAACTGGGCGGCATTATAGCGGTGCGCCCCACAGGGCCCACATGAAAACGCCTCCACCCTGGGTGATTGCAAAACCTATCCACGGCTGGTTATAGTCCGAGCCTCTTCATCCCTTCACACAAGATCAGCCCATGCCAGCTCTCCAGCGCATAGCGGTAGTCGATTCAGCGGTCAACGCTGTGGTCGTGCCGTGCGGGGAAAAGCAGCCTGCGCAGATCAGTCACTACCCCCCACCTGTCAGTAGCACGCCGGTGTACGCAGTCGTATCACCGCCGGGTGTTGGCATTTCGGGCTGATCAGCGAATCGCTGTTCCCGTCTGCCCGCCTGAAAAAAACCTACTGAGTTTCAGCGTCTGCTGAATTGGCTTTTTGCCTGATTACAGGTGGTAACCATGTCTGTTATTTCGAAACAATCCGTGGCCGCGGCGGCCTCGACGGGCCTGTTCGTACTGCTGTGGAGCAGCGGGGCGATCTTCTCCAAATGGGGCCTGGCCCACGCGTCACCCTTTGCGTTTCTGTTGATCCGCTTTGCCATCGCCCTTGCAGGCCTGGTGGTGCTGGTACCGATCCTCAAGCTGAAACTGCCGCGTCCGGGCAAGCCCCTGCTGTATGCGGCGGCGACCGGGCTGGTGTTGTTGGGGGCTTATCAGATTTTCTATCTGCTGGCCCTGGACCTCAACGTCACCCCTGGCGTGATGGCAACGATCATGGGCGTACAGCCGATCCTCACCGTGGTGCTGATGGAACGCCAGCGCTCGCTGCGCCGCTTGTTCGGCCTGGGCCTTGGGTTGGCGGGGCTGATCATGGTGGTCTACCAGGGCATCGGGTTGTCCGGCATGTCCCTGGCGGGCATGCTGTTCGGCCTGCTCGCCCTGGCCAGCATGACCTTCGGTTCGATCATGCAGAAGCGCATCACCGACAACCCCCTGGGCACGCTGCCGGTGCAATACCTGGCGGGGTTGCTGCTGTGCTCGGTGTTTGTGCCGTTCCAGCCGTTCCACGTTGAGCACGGCAGCGGTTTCTACCTGCCGGTGCTGTGGATGGGGTTGGTGGTGTCGTTGCTGGCCACGCTGTTGCTGTACCGCCTGATCGCCCGAGGCAACCTGGTGAATGTCACCAGTCTGTTTTACCTGGTGCCCGCGGTGACGGCAGTGATGGACTACTTCATCTTCGGCAACAAGCTCGCGATGCTGAGCCTGCTGGGGATGGGGTTGATCATCATCGGCCTCATGTTCGTCTTTGTGGTGAGCGGGCTCGCCCCGCGCCGGGCTGCGTAGCAGCCCATAAAAACGCCGCGTTCATTCAGGATGAACGCGGCGGCAGGTTTGGCGCCGCTTCGCGCCGCAGCGCGGGCAAGCCCGCTCACCACAGAAGCAAGCGCCTACAGGGTTTTGACCAATTTCCCCGGGCGCAATACCAGCCACAACGCTCCAGCGATCAACACCCCGCCATACAGATGCGCCATGGACAGCGGCTCATCCAGCAGTAATACACCCCACAACACACCGAATGGTGGAATCATGAAGGTCACGGTCATCGACTTGACCGGCCCGATGGACGACAGCAGCCGGAAGTAAAGAATGTAGGCAAACGCCGTGCACACCAGCCCCAACCCCAGCAACGACCACCACACCTGCCACCCACCCCAACTGGCGGGCGGCTGGCTGATGGCGCTGTAGGCAAAGAACGGCAGCAGGAACAACGTAGCGCCGAGCATGCTGCCCAGGGCGGACAGGCGACTGTCCAAGCCTCCGCGCTGATCCAGCCAGCGCCGCGCCAGGAACCCGGCAAAGCCGTAGCAGGTGGTCGCCAGCAAACAGGCCAGTGCGCCCATCAACAATTCCAGGTCAAACACCACCGGCCCCGCGCGGGTCAGCACGCCCACGCCCAACAGGCCCAGGCACACCCCGGCGACCTTCGACGGCGTCAGGCGTTCGCTGAAGAACAGCCCGCCGATCAGTACGCCCATCAACGGCGTGGTGGCATTGAAAATTGCCGAGTAACCCGCCGGCAGCACTTGGGCGGCCACCGAATACAGGGTCGCCGGGATCCCGGAGTTGATCACCCCCAACAGCAATACCGTCTTGAACTTGCCCTGGAAATCCCAGCTCACCCGCATCATCGCCAGGATCACCAGCAACCCGGCGGCGGCAATCGACACACGGAAAAACGCAGTCGGCACCGTGCCGATCTCCGGCGCGATAATGCGCATGAACAGGAAGCTCGCGCCCCAAATGGCGGCGAGCCCCAGCAGGTAAAAGATGTCGACGGGTCTCACGCAACGCTTCCCTATGGATAAGGCGGCAATCAGTCGGCAAGTGTTACATGAGCCCTCGGATGATTACAGGACAAACCGCGTCACCAGCCCATTCAGGTCTACCGCCAGGCGTGACAGTTCCTGGCTGGCAGCCGAGGTCTGGGTAGCGCCGGCGGCGGTCTGGGTGGACAGGTCGCGGATGTTTACCAGGCTGCGGTCGACATCGCGTGCCACCAACGCCTGTTGCTCGGCGGCGCTGGCGATCACCAGGTTGCGCTGGCTGATCTGCGAGATGGCGGCGGTGATTTTTTCCAGCGCGCTGCCGGCGCTGTTGGCCCGTTGCAGGGTCTGGCCGGCGTGCTCGGCGCTGCTGTTCAGGGCGTCGACGGTGTCTTGGGTGCCGCGCTGGATACCGGTGATCATCTGTTCGATTTCTTCGGTGGAGTCCTGGGTGCGTTGCGCCAGGGAGCGCACTTCATCCGCGACCACCGCAAAGCCGCGACCGGCCTCGCCCGCGCGCGCCGCTTCGATGGCGGCGTTGAGCGCCAGCAGGTTGGTCTGCCCGGCAATGCCGCGGATCACTTCCAGCACCTTGCTGATGTCCTGGGCCTGTACCGCCAGGCCTTCGGCCTTAGTGGAGGCGCCAAGTACTTCGTCGACCAGGTTCTGGATCGAACTGATGGTTTCGCTGATCTGGTAGTGACCGTGCTTGCTGTCCTCGTCGGACGCCTGGGATGCCTCGGCGCTGGACACCGCGTTGCCCGCCACTTCGTCCACGGCCGCGCTCATTTCGGTCACGGCGGTGGCGGCCTGTTCGATCTCGTCGTTCTGCGCCTGCAGGCCTCGGGTGCTTTGTTCCATCACTGAGCTCATTTCTTCGGCCGCCGACGCCAGTTGCTGCGCCGACTCGCTGATGCCACGGATGGTGCCCTGCAACTGCGTCTGCATGGTGGCCAGGGCGGTGAGCAATTGGGCGGGTTCGTCCTTGCCGCTGACGGCGATCGGCTGGCTCAGGTCGCCGCCGGCAATGGTGCGCGCTACGATCAGCGCCTGGCCCAGCGGGGCGGTGATGCTGCGGGTCAGCTGCCAGGCCAGCAGCAACGTGGCGATCAGTGCGAAAACGATGATCAGGCCGACGATCCACTGGGCACTGGCATACATCTGCGCCGCCGAATCCGCTGCGGCCTCGACACCGTGCTGGTTGAACACGATCAGGTCTTCCAGGCTCTGGTTGAGGACCGTGCCCTGAGGGGCGATGCGGCTGGTGAGCAGGTCGATGGCGTCTTGCTGTTGATCCTTGTCCACCAGGGCGATCATTTGGGTGACGAGGGTGAGGTAGGTGGCCACATGGGCTTTCAACTTGGTCAGCAACTCGCGCTCGCCATCACTGCTCAACAAGGTTTCGTGGCGGTCCAGCAGCCCCTGCAGTTCAGTACGCTGACGGGCGAGCAGGGCTTTGCTGGTATCGCGCACCCGCGATTCGTCGGTGGTTGCCAGGCGCAACGCCTCCAAGCGAATGCTGGCCACATAAGCCGCGCTGTCGTGGATGTTCTCGATGCTCGGCATCCACGATTCCTCGATGACCAGCGCGCTTTGCCGCAGCTTGGCCATCTGGCCCAGGCCAAACAGCCCGACAATCACCAGCAAGCTGGCCAAAACCGCAAAACTCAGACTGGCACGCAGACCGATCCTCATGTTCCTCAATGACATCTCAATGCTCCTTGGGCGATTAGAACCTGTTCCCGGATCGGTCTTTTGACCTTGTTAGGGGGGAGGGCGCGCTGTATATCAAAGTGCCATCATTGTGGTAATCAGGGTTTCCCTTAGTTGGATCCAAAGCCTTGCATGAGTGGCCAGGATCAGTGCGGCGCACAGTGGCTCTACTTCACCTGCCAAGCCGCGGCGTAGAAGGTGTTCAGCCAAACCGCAGGGCGACTGATCGGTGCGTTTACTGACCGCATGGTCGAATTAAATAAATTGAAAATAAATGTACGAAATGAACGGATTTGTACAACGCGGCGCAAAAAATGATCCTTCTCCTGCCCTCGTACACTGGCTAAGCTCAGGGCTTCCAGATGCCCGCAGAGGTTTCCCGCATGTCGCAGTCCGCCCTCGCTGTCGCCCAGATGATCCTCGATGGCTTCGACGATTACCGTGAGCACTTCCGTCAGATCACCGATGGCGCCCGCGAGCGTTTTGAAAAGGCCCAGTGGCAACAGGGCCAGGCAGCGTCGGCGGCGCGCATCAACCTCTATGAAGAAAAGGTCAGTGAAGTGACCGCACGCCTGCGTGAGCACTTCGATGGCGCCGCGTTGCTCGACATCGATGTGTGGCCGGTGGTGAAAAGCGCCTACATCGGTCTGATCGACCTGCGCTTCGACGATGAGCTGTCCGAGACCTGGTACAACTCGATCTTCTGCGGTCTGTTCAGCCACGACCTGATCAGCGACGGCTGCATGTTTATCCACACCACCCGGCCCAGCCTGCGCCGGGCACGTGCAGCGCAGACACGCACCTACACACCCGCTGGGAAAATCCCGGACATGCTCGTGCAGATCTTTGCCGACTACCGTTTCAGTGAACCCTACGCCGACCTGGCCGCCGACCTGCGCCGCCTCGAAGCCCAATTGCGGGAAAACCTGCCGGACTGGGTGTGCAAGGATCCGGACCTCAAGGTCGAGCTGTTTTCCTCGGTGCTCTACCGCAATAAAGGCGCGTACCTCGTAGGGCGTATCTACACCCGCGACGAACAATGGCCGCTGGTCATCCCGCTGCTGCACCGCGAAGGGCAGGGCATCCAGATCGATGCGCTGATCACCGACGAAGCCGATGTGTCGATCATCTTCTCGTTCACCCGTTCCTATTTCATGGTCGACGTGCCGGTGCCGGCGGAATTCATCGGCTTTCTCAAGCGCATCCTGCCCGGCAAGCACATTGCCGAGTTGTACACCTCGATCGGTTTCTACAAGCACGGCAAGTCGGAGTTCTACCGCGCCCTGATCAACCACCTGGCGACCACCGACGATCAGTTCATCATGGCCCCCGGCGTGCGTGGCATGGTCATGAGCGTGTTTACCCTGCCGGGCTTCAATACCGTGTTCAAGATCATCAAGGATCGTTTTTCGCCATCGAAAAACGTCAACCGCGCCACGGTGATCGAGAAGTATCGCCTGGTCAAAAGTGTCGACCGCGTCGGGCGCATGGCCGATACCCAGGAGTTCGCCGACTTCCGTTTCCCCCTGGGCAAGTTCGAACCGGAGTGCCTGGCCGAGTTGTTGGAAGTGGCCGCCGGCACCGTCGAAGTGGAAGGCGATACCGTCCTTATCCGCCACTGCTGGACCGAACGGCGCATGACCCCGCTCAACCTCTATCTCGACAACGCCAACGACGCCCAAGTGCGCGAAGCCCTGGAAGACTACGGCCTGGCGATCAAGCAACTGGCGGCGGCCAATATCTTCCCCGGCGATATGCTGCTGAAGAATTTCGGTGTCACCCGCCACGGCCGCGTGGTGTTCTACGACTACGACGAAATCTGCTTTCTTACCGAGGCCAACTTCCGCCATATCCCGGCACCGCGCACCCCCGAGGATGAAATGGCCTCCGAGCCCTGGTACTCCATCGGCCCGCTGGATGTATTCCCCGAGGAATTCCCGCCGTTCCTGTTCGCCGATGCCGGCCAGCGCAGACTGTTCGATGAGTTGCATGGCGAGTTGTACAACGCCGATTATTGGAAGGGATTGCAGGAGGCGATTCGCGCCGGCAAGGTCATTGATGTGTTTCCGTACCGGCGCAAGGAACGCGATCAATTTTCTTGAACTTGATTTACTGAGCGATCGCTATTCAGAAAATACTCAATTGGTTTTTGGTCGACCTGACGCCCATTTTTTCCAAGTGATCCTGTGCGGGTCTCATATGCTCCTTTGTGGGTAGGTAGTGGCCCGAGGTACTGGATAAGTGAGTTTTCCCTGTCATGGTTTGCTTTAAGTAGCCGGCACTGACGATATTGTTCGACTGACCGGGACCGACGCCGATTTCGGCGATGGCGGGGTGGGAAACCATCTTTGGCGCTACATTTTTACTGATGTTGGCGATCGCCATCTGTCCGTCTCCCGTCACGACAAACTTGGTAACCGTATTCGGTGTCTTCGCGACGTTCAGATCTTCTGACTTTTTTACGTTTGTCACGGTCGCCGTGGAGTTTCGGGGGTTTGTAGCCGCTCCCGCCAGATGCAGCTCAGCGTTCAGGTCTCTTGCCTTGGTATTGGGTAGCTTCGGATAGTTCTTGGAGGTGTAGGAAGACCCAGAGGGGTCTGAGGTCCAGGAACTGTTTGCCGAGTAGGATGTAGGTGCAATGTCCTGGTATTTGTTGGCGTAACCATGAAGGTTTTGGGTGGATGCGTTGTAGTAACGGCTGGAGTCAATGGGCATATGAAATCCTCAGATGTTAAAGGTGACATCAATCCGGTTTTTGCGGTTGCGTCACAGGCTGCTTATGAAACCCATTCCTCGTAATGCCTGACTGGTCGTGTGAAAGCTCGAGATTCGATTTGCCGTCAAATTAGTGGGCGGTGTCGAGTAGGTTCGGGAGGATGCGTTGTGCGATGGCTTCTCGGTGTACGCGGGCACGAAATCATATGTGGGTGGTGGTTCCGACGCTGCCGAGCGCGGTTGGGCTCGCATGGATTCCACGTAGCTGGGTAGATTAGGTTGGCTGTTTGTCGAATCGATAGGCATAAAAGCTCCGGTTTCATAAGCGATACAGTGATCTGCCAGAGGTTTCTGGCGGGTTGATTTGATCCTGCGTACCTCACTCAAACCATCGGTTTTTTACTGTGAGATGGTCGGATGAGCGACTTTCTTGTGTAAGAAATATGTTCATTCGGAGTCGCTAAGCGGCCAGTCACTGACTGAGCGTCTCCAGAAATGCCGAAATCTGCGACAATCGCCCCTCGTTTTTCCGTCCGTAGCTATGCAGGCGTGCCCTGCCTCACCCAGAAGACCTTTGCCGCCCTGATGACCGACCAAGCGCCCACTATCGACCAACTGCTCAAAACCCTCGATCACGCCATGCTCGCCGACCGCCATCGCTTGCGCCGGCAGCTGCTTGAGCTGCGCAAGAAGCCCGACGAGGAAAAGCTGGCGCAGTGGGTGGCGCGCATGCAGGCGTCCTGCGCGCAGGTTACGGCGCGTCGCGCCAGCCTGCCGGTGATCCGCTATGACGACAGCCTGCCGATTGCGGCCAAGCGCGATGAGATCAAAGAAGCACTGAGCAAACACCAGGTGCTAATCATTGCCGGTGAGACCGGTTCGGGTAAAACCACCCAGTTGCCGAAGATCTGCCTGGAAATCGGTCGCGGCCAGTTCGGCCTGATCGGCCACACCCAGCCACGCCGGATCGCCGCGCGCAGCGTTGCCAGCCGTGTTGCTGAAGAACTGGCGACGCCGTTGGGCGCGCTGGTCGGCTATCAGGTGCGCTTTGAAGACCAGAGCGATTCCAACACCCTGATCAAGCTGATGACCGACGGTATCCTGCTGGCAGAAACCCAGAACGACCGCTACCTGGAACGCTACGACACGATCATCGTCGACGAAGCCCACGAACGCAGCCTGAACATCGACTTCCTGCTGGGCTACCTGAAAACCCTGCTGCCGCGTCGCCCTGACCTGAAGGTCATCATCACTTCGGCGACCATCGACCTGGAGCGCTTCTCCAAGCATTTTGACGATGCGCCGATTGTCGAGGTGTCGGGTCGTACCTTTCCGGTGGATACCTGGTACCGCCCGCTGACCCTGGAACAGGACGAAGAGGGCAACCGCGTCGAGGACGACCTGACGGTCGACCAGGCAATCCTTGCCGCCCTCGACGAAATCGGCGCTTATGAACGCAGCGAGCGACGCAGCCCGGGCGATGTGCTGGTGTTCTTGCCGGGCGAGCGCGAGATTCGCGACGCCGCCGACCTGCTGCGCAAGGCCCAGCTCAAGCACACTGAAATCCTGCCGCTGTATGCGCGCCTGTCGCCGGCCGAACAGCAGCGCATCTTCCAGTCCCACCCGGGTCGGCGCGTGGTGCTGGCGACCAACGTCGCGGAAACCTCGCTGACCGTGCCGGGCATTCGTTATGTGATCGACAGCGGCACCGCGCGCATCAGCCGCTACAGCTACCGCGCCAAGGTGCAGCGCCTGCCGATCGAGGCGATCTCCCAGGCCAGCGCCAACCAGCGCAAGGGCCGTTGTGGGCGGGTCGAGCCGGGCATCTGCATCCGCTTGTACAGCGAAGAGGATTTTATCGGCCGTCCGGAATTCACCGACCCCGAGATCCTGCGCACCAACCTTGCCGCCGTGATCCTGCAGATGCTGCACCTGCGCCTCGGCGAAATCACCGATTTCCCGTTTATCGAACCGCCGGACGGCAAAGCCATCAGCGACGGCTTCAACCTGCTGCAAGAGCTGTCGGCGGTGGACCGCAACAGCCAGCTCACCCCATTGGGGCGCCAACTGGCGCGCCTGCCGGTGGACCCGCGCATGGGCCGCATGTTGCTTGAAGCCGCCAAGCTCGGCAGCCTGCAGGAAGTGCTGATCGTCGCCAGCGCCATGTCGATCCAGGACCCGCGCGAGCGCCCGCCGGAGCGTCAACAGGCCGCCGACCAGGCCCACGCGCAGTGGAAAGATCCGGACTCGGACTTCGCCGGGCTGGTCAATTTGTGGCGCGGTTTTGAAGAACAGCGCCAGGCGCTCACCGCCAGCCCGCTGCGCAACTGGTGCCGCAAGAACTTCCTCAACTACTTGCGCCTGCGCGAGTGGCGCGACTCCCATCGCCAGTTGAGCCTGATCTGCCGCGATATGCAGCTGACGGTCAACAAAGACCCGGCGGACTTCCCGAAACTGCACAAGGCGGTGTTGTCCGGCCTGCTCAGCCAGATCGGCCAGAAGACCGAAGACGGCGATTACCTCGGCGCGCGCCAGCGACGTTTCTGGATTCACCCGTCCTCGGGCATCGGCAAGAAGCGCCCGCAGTGGCTGATGACCGCCGAACTGGTGGAGACCACCAAGCTCTATGCGCGCATGGTCGCCAAGATCGACGCCGACTGGATCGAGCCGCTGGCCGGTCACCTGATCAAGAAGAACCACTTCGAGCCGCACTGGGAGAAGAAGCGCGGCCAGGTCGTGGCCTTTGAGCAGATCACCCTGTTCGGGCTGATTGTGGTCGGGCGCCGGCCGGTGCATTACGGGCCGATCGACCCGGTGGTGTCCCGCGAGCTGTTTATCCGCGAAGGCCTGGTGCGTGGCGAGATCCAGTCGCGGGCCAAGTGCCTGACGGCCAACCAGCAGTTGCTGGAGCAGCTCGACGAACTGGAAGCCAAGGCGCGCCGTCGCGACATCCTGGCGGATGAAGAAACCCTGTTCGCCTTCTACGATGCGCGCTTGCCGGCGGAGATCCACCAGACCGCGACCTTCGACAGTTGGTACAAGGTCAACAGCCAGAAAAACCCGCAACTGCTGGTCATGCGCGAAGAAGACGTACTGGCCCGCGAAGCCAGTGAAGTCACCGCCGCGCATTATCCGGACACCTTGCACCTGGGCGACCTGGAACTGGCGTTGAGTTACCACTTCGAACCCAACCACCCGCGTGACGGTGTCACCCTGCGCGTGCCGGCGCCGCTGTTGCCGGCCTTGCCGCCCGAGCGCCTGGAGTGGCTGGTGCCGGGCGTGATCGAAGCCAAGTGCATCGCCCTGGTGCGCAACCTGCCCAAGGCGCTGCGCAAGAATTTCGTGCCGGTGCCGGACTTCGTCAAGGCCGCCCTGCAACGGATCGAATTCGGCCAGGGCTCGCTGCCCCAGGCGCTGGGCCGCGAATTGCTGCGCATGACCGGGGCGCGGGTCAGCGACGAAGCCTGGGCCGAAGCCGCGCAGCAGGTCGAAAGCCACCTGAAGATGAACCTGGAAGTGGTCGATGGCCAAGGCAAGTTCCTCGGCGAAGGCCGGGATCTCGCCGAACTGACGGCGCGTTTTGCCGAGGCCAGCCAGGCCGCGCTGGCCGTTCCGCAGACTGCGAAAAGCCAGCAGCCGGTCGAGGCCAAGGTGTTTGCGGCAGTGGCGGAAAAGACGCAACAGAAGATCGCCGGGCTGTCGATGACGGTGTATCCAGCGCTGGTGGAAGACAACGGCACGGTCAAGGAAGGGCGCTTCTCCACCGCCGCCGAGGCGGAATTCCAGCATCGCCGTGCGTTGCAGCGCCTGCTGATGCAGCAACTGGCGGAACCGGCGAAATTCCTGCGCGGCAAATTGCCGGGCCTGACCGAACTGGGGCTGATGTACCGCGAACTGGGGCGCATCGATGCGTTGGTGGAAGACATCCTGCTGGCCAGCCTCGACACCTGCGTACTCGAAGGCGAAGCCAGCCTGCCGCGTGATGGCGCCGGTTTGGCGGCCTTGGCCGAGCGCAAGCGCGGCAGCTGGACCGAGCACGCCGAGCGCCTGGCGCGCCTGACCCTGGACGTGCTGAAACTCTGGCACGGCCTGCAAAAACGCTTCAAAGGCAAGATCGACCTGGCCCAGGCCGTGGCCTTGAATGACATCAAGCAGCAGTTGAGCCACCTGGTGTACCCAGGGTTTGTGCGGGAAACCCCGGCGCAATGGTTCAAGGAGTTGCCGCGTTACCTCAAGGCCATTGAGTTGCGCCTGGAGAAACTGCCAAGCCAGGTGCAAAAGGATCGGGTGTGGAGCGGCGAGCTGGCCGGCTTGTGGACGCAGTATGAGAACCGTCTGAAAAAACACGCCCAGGAAGGCAAGCGCGACCCTCAGCTGGAGCTCTATCGCTGGTGGCTGGAGGAATATCGCGTGTCGTTGTTTGCCCAGCAACTGGGCACTAAAGTGCCGATTTCCGACAAGCGCCTGAGCAAGCAATGGAGCCAGGTCGAGGCGTAGATCCTATGTGGTGAGCGAGCTTGCTCGCG
>NZ_JFCA01000002.1 GCF_000612585.1 Pseudomonas sp. CHM02
CTTGCTGTCAAGTGATTATTTTCAGAAGTTTTCGAAGATTTCTTCAACAACTTCAACCACTTGCGCTTCCGATCTCTCGTTAGCGGGAGGCGAATTCTACAGCGTTATACGCTGCTGTCAACACCTCTTTTTCTCCGCTTTCGACCGAGAGGATCGAAACGTTAATAGAGCCGAACAACGCTGCTCTACCAACTCCTTCTGGGCTTCGATGAACTGAAGCAAGTCGCTGTCGAATCCTGCGTAACTACTTGTTTACCAAGGAGTTTTCCGTTTCGACTGCGCCGGAAGTGGGGCGAATTATAGACTTCCAGAATCTGCCGTCAACCCTTAATTTTGCTTTTCTATCAATTAGTTAGGATTGATTAAAAAACCATCAATCAAGGCGCGCAAATCCTTCTATATAGAAGACCAGGTTCAGATAACCCCCGCCTTCTTTAAAGCAACCACATTCGCCACACCGAGCCCCAACACCTTCTGGAGCACTTCAGCGGTGTGCTCTCCCAACAGAGGGGGCGCATTCCGATATTCCACAGGTGTCTTGGACAACCGCATCGGACTGGCAACCTGAGGCACCATCCCCGCTAACGCGTGAGGCAACGCCATTGCCAACCCGCGCGCCTTGACCTGGGGATCGGCAAACACTTGCGCAAGATCATTGATCGGCCCACAGGGCACACCAACCCGCTCCAGCTGGGACACCCATTCAGCCGTCGTCTTGAACACCGTAGCCTGACGAATCAACGGAATCAGCTCCGCCCGATTGGCTACCCGCACCTTATTAGTGGAGAAGCGCGGATCATCCGCCCACTGCGGCTGCCCAGCCACCTCGGCAAACTTGCGAAACTGCCCGTCATTACCCACAGTCAGGATGAAGTCACCGTCGGCCGTAGGAAAGTCCTGATAAGGCACGATGTTCGGGTGAGCATTACCCAGGCGCTTTGGCGGCACTCCTGTCGTCAGGTAATTCATTGCCTGGTTGGCCAGGCATGCGACCTGCACATCCAGTAACGCCATATCGATGTGCTGCCCGCCACCGTCGTGAACCCGATGAGCCAGTGCCGCCAGTATCGCCACGGTCGAGTAGAGCCCCGTAAGGATGTCAGTCAGCGCCACGCCCACCTTCACCGGCCCAGCGCCATCATCACCCTCAGGTCGACCAGTCAGACTCATAAGCCCGCCCAACCCCTGAATCATGAAGTCATAACCCGCACGCATCGCATAAGGCCCGGTCTGGCCGAACCCCGTGATCGAGCAATAGATCAGCTCCGGATTGATTTCCTTGAGCGACTCATAATCCAACCCATACGCCGCAAGGCCGCCTACCTTGAAGTTCTCGATCAGAATGTCCGACTTGGCCGCCAGGTCACGCACCAGCGCCTGCCCCTCAGGCCGGGTGAAATCGATAGCGACCGACTGCTTATTGCGATTGGCAGACAGGTAATACGCCGCTTCACTGGTGTTCTCGCCATAGGCATCCTTGAGGAAGGGCGGCCCCCAGGCGCGCGTGTCGTCGCCGCTGCCCGGCCGCTCGACCTTGATCACCTCAGCCCCAAGGTCTGCGAGGATCTGCCCGGACCAGGGGCCCGCCAGTACTCGCGATAAATCCAGTACCCGAAGATGCGAAAGCGCGCCCATGCCGTTCTCCTATTAATAGAAGGCCTGAAGACCGGTTTGCGCACGCCCCAGAATCAGCGCATGCACGTCATGAGTCCCCTCATAGGTGTTCACCACCTCCAGGTTGACCAGGTGACGCGCCACCCCGAACTCGTCGGAAATACCATTACCACCCAGCATGTCCCGCGCCATGCGCGCGATATCCAGAGACTTGCCACACGAGTTGCGCTTCATGATCGAAGTAATCTCAACCGCCGCCGTACCTTCGTCCTTCATACGCCCCAGACGCAGGCACCCTTGCAGGGCCAGAGTGATCTCGGTCTGCATATCGGCCAGCTTCTTCTGGATCAACTGGGTCGCCGCCAAGGGACGCCCGAACTGATGGCGATCTAGCGTGTACTGACGAGCGGTATGCCAGCAGAACTCAGCAGCGCCCAACGCCCCCCAGGAGATGCCATAGCGTGCAGAGTTAAGGCAGGTGAACGGCCCCTTCAAACCGCGCACATCCGGAAAAATGTTCTCTTCCGGGACAAACACGTTATCCATGACGATTTCACCGGTGATGGAAGCGCGCAGCCCGACCTTGCCGTGAATCGCCGGAGCGCTAAGACCCTTCCAGCCCTTCTCCAGGACAAACCCCCGGATATCGCCAGCATCGTCCTTGCCCCAAACCACAAACACATCCGCGATCGGGCTATTGGTGATCCACATCTTTGCGCCCGTCAGGCTATAACCGCCCTCCACCTTGCGCGCACGGGTAATCATCGCGCCCGGGTCGGAACCATGGTTGGGTTCGGTCAGGCCGAAACAACCGATCCATTCGCCAGAAGCCAACTTTGGCAGGTACTTCTGTTTCTGCGCCTCGGTGCCAAACTCGTTGATCGGCACCATGACCAGTGACGACTGCACACTCATCATCGAGCGATAGCCTGAGTCGACACGCTCCACCTCACGCGCAATCAACCCATAACTGACATAGTTCAAGCCGCTGCCACCGTACTGCTCGGGGATCATCGCACCGAGCAGACCGGTCTCGCCCATCTCACGGAAAATGGCAGGGTCAGTCTTTTCATGGCGAAAGGCTTCGAGCACACGCGGCGCCAGCTTGTCCTGGGCAAATTGCTCAGCACTGTCGCGCACCATGCGCTCTTCTTCGGTGAGCTGTTGATCCAGCAGCAGTGGATCGATCCAGTTGAAGCTTGCCTTGCCAGCCATGAATAAGTCCTCGCGGAAAAAATCGGAAGTCGTGGAAGCAGCCTAGGCCCGACAAGCGCAGAGGGCAAACGAGGTTTCCGCATAGGGTTGTGCTAATTTCTCACTTCGAAAGAGCCAAGAATGGCGCGTATGCGCCTTAGTGAGTGAGGGCACGGTATATGCGCAGAAAAATTCCCAGTACCACCGCCCTTGTCAGTTTTGAGGCGGCAGCCCGCCACGAGAGCTTTACCAAGGCGGCGCAAGAGCTTTCGATCACTCAAGGTGCCATCTGTCGACAGATCGCCAGCCTTGAGGAGTTTTTAAGTGTCGAGCTGTTTCGTCGTTCACGGCGCGGAGTAAAACTGACAGAGGCGGGGCTGTCTTATAGCCGTCGCGTCGCCACGCAATTGGATGCGGTAGAACGCGATACGCTTTCCGTCATGGGTCAGCAGGGCGCTAACACCATCGAACTGGCCGTGGTCCCGACGTTCGGCACTCAATGGCTGATACCTCGCCTCAAGGACTTCCAACGCCAACACCCCGAAGTCACGGTCAACCTGACGAACCGAACACGACCCTTCCTGTTTGCCGACACCGAATTCGACGCCGCGATCTACTTCGGCGATGCCGACTGGTCCGGCACCGAATCCCATCGGCTGATGGGGGAAAACCCCGTACCCGTGTGCAGCCCTCGGTTGCTGGGTAACCGCACACAGTTCAGCCCCCAGGAGATCGCCGAACTGCCGCTGCTGCAGCAGACCACGCGACCCTACGCGTGGCGCCAGTGGTTCAACGCACAACAACTGAACATCCCTCGCGACATGACAGGTCCCCGTTACGAGCTATTCTCGATGTTGTCCCAGGCCGCCATGCACGACATGGGGATCGCGCTGATTCCACCCTTCCTCATCCAACGTGAGCTGGGGGAGGGTCACCTGGTAATCGCAAACCCCGAGGCACTGAGCAGTTCGAAGGCTTATTACTTGATGATTCCTGACAGAAAGGTCGAATCTGCGTCATTGCATGCATTCCGGGACTGGCTGGTCGACCAGTCAAAGCGCTACAGCCCTAGTATTTAAAGGATAAACGCAACTTGCTGACTTTGTAGTCAGTAATTTTTAAAGCCTACAGATATACATATATGTCGCATTTAAACAGACTGTATCTGTCGGTCGAAAATAAGGCTCAAGGCCATGATCTACTTGGCTTGTAGCGACTATTACAGGCCAATGGCCGACTATTCACACCAACGATGACAAAAGATTGCAAAAGCGCCTGCAGCCCTTTAAGCCCATGTATTTGAAGAGGTTATTTCAGGGTATTGCGACAATCAGTCACAGGGTGACTTGTAGTTAATTTTTCGTCACCCGTCATAATCCCTTGAAGGCCGTAAAGTTCGCCTGCAAAATGCCGCGCCCCGCTGTCATTTCAGCGGGATCGTGCTGATCGGCCGCCCCAGTTGCGCCACTCGCGGTGCACTGGCCTTTTTACAAAAAGATCAAAAGCAAAAAGATCATGCAGGAGATTTGACGTGCACATTGGTGTTCCTCTCGAAACCCAGACCGGTGAAACGCGGGTGGCTGCCACCCCGGAAACCATCAAGAAGCTGATCGGCCAGGGCCATAAGGTCACTGTACAAAGCGGAGCCGGCATCAAGGCCAGCGTCGTCGACAGTGCCTATGAAGCGGCAGGCGCAACCATTGGCAGTGCCAACGATGCGTTTGGCGCCGAGCTGATTCTCAAGGTGGTTGCCCCCAGCGACAGCGAACTGGCGCTGATCAAAAGCGGCACCGTATTGGTGGGCATGCTCAACCCGTTCAGTAACGAAACCATTGCCAAGCTCGCCGAACGCGGCATCACCGCCTTCGCCCTCGAAGCCGCGCCACGCACCTCGCGGGCCCAGAGCCTCGATGTGCTGTCGTCCCAGGCCAACATCGCCGGCTATAAAGCTGTGTTGCTCGCCGCCCATCATTACCCGCGCTTCATGCCGATGCTGATGACCGCCGCAGGCACCGTGAAAGCGGCACGCGTGCTGATTCTGGGTGCCGGCGTTGCAGGCTTGCAGGCGATTGCCACGGCGAAACGCCTGGGTGCGGTGATCGAAGCGTCAGACGTACGCCCAGCTGTGAAAGAGCAGATCGAATCCCTCGGCGCCAAGTTCGTTGATGTGCCTTACGAAACCGACGAAGAGCGCGAATGCGCCGTCGGCGTCGGTGGCTACGCCCGTCCAATGCCGACCAGTTGGATGCAGCGCCAGGCACTGGCCGTGCACGAGCGCGCCAAGCAAGCCGACATCGTCATCACCACTGCCTTGATCCCCGGCCGTAAGGCGCCAACCTTGCTCAGCGCCGAAACCGTCGCACAGATGAAGCCCGGCTCGGTGGTCATCGACCTTGCCGCCGCGCAAGGCGGCAACTGCCCGCTGACCGTCGCCGACCAGGTGGTGGTGGAAAATGGCGTGATCATTTGTGGCCCGACCAACCTGGCCGGTGCTGTCGCCGCCGATGCCTCGGCCCTGTATGCGCGCAACCTGCTGGACTTCCTGAAGCTGGTCTTCACCAAGGAAGGGCAGTTTGAAATCAACCTCGAAGACGACATCGTCGCCGCGTGCCTGATGTGCCGCGACGGCCAAGTCATCCGCAAAAACGCCTAAGCAGGGATTCAGACGATGGAAGAGCTTATCTCCCCCGGTATCTACAACCTGATCATCTTTGTGCTGGCAATCTATGTCGGTTACCACGTGGTCTGGAACGTAACGCCCGCGCTGCACACGCCACTGATGGCGGTGACCAACGCGATTTCGGCCATTGTAATCGTCGGCGCCATGCTCGCTGCGGCACTCACCGTCACCCCGCTGGGCAAGACCATGGGCACCCTGGCCGTGGCACTCGCCGCCGTTAACGTGTTCGGTGGCTTCCTGGTCACTCGCAGGATGTTGGAAATGTTCAAGAAGAAAGCGCCCAAGGTTAAAGAAGAGGTGCAGAAGTAATGAGTATGAATCTGGTAACGACGCTCTACCTGATCGCGTCGATCTGCTTCATCCAGGCGCTCAAGGGCCTGTCACACCCAACCACCTCGCGGCGCGGCAACCTGTTCGGCATGCTCGGCATGGCGCTGGCGGTACTCACCACCGTCGGCCTCATCTACAAACTGGGGGCTGAGCTGGCAACTGCCGGCATCGGCTATGTGATCGTTGGACTGCTGATCGGCGGCACCGCCGGTTCGATCATGGCCAAGCGCGTAGAAATGACCAAGATGCCGGAGCTGGTAGCGTTCATGCACAGCATGATCGGCCTGGCCGCAGTGTTCATCGCGATTGCCGCGGTGGTCGAGCCGCAATCCCTGGGCATCGTCAAACACCTGGGTGACTCGATCCCGGCCGGCAACCGCCTGGAGCTGTTCCTTGGCGCAGCGATCGGCGCCATCACTTTCTCCGGTTCGGTGATCGCGTTCGGTAAGCTGTCGGGCAAGTACAAGTTCCGCCTGTTCCAGGGCGCACCGGTACAGTTCGGCGGCCAGCACAAGCTGAACCTCGTGCTGGGCCTGCTGACCCTGGGCCTCGGCCTGACCTTTATGTTCACCGGTAACCTCACCGCTTTCGCATTGATGCTGGCCCTGGCCTTCGTGCTCGGCGTGCTGATCATCATCCCGATTGGCGGCGCCGACATGCCGGTAGTGGTATCGATGCTCAACAGCTATTCCGGCTGGGCGGCGGCGGGCATCGGTTTCTCGCTGAACAACTCGATGCTGATCATTGCCGGCTCCCTGGTGGGCTCCAGCGGCGCGATCCTCTCGTACATCATGTGCAAGGCGATGAACCGTTCCTTCTTTAATGTGCTGCTCGGCGGTTTCGGCAATGCGCCGGATGCGGGTGCAGCGTCGGGTTCTAAAGAAGCACGCCCGGTCAAATCCGGCTCGGCCGACGACGCCACCTTCCTGCTGACCAACGCCGACACCGTGATCATCGTCCCGGGCTACGGCCTGGCGGTGGCACGGGCGCAACACGCGCTCAAGGAACTGACCGAGAAGCTCACTCACCACGGCGTCACGGTGAAATACGCGATCCACCCGGTGGCGGGCCGTATGCCTGGGCACATGAACGTACTGCTCGCCGAGGCCGAAGTGCCTTACGACCAGGTGTTCGAGATGGAAGACATCAACTCCGAATTCGGTCAGGCCGACGTGGTGCTGGTGCTGGGCGCCAACGACGTGGTCAACCCGGCCGCGAAGAACGATCCGAACTCGCCGATTGCCGGCATGCCGATTCTCGAAGCGTTCAAAGCCAAGACCATCATCGTCAACAAGCGCTCAATGGCCAGCGGCTATGCCGGCTTGGATAACGAGCTGTTCTACCTGGACAAGACCATGATGGTCTTCGGTGATGCCAAGAAGGTCATCGAGGACATGGTCAAAGCCGTCGAGTAACCCTGCTTCAGCGCAATACTCCAAACCCCGGCCTCTTGTAGGCTGGGGTTTTTTATTACTGCATGAAACCCGACCAAAGGCTCTAAATCGCCGCCCGGCATTCGACCATGGTAGCGGGCCGAAATTTTTTGAAATCACTAAACTGCGCACCTTGCTTCCGTAGCCTGAGATAAGAATCCATGTACCGTGATCGCATCCGCTTGCCTTCGTTGTTGAACAAGGTCATGAGCGCGGCAGACGCCGCCGCACTGATCGAAGACGGCATGACCGTTGGCATGAGCGGCTTTACCCGTGCCGGTGAAGCCAAGGCCGTCCCCCACGCCCTGGCCGAACGCGCCAAGACTTCCCCGCTGAAAATCACCCTGATGACCGGCGCGAGCCTGGGCAATGACCTGGACAAGCAACTGACCGAAGCCGGCGTACTGTCGCGACGCATGCCGTTTCAGGTCGACAGCACCCTGCGCAAGGCGATCAACGCTGGCGAAGTGATGTTCATCGATCAACACCTGTCGGAAACCGTCGAGCAACTGCGCAACAACCAGCTCAAGCTGCCGGACATCGCGGTGATTGAAGCGGTCGCGATCACCGAACAAGGCCACATCGTGCCCACCACCTCCGTGGGCAACTCGGCCAGCTTCGCAATTTTCGCCAAACAGGTGATCGTCGAGATCAACCTGGCGCACAACCCGAACCTGGAAGGGCTGCACGACATCTATATTCCGACCTACCGGCCGACGCGCACGCCCATACCGCTGGTAAAAGTCGACGACCGTATCGGCAGCACCGCCATTCCGATCCCGCCGGAAAAGATCGTCGCCATCGTCATCACCAACCAAGCCGACTCCGCCTCCACCGTGACGCCGCCCGACAGCGACACACAAGGCATCGCCAACCACCTGATCAACTTCCTCAAGCAGGAAGTCGACGCTGGCCGCATGACCAACAAGCTCGGCCCGCTGCAGGCCGGGATCGGCAATATCGCCAACGCTGTGATGTGTGGGTTGATCGAGTCGCCGTTCGAAGACCTGACCATGTATTCGGAAGTGTTGCAGGATTCAACCTTCGACCTGATCGACGCGGGCAAGCTGAGCTTCGCTTCGGGCAGTTCGATCACCTTGTCGGAACGGCGCAACGCCGACGTATTCGGCAACCTGGAACACTATAAGGACAAGCTGGTGCTGCGCCCGCAAGAGATCTCCAACCACCCTGAAGTGGTGCGTCGCCTGGGCATCATCGGCATCAACACCGCGCTGGAGTTCGATATCTACGGCAACGTCAACTCCACACACGTCTGCGGCACACGGATGATGAACGGTATTGGCGGCTCCGGGGATTTCGCGCGCAACGCGCACCTGGCGATCTTCGTCACCAAGTCGATTGCCAAGGGCGGGGCAATTTCCAGCGTAGTGCCCATGGTCAGCCATGTGGACCACACCGAGCATGACGTCGACATCCTGGTCACCGAGGTCGGGCTGGCCGATCTGCGTGGCCTGGCGCCACGGGAGCGGGCCCGTGTGATCATCGACAACTGTGTGCATCCCGCCTACCGCGATGCACTGAACAGTTACTTCGACGCCGCTTGCGCCCTCGGCGGACATACTCCGCACATCCTGCGCGAAGCACTGAGCTGGCACATTAACCTGGAAGAAACCGGGCATATGCTCAAGGCGTGATTGATACAGATCCGAGCTGATGCAAATACAGTTTCATCGGCTCGGGTTTCTCGCGGCTACTTCTTGAAAAAACTGTACTGCTGTACCGGTCATTTCCCACCGAAATATCCTACACACCTTACCGAAAACACCTATTTCGCACTGTTTCAGTGCAGACAGGTACAGTTGCCCCATTTCTGTACAGTACAGCGCCTATAAACAGTTAACTGGCCCCTCACAATACAGGTGAACTGTATCTAGAGAGTCTTGCGCTGGAAGAGGATCATTGGCACCAGTTAAACCACTACCTAATCCCGCCACAAGCGGAAGGATGTCATCATGGAACGTACACTCAGTTCCGATCTGTTCTTCGAAGAAAAAGCTGTAAATACCCAGGCCTCCCTGCCTCTGCGCGTTATCGCCAACCTGATGTTGTGGCAGCGCCGCATCTCCAGCCGCCACCAACTGGCTCGCCTGGATTCGCGTCTGCTGGCTGACGCAGGCATCAGCGAAGCTCAACGCTACGAAGAGCTGAGCAAGCCGTTCTGGCGCTGATTCAGCGCTCGCTGGCCCTGACCTGACGGGTCCACCGCCAGCAACCTGATTTGTCAACACAAAGCCCGCCCCGGGAAACCGGAGGCGGGCTTTGTCGTTTCCGGGATTAAGGTTTTCGCCGGAAAACAGAAACCTACCTCAAGGACAAGTACAGTTAAAAAAATACAACAGTTAAGCAGTACAATTTAATGCTGGTGTATCTGTATCGGTCCCACGGCTTCACCCACCATGGTGTTCCAAGACCTCATGAAAGGTGCTCGCCATGGATATGCCTTCCCTTCTTTATAAGCGGATGTTACGCCGCACGGTCGCCACTCTGGCCAAATGGATCCGTAACGCCTATGAACGACGTCAACTGTCGACGCTTGATACGCGGGAACTGTCCGACCTGGGCATCAGCAATGGCGACCGACTGGCAGAGATGTCCAAACCGTTCTGGCGTGACTAGGCAGTCAAGGCGCTTCCCGAACGGATAAACGGCAGCTTAATATCCAGTCACCACGTGGCGAACCGCGTCGTACAGGCGTCTGATCCCAAATGGCTGCCCTGCGCCACCTTATCCGTTCATATACAGGAGTTATCCCATGTCCCGTCTTCGCCTGCTGAGTGCTGCCGCCCTGCTGGCCCTGGCCGCCAATGCCAACGCGACCAGCTTCATCGTGACCACCGACTCCATCGTCGGCGCGCTGAAAGCCACTTCCGACGCCAGCTCGGATGCCACTTCGTCCCTGCGCGACAACAAGGTCGTACGTGCTGCACGTGATGACGCCGCCAGTTTTGTCGCCAGTGAAGGCGCCATTCGTGGCGTAAAACTGGAAAGTGCCCTGGCACAGATCCGCCAACAAGCGCCGCAACTGAACACCGCAACCGACGCGCAGTTGGCCCAGGCGATCCTGGCTATCTGACGCGGGACACAAAGGGAGCGCCTGCCGCTCCCGGATACCGACACGCTGGCTCTCGCCCGGGCATTGCGCTAGCCTTGGCGCTCGCTTTCAGTTGTCGAGTCCCATGGCTTTTTCATACCGCCTTTTAATCGCCCCTGTATTGTTTTCCTGCGGCTGGTCGCCATTGGCTTCGGCCTTTGACCTCAGCACCCAGAGCACCGTCGCGAGCGCGTACGCCACCAGCAAAGTGACCTCCGCGCCCTTCGACAGAAAAGTGATAATGGCCGCTCAGGATGATGCTGCCGCATTTATCGCCACTGACGGCCAATGGCGGGGCGCACGGCTGGAGTCGGCGCTGGATTATCTGCGCCGCAGCCAACCAAAACTTAACGCCAGCGACCTTGAACTGGCGCAAGCAATTCTCGTCCAATAATCATCTTTGTATTCAATCTTTGTATCTGGAGTTATTCCATGCGTAGCCCGCTGATCGCCGCCACCCTTGGCCTGCTGTTGTTGGCCGACGTTGCCCAGGCGCATACCCTGGTGGCCACCAGTAACATCATTGTTCGCGCCTCTGGCCGCACCATTGATTTCACTTCGGACACCACCACCTCCATCCGCGACTCGAAAGTGGTGCGCGAAGCCCACGACGACGCCGCCAGCTTCGTTGCGAGCAACGGCGAAATCCGTGGCGCGCACTTGGAAGCGGCCTTCGACACCCTGCGCACACGTCTGCCGGAAGCCCGCGACGCCAGTGACCAGACCCTCGCCGAAGCTATCCTCGCACTGTGAGGCGAATTGCCGCCTGGCTCCTGGCCGGGACTGTGCTGCTGTGTGCCAGCGCAGCCCAGGCCAGCCTGCAACTGCGGCTCAAGACCGAAGGTCTGAGCCCGGCTGAACAGCAGGCCAGCCAGGCGCTGCTCGACGAAGCGATGCGCTCTTTACCGCCGCGCTTCGTCGAGCAGTTGGACCGGCGCATCGATGTCGGCTGGACCGACAAGATGCCCGAGAATGCCTACGGGCAAGCCTCCCTGGTGTCCGAGCTGGACCTGAACCGCAACCTGCTCGCCAGCCTGACCGACGGCAGCGCCGCCACCCAGAAAACCAATCGCCCCCACGGCACTGTGCGCCGCGAAATGCTCGCCACGGTGCTGCATGAACTGACCCACATTTATGACCGTGCACGCCTGTGGTCCAAAGACGACCGCGCGCTGATCAATCGTTGCAGCCGCCAGAACAACCTTACCGGCCTGATCGGCCTGCCTGATCTATGCCGCGGCCAGAATGGCCGACGCTTTACCCTCAGTGACGATCCACGCCTGCTGGACCTTGCCGGCTGGCCGCAATACGTCGGTCGTCGCGGCGAGCGTGAACAGCACAACCATCAGGTCGCGCGCAGCCCGGATATCTATGAGACCACCAGCCCGCTGGAGTTCGTGGCGGTCAATATGGAATACTTCCTGCTTGACCCGAGCTACGCCTGCCGTCGCCCGGCATTGTTCCGCTATTACCAAGAGCACTTTGGCTGGGCCCCGCCAGCGCAAGACACCTGCGCCAGCACCTACGCATTCCTGAACGCCGGTAACGATTTCGCCAAGACGCCGTTGGGTCATGTGGACCCGGAGCGCGTCTACGAAATCGACTACCTGTTGGCCGAAGCCAACCAGAACCTGGTCAGCCGCTGGGGCCACAGCATGTTGCGCCTGGTGATCTGTGCGCCGGGCCGTCCGCGTGGGCCGGATTGTCGGCTGGATCTGGACCAGCATCTGGTTTTGTCCTACCGCGCGTTCGTCGGTGACGTACAGCTGTCGAGCTGGGATGGCCTGGTGGGCAAATACCCGTCTCGGTTGTTTGTACTGCCGCTGGCGCAAGTGATCGACGAATACACCAAGACCGAGTTGCGTGGCCTGGCCTCTGTACCGCTGAAGCTGACCCGCCAGGAAATCAACGACACCGTCGAGCATGCCGCCGAAATGCATTGGAGCTACGACGGCAACTACTTCTTCATCTCCAACAATTGCGCGGTGGAGAGCCTGAAACTGTTACGCAGCGGCAGCGCCAACCCGCAACTGACCGGCCTGGACAACATCACCCCCAACGGTTTGCTCGAGGTCCTGAGCGCCCGCGGCCTGGCCGACACCAGCGTGCTGGATGACAAACGCAGGGCACTACGCCTGGGTTATCACTTCGACTCCTTCCGCGAACGCTACCAGGCGATGTTCGATGTGCTGCGCAAACACCTGCCGATCAAACAGACCCAGGTCGAAGACTGGCTATCCCTCAGCGCCGAGGAGCGCCGCCAGTGGTTCGGCCAGGCCGACCTGCGCACCAGCGCTGCGTTGTTGCTGCTGGAGCAGGCGAGCTTTCGCAAGCAGTTGATGCTTGCCCAGGACGAAGTCAAACAGCGCTACCTCGGCGCCCGCGAGCTGAAAAACGGCGGCATGGAAAAAGCCAACGCCACGCTGCAGCAGATCCTCGCCAACAGCGGCTTCCTCAGCCGCCCGGCGGAACTGCTGGGCAGTGGCGGCTATGGCCTGCCGCAACCGTCGGAGGCCACACGCCTGGAATCGGAAAGCGCCGAGCGCCAGAAGCAACTGCAATCCCTTACCGGCGAATTGGATAAAGAGGTGAGGGCGCTGCTGGAGCCTTCCCGTTCCGCCGAAATTGCCGCCTGCGAAGCCAACCTGAAGCTGGTGGGCGAGCATTTGCGGGCCTTGCACAAGGCGGCAGGCGGCCTGGAACTACCCTGAAACCCCGCCGCAGAATCTGTAGGAGCCGGCTTGCCGGCGATGCAGACACCTCCGTCGTTCAGTTGAACCGAGGTGATGCTATCGCAGGCAAGCCAGCTCCCACATTTGGTCTGTGCAAACCTGAAGACCGTATGCCTGCCCGCCATCAGCTGTTTGCGCAGCGAAAGCTGGCTGAAAGCTTACCCGTCTAGGATCGCCCCCACTGCCGGCAACAGACCGGCTGTTAACAACAACAATGGTGATTCCCGATGTCCGCTCGTACCCGCCTGTTCGCCCCAACTCCACCCGTACGCCTCGTGCCTTTCGCTCTGCGCTGACCCCAACCCGGTTCGCCATTCCCTAGCCGCGCTACGCCTGGAGTATTCCTATGCTGACTTTCCTTGGCTTTGCCATGGTCATCACGTTCATGTTCCTGATCATGACCAAGCGCCTGTCCGCGCTGATCGCTCTGATCATCGTGCCGATCCTGTTCGCGCTGTTCGGCGGTTTCGCACCGAAGATCGGCCCGATGATGCTCGAAGGCATCACCAAGCTCGCGCCGACCGGCGTGATGCTGATGTTCGCCATTCTCTACTTTGCCCTGATGATCGACTCCGGCCTGTTCGACCCGGCCGTGCGCAAGATCCTCAAAATGGTCAAGGGCGACCCGCTGAAGGTCTCCGTCGGTACCGCCGTGCTGGCCCTGGTCGTGTCCCTCGACGGTGACGGCGCCACCACCTACATGATCTGCGTGGCCGCCATGCTGCCGCTGTACCAGCGCATCGGCATGAGCCCGCGCATCATGGCCGGCCTGATCATCCTCGCCGGCGGCGTGATGAACATGACCCCCTGGGGCGGTCCGACCGCCCGTGCCGCCAGTGCGCTGCATGTGGACCCCTCGGATATTTTCGTACCGATGATCCCGGCCATGGCTGCTGGCGTGGTGGCGATCCTGGTGATTGCCTATATGTACGGCAAACGCGAGCGTGCGCGCCTGGGCGAACTGCACCTGCAAGGTGATGAGATCGACCACAGCGAAATCAGCGTGTCGCAATACCCTGACGCGCGTCGTCCGAAGCTGATCTGGTTCAACGGCGCGCTGACCCTGGCCCTGATGTGCACCCTGATCGCCGGTCTGTTGCCGCTGCCGGTGCTGTTCATGGTGGCGTTCAGTATCGCGATGATCGTCAACTATCCGTGCCTGCAACAGCAGAAGGACCGCGTCGCCGCCCACGCCGGCAGCGTATTGGCGGTGGTGGGGCTGATCTTCGCCGCGGGTATCTTCACCGGCATCCTGTCCGGTACCGGCATGGTCGACGCCATGTCCAAGAGCCTGCTGGCGGTCATCCCCGAAGCCATGGGCCCGTACCTGGCCGTGATCACCGCGCTGGTGAGCATGCCGTTCACCTTCTTCATGTCCAACGACGCGTTCTACTACGGCGTACTGCCAGTACTCGCCGAAGCCGCCAGCCACTACGGCATCACCGCTGTGGAAATGGCCCGCGCGTCCATCGTTGGCCAGCCTGTGCACTTGCTCAGCCCGCTGGTACCGTCGACCTACCTGTTGGTGGCGCTGGCCGGTATCGAATTTGGCGATCACCAGCGCTTCACCCTGAAGTGGGCAGTGCTGGTGTGCCTGTGCATAATGTTCGCCGCATTGCTGATGGGGATTTTTCCGCTGTTCAGCACTCTATAATCGTACCGACTCACTCACCGCGCGGCGCTGCAGCTTGCGCGGTTTAACACTTGCTCAAAGGAATACACATGGAATGGCTGACCAATCCGGAAATCTGGATTGCCTTCTTCACCCTGACGGCCCTCGAGATCGTCCTGGGCATCGATAACATCATCATGATTTCGATCCTGGTCAGCCGCATGCCCAAGCATATGCAGGCGCGCACCCGGATCTTCGGCCTGGCCCTGGCCATGGTCACACGCATCCTGTTGCTGCTGTCGATCACCTGGGTGATGCAACTGACCGCCGACCTGTTCGTAGTCTTCGGCCAGGGTATTTCCGGTCGCGACTTGATCCTGTTCTTCGGTGGCCTGTTCCTGCTGTGGAAAAGCTCCCAGGAGATGTACCACGCGCTGGAAGGTGACGACGAAACCCACGAAGAGCCGAAGGGCGCCGGTGGCAAGTTCATCTACACCATCATCCAGATCGCGATCATCGACATCGTGTTCTCCCTGGACTCAGTGATCACCGCAGTCGGCATGGTGTCGCACGTGCCGGTCATGGTCGCCGCGATCATCGTGGCGGTACTGGTGATGATGCTCGCCGCCGGCACCATCAGCGAGTTCATCGACAAGCACCCGTCGCTGAAGATGCTGGCACTGTCATTCCTGCTGGTAGTGGGTACCGTGCTGATCGCCGAATCCTTCGATGTGCACGTGCCAAAAGGCTACGTCTACTTCGCCATGGCGTTCTCGCTGGCGGTGGAAGCGGTGAACATCAAGATGCGCACCGCCATCGCGAAAAAGAAAAAACAGCAAGACCCCGTGAAACTGCGCAAAGACATTCCAGGTCAATAAACCTGTAGGCGCGAGCTTGCTCGCGAAGAACTCAAGGAAACCGCGTTTATCAGATGGCACGCGTTATCGTTGACGTTTTTCGCGAGCTTGCTCGCGCCTGAAGATGACAGTTTTGTTTCAATCCCCACTTCAGCTATGCGATGCTGGCGCAGAGCCCATTCGCCAACTACAGCTTAACTACAAGACGTAGAGCGGCACGCGGTAACTTTCCTTCGCTCCAGCTGGAGCGCACCCACACGGGGGGCCGAGCATGCTGACCTTGCTCAATCTGCTTTCCGCCGTGACCCTGCTTATCTGGGGCACGCACATCGTCCGTACCGGCATCCTGCGGGTCTACGGTTCCAACCTGCGCCAAGTCATCGGGCAGAACATGTCCAAGCGCTGGCTGGCGTTTATCGCCGGTATCCTGGTGACCGCCATGGTGCAGAGCAGCAATGCCACGGCAATGCTGGTGACGTCCTTTGTCGGCCAGGGCCTGATGGGGCTGATGCCCGCCCTGGCGACCATGCTCGGCGCTGACGTCGGGACTGCGCTGATGGCGCGGGTGCTGACCTTTGACTTGTCGTGGCTGTCGCCGCTGCTGATCTTTCTCGGAGTGATTTTCTTCCTGTCGCGCAAACAGACGCGGGCAGGGCAGTTGGGCCGGGTCGGGATCGGCCTCGGGCTGATCATCCTCGCACTGCAACTGATCGTCGAAGCCGCCGGGCCCATCACCCACGCCCAAGGCGTAAAAGTGCTGTTCGCTTCATTGACGGGCGACATCCTGCTCGACGCTCTGGTCGGCGCGTTGTTCGCGATGATTTCCTACTCCAGCCTGGCCGCCGTCCTACTGACTGCCACCCTGGCCGGCGCCGGTGTGATCGGCTTGCACGTGGCCATCGGCCTGGTGATCGGCGCCAACATCGGCAGCGGCGTGCTGGCCTTCCTCAGCACCAGCATGCAGAACGCCGCGGGTCGCCAGGTCGCACTGGGCAGCCTGCTGTACAAGTTGATCGGCCTGCTGCTGATTATCCCGGTACTCGACCCTCTCGTGCGCTGGATGGACGGCCTGGACTACAGCGCCCAAGGCATGGTCATCACCTTCCACCTGCTCTACAACGTCACCCGTTGTCTGATTCTGCTGCCGACCATCGGCCCGATGGCACGGTTGTGCGCCTGGCTGCTGCCCGAGCGCGAAGAAACCAATGGCAAGGCCAAACCCCGCCACCTCGACCTGGCCGCGCTCACCACGCCGAGCCTGGCGCTGGCCAACGCCGCGCGGGAAACCCTGCGCCTCGGCGACCTGATCGACAACATGCTCACCGCGATGCAGGAAGTACTGCGTGGCAAACAGACGGCCATCACCCAGGAAATGCGCAGCCTCAGCGACGACGTCGAGTCGCTCTACAGCGCGATCAAACTCTACCTGGCGCAAATGCCCCGCGAAGACCTCAGTGAGCAGGACAGCCGGCGCTGGGCCGAAATCATCGAGCTGTCGATCAACCTGAAGCTGGCCGGCGACCTGATCGAACGCATGCTGCGCAAGGTCCAGCAGCAGAAAACCTCCCAGCGCCGCCAGTTCTCGGAAGTGGGCCTGGAAGAACTCACGGGCCTGCACAGCCAACTGATCGCCAACCTGCGCCTCGGGTTGTCGGTGTTCCTTAGCGCCGACCCGGAAAGCGCTCGCCAATTGCTGCGCGAGAAGCGCCGCTTCCGCGCCCAGGAACGCCGTCTGGCCCACGCTCACGTCAGCCGGTTGCAGCGCAAGATCGTACAGAGCCTGGAGACCAGTTCCCTGCATCTGGAGCTGATTGCCGACATGAAACGCTTGAACTCGTTGTTTTGCAGCAGTGCTTATGTAGTGTTGGAAACGTCCGACACCGGCGCGCTCTCCGCCGAAGATATTGCCGACATCACACATTCGCCCTGAACGTACGATGGCCCGTGAAGTCAGTTAAAACTGACCTCACTCGCCAGGAAGCTTGTTATGCGTCGCCTGTTGTTCGCTTGCCTGCTCATGGGTTCGGCCCACGTCTTTGCCTTTGACCGCCTGCAAGTCGAGGGTTACACCCTGCCCAATGGCCTGCAATTGCTGCTCAAACCGGGCACCGAGCGCGGGCATGTGGCGATCCGCCTGGTGGTGGGCGTGGGCCTGGATGACTTCGGCTGCGAAGACAAGGAATTGCCACACCTGCTGGAACACTTGCTGTTCAGCGGCATCGACGGTGGCGGCGAAGGCGAGCTGGAAGACCGCATGCAAGCCCTGGGCGGCGAGTGGAACGCCTACACCAGCAACGCCGACACCACTTTCGTGATCGAGGCGCCCGCGCAGAACCAGCGCAAGGTGCTCGACCTGCTGCTGGCGATCATCACCCGCACCGAACTGACCGACGCCAATATCAATGCCGCCAAGCGCGTGGTCGAACGCGAAGACGGCGGCCACTACTCACACCTGCAACGCCTGCTGGACCGTCAGGACCTGGGCCACACGGCCAGCAACCAATTAGCCGTTGAACTGGGGCTCAAATGCGCCGAACGCGCCGAGGTCGACCCGCTGACCCGCGACCAGTTGGAGAACCTGCGCAAACACTGGTACGCGCCCAACAACATGACCCTGATCATCGTCGGCGACCTCGACAAGCTGCTGCCCGCCTATCTGGAACGCACCTACGGCCAACTCGAACCGGTCGAGCCCAGCGAACATCTGCCGCTGTCGGAGATCCAGCACGCCGCCGCCAGCCATCGTGAACTCATCCACGGCTGGGTCGGCGACAGCGCCAAGTTGCACTGGCTGTTCCCCGAGCCGGTGCTGGAGGACGGGCATGACGAAACCTACGACCTGCTCAAGGACTATCTGGACTGGGCGCTGTATCGCCAACTGCGCCTCAAGCACGGTTTGTCCTACGGCCCCTGGAGCGAGCGCGAAGTACTCGGCGGCGTCGGCTTCCTCAGCCTGAATGCCGACCTTGAGCGCGAAAGCCTCCCCGAAGCGGAACAAGTCCTTCAGGACCTCAAGGCACAACTGCTCAAGGACGGCCTCGACCCGGCGGTGTTCACCCGCCTGCAGCAGGCCGCCATCGCCCGTCAGGCGTGGGCCGTGCAGGGCAACAGCGCGTTGGCCGACTACTACTGGAGCGCTTCCGGTGACTACAACAACGGCCACTTCAGCGACCCGGTCAAACGCATCAAGGCCGTGAGCCTGGACCAGACCAACCAGGCCATGCGCCAAGTGTTCCAGCAGCCAGGCTACTGGCGCATCGAGAAACCGTTGCTGAGCTACGACGCTCTGAGTTGGATAGGCGCCGGCCTGCTCGGATTGATCGCCATTGTGTTGATCGGCGTGCGGGTTTATCGCAAACGGATCGCGTAATGAGGCACCGGACCACGGGCTAAGACGTTATTCTGTCTGGGATTTTCTCCTACAAAGACTGCGAACCGCCGAATGCAAAACCTGACCCGCTTGATCACCCGCGTCCTCGAACTGATGAAGCGCTACCCAGGGGTGATTGCACTCGGTGGCTTCATCTCGGGTGTGTGCAGCTTCATCCTGGTGGATCGCCAGCAGGGCATGGCCAGCTGGATCGCGGTAATCATGCTGGTGAGTTGGCTGTGGCTGATGCTGGAGAACAGTTTCACCCAGTTGTTCACCAAGGTTTTCAAGCGCGAAATCCCCGAACCACTGCTGCGCTACGCAACCCAGATGATCCACCAGGAAAGTCTGTTCTTTGTGCTGCCGTTCTTCTTTGTCACCACGGCGTGGAACAGCGGACAATCGGTGTTCACCGGCCTGCTTGGTGCGGCAGCGCTGGTGTCGATCACCGACCCGCTGTACTACAAGTGGCTGGCGCCCAAACGCTCACTGTTCCTGGCGCTGCACACGCTGACCCTGTTCGCCGCACTGCTCACCGCACTGCCGATCATCCTGCACCTGACCACCGCCGAGAGTTACAAACTGGCTCTCGGCGTGGCCATGGCATTGTCGATCCCAAGCCTGGCGGTGAGCCTGCCGCTGCGCAGCGTCAAGGGCTGGGCGATGCTGCTCGGGGTCACGGCCGCAATTGGCTGTGCCGGTTGGTTCCTGCGCAGTTGGGTGCCGCCCGCCACCCTGTGGATGACCGAAGTGGCGATCAGCACCCAGCTGCAAGATCGCACGCCGGGTGACGACCTCAAGGAAGTCAGCGCCGCTCAACTGCGCAGCGGCGGGCTGTACGCCTACACCGCGATCAACGCCCCGCGCGGGCTGGATGAGCGGATTTACCACGTGTGGAAATTCAACGGCAAAGAGGTCGACCGCATCGCCCTGGATATTCACGGCGGGCGTAAAGAGGGTTATCGCGCCTGGACCCACAAGCAAAACTTCCCCGCCGACGCCGTGGGCCGCTGGCAGGTCCGGGTGTTGACCGAGGACGGGCAGGTGATCGGCGTGCTGCGCTTCAAAGTGACGGACTCAGCACAAACGGACAACCCAAAGTAGCCAGGATCGTGCTATTACGTAGGAATTGCGGATAGCCAAACAAGCTCGGAGCTTATGACCACCAGTACGACGGCCGGCGCAGCCCACCTCGATACATCTACCACCCCGCCACAGCTGCGGATTACGGGGGACTGGACGCTTGCCCACTATGCCAGCCTGAAGAAGCTGTCGGACAATCTCAACGGCCAATATGACGCTGGCACGCGTATCGACCTCAACGGCCTCGGCGCCCTGGATACTGCCGGCGCCTCGCTGCTGGTGGAGTTGCTGGGCCCCACGCGCATCGAGCAGTCCGCCGAGCAGACCGATTGCAGCTTGTCTGCCGCCGACCGCGCACTGCTCAAGACCGTCTACCGCTCCCTGAATGATTTTTGCGTGCCGGACAAGGCACCGGAAGAAGCCGCCGGCATTCAGGTGCTGGCGCGTATCGGCCGTGCCGTGGACACCGTCTGGCAGGACAGCAAGAAACTGTTGGGTTTTATCGGCCTGATCCTCGAAACCTTCGCCCGCGGCATTTTCCGTCCCAAGCGCTGGCGCATCACGCCGATGGTCGCGCATATCGAACAGACCGGCCTCGACGCTGCGCCTATCGTGGCCTTGCTGACCTTCCTGGTCGGCGCGGTGGTGGCATTCCTCGGCGCCACGGTGCTGGAAAGCTTTGGCGCCACGATCTTTACCGTGGACCTGGTGGCCTTCTCGTTCCTGCGCGAATTCGGCGTGCTGCTCACCGCCATCCTGATGGCCGGCCGTACCGCCAGTGCGTTCACCGCGCAAATCGGTTCGATGAAGGCCAACGAAGAAATCGACGCCATCCGCACTCTCGGCCTGGACCCGATGGAACTGCTGGTATTACCCCGAGTGCTGGCGTTGCTGGTAGCGCTGCCGATGCTGACGTTCCTGGCGATGCTCTCGGGGATCGTCGGCGGTGGCGTGGTCTGCGCTGTGGCCCTGGATATTTCACCGGCGATGTTTCTGTCGCTGCTGCACTCGGACATTGGCGTGCAGCACTTCGTGGTGGGCATGATCAAGGCGCCGGTCTTCGCCTTCCTGATCGCGGCCATTGGCTGCCTGGAGGGCTTCAAGGTCAGCGGCAGCGCCGAGTCGGTCGGCGCCCACACCACCTCCAGCGTGGTGCAATCGATCTTTGTGGTGATCGTGCTGGATGCGGTGGCCGCGCTGTTCTTCATGGAGATGGGCTGGTGAGCCGCGTGCATCGAGCGCCCACCGAGGCGGTGATTGAAGTGCGCGGCCTGTGCAATCGCTTTGGCAGCCAGAGCGTGCACGAGAACCTCGACCTGGATCTGTACAAGGGCGAGATCCTCGCCGTGGTCGGCGGCTCCGGCAGCGGCAAGTCGGTGCTCCTGCGCAGCATTGTCGGCCTGCGCCGGCCCAGTGCAGGCCAAGTGCGGGTGTTCGGCAAGAACCTGCCGAACTTGTCGGAGCACGAACGCTCATTGGTGGAACGACGGTTTGGCGTGCTGTTCCAGAAGGGCGCACTATTTTCCTCGTTGACCGTGACCGAAAACGTTGCGCTGCCGTTGATCGAGCACGCCGGCCTCAGCCGTCGCGACGCCGAGCACCTGGCCGCGGTCAAGCTGGCCCTGGCCGGGTTGCCATTGTCGGCGGCCGATAAGTACCCGGCCTCACTGTCCGGCGGCATGATCAAACGCGCCGCCCTGGCCCGAGCCCTGGCCCTGGACCCGGACATCCTGTTCCTCGACGAACCCACCGCCGGCCTCGACCCGATTGGCGCGGCGCAGTTCGACCAACTGATCCTGACCCTGCGCGATGCGCTGGGCCTGAGTGTGTTCCTGGTCACCCACGACCTGGACACGCTGTACACCATCACCGACCGCGTGGCGGTGCTGGCGCAGAAGAAAGTGCTGGTGGCCGATGCCATCGATGTCGTCTCGGAAACCGACGACGCGTGGATTCACGAATATTTCCACGGCCCCCGTGGCCGCGCGGCATTGGATGCCGCTCAATCGCTAGACGAGGTATGACATGGAAACCCGAGCCCATCATGTGATGATCGGTCTGTTCAGCGTGATCGTGGTGGTCGGCGCCATGCTGTTCGGCCTGTGGCTGGCCAAGTCCAGCGTCGACAGCGCCTTCCAGGACTACGAAGTGATCTTCAACGAGGCCGTCAGCGGCCTGTCCCAGGGCAGCGCGGTGCAATACAGCGGGATCAAGGTGGGCGACGTCACCAGCCTGCGCCTGGACCCCAAGGACCCACGCCGCGTATTGGCGCGCATCCGCCTGGCCGGGCAGACGCCGATCAAGGAAGACACCCAGGCCAAGCTGGCGCTGACCGGCATCACCGGCACCTCGATCATCCAGCTCAGCGGCGGCACGCCCCAGAGCGCCGAACTCAAGGGCAAGGACGGCGAACTGCCGCAGATCATCGCCTCGCCATCGCCCATCGCACGCCTGCTGAACAACAGCAACGACCTGATGACCAGCATCAACCTGCTGCTGCACAACGCCAATCACATGTTCTCCCGCGAGAACGTCGAACGCCTGAGCAACACTCTGGATAACCTGCAACAAACCACCGGTGCCATTGCCGACCAACGTGGCGATATCAAGGTAGTGATGCAGCAACTGATGCAGGTGAGCAAACAGGCGAGCGCCGCGCTGGAGCAGACCACCGTGCTGATGCGCAACGCCAACGGTTTACTCAACGAACAAGGCAAGCAGGCGTTCGGCAGCGCCGAGCAGGCGATGAAATCCCTTGAACAAAGCACCGCGACCATCAACACCTTGCTGACTAACAACAAGGACTCGGTGAACAGCGGCATGCAAGGCCTCAACGAACTGGCGCCGGCCGTGCGCGAGCTGCGCGAAACCCTGGGTTCGCTGCGTGCCATCTCCCGCCGCCTGGAAGCCAACCCCAGCGGTTACCTGCTGGGCAGCGACAAGAACAAGGAGTTCACGCCATGAAGCGTGCTTACCAATTGATTGCCCCTCTGGCATTGGCGCTGGTGAGCGCGTGCTCGATCCTGCCCAAGGCCGACCCTTCGGACGTGTATCGCCTGGCCTCGGCCCAGGCCACCAACCAGGCAGCGCCGGTGAGTTGGTCACTGCGTGTGAACAAGCCGCAGACCAGCGAGTTTCTCGACAGCCCGCGTATTGCCGTGGTGCCCAATGGCGACCTGATCAGCAGCTATGCCAACTCGCGCTGGAGCGACCCGTCGCCCGTGCTGCTGCGCAACCGCTTCATGGATGGCTTCCAGCGCGATGGCCGGGTGACGCTGCTGAGCACCGACGACACCAACTTGCAGTCCGACTTTGAATTGGGCGGGCAATTGCAGGCGTTCCAGAGTGAATACCATGGCAGCGCGGTGGAAGTGGTGATTCGCCTGGACGCGCGCCTGGTGCGCGGCAGTGATCAGCGGATTGTTGCCAGCCGGCGGTTTGAGGTCAGGCAACCGGTGAGCGACACCAAGGTGCCAGCGGTGGTTGCCGGGTTTGGGCAGGCGGGGGATCAGTTGAATAAGCAGGTGGTGGATTGGGTGGTGGCGCAGGGCACTGCCACTGCGAAACGCTGAGGGCGCTATCGCCGGCAAGCCGGCTCCTACAGAGACCGTATCAACCTGTAGGAGCCGGCTTGCCGGCGATAGCGATTCAAGCCTTACCCAAAGAACCAGTAGCACACCGCAATAGCCGCCACGACTCCGGCCAACTCCGCCAGCAACGCACACCCCACGGCATGCCTGGCCCGCTGGATCCCCACCGACCCAAAGTACACCGCCAACACATAGAAGGTGGTCTCGGTACTGCCCTGGATCGTCGCCGCGACCAGTGCCGGGAAGCTGTCCACGCCCTGGGTCTGCATGGTCTCGATCAACATCGCCCGCGCGGCACTGCCGGAGAACGGCTTGACCATCGCGGTCGGCAAGGCATCGACAAAGCGCGTGTCCATGCCCGTCCAGGCGACCACATGGCGAATGCCTTCGAGGCCAAAGTCCAACGCACCCGAGGCGCGCAATACACCCACGGCACACAGCATCGCCACCAGATACGGCAGCAGGTTCTTGGCCACGTCGAAGCCTTCCTTGGCCCCTTCGACAAACGCTTCGTACACCTTGACCTTGCGCAGCGCGCCGATCACCAGAAACAGCATGATCAAGCCGAACAACGTCAGGTTGCCGAGGATCGACGACAGCCCGGCCAGCGCCGTGGCAGAAAGGGTCGCCAGCAGCGCCATGAAGCCGCCCAGCACCAGTGCGCCTGGAATCAGGTACGCCAGCACTACCGGGTCCCACAGCCGCAGACGCTGCATGATTGCCACCGAGAGCAGGCCGACCAGGGTCGAGGCGCTGGTCGCCAGCAGGATCGGCAGGAACACCAGCGTCGGGTCCGCGGCGCCCTGCTGGGCGCGGTACATGAAGATGGTCACTGGCAACAACGTCAGCGAAGACGCGTTGAGCACCAGGAACAGAATCTGCGCGTTACTCGCCGTGTTGGGGATAGGGTTGAGTTCTTGCAGCGCCTTCATCGCTTTCAAGCCGATGGGCGTGGCCGCGTTATCCAGGCCCAGGCCGTTGGCCGCGAAGTTGAGGGTGATCAAGCCGATGGCCGGGTGGCCGGCGGGCACCTCTGGCATCAGGCGACGGAACAGCGGGCCGAGGGCCTTGGCCAGCCAATCGACGATCCCGGCTTTTTCGGCAATGCGCAAAAAACCCAGCCATAACGTCAGGGTGCCGAACAGCAGCACCATCACTTCCACCGACAGTTTGGCCATGGCGAAAATGCTTTCTACCATCGCCGCGAAAATCCCGGCGTTACCGCCGACCAGCCATTGCGCCAGTGCCGACACCATTGCCACGACAAAGAAGCCAAGCCACAGGCCATTGAGCATCAGTTAAACCCCTCGAAGAATGCAGCGAATGATAGCGGGGCTGGCAGAAACGACAAACCCCGGAGTTTTCCGGGGTTTGTGTTTGAACAGTCGGCTTATCAGTTACGAGTGGCTTGGGCGACCGGGGAGGCTTCCTTGCTGCGCCAGTGCGGCAGCGAGTTCCAGTAGCGCTCGCCCTTGGCGTCGTCGTACATGCCTTCCCAACGGGAGATCACCAGCACGGCCAGGGCGTTGCCGATAACGTTCAGGGCAGTACGCGCCATGTCCATGATACGGTCGACACCGGCGATGAATGCCAGGCCTTCCAGCGGAATGCCCACGCTGCCCAGGGTGGCCAGCAGTACCACGAAGGATACACCCGGTACGCCGGCGATGCCTTTGGAGGTGACCATCAGGGTCAGCACCAACATCAGTTGCTGGCCGATCGACAGGTCGATGCCGTACAGCTGCGCGATGAAGATCGCGGCGATGCTCTGGTACAGGGTCGAACCGTCGAGGTTGAACGAGTAACCGGTTGGCACCACGAAGCTGCAGATCGCCTTCGGCGCGCCATAGGCTTCCATTTTCTCGATCACGCGCGGCAGCACGGTTTCGGAGCTGGCGGTGGAGTAGGCCAGTACCAGCTCGTCCTTGAAGATGCGCATCAGCTTGATCACCGAGAAGCCGAACAGGCGGGCGATCAGGCCGAGGATCACGAAGGCGAAGAACAGAATGGCGACGTAAACCAGGATCACCAGCTTGGCCAGCGGCAGCAAGGAAGCGAAGCCGAAGTTGGCGACGGTCACCGCGATCAATGCAAATACGCCGATCGGGGCGTACTTCATGATCATGTGGGTGACTTTGAACATGCTCTCGGACACGCCCTGGAACATGGTCACCAGCGGCTCGCGCAGTTCAGGCTTGAGGCTCGACAAGCCGAGGCCGAACAGCACCGAGAAGAAAATGATCGGCAGCATTTCGCCACGGGCCACGGCGGCGAAGATGTTCGAAGGGATCAGGTTGAGGAGGGTCTGGATGAACGCATGCTCATGCTGCACTTCGGCGGCGGTGGCGGTGTACTTGGAGATGTCGACGGTACCCAGGGTACTCATGTCGATACCCGCGCCCGGATGGAACACGTTGGCCAGCAGCAGGCCGACCACGATGGCGATGGTGGTGACGATTTCGAAGTAAAGGATGGTTTTGACGCCGATACGCCCGAGCTTCTTCGCGTCACCGACACCGGCAATGCCGACGATCAGCGAGGAGATCACAATCGGGATCACGATCATCTTGATCAGGCGGATAAAGATATCGCCCGCTGGCTGCAACACATTGCTGATCCACCAGGCCTTTTCAGCACTGAAATGGTTGAGCACTGCACCGATTGCGATCCCCAGCACCAAACCGATGAGGATCTGCCAGGCGAGGCTTAGCTTTGCCTTCTTCATGTCATTACCCTTACTTCAAGTGGACTTAAGGCAAATGCGCCCGCTGCAACGCTCGAAAGCGAAAAAGTGTGTGCATCTGCCTCCATGGAAGGTCACCGCAGCGTGGCCGAAATGGCTTACTGGCAGGCGAAAAAAGGCGCAACTATTCCCATGCAAGGGAGCGACGTCTAATGCCGTAAACGCCTACCCCATGCCGAATCGGCATGGCTTTTTTTAATAATAACTGTCCGAACGGTCAGTTCAAATGTGACATTTTGTCCGGCGAACATGCCGTGAACCTGCCAAACCCGGCTCGCTCAGAGATTCCGGACGTCTTTGGGGCATTGGCGGAAACGCCTGTGAATTCCGCTATTTAGTGTCGGAAATGTCCTATGGCCCAAGCCAAATTTTATCGATAGATGGTCGACCCGACACACTAAGTAATGGTTGGGCACGAGCAGAAAGGGAATTTTCGACTATGAGAGGAATAAGACGCGGGGATGAGCCTCACAAGCCCGCCGCAAGTTCAGCAAGCCATGGACTTGTGAACCTGCGTCGCAGCTTTTCGCCTGACCCGGCCCTTGCGCAGGCACTCCCTGTACCCGTAGGTCACGCCGATCGCAGTTGATCAGAACAACCCGGCCCCTTGGTCATGCACAGCCCTTGGCGAGCGGTGCAAATAGAAAGAAGCGAAGGGCTTCTTTCTATGTACGCCGGTCCCGCAGACGACAAACGCGTCAGACGGAACCTAGTACCAATTCGGATCTTTCTTCAGCTGCTCCATCAGCAGCTTCTGCATGCCTTCATCCGGTTTACCGATAAAACGGTAATCGGCGTGCCGCGTTGGGGATTTGTCCGCCGGCAGGCCGGCCGGGACTTCCACCAACATGGCGTAGGCATCTTCCTTGTCGAGGCTGAAGGCAACGATGAGGCGCTTGCTCAGGCAGGTATCCGCGGTTTCGCAGAGCGGCCCGACCAAGTACTTGTCGCCATCTTCTTCCACGGCATTCATTTGCTCGGCGGTGCCCGACAGGTTCATGACCCATTCCGGCAGACGCTCTTCTTTCTTCACCACGCCTTGCCAGGTCTCGCGGTATTGCGGGTCCGCGCTGAGCAATTCGTTGGCTCGGGACTGACCGTCATTGGCGGCCATCGCCAAGCCGCTGCCGCCCAGAAGCAGGGCGGCAGTAATGGCTTTGAAGGACAAAGTGGTCATTTTCAGCCTCGGCCGCGACGACCAAAGAAGAAGGAAGCGATGAACATCACCAGGAAGACCACAAACAGAATTTTTGCGATACCCGTGGCGGTGCCCGCGATACCACCGAAGCCCAGGACTGCAGCCACAATGGCGATGATCAGAAATGTGATTGCCCAACTCAACATGGTGATTCTCCTTATGCTTCTTTAAGAGGTAACAGCGGTAGTGCCGTGCGGCCACTCAACACGAGCGGCCTTTTGGTGCCTAGAACACCCAACGCTCCTGGGATGGCAGCTCACTCAGGGAAGACTCCTGGTCAACCATCCGCAATTGCGGGGCTGTCACGTCGGCAGCAACACTGCCGACGGAACGGAAATGGGTCTGGGTCATGGCCGGACGTTCGAACTGGGGAATCTGCTGCTGACTCTGCTGCCAATGTTGCAACTGCTGGCCGCCAATCAACGTGACCATGAGGGCCAGGCTGGCAAACAAACCTTGTTGCAAGCGCAGGGGCGATACACGCAGTTGGCTGAGGGTTTGGCGAGTCATGCTGCTGTTCTCCCGCATTCTGATTATTCGTCAGGAGAGGTATTGCAGAGCGCATGCCAGCTTTTTTACAAAATAAAAACCAATAAAATCAAATAGTTAAGTATTTGTAATCATATGAGTGCCCAGCATCCTGCACGATGCCTCCCTGGGAGCCGTGCGAAATGCACGATGTCCAGCGGTCGGATGAAGGGATAGAACACAGGAGCGCGTTGCCGAACTGGCAAGAAGGCATGAAAACGCCATCAGGCGGGGCTTTGTAGGACACGTTGCAGATACCTGCACGACGTTGGCTTTTATCGATCAGAATGAACCATGCAACTTGCCCGATTATTCCGGGACTAAACACCATCATTCATAGTTTAAGGAGCGCGGGACAGATGGAATCAGCCAAGGAACTTCAAGGCCGCATTCTTTTAGTGGATGACGAATCCGCGATCCTCCGCACCTTCCGTTATTGCCTGGAAGATGAAGGCTACACCGTTGCCACCGCCAACAGCGCTGCCCAGGCAGACACCTTGATGCAGCGCCAAGTGTTCGACTTGTGCTTCCTCGACCTGCGCCTTGGCGAAGACAATGGCCTGGACGTGCTGGCCCAGATGCGCATTCAGGCGCCATGGATGCGCGTGGTGATTGTCACCGCCCATTCGGCGGTCGACACCGCTGTGGATGCAATCCAGGCCGGTGCCGCTGATTACTTGGTAAAGCCCTGCAGCCCGGACCAGTTGCGCCTCGCCACTGCCAAACAGCTGGAAGTGCGCCAGCTTTCTGCGCGCCTTGAAGCCCTCGAAGGCGAAGTGCGCCAACCGAAAGATGGCCTCGACTCCCACAGCCCGTCGATGATGGTGGTGCTGGAAACGGCGCGCCAGGTCGCCGGGACAGATGCCAACATTCTGATCCTGGGCGAGTCCGGCACCGGTAAAGGCGAGCTGGCTCGCGCCATTCACGGTTGGAGCAAACGCTCGAAGAAATCCTGCGTGACCATCAACTGCCCGTCGCTGACGGCGGAACTGATGGAAAGCGAGTTATTCGGCCATAGCCGTGGTGCCTTTACCGGCGCCAGCGAAAGCACCTTGGGCCGCGTCAACCAGGCTGACGGCGGAACGCTGTTTCTTGACGAGATCGGCGATTTTCCCCTGACGTTGCAACCAAAGTTGCTGCGTTTCATCCAGGACAAGGAATACGAGCGTGTGGGTGACCCGGTCACTCGCCGCGCCGACGTACGCATCCTCGCCGCCACCAACCTGAACCTGGAAGACATGGTGCGTGACGGCCGCTTCCGCGAAGACCTGCTGTACCGCCTCAACGTGATCACCTTGCACCTGCCACCGCTGCGCGAGCGCAGTGAAGATATCCTGACCCTGGCCGACCGGTTCCTGGCGCGCTTCGTCAAGGAATACGCCCGACCGGCACGCGGTTTCAGCGATGAAGCGCGCGAAGCGCTGCTCAACTACCGTTGGCCGGGGAATATCCGCGAACTGCGTAACGTGGTGGAACGCGCCAGTATCATCTGCCCACAGGAGAAGGTCGAAATCAGCCACCTCGGGATGGCCGAGCAGCCAACCAACAACGCTCCGCGCATTGGTGCGGCACTGAGTTTGGACGAGCTGGAGAAAGCCCACATCGGCGCCGTGCTCGCCACCAGCGACACCCTGGACCAGGCGGCTCGCACCCTGGGCATCGACGCGTCGACCCTGTACCGCAAACGCAAACAGTACAACCTGTGAGCTGTACCCTATGAAGTTAGCGATGAAGCTGCGCACTCGATTGTTCCTGAGCATCTCAGCGCTGATTACCGTCGCTCTGCTGGGGTTGATCCTGGGCCTGGTGAGCGTCATGCAAATGGCCAAGACCCAGGAATCCCTGATTCGCAGCAACTTCATTACCCTGGACCTGGGACTGAAACTGCGCCAGAGCCTGGGCGATCAGTTGATCATGATGCTGGAGGATCGCCCTGACCCCGTGGCACTGCAAGCCTCCAAGCAGCGCTACTTCGACCTGCTGGACCAGGGTATTGCCCATGAACAGCATGACGGTCGTGGGACAGGCTTCAGCCAGGCCCGAGGCCAGTATCAGCAACTGCTGGAGGCCTTTGACGAATCCCAGCAACCGACTCCTGCGCCAGGCACGAAGGATAAGCTCACCGACACCTTCAATACGTTGCGCAATGGCCTGATCAACGAACACAAGCAGGCGCTGGAAAACATCAGCAACAGCGAGCACAAGTCCCGTGAGCGCGCCTTGCTGATCGCCGGGTTGCTGGGGTTGGTGGGGCTCGCGGTGTTGATCATCGGGTTCGTGACGGCGCATGGCATCGCCCGGCGTTTTGGCGGGCCGATCGAAGCATTGGCCAAGGCGGCGGACAAGATCGGGCAAGGCGATTTCGAAGTGACGCTGCCGATCTCATCGGCGGCCGAAATGAACCAGCTGACCCGCCGCTTCGGCATCATGGCCGAGGCGTTGCGCCAGCATCAGGCGACCAATGTCGATGAACTGCTGGCCGGCCAGCAGCGCCTGCAAGCGGTGCTCGACAGCATCGACGATGGCCTGCTGATGATTGACCGCCAGGGTCGCCTGGAGCACCTCAACCCCGTGGCCCAGCGCCAACTGGGCTGGGACGAGCAACGCCTCGGCCAGGGCCTGGGCGAGGCGCTGGCGCGGCCGGAACTGGATGAACAACTGCAACTGGTACTGCGCGGCGGCAACCTGGAACGAGCGCCCGACGATCTGGAAGTGGAAGTCGAAGGCGAACTTCGCCTGCTGACCTACAGCCTGACCCCCGTCAGCCATATCCAGGGGCATATCCTCGGCGCGGTGATGGTGCTGCATGACGTCACCGAACAACGCGCGTTCGAGCGGGTGCGCAGCGAGTTCGTATTGCGCGCCTCCCATGAGCTGCGGACGCCAGTGACCGGCATGCACATGGCATTCGGGCTGTTCCGCGAGCGCGCGAAGTTTCCGGCGGACTCCCGTGAAGCGGACCTGCTGGATACGGTCAATGAAGAGATGCAGCGGTTGATGCAGTTGATCAACGACCTGCTCAACTTCTCGCGCTATCAGAATGGCCTGCAGAAACTCACGCTGGGGCCGTGCGATGTCACTGATCTGCTCGAACATGCCCGTGCGCGCTTCGTCGAGCCGGCCAACGCGCAAGACATCGAACTGCTGGTAGAAGCTCAATCCGACTTGCCCCGGCTGTACGCAGACCAGGCACAGCTGGAGCGGGTGCTCGACAACCTGCTGGGCAACGCCCTGCGCCACACCGCCGCGGGCGGGCAGATTCGTCTGCAGGCCCGCCGCCATGGCGAGCGGGTCATCATCAGCGTCGAGGATAACGGCGAAGGTATCGCCTATGGGCAGCAAGGGCGGATCTTCGAGCCCTTTGTCCAGGTGGGTCGCAAGAAAGGCGGCGCCGGCCTGGGGCTGGCGCTGTGCAAGGAGATCGTGCAACTGCACGGCGGCCGCATGGGTGTGTACTCGCGGCCGGGGCAGGGCACTCAGTTCTACATGGCGTTGCCTTTGTAGGAACCCGGCTTCTGGCGATAGTGGTTTTGACGGTGCCATTGCCGACAAGCCGCGCCCCTACAGGATCACCGGCGATTCAACGCCCGCAGGATCGCAGCACTTTCCGCATCCGGCGTGCCATCAAACAGCGACGGCCGGAAATGCATCTGGAACGCCGCGATCACATGACGCGTGGCCACATCCAACTCTCCGGTCTGGGGCGTCTGGTAGCCCAGGTGCGCCAATTCTTCCTGGAACCAGGTAATGCTCGGCAGCTCAGTGGCGTATTGCACCTGGAAACGCGCAACGGCCTGGGCATCCGGCCAGACGCCCAACCCTTCATCGGCCAGGCGCTTCCAAGGGAACAGCGGGCCCGGGTCCAGTTTGCGCAGCGGCGCAATGTCACTGTGACCAATGATGTTCTTGGGGTCGATGCCATTGCGCTTGCTGATGTCCTTGAGCAACACCACCAGCGACTTCACCTGTGCTTCGGAGTACGGATACCACAGCCGGCCTGTCGGCGTGTCCTTGTAGCCAGGGTTCACTATCTCGATACCAATGGAGCTGGAGTTGAGCCAAGTGCGGCCCATCCACTCGCTTTCCCCGGCATGCCAGGCGCGCTGGCTCTCATCCACCAACTTGTAAATGGTGCCTGAGGCGTCGTCGCCGATCAGGTAATGGCTACTGACCTGGCCGTGGGTGAGCAACGCCAGGGAGCGCTCAAGGTTGGTGGAGGTGTAATGCACGACCACGAACTGCACGCGGTTGTCGTGGTTCACCGAGGGATGGCTGGTGTCCAGGCGAGGGCCGCTGGCACAGCCCGCAAGCATTAGAAACATAAAGGCGAAGCACAAGGATTTCATGGCGGAAGACGTTACGCTGAAGACGATAATGCAACAGTGTAACGTACCGATTGTGACCCAGCCGTCAAATTACAAAATGGAACATCTTTTAGGCCGCCTGGACCTGGTTGCGCCCCGCAGCCTTGGCCCGATACAGCGCCGCATCGGCACGCTTGAGCGCCAGGTCACTGCGCTCTCCCGGCAGGAACTGCGCCACGCCCATGGACACCGTGATCGTCACCGGCTCGCCCTTGAAGTGAAACGGGCATGCTTCAATCGCTGCCCGCAACACTTCGCCCACTGCCAGGGCATCCGCCAAGGCTGAGTCAGGCATCAGCAACACAAACTCTTCGCCGCCAAAGCGCGCGATAAAGTCGGTCGGGCGCAGGCGCTTGCGCAACACGTTGGCGATGATTTTCAGTACCTTGTCGCCCGCCAGGTGGCCGTAGCCATCGTTGATGCGCTTGAAGTGATCGAGGTCCAGCATCGTCAGCGAGAGGCTGTTGCCACGCTGGTGCCAGGCGTTGACCTCCTGATCGAGCCGCTCGCTCCAGGCAGCGCGGTTGGGCAGGCCCGTGAGCGGATCGATCAAGGCCTTCTGGCGCTGTACCTCCAGGTGCTCGCGGTAGCCCTGGGCTTCCTGCTCCATATTGGCAACCCGCTCGGCCAAGCCTTTCAGGCGCGCCGCCGTTTCCTGCTCGCGCTGGTCACGCTGTTGCTGGTGCACGTCCATGGTCCCGAGCAGGCCTTCGAGGTGGCTTTCCAGTACGTGCTTGAGGCTGTCCAGGTCGGCGGCCTCCTGCACGCTGCTTTGCAGGCCGTCGACCTGTTCGCGGATTTGCGTGTCCAACTCGCGCGCGGCCGAACGGCTATCGGCATGACCATCGCTGGCCACCTGCAAATGCCCCTGGAACGCTTCAAGGCGCTCGTTGAGCTGCTTGAGGTAAGCCTCGAACTCATGCTGGCCGCTGTCGGTGATCGCCAGCATCAAGACCGCCAGGTCGTCGAGGATCGGCAGCAGTTCATACCAATTCAAGCCATGGGCCAGACGCTCACGCATGGCTTCGGCCTGGGGCCGGTGGCGCTCGGGCAGCGACAGCTCTTCCAGCAGGCCAAGCAGGGTGTCTTCAATGTGTTTGGCCACGGAGCTGTAGGACGGCTCCGGCGAGTCGGGCAGGGAATACGGGCCGTCCGCTTGCAACTCGTCAGGGTCGGCCCGCTCGACCTCCAGCACGGGCGGGAGCGACAGGCTACCGATGACGGTCTCATCCAGGGCTTCGACCTGAACGTCTGGTGTTTCGATGAAGGCGGCGAGGGCGCTTTCCGGTGCAGTGTCTTCGGCCTGAGATTCGGGCGCGACACGCGCCACGGGCACTTCAACCGGAGCAGTTTGAGCGGGGGGCTCGTAGACAAACGTTTCGCTGGTAGCATCGGCAACCTTGGCGAGGGCGGCCGGCTCGATTGCGAGGGCAACCTTTTCTCGAGGCTGCGGCGCAAAGGCGCGCAAGGCTTGCGTCAGTTCTTCTGACTGCTCGGACTGAGCAGGCTCGGCGATAGGCTTGGCCGCTGCGGGTTGCGGAGCAGGGCCGGGCGCTGGCTCGCTTGCCACCGCCTCGTTCGCGACGTCCTTGGAACCAAACAAGCGCTGCAGAAGCCCAGGCCCTGGCCGCGTGGTTTCGCCGTCCGGCTCCAGGTTGTTCAGCGCCTGACCTTGCAGGCCGCTCAATTCACTGAGCAGCAGCGGAATCTCACGGGCCTGGCTGACCCGACCGTCCAACTGCTTGGCAAACGTCTTCAGCGGCCTGGCCACCTCACGAGGCAGAGGCAGCCTCTGCAGTTGTGTGACCAGGGAGGTCAGCGCGGTGCTGATCTGGTCGACCCGGGTTTCGCGGCGCTGCTCCGAATCCAGTACGGCTTTTTCCAGGCGCGGCAGCAAGGCCGCGAGGGCGGCGTCCATATCATCGGTACGGACAACATCGCGCATTTCCTTCATGCATTGGTCGACCGCGCGGTCGGTGCCCTCGGCAGCCAGCGTGCTGCGCACCAGCCCACGGCGTAGCAGGTCGAGGCGGGCGGCCCAACGGCGTTCGAGCTTTTCTTGTTGCTCGATGCTTTTGAGGTACTTCTCTTTCCAGCGCTGGGCGTCGTCGCTCATGCAAGGGGTCCGCGAGGGCCGGGGCTCAACGCGGGTAATGCATCAGCCGTGAGCGAACCCGGCAGACGAATCTCTACCGCGACCGGCAGGTGATCGGAGATGGGCTGCGCCAGCACCTGCACACTCTCGAGTGTAAGGGTAGGACTGAGCAGGATATGGTCAAGACAGCGTTGCGGGCGCCAGCTGGGAAACGTGGCTTCGGCTTGCGGTGCCAGTAGCCCGAGGTCGCGCAACGGAGAATTCTGCAACAGGTCGCTGGCGTGGGTGTTCATGTCCCCCATCAGCACCTGATGTTTGTAATTGCCAATCAGCTCTCGGATGTAGGCCAGTTGCATAGTGCGGGTGCGCGCACCCAACGCCAGGTGCATCATCACTACCACCAAGGCCTCCGGGCCTTCGCCAAAACGCACAAGGATCGCACCCCGGCCCTTGGGGCCTGGCAGCGGGTGGTCTTCGATGGCAGAGGGCTTCAAGCGGCTGAGCACGCCATTGCTGTGTTGTGCCAGGCGCCCGAGGTTGCGATTGAGTTGCTGGTACCAGTAGGGAAAGGCGCCGAGCTGGGCCAGATGCTCCACCTGGTTGATGTAACCGGAACGCATGCTGCCGCCATCGGCTTCCTGCAGGGCAACCAGGTCGAAGTCGTTCAACAGGTTGCCGATCTTTTGCAGGTTGCCGGCCCGCCCGTTGTGGGGCAGCAAGTGCTGCCAGCCACGGGTGAGGTAGTGCCGGTACTTCTCGGTGCTGATGCCCACCTGGATATTGAAGCTCAGCAGGCGCAGGCGGCTGTCCGCCGGCAGGCCCGTAGACTCCAGGTGATGTTCGTTGACCTGCGGATCATGCAAGCCAACCACACGTTCAGTACCCCAGCGGCGCATGACGGACCCCTTACTTGGCTGCGCGCTCTTTGGCGATCAGCTGGTCGGCAACATTGAGGGTCTGCTCAGGACCACCGGAGGTGCCCAGGTCGAAACGGTATTTGCCGTTGACGATCATGGTTGGAACGCCTTGCACGCCGTACTTCTGCGCCAGTTCCTTGGCCTGCTTGATCTGGCCCTGGATAGCGAAGGAGTTGAAGGTCGCCAGGAACTTGTCCTTGTCGACACCCTGGGTAGCCACGAAGTCAGCCATTTCGTCTGGCTTGGTCAGGCGCTTGCCTTGTTTCTGGATCGCGTCGAATACGGCGTTGTGGACCTTGTGCTCCACACCCATGGCTTCCAGGGTCAGGAACAACTGGCCGTGGGCATCCCATGGGCCGCCGAACATGGCGGGAATACGCTTGAAGTTCACATCAGAAGGCAGTTTCTCGACCCATGGGTTGATGGTCGGTTCAAAGGCGTAGCAATGCGGGCAGCCGTACCAGAACAGCTCCACCACTTCGATCTTGCCCGGTACCGACACCGGTACAGGATTGGCCAATTCAACGTAGGTTTTACCGGCTTCAAGCGGCACATTATCGGCAGCTTGTGCGGTCATGCCGAAGAGGCTGGCAGTGACGAGAGCGGCGCTGAGGATCAGATTACGCATGCTTTACTCCTGGACAAATAAAGTCGCCTCACGCGACCTTTGGTTGTGACAGGTCTACGCGGGCATGAGTTCGTTAGTGTAACGGCAGCGGCCACAAAAAAGGGCGGCCTGAGCCACCCTTTTTATGCTTGCATCGATGGATTAATCGAGCGTTAACGTTGCAGGCCCTTAGTGCAGGCCTTGGATGTAACTGGAGATCGCCGCAATATCTTCGTCGCTCAGCTTGCGGGCGATCGTGCGCATGGTCATGGCGTCGCCATCGTTGGCACGGCCAGCTTCTTCCTTGCGGAAATCGGTCAACTGCTTGGCGATGTAGGTAGCGTGCTGGCCACTCAGATGCGGGAAGCCTGCGGCCGCATTCCCTGCGCCATTTGGCGAGTGGCAACCGGTGCAGGCAGGCAGGCCCTTGTCCAGGTCGCCGCCGCGGAACAGTTTTTCTCCACGGGCGACCAATTTCGGATCAGCAGCTCCCACACTGCCTTTCTGGCTGGCAAAATACGCCGCGAGGTCCGCCAGGTCCTGATCGTTGAGGTTGGTCAGCAGGCCGGTCATTTCCAGCACCGTTCGCTTGCCGTCCTTGATGTCGTGCAGTTGCTTGGTCAGGTAACGTTCACCCTGGCCCGCCAGTTTGGGGAAGTTCGGCGCCGGGCTATTACCATCCGGTCCATGGCAAGCACCACACACGGCGGCTTTCGCCTGGCCCGCTGTAGCGTCGCCTGCAGCATGGGCAACACCGGTGATGCCCAAGGTCAACAGCAGACTCACGATCAGTTTGTTCATCAGCTAATCCAACTACGGCTAAGGGGTTTAAGAGTTATCTACCGGGTTTACTCACCATCAATTCAATGATGGCCTGGTAATCCTCAGTACTGCAGTCCATGCACAAACCACGCGGCGGCATTGCCTTGAAACCCTGGGTCACGTGTTGCACCAACGTGTCCATGCCCTGCGCCAGTCTTGGCGCCCAGGCTGCCTGATCCCCCCGCTTCGGGGCATTCGGCAACTGGCCGGCATGGCAAGCCACGCAAACTCGGTTGTACACCGCTTCCGGATCCTGTGTAGCCTGAGCGCCATAAAGCGGAACCAGGACACCGATAGCGAGCAACCACTTGGTCATACGTCGACCATTTCAGGGTTTGAGAGCGTTTTGCGTTCTAATGCGCAATAAAGGTCTATCGCTCCCGTGAACTTCATCCTTCGCTGGGACAAAGCACACACAAAATCTGCGGCATTATATACTGGCGCTACTGAAACGGAAACGACACCGCTTGCCGCACCCTTTCTCGGCACCGCCCACATCGGAAAACTCATGCAACTCAAGAATCCCATCCTCGGCCTGTGCCAACAGTCCACGTTCATGCTCAGCGCCGCCAAAGTTGACCAATGCCCCGATGACGAAGGCTTTGAAGTCGCCTTTGCCGGTCGTTCCAACGCCGGTAAATCCAGCGCGCTGAACACCCTGACTCACGCCAGCCTGGCGCGCACCTCGAAAACCCCGGGCCGCACGCAACTCCTCAATTTCTTCAAGCTAGACGATGATCGGCGTCTGGTCGACCTGCCGGGCTACGGTTACGCAAAAGTACCTATCCCGCTGAAGCTGCACTGGCAGCGTCACCTGGAGGCTTACCTGGGTGGCCGGGAGAGTTTGAAGGGTTTGATTCTGATGATGGACATCCGCCATCCGATGACCGATTTCGACCTGCTGATGCTCGATTGGGCCGTCGCCAGCGGCATGCCGATGCATATCCTGCTGACCAAGGCCGACAAGCTCACCTACGGCGCCGCCAAGAACACCCTGCTCAAAGTGCAGTCCGAAATTCGTAAAGGTTGGGGTGATGCGATCACCATCCAGCTGTTCTCGGCGCCGAAACGCATGGGCCTGGAAGAGGCTTACACCGTGCTGGCCGGCTGGATGGAGTTGGCGGACAAGGGCGCGGAAATCGCGGAGTAACTTTTCCGCGGGCAAAAAAAAACCCCGGACTTCGTATGGGGAGGGGAAGTTCGGGGTTCAAGTTCCGGACCGCTAGGGCGGGGTCCAGATATCTGCCAACACTTAACACAACATAGGAGCATTGAAGGGCTTCACCACCCATTCAGTAACTCTGAGTAGCAGTTCACGGGTTAAGTTCCGGCAGGCTCAAAAAACTATTGGAAATAACTGACGGCGACTTCTGGACTAAAGCACTCTGCCACCACGCAAGGTGATGGCAAAGCCCTCGGAATCAGTGCGCTTCGTCCCAGTTATCGCCCACGCCCACTTCCACCAGCAGCGGCACATCCAACTGCGCAGCAGCACTCATGTGCTCGCGAATCTTCTCGCTGACTTCGGCCACCAGGTCCTCACGCACCTCCAGGACCAATTCATCGTGCACTTGCAGGATCACCTTGGCATCCAGGCCTGAGTCGGTCAGCCAGTTGTCCACCAGCACCATGGCTTTCTTGATGATATCCGCCGCCGTGCCCTGCATCGGCGCGTTGATCGCGGTGCGCTCGGCGGCCGCGCGTTCCTGTGGCTTGTTGGAGTGGATATCCGGCAAGTAGAGGCGGCGACCGAAGAAGGTTTCGACATAGCCCTGGTCGGACGCCTGGGCACGGGTGCGCTCCATGTACTCGCGAACGCCTGGGTAACGGGCGAAATACACATCGATGTACGCCTTGGCCGTCTTGGTATCGACGCCAATGTCCTTGCCCAGCTTCTGCGCACCCATGCCATAGATCAAACCGAAGTTGATCGCCTTGGCGCTGCGGCGCTGGTCAGAGGTGACCTCGCCCAGTTCAACCTTGAATACCTCGGCCGCCGTGGCCGTGTGTACGTCGAGGTTGTGACGGAAGGCATTCATCAACCCTTCGTCCTTCGACAGGTGCGCCATGATCCGCAGCTCGATCTGCGAATAGTCCGCCGCCAGCAATTTGTAACCCTTGGGCGCAATGAACGCCTGGCGAATCCTCCGCCCTTCGGCGGTGCGCACTGGGATGTTCTGCAGGTTCGGATCACTGGAAGACAAACGCCCGGTCGCCGCCACCGCCTGGTGATAGGAGGTGTGAATACGCCCGGTACGCGGGTTGATCTGTTCCGGCAGGCGATCGGTGTACGTGCTTTTGAGCTTGCTCATGCTGCGGTACTGCATCAGCACCTTGGGCAGCGGGTAGTCGTCTTCGGCCAGCTTGGCCAGCACTTCTTCGGCGGTCGACGCCTGGCCCTTGCCGGTTTTCTTCAGCACCGGCAGGCCGAGCTTTTCATACAGGATCGCGCCGAGCTGCTTGGGCGAACCCAGGTTGAACTCTTCGCCGGCGATCTCAAAAGCCTGGCGCTCCAGTTCGACCATCTTGTTGCCCAGCTCGATACTCTGGATGCCCAACAGGTCCTTGTCGACCAGCGCGCCCTGGCGCTCGATACGCGCCAGCACCGGCACCAGCGGAATCTCGATATCCGTGAGCACACTGGCCAGGCTCGGGATGGCTGTCAGTTGCGCAAACAGCGCCTGGTGCAGTCGCAAGGTCACATCGGCATCTTCCGCCGCATAAGGGCCGGCCTGCTCCAGTGCGATCTGGTCAAAGGTCAGTTGCTTGGCACCCTTGCCGGCGATGTCCTGGAAACTGACGGTGTCGTAGTCCAGGTACTTCTTGGCCAGGCTGTCCATGTCATGCCGCGTTGCGGTGGCGTTCAGTACGTAGGATTCGAGCATGGTGTCGAAGGCAATGCCCCGCACGGTAATGCCGTGTGCCGGATCGCCGCCGATGGCGCAGTTGGCCAGGATGTTCATGTCGAACTTGGCGTGCTGGCCGACCTTGAGCTTGGTCGGGTCTTCCAGCAGCGGTTTCAGGGCCAGCAGCACGGTGTCGCGGTCCAACTGCTCCGGCGCGCCGATGTAGGAGTGGGTCAGCGGGATGTAGGCGGCTTCGTGGGGCTGGATCGAGAAGGAAACACCCACCAGCTGTGCCTGCTGGGCATCGATACCGGTGGTTTCGGTGTCGAAGGCAAACAACGTCGCGTCGTTGAGCTTCTTCAACCAGGTATCGAGCGTCGCCTGGTCGAGGATGGTGGTGTAAGTGGCCTCTGCGGGCGCCACCACTTCAACGACTTCTTCAACAACAGGAGCAGCCTTGAGCTCCACGCGCTTGGCATCGCGCTGGATCTCTTCATACCAGCTCTTGAATTCGAGCAGCGTGTACAGCTCCAGCAGTTTTTCACGGTCCGGCTCGATCAGGTGCAGATCGTCCAGGCCCACGTCCAGCGGCACATCGACCTTGATCGTCGCCAACTGATAAGACAGGAATGCCATCTCCTTGTGTTCTTCCAGCTTGGCCGGCAGCGTCTTCGCGCCCCGGATAGGCAGAGTCGGCACAATATCCAACTGCTCATACAGCTCTTTGAGGCCACCATTCACGCCTACGAGCAGCCCGGACGCGGTCTTCGGACCAATGCCGGGAACCCCCGGAATGTTGTCGGACGAATCGCCCATCAACGCCAGATAGTCGATGATCTGCTCGGGAGCGACACCGAATTTCTCCTTCACGCCCTCGATGTCCATCGAACTACCGGTCATGGTGTTGACCAAGGTAATGTGCCCGTCGACCAGTTGTGCCATGTCCTTGTCGCCGGTGGAAATCACCACCGGGCGGTCAGCGGCCGCACTGCTGCGGGCCAGGGTGCCGATCACGTCATCGGCTTCGACGCCTTCGACGCACAGCAGCGGGAAGCCCAGGGCGATCACGCTCTGGTGCAGGGGCTCGATCTGCAGGCGCATGTCATCGGGCATGCTGGGACGATTGGCCTTGTATTCGGCGTACATGTCATCGCGAAAGGTCCCACCCTTGGCGTCGAACACCACCGCGAACGGGCTGTCCGGGTACTGCTTGCGCAGGCTTTTGAGCATGTTCAACACGCCCTTGACCGCGCCGGTGGGCAGGCCTTTGGAGGTGGTCAGCGGTGGCAGCGCGTGGAAGGCGCGGTACAGATATGAAGAACCGTCCACCAGGACGAGGGGTGCTTGGCTCATGAGCAGAATCAACCTTTTCGGCGGGTCAGGCGCTAGAATAGCCGGACCAATGACGACAAAGGGACAAGGTTATCATGCGTACATTCAATCGCCTGCTGTTGACCGGCTTGATCGCACTCGCTCCGATGGCTGCCATGGCGGCAGACGATGCGCCTGGGGGCGATCCGGAAGTGACCATTCGCACGGAAGGCGACAGGACTATCCAGGAGTACCGCCAAAACGGTTTCCTGTACGCGATCAAGGTGACGGTAAAAGGCGCACCGCCTTATTTCCTGGTGCGCGCGGACGGAACCGATGCGAACTTCATCCGCTCTGACCAGCCGGATATGCTGATCCCGTCATGGAAGATCTTCGAATGGAAATGATTTCTTAACTTCAATTGGCGCCGCGCACCGCGGCGCCCGTACTGGCAGTTTTAACCATGTCTGTGTTCACCCCCCTGGCTCGGCCCGAGCTGGAAACCTTTCTCGCCCCTTACGGGCTCGGCCGCCTGATCGACTTCCAGGGGATTGCCGCCGGTAGCGAAAACACCAATTTCTTTATCAGCCTGGAACAGGGCGAATTCGTCCTGACCCTGGTCGAGCGCGGCCCGGTCGCGGAAATGCCGTTCTTCATCGAACTGCTCGACGTACTCCACGACGCCGACCTGCCCGTGCCCTATGCGCTGCGCACCACCGATGGAGTGGCATTGCGCGAATTGAAGGGTAAACCGGCGCTGCTGCAACCGCGCCTGGCCGGCAAGCACATCAAGGATGCCAACGCCCAGCACTGCGCCCAGGTGGGCGACCTGCTTGGCCACCTGCACCTGGCGACGCAAGGCGAAAAGGTCCTGGAGCGCAAGACCGATCGCGGCCTGGACTGGATGCTCAGCGAAGGCGCGCAGCTGATTTCGCACCTGAACGACGCACAGCAGCGCCTGCTGCAAGATGCACTGGCGGAGATCGGCGCGCACAAGGCGCAGATCCTCGCCCTGCCGCGCGCCAACGTGCACGCCGACCTGTTCCGCGATAACGCGATGTTCGAAGGCACGCATCTCACGGGCCTGATCGACTTCTACAACGCCTGCTCCGGCCCGATGCTGTACGACGTGGCGATCGCCCTGAATGACTGGTGCTCGGACGCCGATGGCGTGATTGATGGGCAACGCGCCCGGGCATTGCTGGGAGCCTATGCAGGTCTTCGACCGTTTACCGCGAAGGAAGCCGAGTTGTGGCCGACGATGCTGCGCGTGGCCTGTGTGCGGTTCTGGTTGTCACGGCTGATCGCGGCCGAGTCATTTGCCGGACAGGACGTACTGATCCATGACCCGGCGGAGTTCGAGCATCGCTTGGCACAACGCCAGCAGGTCACGATCCAACTGCCGTTCGCCCTCTAAAGCCCAACTCGGTCATTGTGGGAGCTGGCTTGCCTGCGATAGCGTCAGGTCAGCCAGCAATGTCGTCGCAGGCCCACCGCAATCGCAGGCAAGCCAGCTCCCACATTAGATCTGCGCCATCTGCTACAACGACTCCAGGCACCCGGCCAGGTCGTTACCAAGCTTCTCCAACACCTGCTCATAACCCTGAGCGGTAGCCGGGGTGTAACCGCCCAACGCATCCAATTCCGCCAGTTTCACCGGCAAACCGGAGACCAGCGTTTCAGCCAGACGCGGACGCAACGGCGGTTCACTGAACACGCACGTCTTGCCCACCTCCTGCAGCCGCGTGCGCATCGCCGCCACATGCTGTGCACCCGGCTGCACTTCGGCTGCCACGCTGAACACGCCGGCGTGCTTGAGGCCGTAGGCGTCTTCAAAATAATCGAAGGCTTCGTGGAAGACGAAGTAAGGCTTGCCTGCAATCGGCGCCATGCGCGCTTTCAAACGTGCGTCAAGGGCATCCAGGCGTTCATCGAAGGCCTTCACGTTACTCTGGTAACGGGCGGCATTGGCTGGATCGGCGGCGGCCAGGTCAGCCGCCATACGCGCTGCAATCACCCGAGCGTTGACGGACGATAGCCACAGGTGCGCGTCCAGGCTGCCTGGGAGGTGATCGTGGTCGTGTTCGTCAGCATCGTCGGCGTGGGAGTGGCTATCTTCGGCGAAACGACGCAGCTTCATGCCTGGCAGGTCCTGCACGGCTACAGTCGCTGCCGTACGGCCTTTCAGCACACGTGGCAGGAAACTCTCCATGTCCGGGCCGATCCAGTACAACAGGTCCACCGACTGCACGCGCCGTACGTCGGATGGGCGCAAGGCGTAGTTATGCGGCGATGCACCCGGCGGCAACAGCACTTCCGGAACGGCCACACCGTCCTGCACAGCAGCGGCAATCAACTGCAATGGCTTAATGCTGGTCAGCACCTTGACCTCGGCCTGAGCGGCGCCAGTGATGAACAAACTGGTGACAAATACGACAAAAACGGGAAAAAGTCGGGACACGATGACCACTCAATGGCGTAGGAACGGGTAACATAATAACGTCTCTATCAAATATCTGTCGCCGCTCATGCCTAAAACACCGCTTGCCAGCCGTCCCCACGACCACTCTCACTGCGTGCATACCGCGCTGTCGGAGGCCGACACCCTGTGCACTCAGAAGGGGTTGCGCCTGACCGCTTTGCGTCGCCGCGTGCTGGAACTGGTGTGGCAGAGCCACAAGCCGCTGGGCGCCTATGACATTCTCGGCGTGCTCAGCGAGCAAGATGGCCGTCGCGCGGCACCGCCGACCGTTTACCGCGCGCTGGACTTCCTGCTGGAAAACGGCCTGGTGCACCGCATCGCCTCGCTGAACGCCTTCGTCGGTTGCAGCCACCCGGAACACGCGCACCAGGGCCAGTTCCTGATCTGCCGCGAGTGCCACGCCGCCATCGAGCTTGAACAAAAAAGCATCAGCGACGCCATCATCAAAAGTTCTGCCGAGGTCGGCTTCCGGGTCGAAGGGCAAACGGTCGAAGTGGTCGGCCTGTGCTCGGGCTGCCAGGGGGCTTGATGAGCAACGCGTTAATCCGCCTGGAACAGGTCGGGGTCACGTTCGCCGGGCAAAACGTGCTGGATAACATCGCACTGAGCGTGGAGCCTGGGCAGATCGTCACCCTGATCGGCCCCAACGGCGCCGGCAAGACTACCCTGGTGCGCGCCGTACTCGGCCTGCTCAAGCCCGACACCGGCAGCGTCTGGCGCAAACCCAAGCTGCGCGTCGGCTATATGCCGCAGAAGCTGCACGTGGACCCGACACTGCCTCTCTCTGTATTGCGCTTCCTGCGCCTGGTGCCGGGCGTGGACCGCACCCGCGCCCAGGCAGCGCTCAAGGAAGTCGGCGCCGAACAGGTGATCGACAGCCCGGTGCAAAGCATCTCCGGCGGCGAAATGCAGCGCGTGCTGCTGGCCCGCGCCCTGTTGCGCGAGCCGGAACTGCTGGTGCTGGATGAGCCCGTGCAAGGCGTCGACGTCGCCGGCCAGGCCGAGCTGTACAGCCTGATCACCCGCTTGCGCGACCGCCATGGTTGCGGCGTGCTGATGGTCTCCCACGATTTGCACCTGGTGATGAGCACCACTGACCAAGTGGTGTGCCTCAACCGCCACGTGTGCTGCTCCGGCCACCCGGAGCAGGTCAGCGGCGACCCGGCGTTCGTCGAGCTGTTCGGCAAGAACGCCCAGAGCCTCGCGATCTACCACCACCATCACGATCACGCCCATGACTTGCATGGCGCCGTGGTTGATGACCCCGCCACACCCCACACCCACGTTCATGGAGATAGCTGCAAGCATGGCTGATTTTCTGCTCTACGCCCTGCTGGCAGGCTTGGCTCTGGCACTGGTGGCGGGCCCGCTGGGCTCGTTCGTGGTCTGGCGGCGCATGGCCTATTTCGGTGACACATTGTCCCACGCGGCCCTGCTGGGCGTGGCCATGGGCTTCTTGCTCGATGTGAGCCCGACCATCGCGGTGACCGTGGGCTGCCTGCTCCTGGCGGTGCTGCTGGTGACCCTGCAACAGCGCCAGCCGCTGGCCTCCGACACCTTGCTGGGTATCCTGGCGCCGAGCACCCTGTCCCTGGGCCTGGTGGTGCTGAGCTTCATGCACGAAGTGCGCATCGACCTGATGGCCTACCTGTTCGGTGATCTGCTGGCGATCAGCACCACTGATCTGGCGTGGATCCTCGGCGGCAGTGCGGCTGTGCTGGTGTTGCTGGTTGCCCTGTGGCGGCCATTGCTGGCGATCACCGTGCATGAAGAGTTGGCCACGGTCGAAGGCTTGCCCGTGCCGAGCCTGCGCATGGCCCTGATGCTGTTGATCGCCGTGGTGATTGCTGTCGCGATGAAGATAGTGGGCGTATTGTTGATCACGTCGCTGTTGATCATCCCGGCAGCGGCTGCCCAGCGCCATGCCCGTTCGCCTGAGCAAATGGCGATTGGCGCCAGCGTGTTGGGGATGTTTGCAGTGTGCGGGGGCTTGGCGTTGTCCTGGTTCAAGGACACGCCGGCCGGCCCATCGATTGTGGTCACGGCCGCCGCCCTGTTTCTGCTGAGTTTTGTCCTGCCCCGTCGAGGGGTGTAGACTTGCTCGCTTTTTGCGCAAATAGAGAGTCGCAGGAATGAAGCTGTTCACCTCCCGTTATCTGCTCCTTGCCGCATTTTCCCTGCTGCTGGGCGCCTGTCAAAGCACACCGCCCGCCGCCCCCGAGGCTCCGGACGCACGCGCTGCCGCCATCGCGCAGTTGGAGCAAAACCTGGCCAGCAGCGAGTTGGCCACGGCCGAAGACCAGCTGGCCGCGCTGCAGGCCCAATCGCCCAATGACCCGACGCTGGAAACCTATCAGCGTCAACTGGCGGAAGCCTACCTGCAGCGCAGCCAGGTCGTGCTGCAAAAGGGTGATGTAAACGCCGCCGCCACCGCCCTGAGTCGTGCCCGAGCGCTGATGCCCAAGGCCCCCGCACTGACCGGCGGCGTAAACAGCGCCATTACTCACGCCCGCAAAGCCGAGCTGGACAAAGCCGAGGCCGCCCTGAAAGCCGCCGAAGCCAAGCCTGCCGCCAAGGTCATCGACCCGGCGGCGCCCAGCACCACAGTGGCGCTGAACCTCACCAATATCGAAGAACTGCGCCACCAGCTGGATGCAATTGCCACCGACGTGGTGAACTACCAGTGCGATGTGAGCATCCAGGCGCCGCGCACGGAGGATTACCCGTGGCTGGCCACATTGCTGACCAAGCGGGTGAAGCGTATCGATTCCGGCTATGACCTGAAGATTCACCGGCAGATCCTGAAGAAGATTCCGGCGCAGGTTGTGCTGATTCCGCGCAAGGCGGAATAAAAAAGCATCGCCAGCAAGCCGGCTCCTACCCACAACCTGTAGGAGCCGGCTTGCCGGCGACAGCGGTCTTAAGCCGGAATCGCCTTGGCTTTCGGCTCACGATCCCAGACCCGATGCTGGGCAATCGCCGCAAAAAATGCCTTGAACGCCTTGGCATCCGACCCCACGATCAAGCCCGCATCCGTCTCAAGCTTCAACAGATCCAGCAATGGCTTGGCGTCACTGGCCACGGTAATCGCCTTCAGGTGCTTGTACGCCTCCAACAGGAAGTGCAACGCCACCCCGTCACCGCTCAAGGCTTTCACCGAGTCCTTCCCACCCGGGACAAACACAGCGTCAAACGCAATCGACGGCATGCCTTCCATCGACGCATCCACCTTCAGGCTCTTGCCATCGGCCGTCTTCACCGGCGCCGAGGTTGGCCCCAGCAGCTTGGCGTGCGCACCTTCTGCTTCCAGTGCCTTTTTCAATGCATCAATCGCAGCACCATCAACACCATTCGCTGCAAGAATCGCCACTTTGCGCGTCTTGATATCGCCTGAGAGCAGGTTCACCTGGCTCAGCGCCGGCGACGCCTTCAGCGAGGTCTTGCGTGGCGCTACAGTGCCTTTGGTCGGCGCCGGCAAGCCCAGGTTCTGTGCCACACGCTTGGCCAGTTCCAGATCGATATTGGCCAGGATCTCGTTGACCTGACGGGCACGGATGAACTCACGCTCGACCTTACCCAGCTCGAAGCTGTAGGCGGCGATGATGTGCTCTTTCTCGTGATGGCTCATGCTGTGGAAAAACAGCGTGGCCTGGGAGAAGTGATCGCCGAACGACTCACTGCGCTCACGCACCTTATTGGCATCGACGCGCTCGTAATAGGTTTCGAAACCGCCGTCCTGAGCCGCTGGCGGCGTCTCTTTCGGCCAACCGCCATCAATCGAATTAGGCTCGTACGCCGCACGCCCCTTGTCGATCACGGTGCGATGCTGGGCGTCGCGCTGGCCATTATGGAACGGCGCTACCGGCCGATTGATCGGCAGTTCATGAAAGTTCGGGCCTCCGAGACGGCTGATCTGGGTGTCCGTGTAGGAAAACAGGCGGCCTTGCAGCAGTGGGTCGTTGGTAAAGTCGATCCCCGGCACGATGTGGCCCGGGCAGAAGGCGACCTGCTCGACTTCGGCGAAGAAGTTGTCCGGGTTACGGTTAAGCACCATCTTGCCCAGTGGCGTAATCGGCACCAGCTCTTCAGGGATGATCTTGGTCGGGTCGAGCAGGTCGAAGTCGAATTTGTGTTCGTCTTCTTCCGCGACGATTTGCACACCCAGCTCCCACTCGGGGTAGTCGCCGCCCTCGATCGCTTCCCACAGGTCGCGACGGTGGTAGTCGGTATCCTTACCAGCAAGCTTTTGCGCCTCGTCCCACACCAGGGAGCATGTGCCCACTTTGGGATGCCAATGAAATTTCACGAAGCTCGACTTACCTTCGGTATTGATCAGGCGGAAGGTGTGAATACCGAACCCCTGCATGGCGCGCAGGCTTTTCGGAATGGCACGGTCGGACATTGCCCACAGGACCATATGCGCCGACTCTGGCTGCAGCGACACAAAATCCCAGAACGTATCGTGGGCCGAGCCGCCAGTAGGAATTTCGTTATGCGGCTCAGGTTTTACCGCGTGCACAAAGTCAGGAAACTTGATGGCGTCCTGAATGAAAAACACCGGCATGTTGTTGCCCACCAGGTCGAAGTTACCTTCGTCGGTGAAGAACTTCACGGCAAAACCACGCACGTCGCGCACCGTATCGCCTGACCCACGCGGGCCCTGTACGGTGGAGAAACGCACGAACACCGGGGTTTTGTGCTCGGGGTTGCGCAGGAACCCGGCTTTGCTCAGCGCCGAATGGTTCTCGTACGTCTGGAAATAACCATGGGCGCCAGTACCGCGGGCATGCACGATGCGCTCCGGGATGCGTTCATGGTCAAAGTGCGTGATTTTCTCACGCATGATGAAGTCTTCCAGCAGCGAGGGGCCACGGGAGCCAACTTTCAGAGTGTTCTGGTTGTCGGAAATCTTCACGCCTTGGTTGGTACGCAGGGCCTGGCCGGTCGCGTCGGAACGGAACGCCTCCAGGGCCTGCAGCTTGGCGTTGGTGTTGCCACGGTCCAGGGTATCGGTGCCCGCAAGTTCGCTCTTCGGCGGGGCGGCTGGCTTCTTGGTACTCATCAGACAAAACTCCTTATTCAAAGTGGCCAGAGCGGTCCCCGGCTCGTTTGAGCAAAACCCCAGGCACGGCACCTGGGAAATCGAGTTGCTTAAGTAGTGACTGATGGGGTTTTGGGCCGTTCCTTTTTTATGACCTTTGATCGCGTTATTGCCAAATCGCTGGTTGAATGCGAAATAAATGCTAAGAAACGCTATACGGACAGGCTAAAATGCGCGCCCGGCTAACCGCTGATCCCTTTTCCATGCGCCCCACAAGGTTCGCTACGTGATCGAGTTTCATAACGTCCATAAAACCTACCGCGTCGCCGGTAAGGATATTCCCGCGCTGCACTCCACCAGCTTGAGTGTCGAAAATGGCCAGGTGTTCGGCCTGATCGGCCACTCCGGTGCGGGTAAAAGCACCCTGCTGCGCCTGATCAACCGCCTCGAAGAACCGAGTGGCGGCCAGATCAAGGTGGATGGCGAAGAAGTCACCGCACTGGACGCCAACGGCCTGCGCCGTTTCCGCCAGCAGGTCGGGATGATCTTCCAGCACTTCAACCTGCTGGCCTCCAAGACCGTTGCCGACAACGTGGCGCTGCCGCTGACCCTGGCTGGCGAACTGTCGCGCAAGGAAATTGACCAGCGCGTTGCAGAGCTGCTCGCCCGTGTCGGCCTCTCGGACCACGCCAGGAAGTACCCGGCGCAGTTGTCCGGTGGCCAGAAGCAGCGCGTCGGCATCGCCCGCGCCCTGGCGACCAAGCCAAAGATTCTGTTGTGCGACGAAGCCACCAGCGCCCTGGACCCGCAGACCACCGCTTCGGTGCTGCAACTGCTGGCCGAGATCAACCGCGAGCTGAAGCTGACCATCGTGCTGATCACCCATGAAATGGACGTGATCCGCCGCGTGTGCGACCAGGTGGCCGTGATGGACGCCGGCGTGATCGTCGAGCAAGGCTCGGTGGCCGACGTATTCCTGCACCCCAAGCACCCGACCACCAAGCGTTTCGTGCAAGAAGCCGAGCAGGTCGACGAAGGCGAGCAGCGCGATGACTTCGCCCACGTGCCGGGCCGCATTGTGCGCCTGACGTTCCAGGGGGAAGCGACCTACGCGCCGCTGCTGGGTACTGTCGCCCGTGAAACGGGTGTGGACTACAGCATCCTCGCCGGTCGTATCGACCGCATCAAAGACATTCCCTACGGGCAACTGACCCTCGCCGTCACCGGCGGCGACATGGACGCCGCGTTTGCGCGCTTCACCGCCGCTGACGTCCACATGGAGGTCCTGCGCTAATGGAAGTCCTGTTGAGTTTCTTCGCCAATATCGACTGGTCCGAAATCTGGCTGGCCACTGGCGACACCATGACCATGCTGTTCGGTTCGCTGTTCTTCACCGTAATACTGGGCCTGCCGCTGGGTGTGCTGCTGTTCCTGACCAGTCCGCGCCAATTGTTCGAACAAAAGGGCCTGTACGCGCTGCTGTCGCTGATCGTGAATATCCTGCGTTCGCTGCCGTTCATCATCCTGCTGATCGTGATGATCCCGTTCACCGTGCTTATCACCGGCACTTCGCTGGGCGTCGCCGGTGCGATCCCACCGCTGGTAGTGGGCGCAACGCCGTTCTTTGCGCGCCTGGTGGAAACTGCCCTGCGCGAAGTGGACCGCGGCATCATCGAAGCCACGCAATCCATGGGCGCCAGCACACGCCAGATCATCACCAACGCCTTGCTGCCTGAAGCCCGTCCGGGCATTTTCGCGGCGATTACGGTGACGGCGATTACACTGGTGTCCTACACGGCAATGGCCGGCGTGGTCGGTGCCGGTGGCCTGGGCGACCTGGCGATCCGTTTCGGTTACCAGCGCTTCCAGACCGATGTCATGGTGGTCACGGTGGTGATGCTGTTGATCCTGGTGCAAATTCTGCAAACCGTCGGCGACAAGCTGGTGGTGCATTTTTCTCGAAAATAACGGCCATGGCCGGCCCCCGCCGGCCCATGCCCGAACAAGGAGCTTGTTGGATGAAAAAACTACTGGTTGCTTTCGCCGCCGTTGCCGCGTTTTCCGCCCACGCCGAGACCCTCACGGTCGCCGCTTCGCCGGTTCCCCACGCAGAAATCCTCGAATTCGTGAAACCTGCCCTCGCTAAAGAAGGCGTGGACCTGCAGGTCAAAGTCTTCACCGACTACGTGCAGCCAAACGTACAAGTCGCCGAAAAGCGCCTGGACGCCAACTTCTTCCAGCACCAGCCATACCTGGATGAGTTCAACAAAGCCAAGGGCATTCACCTGGTGAGCGTCGGCGCCGTGCACCTGGAGCCCCTGGGCGCCTACTCCAGCAAGTACAAGAAGCTGGACGAGCTGCCTAGCGGCGCCAACGTGGTGATCCCCAACGACGCTACCAACGGCGGCCGTGCATTGCTGCTGCTGGCCAAGAACGGCCTGATCACCCTGAAGGACCCGACCAACATCCTGTCGACCATCAAGGACATCACCGCCAACCCAAAAGACCTGAAATTCCGCGAACTGGAAGCCGCCACCCTGCCGCGCGTGCTGACCCAGGTCGACCTGGCGCTGATCAACACCAACTACGCGCTGGAAGCCAAGCTGGATCCGTCCAAGGATGCACTGGTCATCGAAGGCAGCGACTCGCCTTACGTGAACATCCTGGTGACCCGCGAAGACAACAAGGACTCGGACGCCGTGAAGAAGCTGGTTGCAGCCCTGCACACGCCTGAAGTGAAGCAATTCATCGAAGAGAAGTACAAAGGCGCGATCAAGCCGGCGTTCTGACCTGACTCGATCTCCCAAACACTGGAGATCAAAAAATGTGGGAGCGGGCTTGCTCGCGAATGCGGTGTATCAGTCGACGAAGATGTTGACTGGCACACCGCTATCGCAGGCAAGCCAGCTCCCACATTTGTTTTGTGGTGCTGGCTGGGTTGGCGTCCGACTTATTTACGCTGGAGCAAGCCGGGCAATTGCGCTACCAGCTTCTGATTGTTCAACGGCGCCCGGATAAACCCACGCTGTGTTCCATCCGGCCCGATCAACGCCAGGTTGCCACTGTGGTCCACGGTGTAATTAGGCTTGCTGGTGTCGGCCGGGATGAACGGAATGCTGACGGCATTCGAGACCTTCTGCACCTCCTCCACATTCGCGCCGGTCAGGCCCTGGAACTGCGGATCGAAATAGCCCAGGTACTGCTTGAGCTGGGTCGGTGTATCGCGGTTCGGGTCGACGCTGACCAGGATCACCTGCAGCTTGTCCACTGCCTCCTTGGGCAGCTCGCTCTTGATCTGGCGCAGTTGGGCGAGGGTGGTCGGGCAGATGTCAGGGCAAAAGGTGTAGCCGAAGAACAGCAGGCTCCACTTGCCTTTCAATTCGTTGACCACCACCGGCTGCCCCTCCTGGTTGGTCATTGTCACTGGCGGCAACTGACGGCTTTGCGGCAACAGGATGATGCCGGCGTCGATCAAGGCGGTGGGGTCGCCCTGGCCCTTGCCCGAGAGCACTTTGTTAACGGTCAGGCCCATGATCAATGCCACCAGGGCCACCAGGATGAAGACAGTCTTTTGAGTTCGAGTCATAGGTTCAACAGTAAGTAGTGGTCTACGAGCAGGGCGATAAACAGCAGCAGCAAGTACCAGATAGAGTACTTGAAGGTGTTGATCGCCGCGTGCGGCCGACCGCCACGGTACAACACCCAGGCCCATTGCAGAAAGCGCCCGCCCAATACCAGCGCACAGGCAAGGTACAGCATGCCGCTCATATGGATCACATAGGGCATCAGGCTCACTGCCAGCAGGGCGAAGGTGTAGAGCAGGATGTGCACCTTGGTGTAGTGCTCGCCATGGGTGACCGGCAGCATCGGAATATCGGCCTTGGCGTATTCCTCCTTGCGATGGATAGCCAGGGCCCAGAAGTGCGGCGGGGTCCAAGCGAAGATGATCAGCACCAGCAACAGGGGTTCGGCGCTGATATGTCCGGTGACAGCCACCCAGCCCAGCAGTGGCGGCGCAGCGCCGGCCAGGCCACCGATGACGATATTCTGCGGCGTCGCACGCTTGAGAAAGCCGGTGTAGATCACCGCATAACCGAGCAGCGAGGCCAGCGTCAGCCAAGCCGCCAGCGGGTTGGTGAACGCCAGCAACAGGGCCAATCCTGCAACAGCCAGAAACAATGCAAACGCCAATGCCGCCAGCGGCGATACCCGTCCCTCCGCCAGTGGCCGCTTGTGAGTGCGCGCCATCACCGCATCGATACGCCGATCCACCACATGATTGACCGCCGCCGCGCCGCCCGCGCACAGGGCAATCCCCAGGTTGCCAAACACCAGCACCGTCCACGGCACGCCGGCACGGGTCGCCAGGAACATCCCCACCAGCGAGGTGATGAGCATCAGCACCACCACCTTCGGCTTGGTCAGCTCCAGGTAATCACGCCAGATCGCCTGGCGGTGGCGCGCGCCGATCAAGGTCGCCATGGCATCTCTCCTTTAAGAGTCATGAGGCCCGATACCTGTTTGCGCGGGATAAAACGCCAGCCAAATGGCAGCTGGTTGCGCACCCGGACCAGGCTGGTGCGGGCGTGATAGTTGACCAGCACCAGCGTCAGCAGTAACGCCGCACCGCCAGCGTTATGCCCGACCGCAACCGGCAACGGCAGATGGAAATACACGTTGCTCAGGCCCAGGCAGATTTGCGCCGCCAGCGCGATCAACAGCAGCCCCGCGAGTCGGGTCATGCCCACGGCGCGCAACTGCCAGGCCAGGCCCGACAGCACCAGCGTGACCAGTACCGCGCCAATGCGGTGGGTCAGATGGATGGCCGTTCGCGCCTCGCTGTCGAGTTGACCACCGAGATAATTGGGGCCGATGTGTTGAGTCAGGTGGAAGCCGTTGGCAAAGTCCGCCGCCGGCCACCACTCGCCATGGCACGTCGGCAAGTCGATACAGGCCACCGCCGCGTAGTTGGAACTGACCCAGCCGCCCAACGCAATCTGGCCGATCACCAGCACCAGGCCGGCAGTCGCCCAATATTGCAGGCGCTTGGGCACGATCAAGGCGGGTAGCACGCCAGACAGGCGCAGGGTCAGCAGAAACAGCAGGCTCAAGGTCGCAAAGCCGCCCAATAAATGCCCCGTCACCACTTGGGGCCACAGCTTCAACGTCACCGTCCACATGCCAAACGCCGCCTGGGCGAACACCACAGCCAGTACGAACAGCGGCAACTTCACCGGCTGGCCAGGATCGCGCCGATGACTCCACGAGCGCGCGGCCAGCAGCACGATCAGCAAACCCAGGGTGCCGGCAAAGTAGCGATGCGTCATTTCGGCCCAGCCCTTGTCTGCCTCCACCGGTGTATCGGGGAAATGCAACTCGGCATGGGCCAGTTGGGCTTCGGTGTTGGGCACGCTGATAAAGCCGTAGCAACCGGGCCAGTCCGGGCAACCGAGGCCGGCGTGAGTCAGGCGCGTATAAGCGCCGAGCAGCACGACGATCAGCGCCAGCAAGGTGGCAAACAACGCGAGGCGAAATCCAGGTTTGGCCATGACGATGCCCTTATCCGATGTTGGACAGTTTCAGCAGGTGACGCAGGTCGTTGAGCAAGTCCTTGCCCTTGACCTTGGCGTCGTAGCGCAGTACCAGGTTGCCGTGGGGATCGACGATCCACAGCTGCGCATCGCTCGGTGCACCGGCGTTTTTGCTGAAGGTCGACAGGTCCAGCGAGTAGCGTTGCAGTTGCGGGTATTCGGCCTTGAGCTTGGCGTCATAGTCGCTGGCAAGCGGCTGCGCACTGGCCAAGGCATGGCTGGCGCGGGAGGCATCGCGCCCCAGGCCAATCTGCAATTGCCGCGCGAGATACACCAGTTGCTGGCAATCCGCAGCGCACGCGGCGGGCGCGGTGACCAGCAGCTGCCAACGTTGCTCATCGGCCTGCACGCCAATGTCGGCGCGGGTCTGGCCGTTGCCGATCATTTCGCCATGGTAGCTGCGACTTGCCGGCACCCAGAACTGCAGCTTGTACATGAAGGTGGCCAACGCCATCGGGCCGATCACCATCATCAGGATCAGAATCAGCTGCCAACGGCCTTTGCGCCGATCAGGCACCTCAGACATGTTGAGTGGATTCATGGCCGCTCCCATGGGGCTTCTCCTTTTTGTTGTGCCATCCGAGGTAGAGATAAAGCGCCAGCAGGGCCAGCGACATGGCGAACCACTGCACGGCATACGCCAAGTGTTTTTCCGGCCCCATGGCCACGATCGGCCAAGTGGTTTCGTAGGTGCCCGGGCCGGCTTCGGCCCGCAGCTCGTAGGCGAAACCGCTGCGCCCCAGTTCCGCCCACAACGCGACAGGGTGCAGCGCCGTGAGCAGCCGCGGCCATTGCGCACCCGCCGGGTCGGCGTGCAGTTGGAAGGTTTCGCCGGGGGCGACATACACCCAGGCATCCAGGTTCAAGGGTTGCTCAGGCGTGCTGAAGACGGGAGGCGTGCGCCGGTCCGGCCAGGGCAACCAGCCGCGATTGAGCAACAGCCACAGGCCGCTGGCCTGGTCGTGGAAAGGCTGCAGCAGCTCTACGCCGGCCTTGCCGTCGCGCATGCGGTTATCGAGGAAAATGCTGTGTTCGGCATCCAATTGCCCGCGTAGCCGCACGCGGCGAAAGGCCGGGTCAGCCATGTCGTTGAGTTGCACACTGCTGATCGGATCCGCCGCACGCCGCTCGGTGTAACTGTCGACCAGCCGTTGCTTTTCATGCCCGCGAGAGAGTTGCCAGAACCCCAGGCCTACCATCAACGGCAGCAGTACCAGCACCACTAAGGTGGGTGCGATCCCTGGACGAAAGCGTTTTGCGGCGCTGGCTATACTTGTTTTCATTGCCCGCCCATCCCATTGGAGCCCGACCATGCTCAAAGCCGCTATTGCCCTGATGCTGATCGCGACCGTCGTGAGCCTGTTCAGTGGCTTGTTCTTCCTGGTCAAGGACGAGGGCAACTCCAACCGCCTCGTCACTGCCTTGACCGTGCGTGTCGTACTGGCCGTGATCACCCTGGCGTTGATCACCTGGGGCTTTTTCAGCGGCCAGCTGGTTTCTCATGCACCGTGGTAAGTCGGCTCACAGCACATAGACGAAGAAAAACAGCCCGATCCACACCACATCCACAAAGTGCCAATACCAACTGGCCGCCTCGAAGCCGAACTGGTGCTCGGCATTGAAATGCCCCCTGAGGATGCGCATCAGCATCACGAACAGAATGATCGTGCCGATGGTGACGTGGGCGCCGTGAAAGCCGGTGAGCATGAAGAACGTCGCGCCATACACGCCCGAGCCCAGGGTCAGGCCCAGCTCTTTATAGGCGTGGATGTACTCCTCGGCCTGGAACCCCAGGAATGCCAGGCCCAGCAACACCGTGATCGCCAGCCAGAGCTTCAGCGCACCGCGATGGCCTTTGCGCAGCGCATGGTGGGCGATGGTGATGGTCACACTGGAACTGACCAGCAAAATGGTATTGACCAGCGGCAGGCCCCAAGGGCTGATGGTGCCCTCCGGCGCGGGATACATTTTGGGGTCGGGGTTGTTGAGCAACGGCCAGGCAAACTCGAAGTTCGGCCACAGCATGTGCGCAATGCCCTTGTGGCCTTCGCCGCCCAGCCACGGACCGGACATGTGCCGCACGTAAAACAGGGCACCAAAGAACGCGATGAAGAACATCACTTCAGAAAAGATGAACCAGCTCATGCCCCAGCGAAATGAACGGTCCATCTGCGCGCTGTACAACCCGGCGCGGCTTTCCTTGATCACCGCGCCGAACCAGCCGAACAGCATGTAGGCCACCAGCAGGCCACCGACGAAGAAGATCCACGGGCCGTGGGATTCGGGGCGCGCCGCCTTCAGGTCGTTGAACCACACGGCCAGGCCGTACACGGTGACCAACATGCCAATCGTGGCAATTATCGGCCATTTGCTTTGCGCCGGTACGTAGTACGTATCATGAGTCGACATGTATTCGCTCTCCTGATTGAGCGGGCAAACAGTAGCTAGCCGCCGCTGTGGGCAGCCACCGGCGGTTGGCGCGCAGTGATGTCAAACAGCGTGTACGCCAGGGTCAAATGCTTCACATCCTTGGGCATGTCGCGGTCGACAATGAAACGCACGGGCATCTCGATACGCTGGCCTGGCTGCAGCACTTGCTGGGTGAAGCAAAAGCACTCGGTCTTGTGGAAATACATCGCCGCTTCGGCCGGGGAAATACTCGGTACGGCCTGGGCAGTCATGGGTTTGTCGGTGGGGTTGTAGGCCACGAACAGCATCTCGGTCACCGCGCCCGGATTGACCACCACTTCGTCCGCCTTGGCGTAGAAATCCCAGACCATGTCGATGGCGTTGGTGGACAAGAACTGCACCCGCACCTGCCGCGTTGGGTCGACGACCTGCTCGCCCTCGTACTGCCCGGCGGTCTTGCCGTTGATGCCGAACGCCTTGCACATCACGTCGTAGATCGGCACCAGCGCAAAGCCGAAGGCGAACATCACCACCACCAGGATGAGCAGCCGAGTAACCAGGCGCTTGATAGGCACGGACTCAGCCATGGCGATCACCCCGCTTTTGATTTTCTGTGGGAGCTGGCTTGCCTGCGATAGCGGTGTGCCAAGCACCGAATCCACCCACTGCCACATCCTCATCGCAGGCAAGCCAGCTCCCACAGGAGACCGTGTCGGCCTGCACCAAGGTGTTCATTTCACCTCCGGCGGCGTCGTGAAGGTGTGGTACGGCGCAGGCGAGGGGATGCTCCACTCCAGGCCTTCTGCCCCATCCCACGGTTTGGCCGGCGCCGGCGGGCCGCCACGGATGCACTTGATCACGATGAACAGGAAGAAGATCTGCGTAGCACCAAACATGAAGGCACCAATCGACGAGACCATGTTGAAATCGGCGAACTGCAGGTTGTAGTCCGGCACCCGGCGCGGCATGCCCGCCAGCCCGACGAAGTGCATGGGGAAGAACGCCATGTTCATACCCACGAAAGACAGCCAGAAGTGCAGCTTGCCGAGGGTTTCGTCGTACATGTGGCCGGTCCATTTCGGCAGCCAGTAGTAGGCCGAGGCGAAGATGCCGAAGATCGCGCCCGGTACCAGTACGTAATGGAAGTGCGCCACCACGAAGTAGGTGTCGTGGTACTGGAAGTCCGCCGGCGCAATCGCCAGCATCAGCCCGGAGAAACCGCCAATGGTGAACAGAATCACGAACGCTACGGCGAACAGCATCGGTGTCTCGAAGGTCAGCGAACCTTGCCACATGGTGCTGACCCAGTTGAACACCTTCACCCCGGTCGGTACGGCGATCAACAGCGTGGCGTACATGAAGAACAGCTCACCCACCAGCGGAATGCCGACCACGAACATGTGGTGGGCCCATACGATGAACGACAGGAACGCGATGCTCGCCGTGGCGTAGACCATCGAGGTGTAGCCGAACAGCGGCTTGCGCGAAAAGGTCGGGATGATCGAGCTGACGGCGCCGAAGGCCGGCAGGATCATGATGTACACCTCGGGATGGCCGAAGAACCAGAACACATGCTGGAACAGCACCGGGTCACCGCCACCGGCCGCGCTGAAGAAGCTGGTACCGAAGTGGATATCCATCAGCATCATGGTCACGCAACCCGCCAGCACCGGCATCACCGCGATCAGCAGGAACGCGGTGATCAGCCAGGTCCAGACGAACAGCGGCATCTTCATCAGCGTCATGCCGGGGGCGCGCAGGTTGAGGATGGTGGCGACCACGTTGATCGCGCCCATGATCGAGCTGATACCCATGAGGTGGATGGCGAAGATGAAGAACGTCACGCTTTCCGGCGCGTAGGTGGTGGAAAGCGGGGCGTAGAACGTCCAGCCGAAGTTCGGCCCGCCGCCCGGCGTGAACAGCGTAGAGACCAGCAGCAGGAACGCCGCCGGCAGCAGCCAGAAGCTGAAGTTGTTCATGCGTGGCAGGGCCATGTCCGGCGCGCCGATCATCAGCGGGATCATCCAGTTGGCCAGGCCGACGAACGCTGGCATCACCGCACCGAACACCATGATCAGGCCATGCATGGTGGTCATCTGGTTGAAGAACGCCGGCTCGACGATCTGCAGGCCGGGCTGGAACAGCTCGGCCCGGATCACCATGGCGAACGAGCCGCCGAGCAGGAACATGGTGAAGGCGAACCACAGGTACATAGTGCCGATGTCTTTGTGGTTGGTGGTCAGCACCCAGCGCATCAGGCCCTTGGCGGGGCCGTGGGCATGGTCGGCATGACCATGGTCATCGATCACAGCGCTCATGGCCGTTCTCCTGCAAGCGAGTGGGCGGGGCGGGTCGAGGTAAAAGCGATGAAGTCGGTCATTTGCTTTCCGCCTGCTTGATGGCCAGCACGTCTTTAGGCGTGACCATGTCGCCCTTGTTGTTGCCCCAGGCGTTGCGCTCGTAGGTCACCACGGCGGCGATGTCCACTTCCGAGAGCTGCTTGCCGAAGGCCGCCATCGCGGTACCTGGCTTGCCGTGGTAGACCAGGCTCAGGTGGCCTTCTTTTGGCCCGGTGGCGATTTTCGAGCCCTTGAGCGCCGGGAACATCGGCGGCAGGCCCTGGCCTTCGGCCTGGTGACAGGCCACACAGGTGGTGTGGTAGACCTTGTCGCCACGGGCCACCAACTCTTCCAGCGTCCACTCTTTGGAGGTCAGCTCCTTGAGCTTGGCCGCCTCTTCCTTGCGCTCGCCGAGCCAGGTGTCGTAGTCGGCCTTGGACTTGACCTCGACCACGATGGGCATGAAGCCATGGTCCTTGCCGCACAGTTCGGCGCACTGGCCGCGGTAGATGCCGGGCTTTTCGATGCGGGTCCAGGCCTCGTTGACGAAGCCGGGAATGGCGTCGCGCTTGACCGCAAACGCCGGCACCCACCAGGAGTGGATCACGTCGGCCGCCGTCACCAGGAAGCGCACCTTGGCCCCCACCGGCAGCACCAGCGGCTGGTCGACTTCCAGCAGGTAATGTTCGCCCTTGGTCGCCTGGTTATGGATCTGCTCGGCGGGCGTGGCCAGGTTGCTGAAGAACTCCACGTCCTGGCCCAGGTATTTGTAATGCCACTTCCACTGGTAGCCGGTGACCTGGATATCGATATCCGATTCGCTGCTGTCGTAGATATTGATCAGGGTCTTGGTCGCCGGGATGGCCATCGCGATCAGGATCAGCAAGGGCACGACGGTCCAGAGGATCTCCACCGTGGTGCTCTCGTGGAACTTGGCCGCGACCTGGCCCGTGGACCGGCGATGAACGATCATCGACCAGAACATCGCGCCAAACACGATGATGCCGATCACCACACAGATCCAGAAAATGGTCATGTGCAGATCGAACACAGCGTGACTGACTTCTGTCGCCCCTGGCGCCATATTCGTTGTCCAGGCGGCATGCGCCTGGCCGAATACCGACCACAACAGGAGGCCCATCCAAACGTGTGGATGTCGCATCATTGCGGGTTCCCCTTATCGTTCTTGTTATCCCGCCGGTTTGCACCTGCGTCGAAGGGAGCGGCTTCCATACTGCTTACAACCGCTTAGCCTTGCCTGCTTATGCAGTCTGGCGTCATCAGCTAATCGCGTACAAACCCGAGTATAGACAGGCTCTGCAACCCCGCAATGTGTAGGGGCAAATGAGCAAAAATGACCGGTCGGAGCCAATAAAACCGGGGGCGGAATCGTTTATCCGACGAACGATGGCAATTCGATATAACGCGCGCGCATAACCATGAAATAATTATGACAAATGCGTCTTAGGCGCTCGTATAAACGAGCTACCTTATCTTCTCCCTTTTCCTACGCCTGCATCACTGGAGCTTTCATGAACACCGCCGCATTGCGCGAGCAGATTTCCCGTGCCCATCAACACGAAGCCAGCACGGGCCAGCTTGCCCAGCAACTGGAAAAACAATTGCCGCACCTGCATTCGGCCATTTCCCTGGCTGACGGTGATCGCAACATTGTCATGACCCGCTTCGTGAAGGCCTACATCGACCTCGTCCCGGACTTGCTCGACGCCGCCAATGACGTCGCCCGCGAGGCCGGCATCGAAAGCCAGATCAAGCCAGTGCTGCAGATCGCCGAGCATTTCTTCCTGCAACCGCCCGCCATCCTGGCCGGCCATGAGGGGCTCGACGGCCTGCTCGACGAGGCCTACCTGGCTCATCGCCTGGTCGAAGAGGTCAACGATCTGTACATCAAGCATTTTGGCCAGCCGCTGATTCCGGCCGACACCACCGTGGCGAATGTCATCGCCCATCAACTGATCGGCGAAGCATTCGCCAACCAGCTGGATGAAGCAGTGCACCACGCCGTGGATGAAATGCTCAATGAGGACAGCTTTGCGCTGGAGTCGGTCGAGGCCTATCGCGAACAACTGAAGAGCCCGGACACGGAAGCAGCGTGGAAGCGCTGGCCGTGCCTGTCGCGGCAGTTGGGGGTTGAGTTGGCGTTGGATCAGCCAGCCTGAGCCTCTCGACTGACGCCACGTGTTGATCGCTCCCCACGCTCTGCCCAGGGAACAATCAATCTTCTTGCAGGAGCGAGCTTGCTCGCGAAGGCCCCAAGGACACCGCGGGCATTCAGAATACCCGCGTCATCGTTGACGCTTTTCGCGAGCAAGCTCGCTCCTACAAGGGGTATGCGGTGGTCAGACGGCGGCTGAACCTATCCCCGTCGTCGTCCGCACCCGGCCTTCGAGCCGGCGCTTCAAACCGCGCGCCTCAATCACCAGTTTCGAACCCTTCGCCGCATTCGCCCGGCCCCACTCCTCCAGCAACTCCAGGCAGGAATGGTCGATGTAACTCAGGTTGTTGAGCGGCACGTGCACGGTGGTCCCCGCGGGCACCGTCGACAGCACCTGGGTCAACGCCGGCACTTTCAGGAAGGTCGCCGCGCCGATCAGGCGCAACTCCATCTCGCCCTCCTGGGGCAAGTCGATCAGGCTGACCTTGAGCCGCGAAGCCTTGAATGCCAGCTTCACCAGCGTCAGGCCGAAGCCCACCAGCACACCCGTCAGCAGGTCGGTAAAGATGATCGCCAGCGCCGTGGCCGCATAGGTGAACATCGGCATCCGCCCATAGCGTCCCAAGGCCTTGAACGCCTTGACGTCCACCAGCTTGATCCCGGTGTACACCAGCACACCCGCCAGGCTCGCCACGGGGATGCTCTGCAGCACACTCGACAGCAACAGCACGAACGCCAGCAGCCACAGGCCATGGAACATCGCCGACAAACGCGTGGTGGCACCGGCCTGCACGTTGGCCGAGCTGCGTACGATCACGCCGGTCATCGGCAAGGCGCCCACCAGGCCACAGAGCATGTTGCCTACACCTTGCGCAGACAATTCCTTGTCGAAATCAGAACGCTGAACACTGTGCATGCGGTCGACAGCCGCGGCGGAAAGCAGGGTTTCGGCGCTGGCAATAAACGCCACCGCAAACGCGGCAATCAACAATTGAGGATCGGCGAGGTTCAACAGGTCGCTGGGGCGCAGCCAATCGATGGCATCGGCGAGGTTTTCCGGGACTTCCACGCGCTTGACCTGCAACGCCAGCACCAGGCTCACAACGGTGGTCAGGCCCACGCCCAGCAGGGCCCCCGGTACAAAACGCAAGCGTTGCGGTCGGCATTTATCCCAGGCGTACATCACCAGCATCGTCGCCACACCGAGCAATCCCGCCTGCCAGCCCAGACCACCGCCCAGGGTCGGAATCGCTTGTGCCAACGCCGCTGGAAAACCCGCCAGGTTGTCCAACCCCGAAGGCTTGGGCGCACCGTCGAGCATTACGTGAATCTGCGATAGCACAATCAGCACGCCAATCCCCGCCAGCATGCCGTACACCACCGCCGGCGCCGTGACACGGAACCAGCAACCCAGCCGCAGACGCCCGGCAACCAGTTGCAGAAAGCCCGCCAGCAGCAGGATCGGCCCGAGCATCAGCATGCCGTGCTGGCGCACCAGTTCGAATACCAGCACAGCCAAACCGGCAGCCGGACCGCTGACCTGCAACGGCGAACCCGCCAGCCAACCCACCACCAGGCCACCGATGATCCCGGTGATCAGGCCTTTGGCTGGCGGCATGCCGGAGGCGATCGCGATGCCCATGCACAAGGGCAGGGCGACCAGAAACACAACCACGGAAGCGAGCAGCTCCCGTGGCAATACAGCTTTCAATTGAGCAGCACGCATGATGACTCTCCCGAGGCATTTACCGGGCGCGACAAAGCCTGGCTGCATCCATGGCAGCCACCGCTTTACCCGGCAGGGAAGTGTTTTAGAAGCGCGCTTTAGGCGTCGCGCAAGGGATCGGCCCTTCGCCGCTCAACGGTCGGAACGCCGACTGGTCCGCATCGTAGGCGCGGATTTCGCTGGTCTCGATGTTGTAGATCCAACCGTGGATAAACAATTGACCATTGGCCATGCGCGACGCCACGGAAGGGTGGGTGCGCAAATGCTGCAGTTGGGCGATGACGTTTTCTTCGGTCAGCACCTTCATGCTCTCGCCTTCATTGGCGCAGTCGCAGTTGTCCTCGACCATGGACTTGGCGACCTCGGCGTGTCGCAGCCAGGCCCTTACGGTTGGCATCTTCTCCAGGCTGGCGGGGTTGAGGACTGCACGCATGGCGCCGCAATCGGAGTGCCCGCAGACGATGATGTGCTGCACGCCCAAGGCAAGTACGGCGTACTCGATGGCCGTGGAAACACCCCCGTTCATCTGACCGTAAGGCGGTACGACGTTCCCGACGTTACGGGTCACGAACAGGTCGCCAGGCGAGCTTTGGGTGATCAGCTCAGGCACGATGCGCGAGTCGGCGCAGGTAATGAACATCGCCCGTGGGCTCTGGGCCGTGGCGAGTTTCTTGAAGAGTTCTTCCTGCTGTGGGAAGACGTCGTGATGGAAATGCAAAAAGCCGTCAACGATATGCTTTAGCGCTGCATCGGCGGTTTCCGCCACTGGAGAGGCAGAAGCCGACGCAGCCAACGGCTGTTTATCCTTGTCACTCATGATTCATCCTCTTGATTAATGCAGGGGAGTTTTCAGGTCAGTTCGACGCCAGGCCAGTGCAATCGTTGTAAATGCCAAAAACCGGGCCGTCGACTCATCAGTCACTCGCTGAACAAGGTAACCGTCGAAACTTAACTCAAACTGAATGAACCGCTCTAGGACGCGGGTTTCAGTGATATCAAAACGCGACTATTCCTACAGGAGCATCGCATTAGGTCTGCTCAGTCTACAACAAAGCCATCTGCCTGCCCGGTGGACAAAAAGCTGTGCAATCCAGATTGAAGCCTTCCCGTCGGTTCAACCCCAGGCGTTTGATCGCCTTGCTGAAACGCTGGGCGAGCAAATCGGCAAACGGCCCTTCGCCACGCATGCGCACGCCGAAACGGCTGTCATACACCTCGCCGCCACGCACCTGGCGCACCAGGCTCATCACATGGGCCGCACGCTGCGGGTAATGGGCCGCCAGCCACTCCTCGAACAACGGCGCCACCTCCAGCGGCAGGCGCAGCATCATGTACGCCGCGCTTTGCGCGCCAGCGGCATGGGCTTCGGTCAACAGGCTTTCCAGCTCACTGTCGTTGATCATCGGAATCATCGGCGAGCACAGCACACCCACCGGGATCCCCGCGTCGCGCATCACCCGGATCGCCCGCAACCGCGCCTTGGGCGCCGCTGTGCGTGGTTCGAGGATGCGCTTGAGTTCGTCGTCCAGGCTGGTGAGGCTGATCATCACGGCCACCAGTCGCTGGCGCGCCAACTCGGTCAGCAGATCCAAGTCACGCAAAATCAGCGACCCCTTTGTGATGATGGTCACCGGGTGGCGATAGCGCAGCAACACTTCCAGGGTTTGCCGGGTAATCCTGTACTCGCGCTCGATCGGCTGATAAGGGTCGGTATTGGAGCCCAGGTTGATCGGCGCACACACATAGCCCGGCTTCGACAACTGCTGCTCCAGCACGTCCGCGGCATTGGTCTTGGCGATCAATTTGGTTTCGAAATCCAACCCTGGCGACATGTCCCAATACGCGTGACTGGGCCGCGCATAGCAGTAGATGCAGCCATGCTCGCAGCCACGGTAGGGGTTGATCGAGCGATCGAATGGCAAGTCCGGCGAGTTATTACGCGTGATGATGGTCTTGGCCGTTTCGATGCGCACTTCGGTGCCCTGGGTCGGCGGCACCTCCTGGAACCAGCCGTCGTCCTCAGCCACGCTGACCGTGGGCGCAAAGCGGTTATGCAGGTTGGTGGCCGTGCCCCGACCTCGGGGCGGCAGCGGAGTAGACATGAAAGCGCCTCGATACTGTTTTTATATACAGTATCGAGGCGCGAGGTTTCTGACCAGTGCCGTTGAGCGGTCAGGGAAGGATCAGTGCTTTTGTGTCACTTGGCCCAAGTCATCGCCGGAGGTGGTGCGCATATCGTTCTTGCGCAGGTCCGTCACCTCACCGGCTTTCACTGGTGCACCTTTGTTCCCCCAACTGCCGCGGATGAAACTGACCACATCCGCCACTTCCTGGTCCGACAGACGCCAGGCGAACGCCGGCATGGTGAACGTGGACGGCGCCGTGTGGGTCGCCGGTAACGTACCGCCGTTCAACACGATATTGATCAACGATGTGGCATCCGCCGTCTGCAGAACCGGATTGCCCGCCAACGCCGGGAACACGCGTGTATAGCCATGGCCGTCAGTACGGTGGCAGGCGGCGCAGTTGTCGATGTACACCGAGGCGCCGCGCTGGCTGTCATCGCCTTTCCACAGCGCATCCGCGACCTGCTTGTCGTACGGGTGCGGCTGGTCCTTGGGGTCCACCGCCGGCAGGCTCTTGAGGTAACGGGCGATCGCCGTCAGGTCATCCTGCGACATGTACTGCATGCTATGGACGACAACGTCGCTCATGCCACCAAACACCGCGCTGCGATCGCTGCGACCGGTCTTGAGGAATTGCACCAGTTGCTCCTCGCTCCAACTGCCGAGGCCATCCTTGTGGTCACCGCGCAGGCTCTTGGCGATCCAGCCTTCCAGTGGCGCGCTGCCGGACAGGAAAGCGTTGCCGTCGGCGGCACTCAGGGCTTTCTCCTGCATCGTCAGCGCCCGCGGCGTATGGCACGCGCCGCAGTGGCCGAGGCCTTCCACCAGGTAGGCACCGCGGCTGATCACCGGGTCGGCAGTGGCTTGCGCCGGGTGCTCCTCGACAGACGGCGCAAACATCCAACGCCACGCCGCCAGCGGCCAACGCATGCTCAAGGGCCAGGGAATATCGCTGTCCTTGTTCTCCTGGGCGACGGGCTCGACGCCTTTCATGAAGTACGCATACAAGGCCTGCATATCGCCGTCGCTGACACGGGCGTAAGACGGGTAGGGCATCGCCGGGTAAAGGGTACTACCGTTCTTGGCGACGCCATGGCGTACGGCCTTGTCGAAGTCTTCGAAGCTGTAGTCGCCCAGGCCGGTCTTGTCCGGGGTGATGTTGGTGGAATAGATCACGCCAATCGGCGTCTCCATTGGCAGGCCGCCGGCGAAGGGTTTACCGCCCTTGGCGGTGTGGCAGGCCACGCAGTCACCCGCGCGGGCCAGGTATTCACCCTGCTTGACCAGGTCTGTTTCTGCAGCGCTCACCGAGCAACTGCCGAAGAGGGCAAAGGTCGCGATAACAAGTGCTTTCATGGTCATCGCTCCTTATGCCTGAACCAGTGGGCCGGGGTTTTTCAGGTACTGCTCGCGAATCGCCCGGGCCGACCAATAGGTCAGCGCCGCCACCAGGCCGGTCGGGTTGTAGCCCAAGCCTTGTGGAAAAGCGGACGCGCCTGGGACAAATACGTTGTGCACGTCCCAGCACTGCAGATAACGGTTCAACGCGCTGGTTTTCGGGTCGGTGCCCATGATCGCGCCGCCGTTGAGGTGGGTGGTCTGGTAGGACGCCGTGTTGAAGTGTTCACCGACCTTTTTGCCGAGCACGGCAATCGCCTTGGGGTTCATCGCCTCGGCGACCTTGCCCATTTTCTCGACCATGAAGCGGTTCATCTTGATGTCGTTTTCCTGCCAGTCGAACGTCATGCGCAGCAGCGGCAGGCCGTAGGCATCGCGGTAAACCGGATCCAGATCCAGGTAGTTGCCGCGGTAGGATTGATGCGCGCCATGGGCATCCATCGACACTTGGTGGGTGTAGTAATCGGCGGTGGCGCGCTTCCACGCGCTGCCCCAGGCCGGGGTGCCCGGTGGGTTCGACGTGCCGGCAATCGGCCGGCTGCCGGCCTGGTTGACCCACATCGGCGAACCGCCCACAAAGCCGTGCGGTCCATGATCGAAGTTGTCGGCGTTGAAGTCATCGATGGCCACCCCATTACCGCCCGCACCGATGAAGTTGTTGGTGTGGGTGTCCTTGTCGAAGAACGCCTTGATGGTCGCCATGTTCTGGTAGGCGAAGTTCCGGCCCACCACGCCCTCATTGGTAATCGGGTCGTAGGGCTTGCCGATGCCCGACAGCAGCATCAAGCGCACGTTATGAAACTGGAAGGCGCCAAGAATCACCAGCTCGGCCGGCTGCTCGCATTCGCGGCCCTGGGCGTCGATGTAGGTCACACCGGTGGCCTTGCTCTTGGTGCTGTCGAGGTTGACCTTGAGCACATGGGAATTGGGCCGCAGCTCGAAGTTCGGCACCTGACGCAACGCCGGCAGGATATTCACGTTCGGCGACGCCTTGGAGTACATGTAGCACACGTAGCCACTGCAAAAACCGCAGAAGTTGCACGGGCCCATCTGCGCGCCGTAGGGGTTGGTGTAAGGTCCCGAGGTATTGGCCGACGGCAGGTTGTAGGGCTTGTAACCGACGCTGGCGGCGGCTTTCTGGAACAACTGTGCCGACACGGTGTTTTTCTGCGCTTCCAGGGGAAACGGGTTGGAGCGATCCGGTGCATACGGGTTGCCGCCACGACCTTCGCCTACCAACTGGCCCTTCACGGTCCAGGCCTGGCCGGAAGTACCGAAGACTTTTTCCGCGTAGTCGAAAAACGGCTCCAGCTCTTCATAGCTCACACCGAAGTCCTGGATGGTCATGTCCTTGGGAATGAAGTGTTTGCCGTAGCGTTCTTCATAGTGGCTGCGCATGCGCAGCTCAATCGGGTCGACCCGGAAATGCACGCCCGACCAGTGCAGGCCCGCGCCGCCCACACCGTTGCCTGGCAGGAATGCACCCAGCTGACGGTTAGGCAAGGCAACGTCATTGACACTGTGGCGAATGGTCACCGTCTCCTTGGAGATGTCCTGAAAGAGTTTCTTACGCACGCTGTAGGTCAGTTCGTCGATGACCTGGGGATAGTTGCCGTCCGGGTAAGTGTCCTGCATCGGGCCGCGCTCCAGCGCTACCACGTTGAGGCCCGCTTCCGTCAGCTCCTTGGCCATGATCGCGCCGGTCCAGCCAAAGCCTACGATCACTGCATCCACTTTCTTCATGATGGTCGCCATGTTCAGGCCCTCTCGCCGCGGATTGAAACTGCCGGGAAGGGGTACTGCTCGTTGCGTTCCACCCAATCCATGAAGTCGGCGCGGGCGCCGGGGAAGCCGATCATGGTCCAGCCGACCATGCCTTTGTTGCCGCCGTGGATCGGGTCGCAAAAGAACCCTTCCTTGGTGTTTTGCAGCAACAGGTTGAAGAATATTTTCGGCGGCACCGCGTCAAAATGCGCGGTCACTTCACTGCCTCCGGCTTCAAGGCGGCGCAGCATATCGTCTCGGGTAGCGCTGTCTTGCGCAGCAAAAACCTTACCGTTGAACGCCTTCGACCAGGCATCCGTCGCAGCAATGCCCAGGCGATAGATGTCCTTGGGCACCAGTTTGCTCTGCCAGCCCATTTCCGGCGGCGCATCGGCGTTGAACGGACCTTGCATGAACCACAAGGCACCGCTGGCGTAAGGGGTGTTCATCTGGCGATCGATGTATTCCGGCGCCCCCGCTTCCAGGGCGCCCGGGCCTTGGGCATCGGCGGGGATCAAGCGCTCGACGGCGGCGTTGATAAACGCCCATTCCTCGGCGGTGAAGTACGTGGGCTCGTAGGCCTTTTCGCTCGCCACAGGCTTGGCAGGCGCCGCCTGGGCCGGTTCGGGCGCAGCCATCAGCATCGAACCGCCAAGGCCGGTGCTGGCAACCGTGACCACCGGGATCAAGGTCAAGGATTTGCGCAGGAAGTCACGCCGGGGGTTGTCTTGATCTTGATCAGACATGGTGGCACCTCATCATGTGGTCACGGGTTTGTCAGCCGCTTCTGGGAGCGGTTTGTCTTTTTTCAGCGGCGAATTGGATCCAACCGATCCAAGGAGATAGAACGCAGCAGCAATCAATAGTTACAAATGATAGCAGGCTAACCATCGGGAGAATCGATTCAGCTGCAAAAATCGGCTTTTTGGCAGGCAAAAAAGTAGGAGCGCGCATGCTCGCGAAAAACTCCAGGACACTGCGAGCATTCAGGATGCCCGCGTTATCGTTGACGCTTTTCGCGAGCAAGCTCGCTCCTACAGGGGTGGTGCCGTTTGTTTAGTCTTTTTTCAGCTTTGGGTTAGGGAAGAACTGCACTGCCTGCACTTTGGGATCGGCAGGCGGTTTTAATGCCGAGGTATTCACCCGGGTGCCCAACTCCTTGGGTACCGACAGACCCTGGTCATTCAGGGTGTCGGTATAACCGCAGGCCACGCACTCGCGATGCGGCACGTTGTCTTCGGTCCACATTTTCAGTTTGTCCGGCTCACTGCACGCCGGGCAGACCGCCCCGGCGATGAATTGCTTTTTGGTCATCACAGGCCCTTCACTCATGCTGCCGCGTCCTCACTCAGGCCGCTGTGGCGCAAGAGTGCGTCAATCGACGGCGCACGTCCGCGGAAGTCGACGAACAGCACCATTGGCTCCTGGGAACCGCCACGCGCCAGGATCGCCTCGCGGAAGGCACGGCCGGTCTCGGCATTGAGCACGCCGTCTTCCTCGAACTTGGAGAAGGCATCCGCCGACAGCACTTCGGCCCACTTGTAGCTGTAGTAACCCGCGGCATAACCACCGGCGAAGATGTGCGCAAAGCTGTTGGGGAAGCGGTTGTAGGCCGGCGGACGCATCACCGACACCTCATCGCGCACGCCTTCCAGCACCTGGGCCACGCTGCGGCCGTCACCGTGCGTGGCATGCAGTTCGAAGTCGAACAGCGAGAATTCCAGCTGGCGCACCATCATCAGGCCGGACTGGAAATTCTTCGCCGCGAGCATTTTTTCCAGCAGGTCCTGCGGCAACGGCTCGCCGGTTTCATAGTGACCGGAGATCAGCGCCAGGCCTTCCGGCTCCCAGCACCAGTTCTCCATGAACTGGCTCGGCAGTTCCACCGCATCCCAGGCCACGCCGTTGATGCCGGACACGCCAGCGTGCTCAACGCGGGTCAGCAAGTGGTGCAGGCCGTGGCCGAATTCGTGGAACAGCGTGGTGACTTCATCATGGGTCAGCAGGGCGGGCTTGCCGCTGTCGGCCGGGGTGAAGTTGCACACCAGGTTGGCCACCGGGCTTTGCAGCACGCCGTCGATGGTGCGACGACGGTCACGAGCGCCGTCCATCCAGGCGCCGCCACGCTTGTTGGCGCGGGCGTAAAGGTCGAAGAAGAAGCGACCGACGTGCTGGCCGTTTTCCTTGATTTCAAACAGGCGGACATCCGGGTGCCAGGTGTCGAAGCCTTTCTGCTCGGCGATCTCGATGCCGTACAGGCGCTGCACAATGGCGAACAGGCCGCCCAGCACTTTGTCGATCGGGAAGTAGGCGCGCAGGGCTTCCTGGGACACGCTGTAGCGCTGCTCACGGAGTTTTTCGCCGTAGAAACCACTGTCCCAGCTTTGCAGGTCGGCGCAGCCTTGTTCAGCAGCGTAGGCCTTGAGCTGTTGCAGGTCCTGGGCGGCAAACGGCTTGCTGCGCTTGGCCAGGTCACGCAGGAAGCTCAGCACCTGGTCGCTGGACTCGGCCATTTTGGTGGCCAGGCTCAGTTCGGAGAACGACGCATAACCCAGCAGCTGAGCCAGCTCCTGACGCAGGTCGAGGATCTGTTCCATCACCGGGCCGTTATCGTTCTGACCGGCATTCGGGCCTTGGTCCGACGCACGGGTGCAGTAGGCTGCGTAGACTTCTTCACGCAGGGCGCGATCCTGGGCGTAGGTCATCACCGCGTAGTAGCTGGGGAATTCCAGGGTGATCAGCCAGCCGTCGAGGCTTTTGGCCTGGGCCGCGGCAGCCATCTGCGCCTTGGCCGAGTCGGTCAGGCCGGCGAGGGTGGCCTCATCGGTCACGTGTTTGGTCCAGGCCTGGGTGGCGTCCAGCAACTGGTTGGAAAATTTGCTGCCCAACTCGGACAGTTTGCTCTGCACTTCGGCGTAGCGCTTTTGCTGCTCGGGCGGCAGATCGATGCCGGACAGGCGGAAGTCACGCAGCGAGTGTTCCAGGATGGTTTTTTGCGCCACGTCGAAGCCGGCGGCTTCCGGGCTGTTGGCCAGGGCTTCAAAGGCCTGGAACAGCGCGCGGTTCTGGCCCATCTCGGTGGAGTAGGCGCTCAACGCCGGCAGGCAGCCTTCATAGGCTTCGCGCAGTTCGGCGCTGTTGCACACGGCATTGAGGTGGCTGACCGGGCTCCAGGCAGCACCGAGGCGGTCATTCAGTTCGTCCATGGCCAGGACCAGGCCGGCCCACGTCGGATGTTTACCCTGGCTGTGCAGGATGCCTTCGATGGCAACGCGGTTGTCGGCGAGGATCTGTTCAATGGCCGGCTGCACGTGCTCGGCACGGATCGCCGAGAACGGCGGCAGGTCGTAGGACTGCAGAAGAGGGTTGTTCGCGCTCACGGTTGGCACCTTGGCTGAAGAAACATGTAAGAACAAAGATGGGGCCATCTTAATTACAATCAACGCCCACCGCAGCTATCAGCAGAAGAGAGAGAGGCTATCGTGACCCTTCGCACCTATCAGAACCACACGCCAGCCCTGGGCGCCGGGGCTTTTGTCGATATTTCGGCGGTGGTGATCGGCGATGTCGAAATCGGCGCCGACAGCTCGGTCTGGCCACTGACCGTGATTCGCGGCGACATGCACCGCATCCGCATCGGTGCGCGCACCAGCGTGCAGGACGGCTGTGTGCTGCACATCACCCATGCGGGCCCCTTCAACCCGGACGGTTTCCCGCTGTTGATCGGCGACGACGTGACCATCGCCCACAAGGTCATGCTACATGGCTGCACGGTGGGCAGCCGCATCCTGATCGGCATGGGCAGCATCGTGATGGACGGTGCCGTGGTGGAAGACGATGTGATCATCGGCGCCGGCAGCCTGGTGCCGCCGGGCAAGACACTCGAGAGCGGATTTTTGTACGTTGGCAGCCCGGTCAAACAGATCCGCCCACTGACTGACAAAGAGCGCGCCTTTTTCACCTACAGCGCCGCGAACTACGTGAAGCTCAAAGACCTGCACCTGGCTGAAGGATTCGACCGATGAGCCTGCACTACCAAACCGTCCTGTTCGACCTGGACGGCACCCTCACCGACCCGCGCGAAGGCATCACCCGCTCGATCCAGTACGCCCTCGCCAAGCTCGGTATCGATGAACCGGACCTGACCAAACTCGAACACTTCATCGGCCCGCCCTTGCTGCAAGCGTTCATGCAGTTCTACGGCTTCGACGAGGCCAAGGCCTGGGACGCGGTGAATTTCTATCGCGAGCGCTTCAAGGTCACTGGCCTGTATGAAAACCGTGTGTTCGACGGCGTGATGCCGCTGCTGGAAGACCTGAGCCGCCAAGGTCGCCAGCTGTACGTGGCGACGTCCAAACCGTGGGTGTTTGCCCGCGAGATCGCCCGGCATTTCGATTTCGCCAGGCACTTCAAGGTCATCTACGGCAGCGAACTGGACGGCACGCGCACCAACAAGGTCGAACTGATCGCTCACCTGATGAGCGAGGAAGGTCTGGAACCAGCCACCACCCTGATGATTGGTGATCGCAAGCATGACCTGATCGGCGCGCGCAGCAATGGGCTGGATTCGGCGGCGGTGGGGTATGGGTTTGGCAGTTTTGAAGAGTTGAATGCCGAGGCGCCGACCTGGCATTTCGAGACGTTGGCGCAGATGCATCAGGCATTTTTGCAGCAGCCTTGAGACCGCTATCGCCGGCAAGCCGGCTCCTACAATGATCGCGAAAACCCCGTAGGAGCCGGCTTGCCGGCGATAGGTCCCTAACGTCTAACGCCCTCCAACTGCTTCAACGCCGCCTTGCGCTGCTCCACCGGCAACCCTCCCAACTTCTCCACGGCCGTATAAAACCTCACCCAATCCCCACCTTCCTGCGCAAACAACGCGGCAAACGCCGGCACCCACTGGTCGTACAGCCCGAACGGCAACAGCCGCGCATTGTTCATGGGCTGGTTGATCCAAGCGTCATACCGCTTATCGCCGCCCCACTGGCTCTCGCGCAGCTGCCGATAATCGCTGCGCATACGCTCGAACTGCGCCGCCTTGGCCTGGCGCATCGCATCCGCCGGCAAAGGCTGCGCGTACAACACTTGCAGGCGTTGACGGGTATCGAGGACCAGTTGGATAAATTGATCACGCTGCTTCGACGTCGACCGGCTATCCGGCGCCAAACCCCGCGCCGCACGCCATTGCCGGGTACCTTCCTGCTCAACGAAATTGGCAAACGACTCGTTGAACTCGGTATCGTCCTTCACATAGAAACGCTGGTGCGCCAGTTCATGGAAAATCAGCGTGGCCAGGCGCTCATCGCCCCAGTTCATCATTGAATTCATGATCGGGTCGTTGAACCAGCCCAAGGTGGAATAGGCCTCGACACCGCCGATCGATACGTCCATGCCCCGCTGTCTCAACAACGCAGCTTCGCCGCGCGCCGCGCCCTGGTTGTAGTAACCGCGATACGCCACACAGCCGGCGATGGGGAAGCAATGGGTTTCGGGGGCCAGGGAAAATTCCTGCGTGGCGAAGACGTTCCAGACCACGTAAGGCCGGCCAATATCGGCGTACAACCTGTAACTCTGGTTGTCGGGAAGGTGCAGGTGTTCACTGGCGAACGTGCGCGCCTTTTGCGATTGCACCAGATGCTCGCGCAATAACGCGGGGCGGGACGGGTCGGCAATGACCTGCGCCACCGGCTCCCGGGCCCGTAGCAATTGCCACTGACCACTGGCCAACTGGCCGTAATAATTGACACTGGAGCAGCCGCTGAGCAGCACAACCATCAACCCTGGAAAAAAACGCCTGACCATGCCCCGACCGCTCCTGGGTAATTTGCTCGCCAGACTATCGTGCCTACGCGGAATTTTTCCATGGCATGACGTGTTTATACTCATAGGGAGTCTGCTGCCGTCGGCGCCAGGCTCAATTCTCTCCTTCCGTTGAGTGCCTGCCATGCGTCAGCTCTTGTTTCCCGTCGCCGCCCTGTTCCTCAGTGCCTGCACCACCACCCCAGTGCCACCGGTGGACCCGCAGCAGGCCTGGGTCGATTTCACCACACCGACGCCGGGCTCGAAACTGGTGATGGCGCAGCGCCTGGACGGCCAGAACCTGAATGACGGACGCTTCTTCCAGTTTCCGCCCGGCCATCATGAACTGATGGTGCGTTTCGACTTTGAAGTCCCGGCGGGTGGCGGTTTGGGCGGGCTGAGCCAGATGATGTACCGCACCTGCTTCATGACCCTGGAATACGACCACTTCCAGGCCGGCCAGCGTTATGTGCTGGAAGGGCGCTCACTGGCCTTCACACCCAATATCCGGCTGTATGACTCGGCGCGTCAGTTGCTTGCGGAAGAACGCAGCGTCAACTGCATCTGATCAGTCGTTGTTCTTCTGGTAGATGATGGCCTTGGTGCCGTTCTCACAGCTGCCGACGACCATGGCGACGTCGTGCTTGTCGGCTTCTTCCTTGCTGACGATTTCCAGGGTGTAGGACGGAACCGCGTTAGCCTGGATCTTGACCTCGATCTCCTTCCTGAGCTCTTCGCAGTCTTTGGGTGCGGCCACAGCCGACGTGGCCAATACACCGCAGATGATTGCCAAGGCAAAACGTTTCATGTGTGAAGCTCCCTGAATGCATTGCGCACGGGTGTACGCCTAGGCTGCATGGTAATAGGACCACACTTACAAAACACGAGTTCTGATTTGGAGCAGATGTTTTAGCCACCCCCAAAACCACTGTAGGAGCTGGCTTGCCAGCGATGACGACCTCAAAAACCATGTAAATCTAAGGGCCTCATCGCCGGCAAGCCGGCTCCTACCGGTTTAGCGGTGTCAGTTTACGAGCGTGGCATCCAGGCTGATTTTTGCATTCAGCACCTTGGACACCGGGCACCCTTCCTTGGCCTTTTTGCTCAGCTCATCGAACTGCGCCTGGCTTGCGCCCGGAATCTTGGCCTTGAGGATCAGGTGCACCGCAGTGATCGCGAAACCACCGTCGATCTGCTCCAGGGTCACTTCAGCCTGGGTATCGATGCTGTCAGCCTTGAGCCCGGCGTCGCCGAGAATCATGGAAAACGCCATGGAGAAACAGCCCGCATGGGCTGCACCGATCAATTCTTCCGGGTTGGTGCCCTTGCCGCCTTCGAAACGGGCCTTGAAGCCGTAGGGCGCTTCGCGCAGTACGCCGGTTTCCGTGGAAATGGAACCCAGGCCAGTCTTCAGGTCACCTTCCCAATGCGCGGATGCTTTTTTAACGATACTCATAGCGGTCTCCTCGAACGGTGGTTTTGCGTCAGTAAGGGTTCTGAGGATAGACCGCCTGGCAAAGTTCATCTTGTCGGAGAAACCTAGCGATCCAGTAGGAAATTTCCACTCCCACTATTGAATCTCGGGTATATGCCCTCATTGCATAGACCATGCACATGAAGCGGCAGGTTTTGGTTCGTCTGAAAAGCCTGCGGCCCCCTTGGAGAAGCAGGCTTATGAAATCGCTGTCCGACGTAAAATTCTCGACTCTCGACCTGGTGCCCGTAAGGGCCAACGGCAGTCCGGCGCAGTCGCTGCGCAATTCCCTGGACCTGGCCCAGCATGTCGAAAGGTTTGGCTACACCCGTTTCTGGGTGGCTGAACACCACAACATGGACGGCATCGCCAGTTCGGCCACCTCGGTGCTGTTGGGTTACCTGGCCGGCGGCACCTCAACGATTCGCGTCGGCTCCGGCGGCGTCATGTTGCCCAACCACGCGCCGCTGGTGATCGCCGAGCAGTTCGGCACCCTGGAAAGCCTCTACCCCGGCCGTATCGACCTGGGCCTGGGCCGCGCGCCCGGCTCCGACCAGATGACCGCCCGCGCCCTGCGCCGTGAGCGGTCCGGCAGCGCCGATGAATTCCCGGAAGACGTGGCCGAGCTGATGGCCTACCTGGGCCCACGTACACCCGATCAACGGATCATCGCCGTACCGGGCACCGGCACCCATGTGCCCGTGTGGCTACTGGGCTCCAGCCTGTTCAGCGCACAGCTTGCCGGTGAGCGCGGTTTGCCCTACGCCTTCGCCTCGCATTTCGCACCGCGCCTGATGCATGAGGCGATTCGCGTGTACCGCAACCACTTCAAGCCGTCGGCCGTGCTGGACAAACCCTACGTGATGCTCGGCATTCCGTTGGTCGCCGCGGACACCGACGAGCAGGCCGACTACCTGGCCACCTCCGTGTACCAACGCATTCTCGCGCTGATGCGCGGGCAAAGCCTGGTGCAGCGACCACCGGTGAAAACCATGGACGGCCTGTGGCTGCCCCATGAAAAAGACGCGGTCGGCAGCTTCCTCGGCCTGGCCATGGTCGGCAGCCCGGCGAAGATCCGCGCCAAGCTGGAGGTGCTCATCGAGCAAACCGGGGCCGATGAGCTGATCTTTACCTGCGACCTGTACGAGCACGCCGACCGGATTCATTCCTACGAACTGTTGGCGCAATTGATGAAGGGCTAAACCCCTCAGGCGAAAAAAACCGACGCGCTTGCGTCGGTTTTTTATGTCTGCAACACGGGATTAACCGCGCTTGTAGGCAATTTCCTTGGTACCCGCTTCGCAGCTGCCGACCACCGTGTGATCGCTCGGCGCAGCGCCTTTATCCACCACTTCCAGCGAATAACCCGAAGCGCCCTTGGCGTCGATTTTCGCTGCAATTTCGCTTTTCAGCTCTTCACAAGGCTTGCCCGCCGCCAGGGCTGTGCCTGCAATGCTCAACAAACCTACCGCTAACAGGAACTTCTTCATCCGTTACTTTCCTTGCGCTGATCGAATAGAGCGTGCCGACGCTTGTGGCGTCGGCACCCATTGGTTGTAGCGCAGGTTATGGCAATCGGCCAGTCGGCAAGTTCAACCGATGTGATCAACTACTGGCAATTCGGAACCCCACTTTGAGGGTGACCTGGAAGTGCGCCGCCTTGCCGTCCTTGATGTGACCACGGGTTTCAGTCACCTCGAACCATTCCAAGTGCTTGATGCTCTTGTTGGCCTCGGCCAGGGCATTGTTGATCGCGTCTTCGATGCTGGAGGTGGACGAGCCCACCAGTTCGACTTTCTTGTAGGTGTGATGATCACTCATGGCAGTTCTCCTAAGGGTCGTTAAGCAAGCGTAGCAGTCAATGTTCGTAATGCTTCTGGCGACCGTTCCTACCCGAAAGTTCAGATTTACTGCACTTTCTGAAACGCGCGCAGTCGGTATCTACACACGCCACTCAATCATTTCAGGAGAGTCCACATGGCCAACACTTCTTTACGCAAAGCGTCGCTGGAAAGCATGGAAGCCGAGATTTCGAGCCTGCTCAAGTCCCTTGAGAGCCTCAAGGACGATGCGTCCGACGAGTCGCGCAAAACGCTGAAGGCCCTGAAAAGCAATGCCGAGAATGCCCTCAAGCACTCCCGTCATCTGATCAGCGATGCCTACGAAGAAAGCAAAGTCAAAATCCGCGAAACCGGTGTTGCAACCCGGGATTACGCACAAGAGCACCCATGGACCACAGCCGGCGTCGCTGTAGGTGCATTGGGTCTGCTGGCAGCCTACCTGCTGTGCAAACGCGGTGACTGATGGTTTTACCGGCCAGGCTGGCGCAACAGCTCAGCCTTGAGCCACTGCGCCAGTTGCCCGGCGCGCCCGTCTGCGGCGCGCTTGGGCAGCCACAATGCCAGGTGCGCCGGGGTTTCACTGAAACCCCACGGCGCCACCAGGCGACCCGCTCGCAGGTCCTCTGCCACCAGCGGCTCGGGTGCGATCGCCACACCCAATCCTGCCACCGCCGCCTCCAGCAAATAATACAAATGCTCGAACCCCTGGCCGTGTTTCAGCGCGCCGGGCTCAATCCCATGTTGCTGTGCCCAGCTGGGCCAGGCTTGCGGGCGCGAGGTGGTGTGCAACAACGCTTCGCTACACAAGGCGTGGGCGGGGGCCTGGCGCAAGCGCTCATAGCCGGCAAACCGTGGGCTCATCACCGGGCCAATGCGCTCGCTGGCCAATTCATACACCTGCATGTCCGCGGGCCATGGCGGCTCGGCGAACACCAGCAGGGCGTCGAGACCGGGGCGCCGGGGGTCCAGATCACCGTCACCCGCCGACAAGTGCAGGCGTAGATCCGGCAGGTCCGCGTTCAAGCGGCCCAGGCGCGGGATCAACCAGCGCGCCAGCAAGCTGCCCGAGCACCCCAGCACGAACGGCGCGTCGGCGCTGCGTTGGGTGAGTTCGGCGCACACATCCCTTAACCGCTCGAACGCCTCGGCGCTGGCATCGCGCAAACGAACGCCGGCATCTGTGAGTTTAAGGCCGCGACCATCCTTGGCGAACAAACTCACGCCCAAGTGCTCCTCCAGCACCTTCAACTGCCGGCTGACAGCACCGTGGGTCACGTGCAATTGCTCGGCAGCCTGGCTGACGCTGTTGAGGCGCGCGGTGGCTTCAAAGGCGCGCAAGGCATTGAGGGGCGGGAGGTCTCGGCTCATCTGTGAGTTTTCCTGACAGGTTACAGCGATCTTATCGGTTTTCAGCGTAGAACGTCAGGGGTAGAGTGGCCCTCATTGCTTCCTATACCCATTCTTTCCTGGAGCGTCCCATGACTCAGTCCCAGACCGATCTACGCAACGGCCCAGACGCCAACGGCCTGTTTGGCGCATTCGGCGGCCGCTACGTCGCCGAAACCCTGATGCCGTTGATCCTCGACCTGGCCCGCGAATACGAAGCGGCCAAGATCGATCCGGCGTTCAACGAGGAATTGGCTTACTTCCAGCGCGACTACGTCGGCCGTCCAAGCCCACTGTATTTCGCCGAGCGCCTGACCGAGTTCTGCGGCGGCGCCAAGATCTATCTCAAGCGTGAGGAGCTGAACCACACCGGCGCGCACAAGATCAACAACTGCATCGGCCAGATCCTGCTGGCGCGGCGCATGGGCAAGAAACGCATCATCGCCGAGACCGGCGCCGGCATGCACGGCGTGGCCACCGCCACCGTGGCTGCGCGCTTTGGCCTGCAATGCGTGATCTACATGGGCACCACCGACATCGAGCGCCAACAGGCCAACGTGTTTCGCATGAAGCTGCTGGGCGCTGAAGTGATCCCGGTGGTGGCCGGCACCGGCACCCTGAAAGACGCCATGAACGAAGCCCTGCGTGACTGGGTGACCAACGTCGACAGTACCTTCTACCTGATCGGCACCGTCGCCGGCCCGCACCCGTACCCTGCCATGGTGCGCGACTTCCAGGCCGTGATCGGCAAGGAAACCCGCGACCAGCTGCAAGCCCAGGAAGGCCGCCTGCCGGACAGCCTGGTGGCGTGCATCGGCGGTGGCTCCAACGCCATGGGGCTGTTCCATCCGTTCCTGGATGACACCAGCGTCGAGATCATCGGCGTGGAAGCGGCCGGACACGGCATCGAGACCGGCAAGCACGCTGCCAGCCTCAACGGCGGTGTACCCGGCGTACTGCACGGTAACCGTACCTTCCTGCTGCAGGACGACGACGGCCAGATCATCGACGCCCACTCGATTTCCGCTGGCCTGGACTACCCCGGCATCGGCCCGGAACACGCGTGGTTGCATGACATCGGCCGCGTTCAGTACACCTCGGTGACCGACGACGAAGCCCTGGACGCGTTCCACAAATGCTGCCGCCTGGAAGGGATCATTCCTGCACTGGAAAGCGCCCATGCCCTGGCCGAAGTGTTCAAGCGCGCCCCGACCTTGCCGAAGGATCACCTGATGGTGGTCAACCTCTCGGGCCGTGGCGACAAAGACATGCAGACCGTCATGCACCACATGGAAACCTCTCAGCAGGAGAAACACTGATGAGCCGCCTGCAAACCCGCTTCGCTCAGCTTAAAGAACAAAACCGCGCCGCCCTGGTGACTTTCGTCACCGCCGGCGACCCGGGTTATGACACCTCGCTGGCGATCCTCAAGGGCTTGCCAGCCGCCGGCGCCGACGTGATCGAGTTGGGCATGCCTTTCACCGATCCAATGGCGGACGGCCCGGCGATCCAACTGGCCAACATCCGCGCACTGGCCGCCAAGCAGAACCTGCTGAAAACCCTGCAGATGGTCCGCGAGTTCCGCAAGGACAACAACGACACGCCGCTGGTGTTGATGGGTTACTTCAACCCGATCCACAAATACGGCGTGCCGCAATTCATTGCCGATGCCAAGGACGCCGGGGTCGACGGCCTGATCGTGGTCGACATGCCGCCCGAGCATAACGGCGAACTGTGCGATCCGGCCCAGGCGGCCGGTATCGACTTTATCCGCCTGACCACGCCGACCACTGACGATGTGCGCTTGCCGACCGTGCTCAACGGCAGCTCGGGCTTTGTGTATTACGTGTCGGTGGCCGGCGTGACCGGTGCCGGCGCCGCGACGCTGGAGCACGTCGAAGAAGCCGTGACCCGCCTGCGCCGCCATACCGACCTGCCGATCAGCATCGGTTTTGGTATCCGCACCCCGGAACAAGCGGCGGCCATCGCCCGCCTGGCTGACGGCGTCGTCGTAGGTTCGGCACTGATCGACCATATCGCCAATGCCAAGAATGACCAGCAAGCCATCGACGGCGTGTTGAGCTTGTGTGCGGCATTGTCGGAAGGCGTTCGTAACGCGCGTAAGTAAGGGCCCCGTAAGCAGTAGGTAAAGTTCCTGATACAGAGGAATCAACCCGCCCGGGCACGGCCTAAACAGCAAGACCAAGGGATTTCGAGCCTCGTTCGAAATCCCTTTTTTTGTGTGTGCCCTGAGGAATACCCGATGAAAATGCCCAAATCCGTGATCGCAGGCCTTGGCGTGCTGATGCTTGGCGCCAGCGCCCTGGTGCAGGCCGCGCCTTATGACCAAGGCGGCCCCGACCGTGGCGGCCAGGGCCAGCACGAACAACGTGGCGACGACCATCGCGGCCCGCAGGACAACCGTCGCGGCGGCCCACCCCAGGACTTCGGCCCGGTGCGGCAGATCATCCATGACAACCATGGCCAGTTCGCCCGTGGCGCACCGCCACCGCCTAACGTACGCCTGGTGCGTGGCCAGCCACTGCCCCATGGCTACTACGGCGAACGCCTCGACAACCGCGCCCTAGCACGCCTGCCGGTGTACCCCGGATATGAATGGCGCCGTTCCGGGCCAGATGTGGTGTTGATCGCTGTCGGCACGGGCATCGTCTACGAGATCCTCGACGGCGTCCTCAACTAAACCCCACCCATACCTGTGTAACGGTTTGGACTTTTTTGTGGTGAGCGGGCTTGCTGTGGTGAGCGGGCTTGCCCCGCGCTGGGCTGCGCAGCAGCCCCACTAAGGCCGCCGCGCTTAATCAGGTATTACTCGCTGGCAGGTTTTGGGGGCGCTTCGCACCCCGGCGCGGGTGCAAACCCGCTCACCACAGGTTATTCGTTCAGTTCGATGCGCTCGACCTTACCCACCAGCAACACGTAGGAAAGCGCTCCCAGCAATGCCAGCACCGCGATGTAGGTAATCGCCGGCGCAAACGAATCGCCGCTGGCCAGGAAACCAATCACGATCGGCGTGGCAATCGCCGACAGGTTGCCGATAAAGTTGAACACCCCACCGGTCAACCCCAACAGCCGCGCCGGTGCCAGGGTCGATACCAGCGACCAGGTGATCGACGCCAGGCCGTTGCCAAAAAACGCCACCGCCAGAAACGCAATCACCCACGCCGTCGAGTCCACATAATTAGCGCCGATGATCGCCGTGGAGATCAGCAGCCCGCCAATGATCGGCAACTTGCGCGCAAAACCCACCGACGCGCCGCGACGAATCAGCCAGTCGGAAAAGAGCCCGGAACACAGCACGCCGACGAACGCTGCAAGGAAAGGCAACGACGCCAGCAGGCCGGACTTGATGAAGTCCATGCCGCGATATTTCACCAGGTAGGTCGGAAACCAGGTCAGGAAAAACCACAGCGTGGAGTTCAGGCAGAACTGCCCCAGGTAGATACCCCACAGCTTGCGCTTGCTCAGCACAATCCCCAGGTCGACCCAACTGAACGGCGCCTTGGCGGCTTTTTCCTGCATGTCCACCAGGCCGCCACCGTCGCGGATCAGCTCGATTTCAGCAGCGTTGGCGCCGTGGAAGTCCTTTGGCTCACGGTACACCGCGTACCAGATGATCGCCCACAGAATGCCCACGCCCCCCGTGGCGACAAACACCATGTGCCAGCCAAACGCGTGTTGCAGCCACGCCAGTACCGGCGTGAGAAACGCCAACCCGACAAACTGCCCCGAGGTATAGACGCCAATCGCCGTGGCGCGCTCGCGCTCGGGAAACCAAGTGGTGACCACGCGGCTGTTAATCGGATACGCCGGGGCTTCCAATGCACCCACCGCCATGCGCAGCACAAACAACGCAATAAAGCTGGCGGCGAAGCCAAGCATCACGGTGGCGATGGACCACAGCAGCAGGGCTGCGGTGTAGAGAATGCGCGGCGGCACCCGGTCCACCAGCCAGCCGCCTGGGATTTGCATGGCGGCGTAGGTCCAGCCGAACGCGGAGAAAATCAGCCCGACGTGCACCGGGTCGATGCCCAGCTCACTGGTCAGCGCAGGGGCGGCAATCGACAGATTGCTGCGGTCGAGGTAGTTGATCACCACGGTGATGAACAGCAGCACCATGATGAAAAAACGCTTTCTGGTAGGCGTGACTAAAGAAGCCTGCCCGGTGAAGGATTCAGGGTGCATGGAGGTTGCCTCTTCTTATGCTTATTGAGGTATGGATCAACTTGTAGGAGCCGGCTTGCCGGCGATGGCGGCGCGCCAGTCGACACCGGCAGTGGCTGATCCACCGCAATCGCCGGCAAGCCGGCTCCTACAGGTAAGCGGTGCTTACCACTCGGCAAAGCTGCCGTCGGCATGCCGCCAGATCGGGTTGCGCCAGCGGTGGCCGATGGCCGCGCGTTCGATCACGTATTCCTCGTTGATCTCAATGCCCAGGCCCGGCCCATTGGGGATCTTCACAAAGCCCTGGTCATAGTCGAACACGCCCGGGTCGCGCACGTAGTCGAGCAGGTCGTTGCTCTCGTTGTAGTGAATGCCCAGGCTTTGCTCCTGGATAAACGCGTTGTAGCAAACCGCGTCCAGTTGCAGGCAGGCCGCCAAGGCAATCGGGCCCAGCGGGCAGTGCAGGGCCAGGGCCACGTCGTAGGCTTCGGCCATGTTGGCGATCTTGCGGGTTTCGGTGATGCCACCCGCATGGGAAGCATCCGGCTGGATGATGTCGACGTAACCTTCGCTCAGCACGCGCTTGAAGTCCCAACGCGAGAACAAGCGTTCGCCCAAGGCAATCGGCGTGCTGGTCAGCGGTGCCAGCTCCTTCAGCGCTTCGTAGTTTTCGCTGAGCACCGGCTCTTCGATAAACATCAGTTTGTACGGGTCCAACTCTTTCATCAGCACCTTGGCCATGGGCTTGTGCACGCGACCATGGAAGTCGACGCCGATGCCGACGTTGGGGCCGACTGCATCACGCACGGCGGCCACGTTGGCCAAGGCCAGGTCGACTTTTTCGAAACTGTCGACGAACTGCAGCTCTTCGGTGCCGTTCATTTTTACCGCCGTGAAACCACGGGCCACAGCCTCCTGGGCGGCGCGGGCAGTATCGGCCGGGCGATCGCCGCCGATCCAGGAATACACACGGATCTTGTCGCGCACCTGGCCACCCAGCAAGTCGCTGACGGAAACACCGAGGGCCTTGCCCTTGATGTCCCACAGCGCCTGGTCGATACCGGCAAGGGCGCTCATGTGCACGGCACCGCCGCGATAGAAGCCGCCGCGATAGAGCACGGTCCAGATATCTTCGATATTGCGTGGGTCTTTGCCGATCAGGTAGTCGGACAGTTCTTCGACAGCAGCCGCCACGGTGTGGGCGCGGCCCTCGACCACGGGCTCACCCCAGCCGGTCACACCCTGGTCGGTCTCGACCTTGAGGAAGCACCAGCGCGGCGGGACGATAAAGGTCGTCAGTTTGGTGATTTTCATCTGTTATCTCTCTTATAGATGCGGCGCCTGTGGGCGCGGAACTTGAAGTCAGCTCAGGGCTTTCCAGGCGGCGACATAGGCCTGGGCGCGGCTCGCTACCTGATCCACTGTCATACCCGGTTTGAACAACCCGGAACCCAGCCCGAAGCCTTTGGCGCCGGCGTCGATGAACACCTGCATGTTGTCCGGGGTGATACCGCCTACTGGCAGCAGCAAGGTGCCGGCTGGCAATACCGCCAGCCATGCCTTGATCACCGCCGGGCCCATTTGCTCGGCCGGGAACAGCTTCAGTACGTCGGCGCCCTCGGCCAATGCGGCGAAGGCTTCGGTCGGCGTCGCCACGCCCGGCGACAGGAACAGGCCCGCGGCTTTGGCGGCACGCAACACCTTGGCATCGCTGTGAGGCATCACGATGACCTGGCCGCCGGCCACCTTCACCTGCTCGACCTGCTCAGGCAGCAGCACCGTACCGGCTCCGATCAGGCAATCGGCGGGCAGGCTGTCGCGCAGGGTGCGGATGCTGGTGTAGGGCTCGGGCGAATTGAGTGGGACTTCGATCACCCGAAACCCGGCCTGGTACAGCGCCTGACCGACGGCCTCGGCTTCGTCCGGGCGAATGCCGCGCAGAATGGCGATCAAACCGTTTTGCGCGAGTGCTTGCTTGAGCATGTCAGGCCTCCGATACAGGGTGAGTGAGCCCGGCCGCCACGGCCAGTTGCCACAGGCCACGCTCGGTGGCTTCCTGCGCCAGGCTGACGTGGGCAAAGCCGCAAAGGGCGAGGGCGCGTTGATAACGGGCGCAGAGGGGAGCGGCGCCGACCAGGACGATCGGCGTGTGTTTTGCGCTGCCGGGCAAGCCGGCGAGTTCATGGCCGATGAGCAAGCCCGAGAGGTAATCGGGCTGCTGGTCGGGGGCGAGTTCGGCAGTGAGTCCAAGGGCGCGCGCACTGAATAAAGTCGACAACACACCGCGCTGACCGTCTTTGGAGAGCGCCACGTGCACGCCTCGGTCAAAGGCTTCGGCCTGGAATCGTTCACTGGGTTGCTGGGTACGTCCGAGGATGCTGTGCTTGCTCAGCACTGCGAACAGCTCGCCAGTCATGTAGGTGTCGAAGTGGGTGATGCAGCCTTCGACCACTTCGACCCACTTGGAATGGCTGCCGGGCAGGCCGATCAACACGTCGGCACCGAGCCCTTGCAGCACGCCCAACACCTGGGTTTCTTCGCCGCGCATCACGTTGGGCAAGCCAACCTGCTCGATCACGCCCGGCACGATATACACGTCGACCCCACGCACGCTGCGCACGCGGTGCAGCGCCTGGCCCAGGCTCGCCACGTCGACCGGGGTGTTGCGATAGGCCGCTTCGCTCCAGCCCTGGGCGCTGCCGACCATGCCGCAAGCGATCACCGGCAGGTTGGGCTCGGCGTCGAGCCAATCCCCGCAGGCCGCATCGAACGCCAACTCGAAGCCATCGCTGCAGCGCACGCCAGCGATCTCCCGGGGCTCGCTGGGCAAATGCATGATGCCCCACGCCAGGGCGCGTTGTTCCAGCACCACGCCTGCGGGACCGAGTTTATAAGCACGAAGGGAGCTGGTTCCCCAATCGAGCGCGATCAATTGCGCCTGCATCGCTTCACCTGAGTTCTGAGCGGATGCAGCGAATATAAACCTACGCAGGCTTAAGTCTCAATATATAAATATCAATCCCATATTTAGGGATTATGTTTAGGAGAAGGCTGACAAGTTCAGTTCCCGCATCGCCCCCATCCAGACCGCATACTCGGTGTGGTCCTTCAGGTCATCACCCGTTTCGGGGTGCAGGAACACCACCAGCCCGTTGCGATGGATCACCAACCACGGCAACACCACACCGATGTATTCAGGGTCGAACGCCAGCTGACAGCTCCAATCCGGGTGCGGGCCCACCGGCCGTTCGTGTACACGGCCCATGCGTAACGGGAAGAGTTTGGCGGCGTCTTCGCACAAGGTGCGCGCTTGTTCGATAGTGCTCGCGTCGAAGTAGATATGGGCGTGGTAGCCCTTGATACGTTGCATGACGGACTCCGGATCCAATATGCGCCAGATGCTAGACCGCAATCGACGGCAGGGCCAGTCCGGTCAGTGATTGCGCGCTGTTGGCCTGCTCGGCTACCAACCAGTCGACAAAGCGCTCCACCAGCTGCCCCCGGCGTTTGCGCTGGGGCTGCACCACGTAATAGCCAAAGCGTGAGATCACGGTGTCGCTGATCGGCCGGCACAGCCAATTCTGCTCCAGCAGGTTATCCACCAAGTGGCGCCAACCGATAGCCACACCCTGGCCGGCAATCGCCGCTTGAATCAACAGGGTGTAGTTGTCGAAGCGCAGTTGGCCGGGCGTGGGTGCGCTGGCAATGCCCAGCTCACGGAACACACCGCTCCAGTCGAACCACTGGCTGTTGTTTTCCTGCCGCAGGTGCAGCAAGGGAAAATCGTGCAAATTTTGTACAGACAGTGGCGTGGCCTGTTCCTTGAGCCACTGCGGGCTGCACACCGGGAACACTTCCTCGTTGAACAGCCACAGGCTGTCGCCCTGCTTGAAGCGGCCATCGCCAAACAGCACCGCCACGTCGATATCGCTGCGCAACGTGGCATGGTTGCGTTCGCTGGTCACCAGGCTCACGTCCACCTGGGGGTTGGCCGCATGAAAGCGATGCAGGCGCGGCATCAGCCAATACGCGGCGAAGGCGAAGTCGGTGGCCACTTGCAGCACCTCGTGCTGGTCCTGCTGGGTGATGGCGCTCAGCCCAGAATTGATGGCCTGCAAACCGCCCTGCACATGCTCGAACAACAGGGCGCCGGCATCGGTCAACTCAATGCCACGGTAGATGCGATCAAACAGGCGGATCGCCAGTTGTTCTTCCAGGCGCTTGATCTGCTGGCTGATGGCGGGCTGGGTGGTGCCCAGTTCCATCGCGGCGGCGGTAAAGCTGCGATGGCGCGCTGCGGCTTCGAACGCACGCAGCAAATCGAGGGACAGGTCACCGAGGGCTTCATACATAAGCTGTGCTTATCCTAGACATTGCTTTTCATGGGCTTTACCCCATTTTCCATGGGCCGCATGCTCATTGGCATAAACACCGCCTATGGAATGCCGAGAACCCATGAAGCGCAAGAACATTCTTTTCATCATGGCCGATCAAATGGCCGCACCGTTGCTTCCGTTCTACGGTTCTTCGCCGATCAAGCTGCCCAATCTGAGCCGTCTCGCCGCACAAGGCGTGGTGTTCGATGCCGCTTATTGCAACAGCCCGCTGTGCGCACCGTCGCGCTTCACCCTGGTGAGCGGACAATTGCCGAGCAAGATCGGCGCCTACGACAACGCCGCCGATTTCCCCGCCGATGTGCCGACCTATGCCCACTACCTGCGCCGCCTCGGCTACCGCACGGCGCTGTCGGGCAAGATGCACTTCTGTGGCCCCGACCAGTTGCACGGTTACGAAGAGCGCCTGACCAGCGACATCTACCCCGCCGACTATGGCTGGGCGGTGAACTGGGACGAGCCGGACGTAAGGCCCACCTGGTACCACAATATGTCCTCGGTGCTGCAAGCCGGGCCGTGCGTGCGCACCAACCAGCTGGATTTCGACGAAGAGGTGGTGTTCAAGGCGCAGCAGTACCTGTTCGACCATATCCGCGAGGATGGCGACCAGCCGTTCTGCCTGACCGTGTCGATGACCCACCCGCACGACCCGTACACCATTCCCAAGCCGTTCTGGGACCTGTACGACGACACCAACATCCCTTTGCCTACGACGCCTGCGCAAGCCGATCTCGACCCGCATTCCCAGCGCCTGCTCAAGGTTTACGATCTGTGGGACAAGCCGCTGCCTGTGGATAAGATCCGCGATGCACGCCGCGCCTATTTCGGCGCGTGCAGCTACATCGACAGTAAAGTCGGCAAGCTGCTGCAGACCCTGGAAGACACCGGCCTGGCCGACGACACGATCATCATCTTCTCCGGCGACCACGGCGACATGCTCGGCGAGCGGGGCCTCTGGTACAAAATGCACTGGTTTGAAATGGCCGCCCGCGTGCCGCTACTGGTGAGTGCGCCGGGGCAGTTCGCGGCGGGCCGCGTCAGCAAAGCCGTGTCCACCGCCGACCTGTTGCCGACCCTAGTGGAACTGGCCGGCGGCGAGCTGGACCCGCGCCTGCCACTGGACGGCCGCTCATTGGTGCCGCACTTGCAAGGGCAGGGCGGGCACGACGAAGTGTTCGGCGAATACATGGCCGAAGGCACCATCAGCCCGTTGATGATGATTCGCCGTGGCGCCTACAAATTCATCTACAGCGAAGACGACCCTTGTCTACTGTTCGATGTACACAACGACCCTCGGGAGCAGGAAGAACTCAGCCAGTCGCCGCAGCATCAGGCACTGTTTGCAGCCTTCCTGGACGAGGCGCGGGCCAAATGGGACATCCCGGCGATCCACCAACGGGTGCTCGCCAGCCAACGCCGCCGTCGTCTGGTGTTTGAAGCACTGACCCAGGGCAAGCTGAAGAGCTGGGATCACCAGCCACTGGTGGACGCCAGTCAGCAATACATGCGCAACCATATCGACCTCGACGACCTGGAGCGCAAGGCACGTTATCCACAACCCTGCCAACACCAATAAATAGACAGAGGGAAGGCCATGCAAAAGTTGACGGTTGTGCTGGGCATGCTGGCGCTGAGTAGCGCCAATGTGTACGCAGACGCCAGTTGTGAAACGGTAAAAATGGCCGATCCCGGCTGGAGCGATATCGCCGCCACCAATGCCATCACCGGTTTCCTGTTGAGCGGCATGGGCTACAAGGCCAAGGTCGACACCCTCGCGGTGCCGATCACTTTTGGCGGGCTCAAGGACGGCCAGGTGGATGTGTTCCTCGGCAACTGGATGCCGGCCCAGCAGGGCTTCTACGACAAGTTCGTGGCCAATGGCGATGTGGTGCAACTGGCGAAGAACCTCGACGGCACCGAGTTCACTCTCGCCGTGCCCGACTACGTGTGGGACGCCGGCGTGCATGACTTTGCCGACCTGAATAAATTCGCGGACAAATTCGACAAGAAGATCTACGGCATCGGCTCCGGCGCGCCAGCGAACATCTCGTTGCAGGAGATCATCAAGAAGAACGACTTCGACCTCGGCCAGTGGAAGCTGGTCGAGTCCAGCGAACAAGCGATGCTGGCCGAAGTGTCACGCGCGGTGAAGAAGCAGAAATTCGTCACCTTCCTCGGCTGGACCCCGCATCCGATGAACGTACAATTGAAAATGCACTACCTCAAGGGTGGCGAGAAATACTTTGGTGACACCGGCAGCGTGTATACCTTGACCCGCAAGGGCTATGCACAAGCCTGCCCGAACGTAGGAAAACTGCTGACCAACCTGAGTTTTACCCAGGAGATGGAGAACAGCATCATGGCCGAGGTGGCCAACAACAAAGTCAGCAACGCCGATGCGGCGAAGGCGTGGATCAAGGCCAATCCGGCGGTGTTGGACAAGTGGCTGGATGGCGTGAAGACCGTGGATGGCAAGGATGCGTTGGCTGCCGTCAAAGCCAGACTCTGAATGCAACACCACCCCTTGTAGGAGCCGGCGTGCCGGCGAAGCCCTCGAAAACGCCGCGTTTTTTCAGACAACCCGCGTTATCGTTACCCACCTTCGCTGGCAAGCCAGCTCCTACAGTATTTCGAGCAGCCCGATGCCCCGGCCCAACCGCCAATCACTCTTCCCCTTCCTCGCCTGGCTGCCACGCCATACCCGCGCCAGCATCGGCCGGGACGCAGTGGTCGGCCTCAGCGGCGCCGTGCTCGCCCTGCCGCAGTCGATTGCCTACGCACTGATTGCCGGCCTGCCGCCCGAATACGGCCTGTACGCCGCCATCATCCCGGTGCTGATCGCGTGCCTCTGGGGTTCCTCCTGGCACCTGATCTGCGGGCCCACGGCGGCGATTTCCATTGTGCTTTACGCCAGCGTCAGTCCCCTGGCCGTGCCGGGTTCCCAGGACTACATCACGCTGATCCTGCTGCTCACCTTCCTCGCCGGGGTTTTCCAGTGGCTGCTGGGCATGCTGCGCTTTGGCGCGCTGGTGAATTTTGTCTCTCACTCGGTGGTGCTCGGTTTCACCCTGGGCGCCGCAGTGGTGATCGCCCTGGGCCAGTTGCCTAATCTGTTGGGGCTGGATCTGCCGAGCCAGGCCACGGCGCTCAATAGCCTGCTGGCACTGATCCACCACAGCGGCGAATGGGATCATGCGTCCCTGGCCCTTGGGCTTGGCACCTTGCTGGCAGGCGTGCTGCTCAAATACCTGGTGCCCCGCTGGCCGACGCTGTTGATCGCGCTGGCATTGGGCAGCCTGGTGGCGTGGCTGTGGCCGGCGATGTTCGGGCATGTGGCGCTGGTCAGCTCGTTTGTTGGCAAGCTGCCGCCGTTCAGCCCGCTGCCGATGGACCTGGACATGATCCTGCGCCTGCTGCCCAGTGCCGTGGCGGTGGGCATGCTGGGGCTGGTGACCAGCCTGTCGATTGCCCGCTCGCTGTCGGCCCGCTCGCAGCAATTGCTCGATGCCAACCAGGAAGTTCGCGCGCAGGGTTTATCCAATATCGTTGGCGGATTTTTCTCCGGCTACTTGTCAGCCGGTTCCTTTACTCGCTCCGGCCTCAGTTATGAAGCGGGCGCCTGCTCGCCGTTGGCCGGGGTGTTTTCCGCAGTGTGGGTGGCGTTGTTCGCATTGTTCGGTGCGGCGTTGATCGCCCACATTCCGATCCCGAGCATGGCCGCGAGCATCCTGCTGATTTGCTGGGGCCTGGTGGACCATCGCGGCATCCGTGCGCTGTTCCGCGTGAGCCGCGCCGAGTTTGTGGTGATGAGCCTGACATGCGTGGCCACCTTGCTGCTGGAGCTGCAGACGGCGATTTATGCCGGGGTGCTCGCGTCACTGTTTTTCTACCTCAAGCGCACCTCGCAACCCAGGGTTCAGCAATGGCGCGACGGGGATGAGGATGTGCTGCGGGTGGGCGGCTCGATCTTTTTCGGCGCCAGCCATTACCTGCAAGTGCGCCTGCAACGGTTGCAGGGCGAACGGGTGGTGATCGAGGCGCAGCAGATCAACTTTATCGACTATTCCGGTGTGGAAATGCTGCATCAGGAGGCGCGGCGCTTGAAGGGCTTGGGGCGTAGCCTGACATTGCGCCGAGCCAGGCCACAGGTCGTTGAAGAACTTAAGAAGCTGGAGGGGGCCGACAAGTGCCCCCTCCATTTCGAAGACTGAACCCACCCCCTTTAGGAGCCCGGCTTGCCGACGATAGCGCCCGCGAGGTCAGCACACGTCTTGAGGGCCAATCGCCGGCAAGCCGGCTCCTACAATGACCGTGCCCGTGCCAGATCTATGTCAGGCCAACTGGCGGCGCAGTTCAGCCAATACGGGCGCCGAATCCGGGCGCACGCCGCGCCACAGGAAGAAGGCCTCCGCCGCTTGCTCAACCAGCATGCCCAGGCCATCCATTGCCACGGCTGCGCCTTGTTCGTTGGCCCAGCGGCAGAACGCGGTCGGTTCCTTGGCGTACATCATGTCGTAGCAAAAAGTCTTGCCCGGTTCGATCAGGCTGCCCGCTATCGGCGGTACATCGCCTGACAGGCTGGCGGACGTGGCATTGATGATCACGTCCACCGGCTCACGCAGCCAATCGAAACCGCTGGCGGACACCGGGCCCAAATCGTCGAACAACTCGGCGAGCACCTCGGCTTTCTCCACGGTGCGGTTGGCGATGATCAGCGAGGCCGGTTGCTCGGCCAGCAGCGGCTCCAGTGCTCCACGTACCGCGCCACCGGCGCCCAGCAGCAGGATGCGCTTGCCTTGCAGGTTCAGCCCGGCATTGACCGTGAGGTCGCGCACCAGACCGGCGCCGTCGGTGTTGTCACCCAGCAGGCTGCCATCGGCCAGCTTGCTCAAGGTGTTCACCGCGCCAGCGCGTTGGGCGCGCTCGGTGAGCGAGTGGGCGAGGCGGTAGGCGTCTTCCTTGAACGGCACGGTGACGTTGGCGCCACGGCCCTGTTGGAAAAACTCACGAGCGCAGCCGGTGAAATCCTCCAGCGGTGCCAGCAAGGTGCTGTAGTCCAGTTGCTCGCCCGTCTGCTCGGCGAACATACGATGGATCAGCGGCGACTTGCTGTGGCCGATGGGATTGCCGAAGACGACATAACGGTCCATCAGACAGCCGCCTTGGGCGCGGCCATGCCCAACCAGTCGCGGTCTTGCAGGAAGTAGTCGGTGAGGCGCGCTTCTTCGCTGCCGGCCTGGGCCTTCCAGTCGTAGCTCCAGCGCACTTGCGGCGGCAGCGACATCAGGATCGACTCGGTGCGCCCACCCGACTGCAGCCCGAACAGGGTGCCACGGTCGTAGACCAGGTTGAATTCAACGTAGCGGCCGCGACGGAATTCCTGGAATTCGCGCTGTTGCTCGGTGTAGGCGGTGGCTTTGCGGCGCTGCACGATTGGCAAGTAAGCGTCGATGTACGCGTCGCCGATGGCGCGGATGAAGGCAAAGCAGGTGTCGAAGTCCCAGTCGTTCAAGTCATCGAAAAACAGACCGCCAATGCCACGCGGTTCGTTGCGGTGCTTGATATGGAAGTAGCTGTCGCACCAGGCCTTGTAGCGCGAATACACGTCCGCACCGAACGGCGCACAGGCCCGCTCGGCCACACGGTGCCAGTGGATGCAGTCTTCCTCGTTGCCGTAGTAAGGCGTGAGGTCGAAACCGCCGCCGAACCACCACACCGGCTCTTCGCCTTCTTTTTCGGCGATGAAAAAACGCACGTTGGCGTGGGAAGTCGGCACGTGGGGATTGTGCGGGTGGATCACCAGCGACACGCCCAGGGCCTCAAAACCACGGCCGGCCAGTTCAGGCCGATGCGCGCTGGCGGAGGGTGGGAGGCCGCTGCCAAACACGTGGGAAAAGTTAACGCCGCCTTTTTCGATCACCGAACCGTTTTCGATCACACGGGTGCGACCACCGCCGCCGGCAGGCCGGGTCCAGGCGTCTTCGATAAAGCGAGTGTCCGTCTCGAAGGTTTCCAGGGCGCTGCAAATGCGGTCTTGCAGGTCAAGCAGGTAGGCCTTTACAGCCTCGGTGCGGGTAGTCATGGCATCACCTTGAATCGGGCAAAGCTACGCGAGGCCATTGGGCGTCGGCGGCAAATGGGCGCACAGGATACCACTGCACCCCATTGCGCCGCAGTTGACGAAGATCAAGCTTAGGAGTGGGATAGTGGGCTACGCGAATTCGACCCAAGGAGAAGGCAGATGGCAAAACGTATCCAGTTCAGCGCCCATGGTGGCCCGGATGTGCTTGAGTATGTGGACTACACGCCGGCAGAGCCGGGCCCGCAGCAGGTTCGCGTGCGTAACGAGGCCATCGGCCTGAACTTCATCGACACCTATTTGCGCAGCGGTCTGTACGCACCGCCAGCATTGCCATCGGGGTTGGGCGCGGAGGGCGCCGGCGTGGTCGACGCCGTCGGCAGCGAAGTCACTCAATTCAAGGTCGGCGATCGCGTGGCCTATGGCAGTGGCCCGCTGGGCGCCTACAGCCAACTGCATGTGTTGCCCGCCGCCAACCTGGTGCACCTGCCGGACGACGTCAGCTTCGAACAAGCCGCCGGCGCCATGCTCAAGGGTCTGACCGTGCAGTACCTGTTGCGCCAGACCTATGAACTCAAAGGCGGCGAAACCATCCTGTTCCATGCCGCCGCGGGTGGCGTGGGCTCCCTGGCCTGCCAATGGGCCAAGGCCCTGGGCGTCAAGTTGATCGGTACCGTGAGTTCACCGGAAAAAGCCGCAGTGGCCAAATCCCTCGGTGCCTGGGAAACCATCGACTACAGCAAGGAAGACGTCGCACAGCGCGTGCTGGAATTGACCGACGGCAAAAAAGTCCCGGTGGTGTATGACGGTGTCGGCAAGGACACCTGGCTGACGTCGCTGGACAGCGTCGCGCCGCGGGGGCTGTTAGTGAGTTTTGGTAATGCGTCAGGTGCGGTGGACGGCGTGAACCTCGGAATTCTGGCAGCGAAAGGCTCGCTGTACGTCACCCGGCCGACCCTGGCGACCTACGCCAACAACCCGCAGAACCTGCAGGCGATGGCCGATGACCTGTTCTCGATGATCAAGAGCGGCAAGGTGCGCATTGATATCAACCAGCGGTACCCGCTGGCGGAAGCGGCGAAGGCGCAGACCGCGTTGTCAGGGCGGCGCACGACAGGGTCGACCGTTCTGTTGCCGTAAGGCAACCGATATCTGGAGTCTGTAAGGGCCTCATCGCGGGCAAGCCCGGCTCCCACATTTGACCGCGTTGTCATGAACGACGCGGATCAGGTGTGGGAGCCGGGCTTGCCCGCGATGGCCGCACCTCGGTCTCAGGAAGGCCGCACAACCTCGCCAGTCACCAAATCGCGAATCAGGCTCGGATTCTTGCGTCCGCCCAAGGCGCCACCCAACACCAGGTCCACCTGGCCACGGAAGTATTGCTCCACGCGAATCCGCGAGCGCGCAGCCGGACGCCCCTGAGGGTTGGCCGACGTGGAAATCAACGGCCCCACCAGCGAGCACAAGTCGCGCACCAGTGGATGGTCGGTCACGCGCAGCGCCACGGTGTCGTGCACACCTGTCACCCATTCCGGCAGCAAGTCCTGGTGCGGTACCAGCCAGGTGTTCGGCCCAGGCCAGGTACTGGCCATGCGGTCGATCCAATCCTGCGGAAAGTCTTCGAATAGAAAGTCGAACTGGCGGATGTTGTCCGCCACCAGGATCAGGCCCTTGTCCACCGAACGGTTCTTGATGGCGAGCAAACGGTCCACTGCTTCTTCATTCCACGGGTCGCAGCCCAGGCCCCAAACCGCTTCGGTTGGATAGGCAATCACTGCGCCTGCGCGAATTTCTCGTGCGGTTTCCAGCACACGCCACCGGTTGACCATTGTTCACTCTCCAGACTAAAGCTCTGCGCAGTTTACCGATCTTCGTTACAAAACCTAGCAGCGCGCGAGCCAGCGTCCGCTTTCACAGGTGACCTGGCCTTCGAGCTCAAGCTCGGTCAGGGTCGCCAACACCTGGGACAACGGCCGCCCGCTGGCAATCGACAGCGCTTCACTGGTGTGGGGTGCCGCGTGCAGCAGCGCCACCAGCGGATGCACGACAGGGACCGGCGTCGGGCGGGACAGCGCCTGCCAGCCGCGCAACCCTTCAAGAATGTGCTCGATGGTTTCCACCAACATCGCACCGTCGCGGATCAACTGATGACAGCCCTTGGCACCGGGATGGTGGATGGAACCCGGAATGGCATACACCTCCCGTCCCTGCTCGGCCGCCAGCTTCGCGGTGATCAGCGAACCGCTGGCCATGCTGGCTTCCACCACCAGCACGCCCAGGGACAGGCCGCTGATGATGCGGTTACGCCTGGGGAAGTTGCCGGCCTGGGGCGGGGCGTCCAGGGGAAACTCGGAAACCACGGCACTGCCTTGCTCGATCATCGCCGCCGCCAGCCGTTTGTGGCGCTGTGGATAAAAATTTTCGAGCCCGGTGCCGAGTACGCCGATCGTCTGGCCACCCACGTCCAATGCCGCTTGATGGGCTGCGCCGTCGATGCCCAAGGCCAGGCCGCTGGTGATGACAAAACCGGCGCTCGCCAGGCTGCGGGAAAACGCGGCGGCGGTGTCCATGCCAGGGCGGGACGCACGACGGCTCCCCACCACCGCCAGTTGCGGTTTTTCCAGGATCAAAGGGTCGCCAGCGACGAATAACAGCGGTGGCGCGTCATCGATCTGGGCGAGCAGCGCGGGGTACTCCGGCTGGTCCCACATCAGTAAATGCTGGCCCGGGCACGCCAGCCAGGCCAATGCGGCACTGGCGCCCTCGCGAATTTCATGACTGCGTCGGGCATCGGCACTGACGGCTGGCAACCCAAGTGAACGCCAGGCACTGGCGGGGGCGCTGATCGCCTTAGACGCAGAACCGAATGCTTCGATCAGTAAGCGAAAACGCTTCGGACCCAGTTCTGGCAGCCTGTGCAAGCGTAGTCGGGCTTCCAGTTCTGACGGGGATATTTCATGACTGTTTATCGGATTCATTTGATCATCCTTGACCGGAACAAGCTGTGGATAACTCTGTTGGTAACTTATTTAGCAGGCTATTTATTGTGTTTGATGGGCAGTCTCGAAACGGTCCATCACCGCCAACGGCCGTGAAGCGCTGAGCACTAGGCCGTAACTGAGTTTTTCGTAGGTGCGAAACACCAACAGGGTGCCGGCGCGCTCATCGGGAAGGTTCAGGGGCGCAGCGGTGAGGGTGTCGCGGACGGTGGCGCCCGTCTTGATCACGCTGAGCAGTTGGCCTTCGACCAGGCCATCGCGGCGACCTTTGTTCAGGGTGACGGCATCGAGCACGCCGATCTGGGTGACGCCTTTGGGGATATCGATGATTTGCCCTTCGATGAAGGGCGCAGCGTGCGCGACCGCCAGGGTTGCCAGGTTCACGGGGGATTGCGCACGCAGCAGGCGGTCACCGGGACGCACCTCCTGCGTCACCCGCTGGACGGCCAGGGTACTGAGGTCGCCCGCTACGACAAATTGCGCCGTGCCGATGTCGTCGGCATTGATGCCCAGCAGCTCATGGGTCTGAGGGTCGGTATAGACCTTGCCGCGTCGGAATATTCCGTAATGGGGTTGGGAAGGTTCCAAGGTGCCTCGGGCATACACCCGCTCACCGTTAGCCCCCAGCACGCGTCCTGTATCGGCAGCGATAATGTAAGGGGCGTTGTCCAGATCCTGGGGCGAATCAAGAATGCGGTTATGCAGTAAAAAGCGCTGTATGGCCTGTTGCGTCGGTTGATCCAGACGCTGGGCGGGCTGGGGCAGCAGGGCCATGGCAAACGGGGCCCACAGCAGCAAGACGAGTAGCGATTTCCTCATGGGGTGAATCTCCTTTATTATGTGCGTTCGCGTGAAATGCCGTGGCCTTCGCGGCTTCGGGACGTTTCACACCGGCTGCCTGGGTCCATCCCAACGCCGATTTGCCTCTACCTCACATGTGCAGCAATTACGCTTATGGCTATTTTGAACATCCTCGAATTCCCCGACTCGCGCCTGCGCACGATCGCCAAACCGGTGGCCGTAGTGGACGACAAGGTTCGTCAGTTGGTCGATGACATGTTTGAAACAATGTATGAAGCCCCGGGCATCGGCCTCGCCGCTACCCAGGTCAACGTGCATCAGCGCGTCGTGGTCATGGACCTGTCGGAAGATCGCAGCGAACCGATGGTGTACATCAACCCAGAGTTCGAACCGCTGACCGACGAGATGGGCGAATACCAGGAAGGCTGCCTGTCGGTGCCGGAGTTCTACGAGAACGTCGAGCGCCCGCTGCGCGTGAAGATCAAGGCCCTGGACCGCGACGGCAAGCCGTTCGAACTGATTGCCGAAGGCTTGCTGGCGGTGTGCATCCAGCACGAATGCGACCATCTCAACGGCAAGCTGTTTGTCGATTACCTGTCCACGCTCAAGCGCGACCGGATCAAGAAGAAGCTGGAAAAAAAGCATCGCCAGCAAGCTTGATGCCCTTCTTCCAAAGGCTTGCTGCGGCAAGCCTTTTTCTTTTGTGACTGCTTTTAACCGAGAACTCCCATGACCGAGCCACTGCGCATTGTTTTTGCCGGTACCCCCGAATTTGCCGCCGAACACCTCAAGGCACTGCTTGCCAGCCCTTATGACATCGTCGCGGTGTACACCCAGCCGGATCGCCCGGCCGGTCGCGGGCAAAAACTGATGCCGAGCCCGGTCAAGCAGTTGGCGCTGGAGCACGCCATTCCCGTGCTGCAACCGCCGACCTTGCGCAATGCCGAGGCCCAGGCCGAACTGGCGGCGCTCAAGCCGGACCTGTTGGTGGTCGTCGCCTACGGCTTGATCCTGCCGCAAGCGGTGCTGGATATCCCACGCCTGGGCTGCATCAACAGCCATGCCTCGCTGCTGCCACGCTGGCGCGGGGCGGCGCCGATCCAGCGCGCCGTGGAAGCCGGCGACAGCGAAAGCGGCGTGACCGTGATGCGCATGGAGGCCGGCCTGGACACCGGCCCGATGCTGCTGAAAGTCACCACCCCGATCACGGCCACAGATACCGGCGGCAGCCTGCACGACCGCCTTGCCGAGCTGGGCCCACCTGCCGTGATCCAAGCCATCGCCGGCCTGGCTGCAGGTACCCTGAAAGGCGAAATACAGGACGACAGCCTGGCGACCTACGCCCACAAACTGAACAAGGACGAAGCGCGCATCGACTGGCGCCGCCCGGCCGTGGAACTGGAACGCCTGGTACGCGCCTTCAACCCATGGCCGGTCTGCCACAGCACGCTCAACGGCGAAGCCTTGAAAGTGCTGGCCGCCACCCTGGCCGAGGGCAAAGGCGCGCCCGGTGAGATCATCGGCGCCAGCAAGGACGGCCTGTTGGTCGCTTGCGGCGATCAGGCGCTGTGCCTGACCCGTCTGCAATTGCCCGGGGGCAAGGCGCTTAATTTCAGCGATTTGTTCAACAGCCGTCGTGAGAAATTTGCCCTGGGCACCGTCCTTGGGGTGATCGCCCAATGAACCCGCGTCTGGCCGCCGCCAAGGCTCTCGCCGCCGTCCTCAACGGCAAGGCGTCGCTGAACAGTTCATTGCCGACCCAGTTGGACAAGGTTGAAGACCGCGATCGCGGTTTTACCCAGGACCTGGCCTTTGGCACGGCGCGCTGGCAGCCACGCTTGTCGGCGCTGGCGGCCAAGTTGCTGCAGAAGCCATTCAAGGCGGCCGATGCGGATGTCGAGGCGCTGCTGCTGGTGGGCCTGTATCAGTTGCTCTATACCCGCGTCCCCGCTCACGCCGCGATCGGCGAAACCGTCGGTTGCGCCGACAAGCTGAAAAAACCGTGGGCCAAGGCGTTGCTCAACGCCGTGCTGCGCCGCGCCCAGCGCGAAAGCGAAGCACTGCTGGCCGAATTGGAATATGACCCGGTGGTGCGCACCGCCCACCCGCGCTGGCTGCAAAAATCCCTGAAGGCGTTCTGGCCTGAGCAATGGGAAGCCATTTGCGCGGCGAACAACGCGCACCCGCCGATGATCCTGCGGGTCAACCGTCGTCACCACCGCCGTGACGCCTACCTGCAATTGCTCACCCCCGCCGGCATCAATGCCACGCCGTGCGTGTACAGCGTCGACGGCATCGTGCTCGAAGCAGCCACCGATGTACGCAACCTGCCGGGCTTTACCGACGGCTGGATCAGCGTCCAGGACGAAGCGGCGCAACTGGCTGCCGACCTGCTCGACCTGGCGCCCGGCCAACGGGTACTCGACGCTTGCTGTGCACCGGGCGGCAAGACCTGCCACATTCTGGAGGTCGAAAAAGGCCTTGCCGGTGTAGTCGCTGTGGACCTGGAGGCCAAGCGCCTGGTGCGCGTGCGGGAAAACCTCGCCCGCCTGAGCCTGAGTGCCGAGCTGATCGCGGCCGACGGCCGCGACACCGCCACCTGGTGGGACGGCAAACCGTTCCAGCGCATCCTGCTCGATGCACCGTGCTCCGCCACTGGGGTGATCCGTCGCCACCCGGACATCAAGCTCACCCGCCAACCCGACGACATCGCCGCCCTGGCCGTGCTGCAGGGCGAGCTGCTCGACGCGTTGTGGCCAACCCTGGAAGTCGGCGGCATCCTGCTCTACGCCACCTGTTCCACATTGCCGACTGAAAACACCGAGGTGATCGAAGCCTTCCTCGCCCGCACCAGCGGCGCCCGGGAGCTGGACCTTGCCACCACGGCCGGCATCAAGCAGCCCCACGGCCGCCAGTTGCTCGCGCAAGAAGGCGGACACGATGGCTTCTACTACGCCAAACTGATCAAGATCGCCGCCGCGCGCGGCTGAATGGTTTTAAGGGAGTGACCGGATGAAAATCATCATCCTTGGGGCAGGGCAGGTCGGCGGTACGCTGGCCGAACATTTGGCCAGCGAAGCCAACGACATCACCGTGGTCGACACCGATGCCGAGCGCCTGCGCAACCTCGGCGACCGCCTGGACATCCGCACGGTGCAAGGCCGCGCGTCGTTTCCAACCGTGCTGCGCCAGGCCGGCGCCGACGATGCCGACATGCTCGTCGCCGTGACCAATAGCGATGAAACCAACATGGTCGCCTGCCAGGTCGCCCACACCCTGTTCCACACGCCGACCAAGATCGCTCGAGTGCGCGAAGCGGCCTACCTGACCCGTGCCGGGCTGTTCGACAACGACGCGATCCCGGTGGACGTGCTGATCAGCCCGGAACAGGTGGTGACTCACTACATCAAGCGCCTGATCGAAATTCCGGGCGCCTTGCAGGTGATCGACTTTGCCGACGGCAAGGCGCAACTGGTCGCAGTGAAGGCCTATTACGGCGGCCCGTTGGTGGGCCAGCAACTGCGCCAGTTACGTGAACACATGCCCAATGTGGAAACCCGCGTAGCGGCGATTTTCCGGCGCGACCGTCCGATCCTGCCCCAGGGCGATACGGTGATCGAGGCCGACGACGAAGTATTTTTCATCGCCGCCAAGGCGAATATTCGTGCAGTCATGAGCGAAATGCGCCGCCTCGACGAGACCTACAAGCGCATCGTCATCGCGGGTGGCGGGCAGATCGGCGAGCGTCTGGCCGAAGCCATCGAAAGCCGCTACCAGGTGAAGATCATCGAGATGAGCCCGGCACGTTGCCGGCATTTGTCCGACACCCTGGACAGCACCGTCGTACTGCAAGGCAGCGCCTCGGACCGCGACCTGCTGATGGAAGAAAACATCGCCGACGCCGATATTTTCCTGGCCCTGACCAACGATGACGAAGCCAACATCATGTCGTCGCTACTGGCCAAGCGACTGGGGGCGAAGAAAGTGATGACCATCATCAACAACCCGGCCTACGTGGATTTGATCCAGGGCGGCGATATCGACATCGCCATCAGCCCGCAGCTGGCCACCATCGGCACCCTGCTCGCCCACGTGCGCCGTGGCGATATCGTCAGCGTGCACTCCCTGCGCCGGGGCGCGGCGGAAGCCATCGAGGCGATTGCCCACGGTGACTCGAAATCGAGCAAGGTGATCGGCAAGGCCATCCGCGATATTGGCTTGCCGCCGGGCACCACGATTGGCGCGATCATTCGCGATGAAGAAGTGATCATCGCCCACGACGATACGGTGATCGCCACGGGTGACCATGTGATTCTGTTTCTGGTGGATAAAAAACATATCCGCGATGTGGAGAAGCTGTTCCACGTGGGGTTGAGTTTTTTCTGATGACGCTATCGCCGGCAAGCCGGCATCTACAGGATCCTTTGTATGCTTGAGTCACTGGAAAAGATGCTGGCCAAGGGTGTGGATAATTCCCTGCTGCGCTTTGGTTTGGGCAAGGGTTATTTGGACCTGAAGGACAACGCCAAGGCGGCGGAGCATCTGCAGAAATGCGTGGAGTTCGACCCCAAGTATTCGGCGGCGTGGAAGTTGTTGGGTAAGGCGCAGTTGGGCTTGGAAGATCGTGCGGCGGCGCGGCTGGCGTGGGAGAAGGGCATCGAAGCGGCCCAGGCCCATGGCGACAAACAGGCGGAAAAAGAGATGACGGTGTTCCTGAAGAAACTCGACCGCCAGGGGTGAATGAAGATCAAAAATGTGGGAGCGGGCTTGCTCGCTCCCACATTGGTTTCGCAGCGACCCGGAGTCAGTGCCGAATCAATACCACCGCGCCTCACCCGGCGGGCGTTTCTTGAAGCGTTTCATGCTCCACATGTACTGGCTCGGGTACGCACCGACGTACCGCTCCACCACCTTGCTCATTGCCGCGCAGGACGTGGCGGTGTCGGTGCTGTACATGTCTTCCGGCGCCGCTTCCAGGATCACTTTGTAACCCGAACCGTCCGGGAGCCGCAGCGCATGCAGGAACACGCCTACCGCCTTGTGGCCGGCGAGCATGTTCGGCACGAACTTGCTGGTCAGCGCCTGGGTGGCGAAGAATGGCACGAAGATCCCGGCGGACTCGGCCGGCTCCGGGTCGGCGGGGATACCTACCTGGCCGCCTTTGCGCACTTCCTTGATCACACTGAGAATGCCTTCCTTGGTCGACGCGGCCACACGGTTGCCCAGTTGCACGCGCTGCTTGCGCAGCAATTCGTCCACCGCCTTGAGCTTGGGCGGGCGGTAGAAAATAATCGGTTTGCATTGGCTGCAATAGAAGTGGTTCAGCACTTCCCAGTTGCCCAGGTGGCTGGTGATGCCAACCACGCCTTTGCCCGAGGCGAGGGCTTCGTGCAGCACTTCCAGGCCTTCGACTTCGCGCACCAGGTCGATGGAACGCTGGGCCGGCCAGATCCAGGCGCAGGCGCTTTCGGTCAGGGACTTGCCGATGTCCATCAGGCTGCGGCCGACCAGCGCTTCGCGCTCAGCGGGGTCCATGTCCGGGAAGCATTTGGAGAGGTTGATCCGCACGGTGTCGCGGGAACGGTTGGGGGTTTTCCACATAATCCAGCCAATGGCCGTGCCGACGGCCTGGACAGCGCGCCATGGCAGCAGGGCAAACAGCCGGAGAGCGCCTACCAGCAAGGCGCCTTTAAACTTTTCCACAGGTCACTCCTGATCGTGTGTGGTGCGCAAAGCCGGCATTCTAACCGGCGTTGGCCAGGTCCGCGTAACGGTCGCAGTCCTGAGTGTGGTCCATGACCATGCCCGAGGCCTGCATGAAGGCGTAGCAAATGGTCGGGCCGACAAAGGTAAAGCCGGCTTTCTTCAGCGCCTTGCTCATCGCTTCGGCCTCGGGCGTGATCGCCGGGACTTCGCTGCGATCCTTGAAATGATTGACCTTGGGTGTGCCGCCGACGAAGGACCAGAGCAACCCCACCGGGTCCTCCAGCGCCAGCCAGGCGGCAGCATTGCGGCGCGTGGCATTGAGCTTGAGGCGATTGCGCACGATGCCCGGATCAAGCATCAGCGCCTCGATTTGCGCATCGGTCAGCGTTGCCAACCGCTGCGCATCAAAACCGAACAAGACCTTTCGATAATGCTCGCGTTTGCGTAAAACAGTGATCCAGGAAAGGCCCGCCTGGAACCCTTCGAGCAAAAGCAACTCGAACAAACCCTGCGCATCGCGCAGCGGCGTTCCCCACTCCTGATCGTGATAAGCCATGTACAGCGGATCTTCAGAACACCAAAAGCAGCGTGGCATAAGGCTCCAGGGGATGGTGGCGCGGCCGAATCGGGTATACTCCCGCTCTTTAAATCGCAGCCCAAGTAACAGGTGAATTTCGTGAGCCAGCCTACGCCAGCCGTGCGTACCTTCCAAGACTTGATCCTCGCCCTCCAGCAATACTGGGCCGAGCAAGGTTGTGTGGTACTTCAGCCCTACGATATGGAAGTAGGCGCCGGCACTTTCCACACCGCTACATTCCTGCGGGCCATCGGCCCGGAAACCTGGAACGCCGCTTATGTGCAGCCCAGTCGTCGCCCGACTGACGGCCGCTACGGCGAAAACCCGAACCGTCTGCAGCACTACTACCAGTTCCAAGTGGTACTGAAGCCGAACCCGGACAACTTCCAGGAACTGTACCTGGGCTCGCTCAAGCATGTGGGCCTGGACCCTCTGGTGCACGACATCCGCTTCGTCGAAGACAACTGGGAATCGCCGACCCTGGGCGCCTGGGGCCTGGGCTGGGAAGTCTGGCTCAACGGCATGGAAGTGACGCAATTCACTTACTTCCAGCAAGCCGGTGGCATCGAGTGCTACCCGGTGACCGGCGAGATCACCTACGGTCTCGAGCGCCTGGCCATGTACCTGCAAGGCGTAGACTCGGTCTACGACCTGGTCTGGGCTGACGGCCCGTTCGGCAAAGTGACCTATGGCGATGTGTTCCACCAGAACGAAGTGGAGCAGTCCACCTATAACTTCGAACACGCCAACGTCGACAAGCTGTTCGAACTGTTCGACTTCTATGAAAGCGAAGCCAAGCGCCTGATCGAACTCGACCAGCCGCTGCCGTTGCCGAGCTATGAAATGGTGTTGAAGGCGTCCCATACCTTCAACCTGCTGGACGCGCGCCGTGCCATCTCGGTAACCGCGCGCCAGCAATACATCCTGCGTGTGCGCACCCTGGCGCGTTCCGTCGCCCAAGCCTACCTGCTGGCTCGCGCCAAGCTGGGCTTCCCGATGGCAACCCCGGACCTGCGTGATGAAGTGTTGGCTAAGCTGGAGGCTGCACAATGAGTGCTCAAGATTTCCTGGTTGAACTGGGCACCGAAGAGCTGCCACCCAAGGCACTCAATACCCTGGCCGACGCATTCCTGGCCGGTATCGAAAAAGGCCTGCACAGCGCTGGCCTGAAGTTCGAAGCGAAGAAAGTCTACGCCGCGCCACGTCGCCTGGCCGTGTTGCTGACCGCGCTGGAAACCCAGCAGCCGGACCGCAGCATCAACCTCGACGGCCCACCGCGCCAGGCGGCGTTCGACGCCGAAGGCAACCCGACCCAGGCCGCCCTTGGCTTTGCCAAGAAGTGTGGCGTGGAACTGAGCGAGATCGACCAGAGCGGCCCGAAACTGCGTTTCAACCAGGTCATCACCGGCAAGCCGACCGCCAGCCTGTTGCCGACCATCGTCGAAGATTCCCTGAATGACCTGCCGATCCCCAAGCGCATGCGTTGGGGTGCGCGCAAGGAAGAGTTCGTGCGTCCGACCCAATGGCTGGTGATGCTGCTCGGTGACCAGGTCATCGACTGCACCATCCTCGCCCAGAAGGCTGGCCGTGATTCCCGTGGTCACCGCTTCCATCACCCGGAAGCCGTGCGCATCACTTCGCCGGCCAACTACCTCAACGACCTGCGCGCCGCCTATGTGCTGGCCGACGCCAACGAGCGTCGCGAGCTGATCAGCAAGCGCACCGAAGAGCTGGCCCGCCTGCAGGAAGGCACCGCCATCGTGCCGCCAAGCCTGCTCGACGAAGTGACGGCGTTGGTTGAGTGGCCAGTGCCGCTGGTGTGCTCGTTCGAGGAACGTTTCCTCGACGTGCCGCAAGAAGCGCTGATCACCACCATGCAGGACAACCAGAAGTATTTCTGCCTGCTGGACGTGGATGGCAAACTGCTGCCGCGTTTCATCACCGTGGCCAACATCGAGAGCAAGGACCCGCAGCAGATCATCGCCGGTAACGAAAAAGTCGTTCGCCCGCGCCTGACCGACGCCGAGTTCTTCTTCAAGCAAGACAAGAAGCAGAAGCTCGAAGACTTCAACCTGCGCCTGCAAAACGTGGTGTTCCAGGAAAAACTCGGCAGCGTCTACGACAAGGCCGTACGTGTTTCCAAGCTGGCCGCCTACATTGCGCCACGCATTGGCGGTGATGCTGCCTGGGCGGCGCGTGCAGGCTTGCTGTCCAAGTGCGACCTGGCCACCGAGATGGTCGGCGAGTTCCCGGAGATGCAAGGTGTTGCCGGCTACTACTACGCCCTCAACGATGGCGAGCCGGACGATGTCGCCCTGGCCCTGAACGAGCAGTACATGCCGCGCGGTGCCGGTGCTGAACTGCCGACCACCCTGACCGGTGCAGCCGTGGCGATCGCCGACAAGCTGGACACCCTCGTGGGTATCTTCGGTATCGGCATGCTGCCAACCGGTAGCAAGGATCCGTATGCCCTGCGCCGTGCGGCCCTGGGCGTGCTGCGTATCCTGATCGACAAGAAGCTGGACCTCGACCTGACCCAGGCCGTGGTGTTCGCCGTCGGCCAGTTCGGCGCCAAGGTCAAGCAGGCCGGCCTGGCCGAGCAAGTACTGGAGTTCGTGTTCGACCGCCTGCGTGCGCGTTACGAAGACGAAGGCGTGGACGTGTCGGTGTACCTGTCGGTACGTGCCCTGCAGCCGGGTTCGGCGTTGGACTTCGACCAGCGCGTACAGGCCGTGCAGGCCTTCCGCAAACTGCCGGAAGCCGATGCCCTGGCTGCCGTGAACAAGCGCGTGTCGAACCTGCTGAGCAAGGCCGAAGGCCTGGGCAACGCCGACGTCGATCCTGGCCTGTTTGCCGATGCCAAGGAGTTCTCGCTGAACTCGGCGATTGCCAAGGCTGAAAACGCCGTGAAGCCGCTGATCGCTGAGCGTAACTACGCCGAAGCGTTGGCGCGCCTGGCGACTTTGCGCGAGCCGGTAGACGCGTTCTTTGAAGCCGTGATGATCAATGCCGAAGATGCTGGCGTGCGCAAAAACCGCTACGCCATGCTGGCGCGCCTGCGTGGCTTGTTCGTCAATATCGCTGACATTTCGACGCTGAGCTGACCATGCTGAAACTGCTGATTCTCGATCGGGACGGAGTGATCAACTACGACTCCGACGCTTACATCAAGTCGGTGGCGGAGTGGATTCCACTGCCCGGCTCGATCGAGGCCATCGCGCAGTTGAGCAAAGCCGGCTGGACGGTGGCCATCGCCACCAACCAGTCCGGCATCGCCCGCGGTTATTACGACATCGCCACCCTGGACGCCATGCACGCGCGCCTGCGCGCGTTGGTGGCTGAGCAGGGCGGTGAGGTGGGGTTGGTGGTCTACTGCCCCCACGGGCCGGATGAGGGCTGCGATTGCCGCAAACCCAAGCCCGGCATGTTGAAAACCATTGCAGAACATTACAAGGTGCCCTTGGCTGGGATATGGTTCGTCGGGGACAGCCTCGGTGACCTGGAGGCGGCCAAAGCCGTCGACTCTCAGCCAGTTTTGGTTAAGACCGGGAAAGGCGAAAAGACCCAGGCGAAAAACCTGCCGGTAGGCACCTTGATTTTTGACGATCTGGCGGCCGTTGCCGCAGAACTTATCAACAACTAGCCGCCCTCGACTTCCTGACCAAGGACTGTTCGGGAGTGCGCTTTTAACAGGCGGGCGTTGTCCCGCAACGGTAAATGCCGCCATGTCGATTTTGCAGGCCATCAGAACCTTCTTCTTTTACCTGCTGTTGGGCACCAGTTCGTTTCTCTGGTGCACCCTGAGCTTTTTCATCGCGCCCTTCCTGCCGTTCAAGGCGCGCTATCGCTTTATCAATGTCTATTGGTGCCGCTGCGCGTTGTGGCTGACCAAGGTGTTCCTGAACATTCGCTTCGAGATCAAAGGCGCGGAAAACGTCCCGGACCAGCCCTGTGTGATTCTGTCGAACCACCAGAGCACCTGGGAGACGTTCTTTCTCTCGGCGTACTTCTCGCCGTTGAGCCAGGTGCTCAAGCGTGAGTTGCTGTATGTGCCGTTCTTCGGCTGGGCCATGGCCATGTTGCGTCCGATCGCCATCGACCGTGACAACCCCAAGGCGGCCCTCAAGCACGTGGCCAAGAAGGGCGACGAGTTGCTCAAGGATGGCGTATGGGTGCTGATCTTCCCCGAAGGTACCCGTGTGCCCTACGGCACCGTAGGCAAGTTCTCACGCGGTGGTACCGCTTTGGCGGTCAACGCCAACCTGCCCGTGCTGCCGATTGCCCACAACGCCGGCAAGTTCTGGCCGAAGACTGGCTGGGCCAAACGCGAAGGCACCATCACCGTGGTGATCGGCGAACCGATGTACGCCGAAGGTGAAGGACCACGGGCGATTGCCGCGCTGAATGACCGTGCGGCGGCCTGGAATGAAGCGCAGCAACGGGCCATGGGTTCGCTGCCGCCAGAGCCCATTGTGGTCGACACTCCGGTGATCTGAACATCTGTGGATAACCTGTGCACGGTTTGTTGGCGAATTGTGCTTTTTGAATTATAAGAAGCTGATTTACTTACATATTTCCCAATCTCATAGAATTACGGAAAAGGTGCATAAGTTTTTTCCGCATAAAAAAACCGGTCCTTGCGACCGGTTTTTTATGCACAGCAGAAAAGTACGTTTTTTCAGTCGTCCAACAGGGGCAATTGCAGACTGAAGGTGGTGCCTTTGCCGACCACGCTTTCACAACTGATGCGTCCACCATGACGCTCCACCACCGCCTTGACCATGGTCAGCCCCAAGCCCAGTCCTTCGCTGCCCTGGGCAGAATCGAAGCGACGATATTGGCTGAACAGCTCCGGCAGGTCTTCTGCGGCAATCCCCGGGCCCTGGTCACTGATATGGCATTCCAACCAGCCTTGCGCAGTGCTGTGCCTCAACCTGACAGTGGTGCCGGAAGGCGAATATTTGATCGCGTTCTCGAGCACGTTGAACAACGCCCGAGTGAGCAATGACTGATCGGCTGACACCATGCCCTCGTCAGCTTCATCCAGGTCGTGAACCAGGTGGATCCCCTTGAGCTGGGCAATCAACGCCACCTGATCAAACGCATCCATGACCAACATGGCGAACAGCGTAGGCTGGAACTGGTAGCCGTCAGCCTCGGCCTTGGCCAGTTGCACGAAGGATTCGGTAAGGCTCAAGGCACGACGAACTTGTTGCTCGATCTGGGCAAAGATCGGCGACTCGCCGTTGTGCACATCCAGCAGCGCGAGGATTGCCGAGTGCGGTGCACGCAGGTCATGGGAGAGGAACCGCAACATGGTCTCGCGATGTTGCTGGGCTTCGCGCTCTTTACTCAAATCCGTGAGGCTCAGCAGCCAGCCAAGGGCCACATCACCTTCGGCTGGGAGCAGGGGCGCCAGCTCCATGCGCAGGCTGCGCTGGTGGATATCGCGAAACTCCACAAGCGCCAATGCCGAAAGGGCAGGGCGCACGCCATTGTGCAGCGGCGGATAGCCCAGGTCAGCCAATTGCTCCAGCAGGTTCTCGGTGACGAGGTCATTGCCGAACACGTCGCGGGCAATACGGTTGGCCAGCAGGATATTGCCTTGGGGATCGGTAATCAGCGTGGCCACCGGCAGGCACTCCAGGCCATCGGCCATAAAGCGCCGTGTGTCGCGCGTACGGCTGACAGCTTGCTCCAGGGCAAAGATACGCGCCTGCAACACATCGCCTTTGCTGGCGGGCGCGCGGCGGCGTTCGGGCAGCACTTTGGGTTCGTTGTCCAGCCGCGCCAGTTCCCAGCCGAAGTAGGCGAGGATCACACTGAGGCGACGCCAGTTCCAGATCAGGTAGCTCAGCAACAAACCGATCAGGCAGGCCGCAGGCGACCACCAGTGACCAAGACGCAACAGGGCCCAGGAGCCGAGCAAGGCGACGGCCATGCAGCCCAGGGTCATCCACAGCGCATAGCGCGGACGAAAAAGCAGCAGCCCTAGCAGCAACGCCACCAGAGAGGTCGCCATCAACGCCGCGATCCAGCCCGGGAGGTCAACAATGCTACGGCCTTGCAGCAAGCCATTGAGCACATTGGCCTGGATCTCCACACCGGCCGTTGTGCCCACCATGGAAGACAGGGGTGTGACGAACCGATCGCCCATCCCGGACGCCGTCGACCCCACCAGGATCAGGCGGTTGCGCAGCTGCTCCGGAGGTACTTCACCGTGTAATACGCTGGCGTAGGACACACTGGGAAAATGCGTATGAGGCGCAATGAACGGGATGCGGATTGCATGTTCACGATGCCAGTGCTGAGTGATCGCCTGCCGAGGCTCACCCGGCATCTCTGACAATTCGCCGCTCATCTCGTAGGCCAGCCAGGCCAGTTGTGGCGCCGTGGCGTCAGGCGGGCCCTCACGCAGATACAGGCTGCGGACCACACCATCGCTGTCGGCCTCCACATTGATATGACCCACACCCTTGGCACATTTAAGCAACGGCTGCATCTGTGCGCCGGGTTGGCTGTAGCTTACAGAGCCCTCGCGCACCAGCGGCAGCAGGACATTGCCAGCATTGCAGACCGCTTCGGCCAGGCGTTTGTCATTGGCGGCATCGCCGGCTTCGCTGAAGATCACATCGAACAGAATACCCGCCGGTTGCGCAGCGCTGAGGCGGTCGATCAGGTCGGCGTGCAAGCTGCGCGGCCAGGGCCATTGGCCAAGCTTTTTCAGACTGGGATCATCGATGGTCACCAGCAGGATACGAGGGTCTACCGGCAGCGGAGCGAGGCGGCGCAGGCTGTCATACAACGGATTATTCAACGCCAGTCCCGGGCTCAACGACAGGTAAGCGGTGATTGGCAGCAGCAGCAATCCAATCCACAACCACTCACGTACCAAGCCGTGGAACAGGCGCTGGGCATGGGTGGGTTGGCGTTTCTCGGCCTTGCCCCAGAGCATCATAGGTCAACGCGCCTGGGTGGTTGCTGGGTAGTAGAAGATGTCATAGACCCCGGTTTCTCCCTCCAGGCCGTTTTCATCGTATGCCGACAAGCGCACGTGATAGAACGAGGCTTTGAGCCCAGTGAAGCTCATTTTCGGTGTGCTGGAAAAGTTTTCCTGCTTGATGTTCATAAAGGCCGTGTCGGTAGCGACCTGGCCTCGATAACGCTGGGCACCGGGCAAAGGCCGAAGGTACAGACTCCATACCGGTGCGTCGCCTTTCTGGCCGTCCTGCCCGATAAGCTTCGGCGCGGCGAGCAACTCAACGGGCGTCAATTCACCCTGCTTCTTGAAGAGCAGACCTTGCCGGGCACCTACCTTCACCTCCTGCTCCACCGGCCTGCTCTTGATCTCGCGGCTGACGGCGACCTGTCCGTCCAACACTTCGAGTACCGATTGCTCAGTGTCGTTACGCACCCGAAAGTGCGTGCCACGCACACCTAGCACACCCACGGGCGTCACGATCTGGAAACGGTCATGGTCGCTGGCACGCTTGATCACATACGCCTCCGCCTGACCCTGTTCGAGTACGACTTGGGGAATCGACAGCTTCCTCTCCAGATGCAATCGCACCTGGGAACTGGAGGGCAGAACCACTCGGGATCCGTCACCCAGCAACAGGCTCACGAATGCCGAAGCCGATGTCTTCACGCCTTCCTGCTCATCAATGGTCATGCCTTCCAGCAGGGGGCTAGCCCTGCCCTTGGTATCGAGTTTCCACGCGTCCCCGGTGAGATGCTGGACCACTGCCGGCAAAGGCTGGGCTCGGCACATAAAGTCGTCATCGATATAAGGCGAACGAACCTTGGCGGCCGCATCCGCTGAGCCGACCGCTATGATCAGTAATGAGGGGAGGGCGCGGCGCAGTCGGTTCGGAGAAAGGATCATGGTGCTCATCAAGGTTGGGTTCCAGAGGGCATCTGACATCAGCGCACAGGAGTTTACGGCAGCGCATGCGTCGGCTGATCCTTTTCCTTCCGGTCGGGAGCCGGTATCTTTCCCACATCGGTCGCGAGGACTTTCAATGGATTAACCCCTCATTGGCCCAGCGTACCGAGAGATCCAAGGGGTCGACGAATCTGAGCACAATTCTTCAGATTCGACGGCCGTCAGCTGCCGTACTCTTCAAGAAGAAAGGACCCACCCATGCGTGTCGCAATACTGGATGACGAACCCGCGGAACTGCGCCGGGTGGAACAGACACTGCGACAAATCCCCAGCACCCCCGAACAGCCTTGGACCCTGCATTGCTTCGAACGCGGTGAAGACCTGCTACGCCAACTGCGCCGGGAAACGTTCGACCTGTTGATACTCGACTGGCAATTGCCCGATATCACCGGTATCGCGCTGCTGCGCTGGACCCGTGAACACATGGAGTCCCCTCCTGCCGTCATCATGCTCACCAGCCGCGATGCCGAGAGCGATATCGTCACTGCGCTGAACAGTGGCGCAGACGATTACGTCAGCAAACCCTTTCGCCCTAATGAACTGATAGCTCGAGTCACGGCAGTCCTGCGTCGCCACGGTCTGCAGAAATCGGCCACCCACGAAGTGCAGAGCTTCAACGACCTGACCTTTGACGATGCTGAGTTGACCGTGACCCGTGCAGGTAAACCTATCAACCTCACCGAGCGTGAATACCGGCTGGCCAGTTGCTTGTTTGCCAACCTCGCGCGGCCGCTGTCGCGCGAATATCTGTACGAGCGGTTTTGGACCCATGAAGAAATGGTGTCGTCACGACCGCTTGATACGCATATCTACCGCCTGCGCAATAAGCTTGGGCTGACTGCGGACAGGGGCTGGCAGTTGCTGACGATCTACGGGTATGGGTATCGCCTGGAGAGTGTGGCGACTGTTTCTGAAGGCTGAAAATGCAGATGTTCCACGTGGAGCATTTTGTAGATCACTGGAAATTGCCCAATAAAAAAGGCCAACGCTAAGCGTTGGCCTTTTGGGTTTGGCTGGTTACCTGAATCAGAAGTCCAGGTTGGACACCGCCAACGCGTTGCTCTCGATGAAGTCACGACGAGGCTCGACCGCATCACCCATCAGGGTGTTGAAGATCTGGTCCGCGCCAATGGCGTCTTCGATGGTCACGCGCAGCATGCGACGCTGAGCAGGGTCCATGGTGGTTTCCCACAGCTGATCCGGGTTCATTTCGCCCAGACCTTTGTATCGCTGAATGGTGTGACGCTTGGTGCTTTCGGCCATCAGCCAGTCGAGGGCTTCCTTGAATTCCTTGACCTGCTTCTTGCGTTCGCCACGCTGAATATAAGCGCCGTCGTCCAACAGGGTGCTCAGTTGCGCGCCCAGGGTCACCACGGTTTTGTAGTCATTGCTGCCGAAGAAGTCGCGGTTGAAGGTGACGTAGTTCGACAGGCCATGGGAGATCAGTTCAACCTCCGGCAACCATACGTTACGTTCACGGTCTTCACGCAGGCTAGCTTTATACACCAGGCCGGATTTCTCGACGGTGCGCAGGCGCACTTCGTACTGAGCCAGCCAATCCTGCATGTGCGCGTGGTCGCCCAACTGCTCCAGGCTCACGGCTGGCAGGTAAATGAAGTGCTCGGTCAGCTCCTGCGGGTACAGGCGCGACAGACGCTTGAGGGTCTTCATCACCATGCGGAAGTCGTTAACCAGACGCTCCAGCGCTTCACCGGAGATACCCGGTGCTTCGTCGTTCAAGTGCAGGCTGGCATCTTCCAGGGCCGACTGCGTCATGTACTCTTCCATGGCGTCGTCGTCTTTGATGTATTGCTCTTGCTTGCCTTTTTTGACTTTATACAACGGCGGCTGAGCGATGTAGATGTAGCCACGCTCGATCAGCTCCGGCAACTGACGGAAGAAGAAGGTCAGCAGCAGGGTACGGATGTGCGAACCGTCGACGTCAGCATCGGTCATGATGATGATGTTGTGGTAGCGCAGCTTGTCGATGTTGTACTCGTCACGGCCAATACCGCAGCCCAACGCCGTGATCAAGGTGCCGACTTCCTGGGAAGAAATCATCTTGTCGAAGCGCGCCTTCTCGACGTTGAGGATCTTACCCTTCAACGGCAGGATGGCCTGGGTGCGACGGTTGCGACCCTGCTTGGCGGAACCGCCAGCAGAGTCACCTTCCACCAGGTACAGCTCGGAGAGGGCAGGGTCCTTCTCCTGGCAGTCAGCCAGTTTGCCTGGCAGGCCGGCGATATCCAGTGCGCCTTTACGGCGAGTCATCTCACGGGCCTTACGCGCGGCTTCACGGGCGCGTGCAGCGTCGATCATCTTGCCGACGACCAGCTTGGCTTCGTTCGGGTTCTCCAGCAGGAAGTCGGAGAAGTACTTGCCCATTTCCTGTTCAACGGCCGTCTTCACTTCGGAAGATACCAGCTTGTCTTTGGTCTGGGAGCTGAACTTCGGATCCGGTACTTTCACCGAGATAATCGCGGTCAGGCCTTCGCGGGCGTCGTCACCGGTGGTGGCGACTTTATGCTTCTTGGCCAGGCCTTCGGCTTCGATATAGGTGTTCAGGTTACGCGTCAGTGCGGAACGGAAACCCACCAGGTGGGTACCGCCGTCGCGCTGAGGAATGTTGTTGGTGAAGCACAACAGGTTCTCGTTGAAGCTGTCGTTCCACTGCAGGGCGATTTCCACGCCGATGCCGTCTTCACGTTGGATGTTGAAGTGGAACACCTGGTTGACCGCAGTCTTGTTGGTGTTCAGGTATTCAACGAATGCACGCAAGCCGCCTTCATACTTGAACAGCTCTTCCTTGCCGCTGCGTTCATCCTTGAGGACGATACCCACACCGGAGTTGAGGAAGGACAGTTCACGAATACGCTTGGCCAGGATGTCCCAGCTGAAGTGGATATTCTTGAAGGTCTCAGCCGATGGCTTGAAGTGGATTTGCGTACCGGTGGTTTCGCTGTCGCCGACGATTTTCATCGGTTCTTGTGGAACACCGTGGACGTAAGTCTGTTCCCAGATCTTGCCGCTGCGGCGCACAGTCAGAATCAGTTCTTCGGAGAGTGCGTTCACTACGGACACGCCCACACCGTGCAAACCGCCGGAGACTTTATAGGAGTTGTCGTCGAACTTACCGCCGGCGTGAAGCACGGTCATAATGACCTCTGCCGCCGAAACGCCTTCTTCTTTGTGCACGTCTACCGGAATGCCGCGACCGTTGTCGCGCACAGTAATCGACTCATCCGGGTGGATGATAATGCTGATGTCGTCGCAGTGACCGGCCAAAGCTTCGTCGATGGAGTTGTCGACCACCTCGAACACCATGTGGTGCAGACCGCTACCGTCATCAGTGTCGCCAATGTACATACCGGGACGTTTGCGTACGGCATCCAAACCTTTCAGCACTTTAATGCTGGTCGAGTCGTACGTGTTTTCTTCGCTCATGCCTTCACTCCCGATGGTCGTGGGTCTGGGTGATACGGCCTTGTTCCACGTGGAACAAAGCGACTGGCGTTTCCGTCTGCCAGCCTTCCCTCAATAATTCGTGGTCTACACAGGTGATAAACACCTGGCAGCGTAATTCTTCCAACAAGCGGCATAGCGCACGGCGGTGTTGCTCGTCGAGCTCCGACGGCAAGTCATCCACCAGATAAATACACTGACCGCGCCGGGCCTGGCTAACCAGGTGGCCTTGGGCAATCCGCAATGCGCACACCACCAACTTCTGCTGGCCACGGGACAAAATATCCGCGGCATTGTGAGCGCCCAATCTAAGGCGCAAATCAGCCCGTTGTGGTCCGGCTTGGGTATGGCCAATTTGCTGATCCCGCTGCAAGGACGTCGCGAGCACTGCGCTCAGCTCACGCTCTTTATCCCAACCACGGTAGTAACTCAGCGTCAGCCCCTCGAGATCCAACAACTCACTCAAGGTCTGCTCAAAGACTGGTTTCAAGGCTTTGATGTAGGCACGGCGGTATTCATCTATTTCGTCGCTGGCCAGGCACAGTTCCCGGTCCCAGGCCGCTTGCGAAGCGGCGTCAAGTGTACCATGCCGCAGCCATGAGTTCCGCTGCCGCAGGGCCTTCTGCAGGCGCTGCCAAGTGGCCATGAAGCGCGGTTCCACGTGGAACACTCCCCAGTCGAGGAATTGTCGGCGGATTTTGGGCGCACCTTCCAACAGACGGAAACTGTCGGGGTTAATCAATTGCAGCGGCAGAATCTCCGCCAACTGCGCAGCGCTACGAGCATTTTGCCCGTCAATACGAATTTGGAACTCGCCGCCACGATCACGAGATATCCCCAGGCTGCTGTGCCCACCCTCAGCGAGTTCAACTTGGCCAAACACTGTGCACGCCAATTGCTCATACTGGATAACCGGCAACAAGCGGGCGCTGCGAAAGGAACGGGCGAGCCCCAGCAAGTGAATGGCTTCCAGCACGCTGGTTTTGCCACTGCCGTTGGCGCCGTGGAGGATATTGATGCGGGGGGAGGGGGAGAAGGTCACCGGGTGCAGATTGCGCACCGCGGTGACCGAGACGCGACTGAGGGACATCTAGCTTCTGCTGAGCATGATTACAGGCGCATCGGCATGACAACATAAGCCGAGTCGTCGTTGTCGGATTCCTGCACCAGGGCACTGCTGTTGGAGTCCGACAGAATCAGGCGAACCTGTTCGGTGGTCATCACACCCAGCACGTCCAACAGGTAGCTCACGTTGAAGCCGATCTCCAGCGAACCGCCGTTGTAGTCGACGCCGACTTCTTCTTCCGCTTCTTCCTGCTCCGGGTTGTTCGCCTGGATCTTCAATTGACCGTTGGCCAGTTGCAGACGGATACCACGGTACTTTTCGTTGGACAGAATCGCGGTGCGGCTGAACGCTTCACGCAGCGCTTGGCGATCACCCAGTACCAGCTTGTCACCGCCTTTAGGCAGCACGCGCTCGTAATCCGGGAACTTACCGTCAACCAGTTTGGAGGTGAAGGTGAACTCGCCGGTGGTTGCACGAATGTGGTGCTGACCCAGGACGATGCTGACGTTGCCTTCCGGCTCGGTGAGCAAGCGTGCCAGCTCAAGGATGCCTTTGCGTGGCACGATCACCTGGTGACGGTCTGGCTGGCCAATATCGGCGCGCATCGAGCACATCGCCAGACGGTGACCGTCGGTAGCCACGGCGCGGATGATGCCTTCCGACACCTCCAGCAGCATGCCGTTGAGGTAGTAACGTACGTCCTGCTGGGCCATGGCGAAGCTGGTGCGCTCGATCAAACGACGCAGCTTGCTCTGCTCCAGGCTGCAGGTCAGCGAGCCCGGGCCTTCTTCAACCGTCGGGAAATCATTCGCCGGCAAGGTGGACAAGGTGAAGCGGCTACGGCCGGCCTTGACGACCAGTTTCGCCTCATCGACCTTGATGTCGATCAGCGCGTCGTTCGGCAGGCTTTTGCAGATGTCCATCAGCTTGCGCGCCGGCACGGTGATCTCGCCAGGCTCGGCAGGCTCTTCCAGCTGTACACGGCCGACCAGTTCCACTTCCAGGTCGGTACCGGTCAGGGACAACTGCTGGCCTTCGACAACCAGCAATACGTTGGAGAGCACCGGCAAGGTCTGTCGGCGCTCGACGACGCCTGCGACCAGTTGCAGGGGTTTCAACAGGGCTTCGCGTTGAATGGTGAAATGCATGGTCTAGTCCCTTGCCTTATTAAGCTGCGCTGGTGTCATCAAGTTGTCAGTGTACGCAGCAGGTTCTTGTAGTCCTCGCGAATATCCGCGTCGGATTCCTTAAGTTCATTGATCTTGCGGCACGCGTGCAAGACCGTGGTGTGGTCGCGTCCGCCAAACACATCACCGATTTCCGGCAGGCTGTGGTTAGTCAACTCCTTGGAGAGGGCCATGGCCACCTGACGAGGACGTGCCACAGAGCGCGAACGGCGCTTGGACAGCAGGTCGGAAATCTTGATCTTGTAGTACTCGGCCACGGTGCGCTGGATGTTATCCACACTCACCAGTTTGTCCTGCAGTGCCAGCAAGTCCTTCAGGGATTCACGAATCAGCTCGATGGTGATGTCGCGGCCCATGAAGTGAGAGTGTGCGATGACCCGCTTGAGCGCGCCTTCCAACTCACGCACGTTGGAGCGGATGCGTTGAGCGATGAAAAAAGCCGCATCGTGGGGCAAGTCGACCTTGGCCTGGTCGGCTTTTTTCATCAGGATCGCGACGCGGGTTTCCAGCTCCGGCGGCTCTACCGCAACGGTCAGGCCCCAGCCGAAGCGCGATTTCAGGCGTTCTTCCAGACCTTCGATTTCTTTCGGGTAACGGTCGCTGGTCAAGATGACCTGTTGGCCACCTTCGAGCAGGGCGTTGAAGGTGTGGAAAAACTCTTCCTGGGAACGTTCTTTGCGGGCAAAGAATTGAATGTCATCGATCAGCAACGCGTCAACCGAGCGGTAGAACCGCTTGAACTCGTTGATTGCGTTGAGCTGCAAGGCCTTGACCATGTCAGCCACGAAGCGCTCCGAGTGCAGGTACACGACCTTGGCATTCGGGTTCTTCTTTAATAGGTGGTTACCCACAGCGTGCATCAAGTGGGTCTTACCCAAGCCAACGCCACCATAAAGAAAGAGCGGGTTGTAACCATGCTTGGGGTTATCGGCTACCTGCCAGGCGGCTGCACGAGCCAGCTGGTTGGATTTACCTTCGACGAAGTTCTCGAAGGTAAACGTACGGTTCAGGTAGCTGGTGTGCTTGAGCGCGCCTTCGACCTGCACGGTGCGCTGTTCGGCACGGACCGGGGCCTGCTGGGAGCTGGCGCCTGCCATCGGGTCGAAGCTGTCGCGGGATGGCTCTTCATTCTCTGGTGCATTTTTTTGCGCAGAGGATTTGGAGGGTGCCGCCGGTGCAGGCGCCGGTGTGCTGGCAGCCGGTGCTGCCGCGGCCTGGGCTTGCGACGCAGCAGCAGCCAATGGCGCGTTCGGCGCTGCGCGAGGCGCGGAGCTACGCTTGCTGCCTATCAATAAGGAGAGCACGGGCGCGAGGCCGTTGCCATGTTCGTCGAGCAATTCGAGAACGCGGCTCAGGTACTTCTCGTTGACCCAGTCGAGAACAAAACGATTGGGTGCGTAGACACGCAACTCGTCGCCTTCGGCTTCGACCTGTAGCGGACGGATCCAGGTGTTGAATTGCTGGGCAGGCAGCTCATCGCGCAAAAGCTCCACGCACTGCTGCCAAAGTTCCACTGACACGGATATCCCCTAAGTTGAAAGCCGGTGAGGCAAAAACAGCCGCCATTGTAGCGGCGAGCCGCCCACTTATCCACATGTAGGTTGATCACAGCCCAGCCAAAATCAACGTCTTAAGCGTAAAAAAGTCGACCAGCGGTCTGTGCATAAGCTCTGTGGATAAACCTGCCTGAGGTCGTTGTACAAGTGGGGGCGAAAGTCTGTGGGTAACCAGCCTGTGGATAACAAGCCATTCCACACACAGCTTATCCGACAGCGCAGCACAGGCAGAGCACTGTTTCTCCCCCGTGTTGTCATTCTCTGTACATCACGTGGAATATGGCCTCAAGGTAGTTATCCACAGATGAATGCCTACCTAGCTTTTATAAGCTTTACAGAAAAGCTTTAAATAACTTCCTTCTTTATTTTTATATTTATCCCATGACGTGTGGAAGCCAAGCGAACAGAAAAGGCCGGATTGCCTGTGGAGATCTAATTAAAGGAAAAGCTGGTTGGAAATTGACCTAGAGGCTTGCTTTCACTAGAATCGCCGGTCTCTTAAAACGGGGGCCATTCCGGCCCGTTGTGGACGAACCAGGTAACAACGCCATGAAACGTACTTTCCAACCAAGCACCATCAAACGCGCCCGCACCCACGGCTTCCGTGCTCGCATGGCTACCAAGAACGGCCGTGCTGTCCTGTCGCGTCGTCGCGCCAAAGGTCGTGCGCGCCTGGCAGTTTGATAATCCGGTACTGGTGGTGAGTCAGGACTTCAGTCGGGAAAAGCGTCTGCTAACCCCCCGGCATTTCAAGGCAGTCTTTGACTCCCCCACCGGCAAGGTTCCGGGGAAAAATCTCCTGCTCCTTGCGCGTAACAACGATCTGGATCACCCCCGACTCGGGTTGGTGATCGGCAAGAAGAGCGTAAAGCTCTCCGTTGAGCGCAATCGCCTCAAGCGTCTGATGCGCGAATCGTTTCGCCTCCACCAGGACACTCTGGTTGGTTGGGATATTGTTATCGTCGCGCGCAAAGGCTTGGGGGATGTAGAAAACCCCGAATTGATTCAGCATTTCGGCAAGCTCTGGAAACGTTTGGCGCGTACCAACAAGCCAGCACCAGCAGTCAGCACCGAAACTGTAGGGGTAGACAGCCTTGATGCGTAAACTGGCCCTCGTTCCGATCCAGTTTTATCGCTATGCCATTAGTCCTCTGATGGCCAACCACTGTCGTTTCTACCCCAGTTGTTCCTGCTACGCGTTAGAGGCCATAGAAAACCATGGTCTTCTGCGCGGTGGCTGGCTGACCTTTCGTCGTTTAGGTCGCTGTCATCCGTGGAATCCCGGTGGTTATGACCCGGTTCCACCTATCCCTACCTCCCGTTCTTCTTCGATGGCCGAGTAATCATGGATATTAAACGCACGATCCTGATCGTCGCCCTGGCAATCGTGTCCTACGTCATGGTTCTTAAGTGGAACCAGGACTACGGCCAGGCTGCCCTGCCGACTCAGAATGTTGCTACCAACCAGGCTGCGCCGGCTATTCCGGACACCCCGCTGGGTAACAATGCGTCCGCGAGTGCCGATGTTCCCAGCGCGAATGGCGAGACAAGCGCCCCTCTAGAAACGCCAGTGGTCACCAATAAAGACCTCATCCACGTAAAAACGGATGTGCTCGACTTGGCTATCGACCCACAGGGTGGTGATATCGCGCAGTTGAAACTGCCGCTGTATCCACGTCGCCAGGACCATCCGGATGTTCCGTTCCAACTGTTCGATAACGGTGGTGAACGTACTTATCTGGCGCAAAGCGGCCTGACCGGCACCAACGGTCCGGATGCACGTGCTACCGGTCGTCCGGTTTATTCGACCGAGCAAAAGACTTATCAACTGGCTGATGGCCAGAACCAGTTGAACGTCGACCTGAAATTCAGCCTCGACGGCGTCAACTACATCAAGCGTTTCAGCTTCACCCGTGGTTTGTACGACTTGAAGGTCACTTACCTGATCGACAACGAAAGCGACAAACCGTGGAGCGGCAACCTGTTTGCCCAGCTCAAGCGTGACGCCAGCTCCGATCCTTCTTCCAGCACTGCCACCGGCACCGCGACTTACCTGGGTGCTGCCCTGTGGACAAGTAACGAGCCGTACAAAAAAGTGTCGATGAAAGACATCGACAAGGGCTCGCTGAAAGAGACCGTCCAAGGTGGTTGGGTAGCCTGGCTGCAACACTACTTCGTGACCGCCTGGATCCCGAACAAAGGTGAAGCGAACCTGGTTCAGACCCGCAAGGACAGCCAGGGCAACTACATCATCGGTTTTACTGGCCCGGCGTTGACCGTCGCTCCAGGTGCCAAGGCTGAAACCAGCGCGACCCTGTACGCCGGTCCGAAAAGCCAGGCCGTACTGAAAGAGTTGTCCCCAGGTCTTGAGCTGACTGTGGATTACGGCTTCCTGTGGTTCATCGCCCAGCCGATTTTCTGGTTGCTGCAACATATCCACAGCATTGTGGGTAACTGGGGCTTCTCGATCATCTTCCTGACCATGCTGATCAAGGGGATCTTCTTCCCACTGTCGGCAGCCAGCTACAAGTCGATGGCGCGCATGCGTGCCGTAGCCCCGAAACTGGCGGCGCTGAAAGAACAACATGGCGATGACCGGCAGAAGATGTCGCAGGCCATGATGGAGCTGTACAAGAAAGAGAAGATCAACCCGCTGGGTGGATGCTTGCCGATTCTGGTGCAGATGCCAGTGTTCCTCTCGCTGTACTGGGTACTCCTGGAAAGCGTGGAAATGCGCCAGGCGCCGTTCATGCTGTGGATAACCGACCTGTCGATCAAAGACCCGTTCTTTATCCTGCCGATCATCATGGGCGCGACCATGTTCATCCAGCAGCGCTTGAACCCGACTCCTCCGGATCCGATGCAGGCCAAGGTGATGAAAATGATGCCAATCATCTTCACCTTCTTCTTCCTGTGGTTCCCAGCTGGTCTGGTGCTGTACTGGGTGGTCAACAACGTGTTGTCGATCTCTCAACAGTGGTACATCACACGTAAAATCGAAGCGGCTACCGCAAAAGCCGCGTCGTAATTTACTCTGTGGATAACCACTCAAGACGCCCCCTAGTGGGGCGTTTTGCTTTCCGTCACTTTTGTTCTGGAATCTGCTGATGAGCGCTCCTCGTGAAACCATCGCTGCTGTCGCTACCGCTCAGGGTCGCGGCGGTGTCGGTATCGTTAGAATTTCCGGGCCGCTCGCAAGCGTTGCTGCCAAGGCCATCAGCGGCCGTGAATTGAAGCCGCGTCACGCCCATTACGGCCCGTTCCTGGATGCAGACGAAACTGTGCTGGACGAAGGTTTGTCCCTCTACTTTCCCGGGCCCAATTCATTCACCGGTGAAGATGTCCTGGAATTGCAGGGCCACGGCGGTCCGGTCGTGCTGGATATGTTGCTGCAGCGTTGCTTGCAACTGGGCTGCCGCTTGGCCAGACCGGGGGAATTCAGCGAGCGGGCTTTTCTCAATGACAAGCTCGACCTGGCCCAGGCTGAAGCCATCGCTGACTTGATCGAGGCCAGTTCTGCACAGGCTGCACGCAATGCCCTGCGCTCGCTGCAGGGCGCGTTTTCCCTGCGTGTGCATAACTTGACCGAACAACTGATCAGCCTGCGCATTTACGTCGAGGCGGCGATTGATTTTCCCGAGGAAGAAATCGACTTTCTCGCCGATGGCCATGTATTGGCGATGCTGGACAAGGTCCGCGATGAGTTATCCACAGTCCTGCGCGAAGCCGGGCAGGGTGCGCTGCTGCGTGATGGCATGACGGTAGTGATCGCTGGGCGGCCCAATGCGGGCAAATCCAGCCTGCTCAATGCGCTGGCGGGCCGTGAAGCGGCCATTGTCACGGAGATCGCCGGCACGACCCGGGATATCCTGCGCGAACATATCCACATCGACGGCATGCCGCTGCACGTCGTCGACACAGCCGGTTTGCGCGATACCGATGACCAGGTGGAAAAGATCGGCGTGGAACGCGCGCTCAAAGCCATCGGCGAAGCGGACCGGGTACTGCTGGTGGTGGACGCCACGGCGCCGGAGGCTGTGGATCCTTTTGCGTTGTGGCCGGAATTCCTCGAGCAACGGCCGGACCCGGCCAAAGTCACCTTGATTCGCAACAAAGCCGACTTGACGGGTGAGGCTATTGCGATGGAAACCAGCGCTGATGGCCACGTCACCATCAGCCTGAGCGCGAAGGCAGCGGGTGAGGGCCTGGAATTGCTGCGCGAGCACCTCAAGGCCTGCATGGGCTACGAGCAGACCTCGGAAAGCAGCTTCAGTGCGCGCCGCAGGCACCTGGAGGCGTTGCGCCATGCAAGCGCGGCATTGGAGCATGGTCGGGCACAGCTGACCTTGGCGGGGGCAGGGGAGCTGCTGGCTGAAGACCTGCGCCAAGCGCAGCAGCTGTTGGGAGAAATCACTGGCGCATTCAGCTCCGATGACCTGTTGGGACGGATCTTCTCCAGCTTCTGCATCGGTAAATAACCAAGTTATCCACACCCCCTGGAGGTACTGGTTTGCCTGAAGAACGCCGGGTTCTTCAGGCCTTCACCCATTACCAGTTGTACGACACCGTCCCAAGCAGTGTACGGCTGTCACCCCAGTAGCAGCGGCCCGCGTCGTTGCAGCCAGAAACATATTCCTTGTCGAACAGGTTCTTGGCGTTCACGTCCACTGACCAGTGTGTGTCGATCTGGTAGCCGACTGCTGCGTCCACCAGAGTGACGCTCCCAGCGTCCAGCTTTCCGTACAGGCTTGGCTGGGTGTAGGAAAACGTACTGTCGAAATAACGCACACCGCCGCCCAGGGACAAACCCTTGAGTTGGCCATCAAGGAAGCGGTACTTGCCCCATACCGAGGCTTGGTTGCGCGGAACCCCCGTCATCTGGTGCCCCTCGACCAGCGATGTAGCCGAATCCTTGGTAATCCGAGCGTCAGTGTAGGTGTAGGCCGCGGTCACATTCAGGTTGGGCGTGATGTTGCTGTTCACCTCGACCTCGGCCCCTTTGGCCCGGCTTTCGCCCACTTGGCGGTAGCTGTTGGTGGTAGCGTCGAGGTAGGTGTCGTCTTCCTTGCGCAAGTCATACACCGACAGGGTCATCGCGGTGTCCCAACCGATCGGCTCGTACTTCACACCCACTTCGTACTGGCTGCTAGTGATCGGTTTCAGTGGTGAACCGGCATTGGAAATCTGCTGTACGGGGACGAATGCGGTGGAATAGCTGACGTACGGCGTCAGGCCGTTGTCGAACTGGTACATCACCCCGCCCTGGTAGGTGAACTTGCGGTCTTCGGAGCCGGTGTTGCTGGCCTTGTTGACCTTGTCGCGGAAGTCACTGTCGACCCAGTCCTGGCGGCCACCCAGCAGGAACAGCCAGTGGTCATACTTGCTCTGGATCTGTGCATAAACACCCTTCATCTGCTGCTCGAGCAGGGTGTTTTGCACAGCCACCGGGGTCAGCGGATCGCGCAGGTACACGGGGTTATACACATTGATGGTGCCGGCGAAGCCTGCGTCCCAATCCTGGTTGAACGAGGTGCGGTCATAACTGGCACCGAACAGCACGGTATTTTCCAAGCCTCCGACCTGGAATTTGCCTTCCAGCTGGTTATCCAGGGAATAGACCATCGACTTGTTGTACCGGTCGTAGGCGGTCATGTTCAGTTGGGTGCCGAAACCGCCATTGTTCAAGGTGCTCGGCCAGGTTTCGTGACGGTTGATGCGCGACTGCATGTACCGCGAGTTCTGCCGGAACTGCCAATCGTCGTTGAAGCTGTGGCTGAATTCGTAGCCGGTGCTCCAGGCTTCACGTTCGAACGTGTTCCAGTCCGGATCGCCGAGCATGGTGTGCTTGGACAGCTTTCCGTTCGGATTTGTCAGCAAGGTGCCCGCGGCGGGTAGGCCGAGTTCGAGATTGGTGTGGTCCTTTTGGTAATTGGCCAACAGGGTAAGGGTGTTGAAGTCGTCGAAATTCAGGGTCAGTGATGGCGCGATATACAGGCGATCATCAGGAACATGGTCAGTCTGCGTGTCGGATTTGCGACCGAGCATCACAACCCGACCAAGGATGTTGCCGCTGTCGTTGAGTGGCCCCGAGATATCCACACCCAACTGACGCCGATTATTCGAGCCATAACCGAGCTGCACTTCACCTTGCGGCGTGGCAGTCGGATGTTTACTCACCAGGTTCACCAAACCGCCAGGTGCGTTTTCACCGTAGAGCAGGGAGGAGGGACCACGGAAGATTTCGACCCTTTCCAGGCCATAGGGCTCACTGGTGGTGTCATACCGATTGCCTTGCACACGCAGGCCATCTCGCAGCAAACCGTAGCCGTAATCAGTGGCATTGAAACCGCGGATGAAGAACAAGTCTCCTGCGAGACCGTCGCCGGCAGCAAAGGGCGGCGCGAAGATGCCGGGCACGTAGCCCAATACTTCAGTCAGGGTCTGCGACTTCTGGTCCTTGATGCGCTGGCCGGTGACAACCGATACCGAACGTGGTGTTTCCGACAGAGGCGTGCTGGTCTTGGTACCGATGCGGCTGTTTTGCGCCTTGTAGCCCACATCACCGGCAATCTCTTGATTGAACCCCGCCTGTTGATAAGTGCTGACCGTGGTCGGCGCGAGCGTGAGTTGCCCTGCGGGAATGGCCTGCAGGACATAGCTGCCGGGCGCCTGGACGATCGCTTGTAACCCCGAGTTCTGCAGCAACAGTGCAAAGCCTTGCTCAACCGAATAGTCACCTTCCAGCCCGGTCGTGTTCAAACGCGCGGTTTGCTGGGGCGAGAAAGACAGAATCACATTCGCCCTGGCGGCAAATTGGCTCAAGGCATTGTCCAGTGGACCGGCCGCAATGACGTAATGTTGCACCGCGCTGGCGGCCATGGCGTCAGTGGATAGCAAAACACCGGCGGTGGCTGCCGTGCCGAGCAGCAGGCTGCACGTCATACCGTGGTAGGAAAGTCGCTGGCGAAGCTTGGTGGGAAGGCGCATAGGTGGGTAAGCCCTGAAGGTGGCGTCGTGATTACCTGTAGGGCCGTGTCAGGTAAAAAAAAGATAACCCCTTGTGCGGATATTTTTTGCGATCAGGCGATTCGCTTCACCGAAACCCAATAGCGAGTGAAGTACTTCACTTGAATCGGCAAGGTTGCCTGCAGATTCGCAAGTACCGCATCGGTGGAATCCAGGCGGAAGGTCCCGGAAACACGCAGGCGTGCGCAAGCCAAGTCGCATTGCAGGACACCCGGACGGTAACGGGCGAGGTCTTCGATCACATCCCCGAGGCGCGCATCCAATACGATCAACTGGCCATCGACCCAGGCTGCCTGGGACCCGCTATACGTGTGGTTAAGCCCAACGTGTTGACGATCGAAGTCAGCGCTTTCACCGGCTCCGAGCAGTCGAGCGTAATTGGGCTGATCACCAGGGGACACAGTCACCCGATCCTCCAGAACGCCGACACGCGTGGAATCTGGCAACTGACGCACGGTAAACCGGGTACCCAATGCCTGGACTCGGCCTTGGCGGGTTTCGACATAAAAGGGTGTCTGCCCGCCCAACTTGCCGGTGTGGATAAGTACTTCACCTTCACGCAGGCGGATCAAACGTTGGCGCCCGTCGAATATCACGTCCATCGCCGTGCTGGTATTCAGATCAATCCGTGTGCCGTCGGCTAATTCGATACGCCGGCGTTCGCCCACGGACGTCCGGTAGTCGGCCCAGACATTACCCAGGGAAGTGTGTTGCTGAACATTCCAGCCCAGGTACCCGGTACCGCCCATCACCAGCATCCACTTGAGTACCTGGCGACGTTGTTGCGTGGTCGACAATGCGCGGCGCGTAAAATCCTGGGGCAGGGCGCCGAGACTACGCTGCAATTGCTCCATCTGGTTCCACGCGGCCTGATGGGATGGATCGCCGTTGAGCCATTGTTGCCAGGCCTGGCGCTCGGCGGCGGTAGGGGGTTGAGATTGAAACTGCACATACCAGCTGGCAGCGGCCTCAAAGGTCTTGCGGTCGGGGGCTGCCATTACAGGTTGGCCATGATCAGCGAGCATTCAGTCAATGCACGGATCATGTGTTTCTTCACCGTGGTCAGTGACACCTTCAGTTGATCGGCGATCTGTTGATAGGTCAGCCCCTCGATCTGCGACAACATGAAGATCCGTCGCGCTCGTTCGCCTAGCCCCGACAGGGCTTTATCCACAGCCACCAGCGTCTCGATGATAATCGCTTTGTCTTCTTCACTGATGGCCGTGGCTTCGGGCCGTTCGGCCAAGGTTTGCTTGTAGGCCTGCTCGATGGCATGCCGACGATAACGATCAATCACCAGGCCCCTGGCGATGGTTGCCAGGTAGTCACGCGGCTCAACGATCTGTGCTGCATGCCGCCCGCCCAGAATGCGCACGAACGTATCGTGCGCCACATCGGCCGCATCGCAGGCGTTATGCAACTTACCCTTGAGCCAGCCGTGCAACCAGGAATGGTGCTGCTCGTAGATGTTCTGGACCGCAGCCGTGTGTGAAGAAGGGGACATAGGGCATGACAAGGCAAGTTAATGATAATCGCTATTATTAACTGCCCCGCGGTTTTCTCACAATAGATCTCTTTTTGCCGCGCTTACCACCAAATAGAAAGATTCGGACGGCTTCGTCGTGGGCGAAATGCACCTCGGTTCACCGATTTCTGTGGATTAAGCCCTGTGAATAACCGCCTCTGTGCCCAGTTGATAACAGGGACTGAAACCTGAGTAAAAACCCATCTGTGGATAACCGCCTGTTTAATCCACAGGCTTAAAGCAGTTATCCAAGGGCCTTATTGGCACATGACCACAGAGTTTTGAATCGCTGTACATACCGTAAATAAAGGCCTGTAGAGATCTATCCACAGAAAGGCGCCTCAGTAGAAATAAACATAAAAACAAAGATTTAATAAATTTCTCTCTTTTAATTTCTATTGTCTGTGATTCATCCACAGCTGGTTAAATTTTGTGCAAAGGGTTCTTTAGGAAGGGCTAAGTCCCTATACTTGCCGCCAAAGCTCTAAAACCAGCTCAACAATCAATTCCTAATTACCTACATAAGCAGGCACGAGGTGCGTGGTGGATTTCCCTTCCCGTTTTGAAGTGATCGTCATCGGCGGCGGTCATGCCGGTACCGAGGCAGCACTGGCGTCAGCACGCATGGGCGTAAAAACCCTGTTGTTGACGCATAACGTGGAAACCCTCGGTGCCATGAGTTGCAACCCTGCCATTGGCGGGATTGGCAAAAGCCATCTGGTCAAGGAAATAGACGCCCTTGGCGGCGTAATGGCCATGGCAACCGACAAGGGTGGTATTCAATTTCGCGTGCTCAACAGCCGCAAAGGCCCGGCCGTGCGTGCCACTCGGGCTCAGGCTGATCGCATTCTGTACAAGGCCGCGGTCCGCGAAACCCTGGAAAACCAGCCCAACCTGTGGATATTTCAGCAGGCTGCAGATGACTTGATCGTCGAGCAGGACCAGGTCCGCGGTGTTGTTACGCAAATGGGTCTGCGTTTCTTCGCAGAATCCGTGGTGTTGACCACCGGCACGTTCCTCGGCGGACTTATCCACATCGGCATGCAGAATTATTCCGGGGGCCGCGCCGGTGATCCGCCGTCGATTGCCTTGGCAAAACGCCTGCGTGAATTGCCGCTGCGTGTCGGTCGCCTGAAAACCGGAACCCCGCCGCGTATCGACGGGCGTTCTGTGGATTTTTCGGTGATGACCGAGCAAGCCGGCGACACGCCGATCCCGGTCATGTCGTTCATGGGCTCCAAGGAGCAGCACCCGAAACAGGTCAGCTGCTGGATTACCCATACCAATGCGCGCACCCACGAAATCATCGCCGCCAACCTCGACCGTTCGCCGATGTATTCTGGGGTGATCGAAGGCATCGGCCCACGTTACTGCCCGTCGATCGAAGATAAGATCCACCGCTTTGCCGACAAGGAAAGCCACCAGGTCTTCATCGAGCCCGAAGGCTTGACCACTCACGAGCTATACCCGAACGGGATTTCCACTTCGTTGCCGTTCGACGTGCAGATCCAGATCGTGCAATCGATTCGCGGCATGGAAAACGCGCACATCGTGCGTCCGGGCTACGCCATCGAGTATGACTATTTCGACCCGCGTGACCTGAAGTACAGCCTCGAAACCAAAGTGATCGGCGGTCTGTTCTTCGCCGGTCAAATCAACGGCACCACCGGTTACGAAGAAGCCGGCGCCCAGGGTTTGCTGGCCGGTACCAATGCCGCGCTGCGCGCCCAAGGCAAAGACAGCTGGTGCCCGCGTCGCGACGAAGCGTACATCGGTGTTTTGGTCGACGACCTGATCACCCTGGGTACCCAGGAACCGTACCGGATGTTCACTTCCCGGGCGGAATATCGCCTGATCCTGCGTGAAGACAACGCCGACCTGCGCCTGACCGAGAAAGGCCGTGAACTGGGCTTGGTCGATGACGCGCGTTGGGCAGCGTTCTGCAAAAAACGTGAAAGCATTGCGCTGGAAGAGCAGCGCCTGAAAAGTACCTGGGTTCGTCCAGGCACTGAGCAAGGCGACGCGATTGCGGAAAAATTCGGCACGCCGCTGACCCACGAATACAACTTGCTGAACCTGCTGTCCCGTCCGGAAATCGACTACGCTGGTCTGGTCGAAGTGACCGGCCAGGGTGCAGAAGACCCACAGGTCGCCGAGCAGGTCGAAATCAAGACCAAATACGCCGGTTACATTGACCGACAGCAGGACGAAATCGCTCGCCTGCGCGCCAGTGAAGACACCAAGCTGCCTGTGGATATCGACTACACCGGGATTTCCGGGTTGTCGAAAGAAATTCAAAGCAAGCTGGGGATAACTCGGCCGGAGACCCTGGGCCAGGCTTCACGTATTCCCGGCGTCACCCCGGCAGCGATTTCGCTGTTGATGATCCATTTGAAAAAACGCGGCGCGGGCCGTCAGTTGGAGCAAAGCGCTTGAGTTCGTTGGTCACCTCGCAACACGCCGAAGAGTTATCCACAGGTGCGCGCCAGTTGGGCGTCGACCTGACCCCGGCCCAGCACGAATTGCTGCTGGGCTACCTGGCCTTGTTGATCAAATGGAACAAGGCTTACAACCTCACTGCAGTGCGCGATCCCGACGAAATGGTGTCGCGCCACTTGCTCGACAGCTTGAGCGTGATGCCGTTTATCGAAAACGGTCGTTGGCTTGACGTCGGCAGTGGCGGCGGCATGCCTGGCATTCCTCTGGCGATCCTGTTTCCCGAGTCGCAAGTGACCTGCCTGGACAGCAACGGCAAGAAAACCCGCTTCCTGACCCAGGTCAAACTCGAACTCAAGCTGGACAACCTTCAAGTTATCCACAGTCGCGTCGAGGCCTTCACGCCTGAACAGCCTTTCACCGGAATTGTTTCCAGGGCGTTCAGCAGCATGGAGAACTTCAGCAACTGGACCCGTCACCTGGGCGACCGCGACACCCGCTGGCTGGCAATGAAGGGCGTCCATCCAAGCGACGAGCTGTTAGCATTGCCGGCAGACTTCCACCTCGATAGCGAACACGCCTTGGCCGTACCCGGTTGCCAAGGCCAACGCCATCTGCTGATACTGCGCCGCACGGCATGATTGGGAACACAAGCAAGAATGGCTAAGGTATTCGCGATAGCGAACCAGAAAGGTGGCGTGGGCAAAACCACCACCTGCATCAACCTCGCAGCTTCCCTGGTCGCTACCAAGCGTCGGGTGCTGCTGATCGATCTCGATCCACAGGGCAACGCCACCATGGGTAGCGGTGTGGATAAACACGGCCTGGAAAACTCGGTCTACGACTTGCTGATCGGCGAGTGCGACCTGGCGCAGGCCATGCACTATTCCGAGCACGGCGGTTACCAACTGCTGCCGGCCAACCGCGATTTGACCGCGGCGGAAGTGGTGCTGCTGGAAATGCAGATGAAAGAAAGCCGTCTGCGTAGTGCCCTGGCGCCGATCCGCGAGAATTACGACTACATCCTGATCGACTGCCCGCCGTCACTGTCGATGCTGACATTGAACGCGCTGGTGGCTGCCGATGGGGTGATTATCCCCATGCAGTGCGAGTACTACGCACTGGAAGGTCTGAGCGACCTTGTGGATAACATCAAGCGCATCGCCGAGTTGCTCAACCCGAACCTGCAGATCGAAGGCCTGCTGCGAACCATGTTCGATCCGCGCCTGAGCCTGATGAACGATGTGTCGGCGCAGCTCAAGGAACACTTCGGCGATCAGTTGTATGACACGGTGATCCCGCGCAACATCCGTTTGGCCGAGGCCCCGAGCTACGGCATGCCCGCCCTGGCGTACGACAAACAATCCCGTGGTGCCATTGCCTACCTGGCGCTGGCCGGCGAAATGGTTCGTCGCCAACGCCGCAACTCACGTACCGCTGCAGCCCAGCCAACTTAAGGAATCCCCATGGCCGTCAAGAAACGAGGTCTCGGACGTGGACTGGATGCACTGCTGAGTGGTCCAACCGTCACATCGCTTGAAGAACAAGCGGTGCAGGCCGACGAGCGCGAGTTGCAACACCTGCCCCTGGACCTGATCCAGCGCGGCAAATACCAGCCACGCCGGGACATGGACCCTCAGGCGCTGGAAGAACTGGCCAACTCGATCAAGGCTCAGGGCGTGATGCAGCCGATCGTGGTGCGCCCGATTGGTGGCGGTCGTTTTGAAATCATCGCCGGTGAGCGCCGCTGGCGCGCGAGCCAGCAGGCCGGCAAGGAAACGATTCCGGCGATGGTGCGTGATGTGCCGGATGAAACGGCCATCGCCATGGCGTTGATCGAGAACATCCAGCGCGAAGACCTCAACCCGATCGAAGAAGCGATCGCCCTGCAGCGCTTGCAGCAGGAATTCCAGCTGACCCAGCAACAAGTGGCCGAGGCGGTGGGTAAATCCCGCGTGACTGTGTCCAACCTGCTGCGCCTGATCGCGTTGCCGGAAGTCATCAAGACCATGCTTTCCCATGGCGACCTGGAGATGGGACACGCCCGTGCCTTGCTCGGTTTGCCGGAAAATCAACAGGTTGAGGGGGCGCGACACGTTGTCGCACGGGGGCTCACCGTTCGTCAGACCGAGGCCCTGGTTCGCCAGTGGCTCAGCGGCAAACCTGCACCGGTCGAAACGGCCAAAACTGATCCGGATATCGCTCGCCTCGAACAGCGCCTGGCCGAGCGCCTGGGCTCTGCGGTGCAAATTCGCCACGGCAAGAAAGGCAAAGGGCAATTGGTCATCGGATATAACTCCCTCGATGAGCTTCAGGGCGTCCTTGCCCACATCCGCTGAAACATTTGCTTATGTAGCGCGTGATCGGAAATCACTACCCGGCAGTTGAATAGGGGCAGAACCGCCCCTATACTCTGCGCGCATTTTGTCGGCACAAATTATGCCAAGTTATTGATTTCCGGCAGCCGACCATTGAGGAGCAAGAGTGATGGAAACCCGCACGCCAAACACGTTGCCGTTCCATCGCTTGGCCGTTTTCCCGGTTTTATTGGCTCAATTTGTCATTTTGCTGATCGCCGCATTGGCGCTTTGGTATTGGCATGGAGTCGTAGCCGGATATTCAGGACTCTGCGGAGGCCTGATAGCCTTGCTGCCCAATATGTATTTTGCTCACAGGGCCTTTCGGTTTTCCGGCGCCCGAGCAGCCCAGGCTATCGTCCGGTCCTTTTATGCCGGCGAGGCGGGGAAACTGATTTTGACGGCAGTGCTGTTTGCACTGACCTTTGCAGGTGTGAAGCCATTGGCGCCGCTGGCTGTATTCGGCGTCTTCGTGTTGACCCAACTGGTCAGCTGGTTCGCTCCCCTGCTAATGAAAACAAGACTTTCGAAACCTTAGGGCGTTTGAGGCAACCATGGCAGAAACAACCGCTTCGGGCTATATCCAGCACCACTTGCAGAACCTGACCTTCGGTCAGCTTCCTAATGGCGGCTGGGGCTTTGCCCACTCCGCAGCAGAGGCCAAAGAAATGGGCTTCTGGGCTTTCCACCTGGATACTCTGGGCTGGTCGGTCGCATTGGGTCTGATCTTCGTCCTGATTTTCCGCATGGCGGCAAAGAAGGCAACTTCCGGTCAGCCAGGTGCTTTGCAGAACTTCGTTGAAGTATTGGTCGAATTCGTCGATGGCAGCGTGAAAGACAGCTTCCATGGCCGTAGCCCGGTGATTGCACCGCTGGCACTGACCATCTTCGTCTGGGTGTTCCTGATGAACGCCGTCGACCTGATCCCGGTCGACTGGATTCCTCAACTGGCCATCCTGATCACCGGCGATGCGCACATTCCATTCCGTGCCGTATCGACTACCGACCCTAACGCCACCCTGGGCATGGCCCTGTCGGTGTTCGCGTTGATCATTTTCTACAGCATCAAGGTCAAGGGCATCGGTGGCTTCATCGGCGAACTGACCCTGCACCCGTTCGGCAGCAAGAACATCTTCGTTCAAGCCCTGCTGATCCCGGTGAACTTCCTGCTGGAGTTCGTGACCCTGGTCGCCAAGCCGATCTCCCTGGCCCTGCGACTGTTCGGCAACATGTATGCCGGCGAGCTGGTGTTCATTCTGATCGCTGTGATGTTCGGCAGCGGTCTGCTCTGGCTTAGCGGCCTGGGCGTGGTTCTGCAGTGGGCGTGGGCTGTGTTCCACATCCTGATCATCACCCTGCAGGCCTTCATCTTCATGATGCTGACCATTGTCTATCTGTCGATGGCGCACGAAGAGAACCATTAAGGCCAGTCTCGACTAGTCTGATGTCCTTCCCGGTGAAACGGGAAGGTGGCCCACCAGGGCTATGAAACGATTTGTTTTACCGCTTTAAAATCTAAAAAACCTAAACCATACGACGTAAAAGTCGGGAGGAAAGATGGAAACTGTAGTTGGTCTAACCGCTATCGCTGTTGCACTGTTGATCGGCCTGGGCGCCCTGGGTACTGCCATTGGTTTCGGCCTGCTGGGCGGCAAATTCCTGGAAGGCGCTGCGCGTCAGCCAGAAATGGTTCCAATGCTGCAAGTTAAAATGTTCATCGTCGCCGGCCTGCTCGACGCCGTGACCATGATCGGCGTTGGTATCGCTCTGTTCTTCACCTTCGCGAACCCCTTCGTTGGTCAACTCGCTGGCTAATCACTCGAATTTTCGAGTTGATTGGAGTGATGGACAACGAATGAGCGAGGTGTTGGCGTGAACATTAATGCAACCCTGATTGGCCAATCCGTTGCGTTCTTCATTTTTGTAGTGTTTTGCATGAAGTTCGTGTGGCCTCCGGTCATCGCGGCTTTGCACGAACGTCAGAAGAAGATCGCTGATGGCTTGGACGCTGCCAGCCGTGCAGCTCGCGACCTGGAGCTGGCCCAAGAGAAAGTGGGTCATCAACTGCGCGATGCTAAAGCACAGGCAGCTGAAATCATTGAGCAAGCCAAGAAACGCGGTAACCAGATCGTCGAAGAGGCTGTTGAAAAAGCCCGCGTCGAAGCTGACCGTGTGAAGGCTTCGGCTCATGCCGAGATCGAACAGGAACTGAACGGCGTCAAAGACGCGCTGCGTGCCCAACTGGGTGCTCTGGCGGTCGGCGGTGCTGAGAAGATCCTCGGTGCCACAATCGATCAAAACGCGCACGCGGAGCTGGTTAACAAACTGGCTGCTGAAATTTAAGCGAGGGCGATCATGGCAGAACTGACCACGTTGGCCCGACCTTACGCTAAGGCAGCCTTCGAGCACGCCCAGGCCCACCAGCAGCTGGCCTCTTGGTCAGCCATGCTCGGCCTGGCTGCAGCAGTGTCGCAAGACGACACCATGCAGCGCGTGCTCAAGGCCCCGCGCCTGACGAGCGCAGACAAGGCCGCCACTTTTATTGAAGTGTGCGGCGACAAGTTCGATGTGAAAGTGCAGAACTTCATTCACGTCGTTGCCGAAAACGACCGTCTCCCGCTTTTGCCGGAGATCGCCGCTCTGTTCGACCTGTACAAGGCCGAAGCAGAGAAATCGGTAGACGTAGAAGTGACCAGTGCTTTCGCATTGAACCAAGAACAGCAAGACAAACTCGCCAAGGTTCTCAGTGCACGACTCAATCGGGAAGTGCGCCTGCAAGCTTCGGAGGACGCATCCCTGATTGGTGGTGTCGTTATCCGTGCCGGCGACCTGGTTATCGATGGCTCGATTCGCGGCAAAATCGCGAAACTTGCCGAAGCATTGAAATCTTGAGTTTGAAGGGGCAGCAGAGCAATGCAGCAACTCAATCCTTCCGAAATAAGTGAAATTATCAAGGGCCGCATCGACAAGCTCGATGTGACCTCCCAAGCCCGTAACGAAGGCACTGTCGTCAGCGTATCTGACGGCATCGTGCGGATTCACGGTCTGGCCGACGTCATGTACGGCGAGATGATCGAGTTTCCGGGCGGCGTCTACGGTATGGCCCTCAACCTGGAGCAAGACTCCGTAGGTGCCGTTGTATTGGGCGCGTACACCAGTCTGGCTGAAGGCATGAGCGCCAAGTGCACAGGCCGCATCCTCGAAGTTCCGGTTGGTAAGGAACTGCTGGGTCGCGTAGTCGACGCACTGGGTAACCCTGTTGACGGCAAAGGTCCACTGGGCAACACCGAGACCGACGCGGTCGAGAAAGTTGCTCCAGGCGTGATCTGGCGTAAGTCGGTAGACCAGCCTGTACAGACTGGCTACAAGGCTGTCGATGCCATGATCCCAGTCGGCCGTGGCCAGCGTGAGCTGATCATCGGTGACCGTCAGATCGGTAAGACCGCTCTGGCGATCGACGCGATCATCAACCAGAAGAACAGCGGCATTTTCTGCGTCTACGTAGCCATCGGTCAGAAGCAATCGACCATCGCCAACGTGGTTCGCAAGCTGGAAGAAAACGGCGCCCTGGCCAACACGATCATCGTGGCTGCCAGTGCTTCGGAATCTCCTGCGCTGCAATTCCTGGCACCGTACTCCGGTTGCACCATGGGTGAATTCTTCCGCGACCGCGGTGAAGACGCGCTGATCGTTTATGACGATCTGTCCAAGCAAGCAGTGGCTTACCGCCAGATTTCCCTGCTGCTGCGCCGTCCACCAGGCCGTGAAGCTTACCCAGGCGACGTGTTCTATCTCCACTCCCGTCTGCTGGAGCGCGCATCCCGCGTTTCCGAAGAGTACGTAGAGAAGTTCACCAACGGCGCAGTGACCGGCAAAACCGGTTCCCTGACCGCACTGCCGATCATCGAAACCCAGGCTGGCGACGTTTCCGCGTTCGTTCCTACCAACGTGATCTCCATCACCGACGGTCAGATCTTCCTGGAATCGGCCATGTTCAACTCGGGCATCCGCCCTGCAGTGAACGCCGGTGTTTCGGTATCCCGTGTGGGTGGTGCCGCTCAGACCAAGATCATCAAGAAGCTCTCCGGTGGTATCCGTACCGCTCTGGCTCAGTACCGTGAACTGGCGGCATTCGCCCAGTTCGCTTCTGACCTGGACGAAGCGACCCGTAAGCAACTTGAGCATGGTCAGCGCGTTACCGAGCTGATGAAGCAGAAGCAATACGCCCCAATGTCGATCGCTGACATGGCGTTGTCGCTGTATGCCGCTGAGCGTGGGTTCCTGACCGACGTTGAAATCGCCAAGGTCGGCAGCTTTGAACAAGCGCTGATTGCTTACTTCAACCGCGATCACGCCGAATTGATGGCGAAGATCAACGTGAAGGGTGACTTCAATGACGATATCGACGCTGGCATGAAAGCCGGTATCGAGAAGTTCAAGGCCACCCAAACCTGGTAAGCCGCAGCGGGAGCCGCAAGGCTCCCGCTTGCTAACCTGATAGGTGTTACATGGCAGGCGCAAAAGAGATTCGCAGTAAGATTGCGAGCATCAAAAGCACGCAAAAAATTACCAGCGCCATGGAAAAAGTGGCGGTCAGCAAAATGCGCAAGGCACAAATGCGCATGGCTGCTAGCCGTCCTTATGCGGAGCGTATCCGCCAGGTAATTGGGCATCTGGCCAACGCCAACCCGGAATACCGCCACCCGTTCATGATCGACCGCGAAGTTAAGCGCGTCGGTTATGTGGTTGTGAGCAGTGACCGTGGTTTGTGCGGTGGTTTGAATACCAACCTGTTCAAGGCCCTGGTCAAGGACATGGCGGTAAACCGCGAAAACGGCGTCGAGATCGATCTGTGTGTTGTTGGTAGCAAGGGTGCGGCCTTTTTCCGCAACTTCGGCGGTAACGTCGTTGCAGCTATCAGCCACCTGGGTGAAGAGCCGTCGATCAATGATTTGATCGGCAGTGTGAAGGTGATGCTGGATGCGTACCTGGAAGGCCGGATTGACCGCCTGTCCGTGGTATCCAACAAGTTCATCAACACCATGACCCAGCAGCCAACCGTGGAGCAATTGATTCCACTGGTGGCGACTCCGGATCAGGAACTCAAGCACCACTGGGACTACCTCTACGAACCAGACGCCAAAGAGCTGCTTGACGGCTTGATGGTGCGCTACGTGGAGTCGCAGGTGTACCAGGCGGTGGTCGAGAACAACGCAGCTGAACAAGCGGCGCGGATGATCGCGATGAAAAACGCTACCGATAACGCCGGTGATCTGATCAGCGATTTGCAGCTGATCTACAACAAGGCGCGTCAGGCTGCGATCACCCAAGAGATCTCGGAAATCGTCGGCGGCGCTGCCGCGGTTTAACGGTTCAAATATTCAGAGGATCCAGCTATGAGTAGCGGACGTATCGTTCAAATCATCGGCGCCGTTATCGACGTGGAATTTCCACGCGACAGCGTACCGAGCATCTACAACGCGCTGAAAGTACAAGGCGCGGAAACTACTCTGGAAGTTCAGCAGCAGCTGGGCGACGGCGTAGTTCGTACCATTGCGATGGGTTCCACCGAAGGCTTGAAGCGCGGTCTGGACGTTGTCGACACTGGCGCTGCCATCTCCGTACCGGTCGGTAAAGCGACCCTGGGCCGGATCATGGACGTACTGGGCAACCCGATTGACGAAGCTGGCCCGATCGACACCGAAGAGCGTTGGGGCATTCACCGTCCAGCACCTTCGTTCGCGGAACAAGCTGGCGGCAACGACCTGCTGGAAACCGGCATCAAGGTTATCGACCTGGTTTGCCCGTTCGCCAAAGGCGGTAAAGTCGGTCTGTTCGGTGGTGCCGGTGTAGGCAAGACCGTAAACATGATGGAACTGATCCGTAACATCGCCATCGAGCACAGCGGTTATTCCGTGTTCGCCGGTGTGGGTGAGCGTACTCGTGAGGGTAACGACTTCTACCACGAGATGAAGGACTCCAACGTTCTGGACAAAGTGGCACTGGTTTACGGTCAGATGAACGAGCCGCCGGGAAACCGTCTGCGCGTAGCACTGACTGGCCTGACCATGGCCGAGAAGTTCCGTGACGAAGGTAACGACGTTCTGCTGTTCGTCGACAACATCTACCGTTACACCCTGGCCGGTACCGAAGTATCCGCACTGCTGGGCCGTATGCCTTCGGCAGTAGGTTACCAGCCGACCCTGGCTGAAGAGATGGGCGTTCTGCAAGAACGTATCACTTCGACCAAGGAAGGTTCGATCACTTCGATCCAAGCGGTATACGTACCTGCGGATGACTTGACCGACCCGTCGCCAGCGACCACCTTCGCCCACTTGGACGCCACCGTCGTACTGTCCCGTGACATCGCTTCCCTGGGTATCTACCCAGCGGTCGATCCACTCGACTCGACTTCGCGCCAACTGGACCCGAACGTGATCGGCCAGGAGCACTACGACACCGCTCGCGGCGTTCAGTACGTGCTGCAGCGTTACAAAGAACTGAAGGACATCATTGCGATCCTGGGTATGGACGAGTTGTCGGAAACCGACAAGCAGTTGGTATCCCGCGCTCGTAAGATCCAGCGCTTCTTGTCGCAGCCGTTCTTCGTGGCTGAAGTCTTCACCGGTGCATCGGGTAAATACGTTTCCCTGAAAGACACCATTGCTGGCTTCAAAGGCATCCTCAACGGTGACTACGACCACCTGCCAGAACAAGCGTTCTACATGGTCGGCGGCATCGAAGAAGCGATCGAGAAAGCCAAGAAACTGTAATCCAAGCGCCCGGAAACGGGCGCTCATCAGGTTGAGGCAATCAGATGGCTATGACAGTCCATTGCGATATCGTCAGCGCGGAAGGGGAAATCTTCTCCGGTCTGGTAGAAATGGTGATTGCACACGGCGAACTCGGTGACCTGGGTATTGCCATGGGCCACGCGCCGTTGATCACCAGCTTGAAGCCAGGTCCGATCACGCTGACCAAGCAAGGCGGGGAAAAAGAGGTGTTTTACATCTCTGGTGGTTTCCTCGAGGTTCAGCCGAACATGGTCAAGGTACTTGCCGACACCGTGCAACGTGCTGGCGACCTGGATGAAGCCTCCGCTCAGGAAGCCGTCAAGGCTGCCGAGAAGGCCCTGAACGAAAAGGGCGCGGACTTCGACTACAGCGCTGCTGCTGTACGTCTGGCCGAGGCTGCAGCTCAGCTGCGCACGCTCCAGCAGATCCGCAAGAAGTAAGCGGCCATGCCGTCATGCTTCATGCGCGATTGATTAAAAAGGGTAGCCTCGGCTACCCTTTTTCTTTTTTTGCAAAACACTTCTTTGGTCTGAAGCCGGACCGCCCAGGATTGGTAGCCATTCATGTCTCTTGAAATCGTCATTCTCGCCGCAGGCCAGGGCACCCGCATGCGTTCGGCCCTGCCCAAGGTGCTGCACCCGGTTGCGGGCAATTCCATGCTGGGTCATGTTATCCACAGCGCCCGACAGCTCGACCCCCAGCGCATTCACGTGGTGATCGGTCACGGTGCCGATGCGGTGCGTGAACGTCTCGCCGCAGACGACTTGAATTTCGTTCTTCAAGACAAACAACTCGGTACCGGCCATGCCACCGCGCAGGCCGTACCCTTCATCACGGCAGACACCGTGCTGATCCTGTATGGCGACGTTCCGCTGATCGAAGTGGAAACCCTGCAACGCCTGCTCAAGCACGTCGTGCCTGGCCAGATGGGTCTGCTGACCGTTGAGCTGGATGACCCCACCGGCTATGGGCGCATCGTGCGCAATGCCGACGGGAAGGTCGCGGCCATTGTTGAACACAAGGATGCCAGCGAAGCCCAGCGCGCCATCACCGAAGGCAATACCGGAATTCTGGCGGTGCCTGCCAATAAGCTCGCCGACTGGATGAGCCGCCTGTCCAACAACAACGCCCAGGGTGAGTACTACCTCACTGACGTCATTGAAATGGCCGTGAGCGATGGCCTGCTGGTTGCCACGGAACAACCCCACGACCCGATGGAAGTGCAGGGCGCCAACGACCGCAAGCAACTGGCCGAACTGGAGCGTCACTATCAATTGCGCGAAAGCCGCCGCCTGATGGCCCAGGGCGTGACCCTGCGCGACCCGGCGCGTTTCGATGTGCGCGGGGAAGTGACCGTCGGCCGTGATGTGCTGATCGATATCAACGTGATCCTCGAAGGCCGTGTGGTCATCGAAGACGACGTGGTGATTGGCCCTAACTGCGTGATCAAGGACAGTACCCTGCGCAAGGGCGTGGTGATCAAAGCTAACAGCCATATCGACGGTGCCGTGATGGGCGAGGGCAGTGACGCTGGCCCGTTTGCGCGGTTGCGTCCAGGTAGCGTGTTGGGCGCCAAGGCTCATGTGGGCAACTTTGTCGAATTGAAGAACGCCAAGTTGGACGCCGAAGCTAAAGTCGGCCACTTGACCTACTTGGGTGACGCCACCGTAGGTGCGCGAACCAACATCGGCGCGGGCACCATCACGTGTAACTATGACGGCGCCAATAAGCACCAGACCACCATTGGGGCGGACGTGTTTATCGGTTCCAATAATTCGTTGGTCGCCCCGGTTACCCTCGACGATGGCGCCACCACCGCAGCGGGCTCAACCATCAACCAGGATGTGGATAAGTCTCAACTGGCTGTTGCCCGCGCCCGCCAACGCAACATCGACGGCTGGAAACGTCCGGTCAAAATCAAAAAGCCCTGACTTATCCACACCCCGAGCGACCTGTAGGAGCCGACTTGCCGGCGATGGCACCCTCAAGTTCACCACTTGGTGAACTGACGCTATCGCCGGCAAGCCGGGCTCCTACAGGTTTTTTTGCGCCTGCAGCTTGACGATCTTTCGCCAATAGGTTTTGATTGCCTTCGTTATCTTTCGAAACGAAACTTATCATCACCATGTCGAAACGAAATACACCCCAACGGCGTCACAACATCCTGACCTTGCTCAATGAACAAGGCGAAGTCAGCGTGGACGAGTTGGCCAAGCGTTTCGAAACGTCGGAAGTCACCATCCGCAAGGACCTGGCCGCGCTGGAAAGCAACGGCCTGCTGCTGCGCCGCTACGGTGGCGCAATCACCATGCCTCAGGAATTGGTGGGCGATGCCACTCAACCGGTGTCGGTCTACAAGCGTGCCATCGCGCGGGCTGCCGTGATGCGCCTGCGCGAACACGCCCGCATCATCATCGACAGCGGCAGCACCACCGCCGCGATGATTCCCGAGCTGGGCCACCAGCCTGGCCTGGTGGTGATGACCAACTCCCTGCACGTGGCCAGCGCCTTGAGCGAACTTGAACACGAGCCGGTGCTGTTGATGACTGGCGGTACCTGGGACCCGCATTCGGACTCGTTCCAGGGCCAGGTCGCTGAGCAGGTGCTACGGTCCTACGACTTCGACCAGTTGTTTATCGGTGCCGATGGTATCGACCTGGAACGTGGCACCACCACCTTCAACGAATTGCTGGGCCTGAGCCGCGTCATGGCCGAGGTCGCCCGTGAAGTGGTGGTGATGGTCGAGTCCGACAAGATCGGCCGCAAGATTCCCAACCTGGAACTGCCGTGGAGCAGCGTCCATACCCTTATCACCGATGATCGCCTGCCGCTCGAGGCCCGCGACCAGATCCAAGCCCGCGGCATTACGCTGATATGCGCGGCAATCATCTAGGAGAAACACCATGTGTGGCATCGTAGGCGCAGTCGCTGAACGCAACATCACTCCCATCCTGCTCGAAGGCCTCAAGCGCCTGGAATACCGTGGCTATGACAGCGCCGGTGTGGCCGTCTTCACCAACGCCGGCAAGCTTGAGCGCATGCGCCGCCCGGGCAAGGTCAGCGAGCTGGAGCAAGCGCTGCTTGGCGAGCCGCTGGTAGGCCGCCTGGGCATTGCCCACACCCGCTGGGCGACCCACGGTGCGCCGTGCGAACGCAATGCCCACCCGCATTTCTCCGGTGACCTGGCCGTGGTCCACAACGGCATCATCGAAAACCACGAAGCGCTGCGCGAACAGCTCAAGGGCCAGGGTTACGTGTTCACCTCGGACACCGACACCGAAGTCATCGCCCACCTGCTCAACCACAAGCTCAAGGACCTTGGTGACCTGACGGTTGCCCTCAAGGCCACGGTCAAGGAACTGCACGGCGCCTATGGCCTGGCCGTGGTCAGCGCCAGCCAGCCCGACCGTGTGGTCGCCGCACGCAGTGGCAGCCCATTGGTGATCGGCCTGGGCCTGGGGGAAAACTTCCTCGCCTCCGACCAGTTGGCCCTGCGCCAGGTCACCGACCGCTTCATGTACCTGGAAGAAGGCGATATCGCTGACATCCGCCGTGAAAGCGTGCAGATCTGGGACGTTAACGGTCAATCCGTCGAGCGCGAAGCCGTGCAATACCGTGACGGCGCCGAAGCCGCCGACAAGGGCGAATACCGCCACTTCATGCTCAAGGAAATCCACGAGCAGCCAGCCGTGGTGCAGCGCACCCTTGAGGGTCGCCTGAGCCAGCACCAGGTGCTGGTCAACGCCTTCGGCCCACAAGCCGCCGATCTGTTCGCCAAAGTGCGCAACGTGCAGATCGTGGCCTGCGGCACCAGCTACCACGCCGGCATGGTTGCCCGTTACTGGCTGGAAGAACTGGCCGGTATCCCGTGCCAGGTAGAAGTCGCCAGTGAGTTCCGCTACCGCAAGGTGGTGGTGCAGCCCGACACCCTGTTCGTGACCATCTCCCAGTCCGGCGAAACCGCCGACACCCTGGCCGCCCTGCGCAATGCCAAGGAGCTGGGCTTCCTGGCCAGCCTGGCGATCTGCAACGTCAGCATCAGCTCCCTGGTGCGTGAATCCGACCTGACCCTGCTGACCCAGGCCGGTCGCGAAATCGGCGTGGCGTCCACCAAAGCCTTCACCACCCAGCTGGTTGGCTTGTTGTTGCTGACCCTGTCCCTGGGTCAGGTTCGCGGCACCCTGGCCGAAGGCGTCGAAGTCACGCTGGTCGAAGAACTGCGCCGCCTGCCAGCCCGCCTGGGTGAAGCCCTGGCCATGGACAGCACCGTGGAAAAAGTCGCCGAACTGTTCGCCGACAAGAACCACACCCTGTTCCTCGGCCGTGGCGCGCAATACCCAGTGGCGATGGAAGGTTCGCTCAAGCTCAAGGAAATCTCGTATATCCACGCCGAAGCCTACCCGGCCGGCGAACTCAAACACGGCCCATTGGCCTTGGTGGATGACGACATGCCCGTGGTCACCGTCGCGCCGAACAACGAACTGCTCGAGAAGCTCAAGTCCAACCTGCAGGAAGTCCGCGCCCGTGGCGGCCAACTGGTGGTGTTCGCTGATGAAAAAGCCGGCATGACCAACGGTGAAGGCACCCACGTCATCAACATGCCGCACATCAACGACACCTTGTCGCCAATCCTCTACACCATCCCGCTGCAACTGCTGTCGTACTACGTGGCCGTGCTCAAGGGCACCGACGTGGACCAGCCGCGCAACCTGGCGAAGTCGGTGACGGTGGAGTAACCCGACATACCCTGGAGGCCCGTCCGGGTCTCCAGGTTCAGCGAAAGGACGCGACCTCGATGCAAACCCCCTCCCAGATTCACCAGCGTCTGCACAACCGCCGCTTCACCGTCGCTAATAACGCCCACGGGCTGTCCGGTGCGGGCACGGTGTTTCATTACCTTGTGGAAGGTGATGTCATTTCCGGCACTTACCAGGGCGGGCGGATTCGTCTGGGCACGCAAGTCGGGCGAGTGACCGGCCCGGATACCATTGAACTGCTGTTTCAGTGCCTGACCTTGGAAGGTGAGCTGCTGTGCGGTTGGTCGCGTGGCACGGTAGGCACTGATCAGGCTGGGTGGACTACCCTGGCCTTCGAATGGGGCTGGCTGTCGGGCGCTACAGGCGGCGGGGAGTCCAGCTACATTGAGTGCGCCTCTCGTTAGCGACCTCTTGTCGGTTCTGTGGGCCAGTGCCCGTCGCGCGATCCGGTTTTACCCCTAAAATGCGACCCTGTGGATAACTCAGCCAGGGAATGCCTTCACCATGAACATCGAACTCCTTATCGCCAGCGTCGTCGTGCTGATCATTGTCGTCGGCCTGGTGGGCTGGATGGTGGGGGTCTACAACGGCCTGGTGATGCGGCGTAACGATGTGGACAAGGCCTTTGCCAACATCGACGTGTTGCTCAAGCAGCGGGCCGATCAGATCCCGGACCTGATGCGCGTGGTCCAAACCGCCATGAACCACGAGAACGCCCTGTTCACGCGCTTGAGTGACGCTCGCCAGCAATATCTCAATGCCAGCAGCCTCAACGATAAAGTCGATGCCTCCAACCAGCTCAATGCGGCGATCAAGTCGGTGATTGCGGTGGCGGAGGGGTATCCCGCGTTGATCTCGGGCCCGAACATGGTCGCGTTGCAACAGGCGATCTCGGCGGTGGAGGAGCGCATTGCCGACCGGCGTGAGTTCTTCAATGAGTCGATCAACCTCTACAACATTGCCATTGCGGTGTTCCCCGACCTGTTCTTTGCGAGGCTGCTGGGCTATTCGCGCATCCCGTTGCTGGCCATCAGCGCCGAAGAAACCCGCTATGAAGGTGTGAAGCTTGAGGTGCCAGGCGCATGAAGACCACGCCGGTAGGCGCCGTGGTGAAAAAGCCGAAGTGGAAAACCGCGTTGGCGCTGGTGATTCTTGCGGGCTTTATCGGTTTGCTGATCTACGCCCCGATGACGGTCGTCGCGCTGTTCTTCCCGGTGTTCTTGTTGATCTGCCTGCTGACCAGCTTTGGTCCGAGCTTCTACAAGACTGAGCAGCGGCTGGCGACGAGCCAGATTCGTTCACTGGCGATGGGCTTGGTGGAGTTGCGTGGCAAGGTGATTGTGGACAAGCCGTTGTTGTCGCCGGTGCATCACAAGCCGTGCGCCGGCTACGTGTGGATCATCGAGGACGGCGAGAAGGATGACGACGGGCGCTGGAGCTGGAGCCGGGCCAAAAGCGAGGCGTGCTGCAATGACTTTCGCCTGCAGGATGCCAGCGGCGAAATCCCTGTGATTGCCGAGGGCATCGATCTGTTCGGCAACAAGTCGCCCGCCGATTACGAGTCGATCGGCAGCTCTCGCCGGCAAGGTGAAATCCTGCTTGTCCAAGACCTCGATGTGATGCTGATCGGCGATGCCTGCGAACGGGACGGCCAGACCGTGATTGCCCAGGGCAAATACCCCAAGGCTGTGTTCGGCGTGGCGCTGACCGAGGACGTGGAAAGCCGCCGCGTGCTGGCGCCGCTGTGGCGTGCGGGCGGGTTCTATGCCGCCTTCGCAGGCATGATCGGCGTGGGCATCATGGCCCTCACACCCGAGCAGATTGCCCAGTTGCACTTACCGGGTCCGGACACTTATCAACAGATGGTGCCCCTCGGCCCGTTGTATCAACTGTTGGCCTGGTTGTACCGCGAAGGCGGTTTTCAGATTCCGTTCATGGCCGCGTTTGGCTTCTTCCTGGCGATCATCATGGTGATGATGGCCACCCGATTGGTCCTGCCCAAAGGCATACGCATGGCCGTGGGTCGTGTGTTGGGGGCGTGGATGGGGCTGGGCATGGTGATTGGCGGCGTGGTGACCCTGCTGCTGTTCGTGGCCCAGGTGGATACGCTGAAGCTGTTTCTGGTGTGGATGCTCATCCTGCTGGGCACCCTGGTGTTTTCTATCTTTGAACAACGAAAACTGGGGGCGGCGTACAACCATTTTGCCAAGCGTGTCGGCAAGGCGAGCTTCGGCGACGAAGACGCCTGATCACGGCACAAACTCCACCTTCAACCCTCGACTTGCGCTGCGCCCCTGATCATCGCTCACGCGCAATCGATACTCCCCCGACTTGCCCGGCCGCCAGTTCAGCGTGGTTTGCGGCGGGCCCTGGCCGATCAGGGTCTGGTCGGCAAACCAATACAACGTCGCCGCATCACTGGCCGCGTTGGCATTCAATGGGATGCTTTCCTGGGGTTGAGACAAGCGCAGTTGATAGCTCACCTGGGTCAGCGGCGAACGAATCTGCGGCGCTTCGCTTTGGTCACCGAGGCGGTTGGGCTGGCAGTTTTTCATCACATTGGGCGGCGTGCGCCGGGGCAGGCCGGCGGCGCGGTACAGGCGCTGTACGTCGCTGGGCCAGAATTCGAAGACTTCTTCGCGAGTGTATTGCGCCTCGAACGGCGGGCAGGCGGCCTTGCCGGTACGGGTGTCGATCAGCACCGGGCGGTGCAGGTTCGACACGCGAATCGGCGACACGCCGGGGATGTACCAGGTCTTGCGGGTTTGCGGGCACCAGCGGTTGGGCAACTCGCCGGACGCGGCGCAGACGTCGATGCGCACCAGCCCGGCAGGCGGCTTGTCGGGCTTTATGACGGTATTGGGCAAGGCCAGGGGCAGGGCGTCGGCGATGCGGAAGAACAGTGGCGCAGCGGTCTTGGCACCGATAAACGCCGGGTTGGGCCGGCCATCGAAGTTGCCCACCCACACCACCAGCACATAGGGCCCGACCAGGCCGGCACTCCAGGCATCGTGAAAACCCCAGGAGGTGCCGGTTTTCCAGGCAGTGCGCCAGTGGCGGCCGGGCAGGCCATCCGGGCGTGGATTGCGGCGTAGCATGTCGCGCACCATGAAGGCCGCCTGGGGCGTCAGCAGTTGGGCCCCCGTGGTCTGGGGCTGTTCCTGCAAATAGCGCAACGGGCGCAGGTGCCCATCACCGGCCAGCATCACATACAGTCGCGCCAGTTCTTCCGGGGTCATTTCACCGCCGCCAAGGGCAAGGGCCAGGCCGTAGTGGCTCTCGTCGCGCAGGCCCTTGATGCCGGCGCGTTGCAGCAGTCCGTATAAAGACGGCGACTTTACTTGGCTGGCGAGCCACACAGCAGGGATGTTGCGACTACGGATCAACGCATCTCGCGCGGTCAGCGGGCCGACAAAACTGCCGTCGAAATTTTCCGGCTGGAAGTAGCCGAAGTTACTCGGCAAGTCCTTGAGGATGCTCATGGGGTGGATGACCCCCTGGTCCAGCGCCAGTCCATACAGAAACGGCTTGAGCGTCGACCCCGGCGAGCGTCGCGACAGCACGCCATTGACCTGGCCGTGCAGGCTTGTGGATAAGTAGTCCGCCGAGCCCACCAATGCCTTGACGCTCTGGTCGCGGCTGTCGATCAGGATGGCCGTGGCGTTTTCCACCCCCCTGCTGCGCCGCTCGGCGATAAAGCCAGTGATCAGGCGTTCGAGCAATTGCTGCAACGGCAAGTTGAGGGTGCTGTTCAGTTCATTTCCGGCTTGGGAGGCCAGCAACTGTTCACTCAAGTGCGGGGCGAGGAATGGGATCTGCTGGCGGTTGCGAGCTTCCAAGGGCAAATCGAGCAGGCTGTCGTTACGCGGGTCCTGTGGATAAGTCTCGCGCCAGTCCGCCATCAAGCGCAGCCGCGCATTTTGCAGTGACGGTCCGAAGCGCGCCCGCCGCCCCGGCTGCTGCGGAATCACCGCCAGCGCCAGCGCCTCGGACAACGACAGCTGCGCCGCCGACTTGCCGAAATAGATACGGCTCGCCGCTTCGGCCCCTTCGATATTGCCGCCCATGGGCGCCAGGTTCAGGTAGGCCTCCAGGATGTCGTGCTTGCTGTAGCGCACCTCCAGCCACAGCGCCAATGCCATCTGTTGCAACTTGCCCGGTACTTGGCGGGTGTTCAGGTCCCACAGGCGCCGCGCCAGTTGCATGCTCAAGGTCGAGCCGCCCTGGCGCTGGCCACCGCTGTAGGTGGCCATGGCCGCACGCAGCAACGCCGGGGGATTGATCCCCGGGTGCCAGTAGAAATTGCGGTCTTCCTTGAGCAGCAAGGCTTCGACCAGAGAAGGGGATATCCGCTCCAGCGGCAGCCACAGGCGGTACTGACCGTCATCCGCCAATGTCATGCGCAACAGCGAACCGTCATCGGCCAATACCACCCGCGATGAGGTGACGGCGTGTTCCAGCGGGGCATGGGGCCAAAGCCGCAGCCCCACCAGCACCACCGCCGCTACGAGCAGCGGCGGCGCCAGGCGCTTAAGGCTTGGTAATTTCAAGCTGGCCTACTTTGCCGCGCCCTTGCAGGGTGGTTTCGTACATGCCTTCGGCGTAGGCCGGTGGCGTATTGAAGGTCCCGGCGTTGGTGGCGCGGACGCGGTACACGAACGTGCCGACATCACGCAGCGCGGTGCCGTACAACACCACGCGATCATCACGTACGTCCACGTAGTCCGGCTGCCAGTTGCTCAGCTCGGTTTCGCCGATGGGCGCCTGCCAGCTTTGTTCTTCCTGGCTGTCTTCTTCGACGTATTCAGACTCTTCGCCCTCACTGTCCTCGCTGCTGGCGGCTTCCGGCTCCGGCGGCAAGTTATACACAGGCTCGACGCCTCCGGGCAGCAGGTCGACCACGGCCACTTGTTGCACCTGATCGCGGTCGGTAGCCCGCAGGCGCAGGCGTACCAGGAACTCATCACCGACGGCGACCTTGCTCACCGGCTCGCCCTTGAGGTCGAGGTATTCGTGGATGATTTCCAGGCCATTGTTGATCGGCTTGAGCTTGGCGCCCTTGTCGAAACCGGCTTCGCTGAGCATGTAGAACGCCGCTGGGCCGTCGGATTTCTCCATCACCAGCTTTTGTGTGGTGCCTGGTACGGCCGCGCGCGGTGGCTGACCAGCCATTTCCAGCAATTGCTGCTGCTTGTCGCCCAGCCAGGCGGTGGCCTTGAGGGTCATGTCGCTTTGCGCACGTTGGCCGTAGTTGTCCAGTGCACGCAGCAGCAGGGCCGCCGACAGCGAGTTGTAACGCTGCTCGTTGAGGCGCTTGCCGAGTTTATCCAGCAGCGCTGTAGGCACATCGTCCATCAGCTCCGGGAAATGTCGCGCCAACAGGTGCAGGTGTTCGGCATCGTGCACCAGCGGGTCGTAATACAGGCCGTCGCTGTCCCACTTATCCACAAGCGCACGCCAGGGGATTTTGCGGAACAGCGTATCGGCCTGGCGATCCTGTTTGAGCAATTTGTAACTGGCCGCCAGGTAAGCGGCGCCCAGGTCGTTCTGCCAGGTGTCCTTGAAGTAGCTTTCGTAGCGCTCGCGGATATCGCTCAACGCACCACTCACCAGAATCCCCTGACGGCTCAGCAGGTAGCTGGCGTAGGCGCGGTTGCGCAATTCCGACAGGCCTTCGCTGGGACCATTGGCCAGGTCTGTCAGGTACGCATTCGAGCGCACCAGCAGGTCTTCCGGCACCGGCAACCCACGCTCCCTGGCTTCGATCAGGAAGTCGGTGGCGTAGAGGCTGGCGTACGGCGCCACGTCCGGGTTGGCTGCCCACAAACCGAAGCCGCCGGCCTGGTTCTGGCGTTGGCGCAGCATGCGTACCGCGCTGCCGAAGGCTTGTTCGGCCTCAGGTGCATTGCCGCCCCAGATCAACGCCGGCATGGCCTTGGACACCAGTTGCTCGGTGCAGGCGTAGCCGTAGTCATCCAGGTAGTGCTTGAGGCCATTGGCCCACACCAGCGGCGAGGCCGCTACGCCCAGTTGCACGTCGCGCAGTTGGCTGAACAACTCGCGGGTGGGTTTGAGCTCCTTGCTGGCGCTGTCGAAGCGGCCCAGGCTCAGGGCTACGCGATGTTCGCTCAGTGGGCGGATCGAGGTGGTTTCCGCCACCTGGATGCGTTTGCCATCCGGCAGCACTGCGACAAAACGCAGGTCCGCCGAGCCGAGGGTGTCGCCGACCTTGATCTTGAACTCGGCCGTGCCCTCTTTGCGCGGTTGCAGGGACAAGGTGCTGCCCTTGTCGCTCTGCACAACCAGGCCATCGCTGGTCTGCACTTCAAACTTCACGTCCGCCGCTGCATCCAGGTTACTGAACACCCCGGCGCTGACGTTGAACACATCCCCCGGCGCCACAAAGGCCGGCACGTTCGGCGTGATCACGATCGGCCCGCGCACGTCAGTACTGGCTTCGCTGACACCGACACTGTCGCTGTCCACCGCTACTGCGAACAGGTGCAGCTTGCCGTTGAAGCTGTCCGGCACTTGGTAATGCAGTACGGTTTCCCCGGCCGGCAGATCGACCAAGCCAGACCACCAGGCCACCGGCGGCTGGTGTTTACGCTTGAACGGGTTGAGGTGGTTGGCCAGGGCGCCTTCCGTATCGCCACCGGGCGCCGCCCCACTGAGCAGGCGGCTGAATTCCGGCAGGATCAGGTCAAGGATCTGACTGGTGCCGACCTCCAATGCACGCTTCTGGAAGAAGAAGCCCAGCGGGTCCGGCGTCTGGTAGCGCGCCACTTGCAGGATGCCTTCGTCGACCGCGTAGACCACCGCGCGGCCCGGGCGATCAGCGTTGACCTTGATATCCAGCGTCTGCCCCGGCTCGATCTTCGCCGGGCCTTCAACCTTCAAGGCCATGCGCCGCGCATCCAGGTTGATGCTGAACGGCACCACGCCGTAGGACAGCGGGCTCATGTACACCTCGGCCGAGCCCATGTCGCGTACAAACTGCACGTTGACGTAGGCATTGCCCTCAAGCCCTGCCGGCACGCGGATGTGTTGCACACTGTTGGTGCTGTCGGCCTTGAACCACTGCTGGGTGTAGACCTTGTCGCGTTCGATGGTGATCAAGCCGGCGCCGGTATACGGCGCTCGAATGCTGATGGCGATCTCATCGCCGGTGGCGTAGCTGCGTTTATCCAGGCGCAGTTGCAGCTCGGCGTTGCGTTCCAGGGAGCGCGATGTGTTGCCACGCCCGGCCACGCTGTAGTCGATCTGGTTGAGCAGGTTGCCGTTGGCGTCCTTCAACTGCAGGGTGAAATCGCCCGGTGTGGACGTGTTCAGGGTCTGTTTGGCGCCTTCTTTCGTCATCACCAGCGGTGAGGCGGGTTGGCTGATGTTCTTGATGCGCGACTCGTACTTGTAGGTGCCGTTGGACTGTTTCACCAACACCGACACATACCGGTGCTCGACCACTTCGCTGGTCAGGCCGTCCACCGCCACGGGCGTAAGGTCCGGCGCGACGGCCAGCCATTGCACCTGGCGCGGGGCATCCTTGGCGACGTACGACAGCGAATCCTGACTTTTCACACCCACCAGGTAGGGCGCGGACGACACCAGCAAGGCACTTTGTGCCGCCACATTGCGGCCGCCTTCGGCTTCGAACACCTGGGTCATCACCTGCAGGCGATAGGTGCTGTTGGCGAAGCGTTGCAGGTTGAGGTCGAGCACGGCCTGGCCGTTGTCGTCGACGGTGGTTTCGGCCAGGTCTTCGGTCGTGGCGTCTTCCAGTGAGTCGTTGAGGCGGAAACGGTAATCCGGGTAACGATCAAACGCCGCGAGCGTCGGGCTCAGGGACATCTTCGCGGTGACACGACGGCCGGTTGCCGGGGCGCCGAACAGGTGCATGGCGGTGACCTTGGCCACCACCTGGTCCGGTGGAATCCAGCCCTGCACCGGGGTGTCGTGCAGGCTAAGGCTGACCTTCATGCGGTCCGGCTCGAAGTCGCGGACCTTGAAGTTCACGCTGCCCAGGTCGGTGCGGGTCTGCTTCTGGCCAATCAACTGCAACGTTGCGGTGTACTCCCCGGCGGGGGCGACTTCACTGCTGGGGAAGTCAAAGGTTTCAAAGCCGCTGGCGGACAGCTTCAACGGCTGGCGAATCACTTCCAGGCCACGCGGGTCGGTGATTTGCAGCTCCACCGGCAGGCCTTGCAGCGCGCCTTTCCAGTTGCCGCTGCGCACAATCATGCCCAGGTGCGCGGTTTCGCCGGGCCGGTACAGGCCACGGTCGGTAAACAGGTAGGCGCTGAGGCGATCAATCGCGCCGTCTTCTTCCAGACCGCCGACGTCGAAACGCGACAAATCCAACTGCTGGGACTGGCGGGCGATCGGCAGGAACGACTGGTCATTGCCGCGCGTGACCACATACATCAGCGGCGTTTTCTCACGACGCAATTCATCCAGCTTGGCGAAATGCGCATGGCCTTCGGCATCCGTGTGGCCGCTGCTCACCGGCAAACCGTTGCGGCCGATGATGTCGACTTGCGCGTCGGAGACTGGCGAACCATTGCCGATGGACTGCACGTACACGTCATGGCTGCCATCGCTGGAGCGCTTGGCGATGATGCCCAGGTCCGTCACCACGATGAAACGCAGGTCGCTGGTACTGCTGCGGTCGTACTCGAACGTGCGCGGGGCCGGGTCGTCCTGCGGGCTGAGCTTGAGCACGAAAATGCCGCGCCGGCCGCCATTGGCGGTGAGGTAGTGGCTGAGGTCGACGTTGTCGTAGACGGTTTTCGCCGGGTCATTGGATGACAGGGGAATATCCAGCGACTGACGCTCGACCATGCGATCAAAATACTCGTTGCCGAAATTCGGCCGGGCAAAGCTGCCGCTGCTCTGGTCCACCAGGTGTTGTAGCTGGTTGGGCAACAGGCGGGCGATTTCCACATGGGCGCCAGGCACACCACGGGCCATGAAGCCCAAGCGCTTTTCACCGTTGAGGCTGAGCAAGGCGCCGTCAGAGAGGAACTGCAAGGTGCGCGGGTACGCCGGCATGCTGATCAGCGACGCTGTAGGGTTTTTCGCCAGATAACCGCCGATGGCTTCCAGGTTGGCGGGCACGCGCACATACACGGCGCGACCGGCCGGGGCCTTGAATTTGAAGGCGTGCAGGGTATTCAGCGGTTCGACGCTGGGCACGTGGGTCAGGTTGACCTTGGTGCTGCGGGCGAGCAGGGCGTCATCGATGTCGTTGCTGCTGTAGGGGCGCGTGTCGTCCTGGGCTTTTTCCGGCAACAGCCAGGCCTGGACCTTGCCGGCGATGGTTTCGTCGGCCACGGCGCTGGAGCTGCTGAACATCAGCACCGGCTCCGGCTCGCCACGTTCGTTGTCGACAAAGCTCACTTCGGCCCCGGTGAAGGTCAGGCGATAGCGACCGGGCACGGTGACCTCCGCCACCAGCGGCGCGGTGCTGGCGTTGCCGCCGTCGCGGGCCTTGATGCCTTCGTCGAGCTTGGCGCTGACCGGCGTGCTTTCCAGCGGGGTCGCCAGGGCGGCGGAACGTACGTAGGCGTTGAGTTTCTTCTCGTCGAAGGTGATTTCCGGGCGGTTGGGCAACTGGGCGTCGCGGTAGGCCAAGCCTTTGCCCAGGGTCACCGTGACGCGCTTGCGCAGGCTGTCTTCATCCACCGGGTGGGAAAAACGGAAGGTCGCCACCAGCTGTTTCAGCGTCGGGTTGGACGGGTCCTGATACAGCTCGTTTTGCGCCAGGGTGGCGCGGAACGCTTGGGTGGAAAACTGCGTGCTGTATTGGTCCAGCAACACGCCGTCAGCCAGCAGGTTTTTCTTGGCCAGGTCGAGGGTGTAATGGGCGTCGATGGGCCAGTCTTTTTCCGGTACGAACAACAGGCTGCGGTCATCCGCCCAACGCCAGGTGCCCGCGACCGCAGGTTTGAGGGTGATGCCCTCGGTAACCGGTTTGCCGATGGCCCCCAGCGGGGCCACGGATTCGCCAAAGCGCACCTGCAAGTTATCCACCACCGGCGTTTGCTGGGTGTAGTCGGTGAGGTTCGGTTTGTGCAGCGAATAGCTCGCGGTATAGGGCTTTGGCAGGTTGGAATACCAGTGCCAGCCGTAGAAACCGGCAGCCGCCAGCAGGACCAGCCCTAACACGCCGGCACCGGTTTGGCGTGGGTAAGCGCGGGCTTTGCTGCCCAGGTTCGCCAGCCCACGGCCGATGGCACGCAGCCAGGCCGGCGGATGCCATTGGCCAAACACGGCCCCCACCACAGTCAATAACGCACCGACAATACGGCGGCTGATCGCTTTGAACGAATCGAACATGGTGAGCATCCCTGGCTAAGTGCGGCGTATCTTACACGCGTCTTTGATACAAAAGATGACGCAGATACGCCGCCCCGCTAGGTGTGTTGCACAAAAGTGAGCCGTACCGCAAAACCGATCAAAAGACTGCCGAACAACCACTGCTGCATACGCTGCGCTGCGCGATTGCGCGCCAGCCACTGGCCGATGCGCGCGCCGGCCAGGGCGTAACAGCAATCGAACGCGAAGCCGAGACTCACCAGGATCACCCCCAGCAAGGCAAACTGCGCCGCCACCGGGCCGGCTTGCGGGTTGATGAATTGCGGCAGCAATACCGAGCAGAACAACAGCGCCTTGGGGTTGAGCAGGTTGGTCAGCAAGCCGCGTTGAAACGCCGCGCGCCAGGCATGCGCCGTTGGCGGCGTGTTCGCAGTCTCGAGGGACGGCAGCATAGTCGCGCGCAGGCATTGAACACCCAGCCACAACAGATAGGCCGCGCCGCCCAGGCGCACCACATCAAAGGTCCACGGTGCCACCTTGAACAAGGTCGCCAGCCCCATGCCTGCCAATGCCACGTGGCAGGCGCGGGCCAGCCCCAGGCCAATCGCCGTGGTCAGCGCCAGGGCCTTGCCCTGGCGCGCACCGGTTTGCAGCAACAGGATCATGTCCGGCCCAGGCAATAGAAACGCCACTGAAAGGGCCACCAGAAATAACCAGAGTTCCGCCATGTCTCACCCCCTTGTGTGTTCGCCAATTCTAGGGCCGGAGGACGGGGCAGGTGCTTGCGTATTCAGCCATGAAAGCGTCTATTATTGGTACTATCTACCACTAAACGACTGATCGGCAATTCATTTATGCCAAACATGAAACTCGATGCGTTTGACCGCAAGATTCTCGAAGCCCTGCAACGCGATGGTCGCCTGAGCAACGTACAACTGGCGGACGAGATCGGGCTGTCTGCTTCACCCTGCCTGAGGCGCGTGCGTCTGCTGGAAGAAGCCGGCGTGATTCGCGGCTACCAGGCCACGCTGGATCGCGATGAAGTCGGCCTGGGGATGATGGTGTTCGTGGGCGTGAAGGTGGAACGGCATAACGATACCGAAGCCAACGCCTTTCGCGAGGCGGTGACGGCGCTGCCGGAAGTGATCTCGGCGTTCCTGGTGTCGGGGGAGTCGGACTTTCTATTGCAGGTGGTGGTGCCGGATTTGCGCGGCTACGAACGGTTTGTCACCGGCAGTCTGTTGAAACTGCCAGGGGTGAGGGACATCCGCAGCAACTTCGCGATCCAGACCGTAAAGACCCCAGGCGCATTGCCGCTGGGGCATTTGCCGGGCTAATGACTGTAGGAGCCGGCTTGCCGGCGAGAGGCCCGTGAGTTTTATGAACGTTCAGGATCGCCATCGCCGGCAAGCCGGCTCCTGCAGGGGGCTTGTCAGGTCCACCAGTAGCGCACGAGGTGGAAGAAGATCGGCGCGGCGAAGCACACCGAATCCAGCCGATCCAGCATCCCGCCGTGCCCTTCGATCATATGGCCCCAGTCCTTCACGCCCCGGTCGCGCTTGATCGCCGACATCACGATGCCGCCGGCAAACCCCAGCAGGTTGATCAGCAGCGCAATCAAGAACGACTGCCACGGGTTGAACGGCGTGGTCCACCACAACGCCGCGCCGATCAGCGACGAGAGCAGAATCCCGCCGACAAACCCTTCCACCGTCTTCGAAGGGGACAAGTTGGGTGCGATCTTGTGTTTGCCGAACAGCTTGCCGCACACGTACTGCAACACATCGGAAAGTTGCACCACGATCACCAGGTAGGCGATCAGCAGCAGGTTGCGGCCTTCGTAGCCGGGGATGTCGAGGGTCAGCAAGGCGGGCACGAACGACACGCAGAACACTGCGATCATCAAGCCCCACTGCACCTTCGAAGCACGCTCCAGGAAGTGCGTGCTGTCGCCGCCCAGGGACGCGAGGATCGGCAGCAGCAGGAACACGTACACCGGGATGAAGATCGAGAACAGCCCGTACCAGTCCGAATAGATCAGCAGGTATTGCAGCGGCAGCGCCAGGTAGAACGCGGCGACCAATGCCGGGTAATCGCTGCGACGAGTGGGCGTGAGGGTGAGGAATTCGCGCAGGGCGTAGAACGACACCGCGTAGAACAGCAGGATCACCGCGCCGGTACCGAGCCAGAAGGCGATGCCGATGACCACCACCATCACCCACCAGGCGTTGATGCGCGCGTTGAGGTTGTCGATCACCGCGTTGGGGTTGCCGCGGGTGCGCAGCTTGAGGATCAGGCCGATCAGCGAGGCGAGCACCAGGATCGCGCCGATGCCGCCGAACAACATCAGGGTTTGGCTATCCATGTCAGACGTGCTCCGGGGCAAGGGCGAGCAGGGCATCGCGGGTGCGGGCGAGGAAGGCGGCTTTGTCTTCGCCGTCTTCCAATTGCAGCGGCGCGCCGAAGCTGGTGGTGCACAGCAGGGGCAGCGGCAATACGCGGCCCTTGGGCATGACCCGGTTGAGGTTGGCGATCCACACCGGGATCAGTTCGGCCTGTGGGTAACTTTTGGCCAGGTGATACAAGCCGCTTTTGAATGGCAGCAGGCCATCTTCGAGGTTACGCGTGCCTTCGGGGAAAATGATCAGCGAATCGCCGCCTTCCAGGGCGTTGAGCATGGGCTGCAACGGGTTATCCACAGGGTCCTTGCGTTCGCGATCGATCAATACGCCGTTGAACACGCGGTTGATGATGTAGCGGCGCAAGGCGCTTTTATTCCAGTAATCGCTGCCGGCCACCGGGCGTGTGAATTTGCGCAGGTTCTGCGGCAGCGAGGCCCACAGCAACACGAAGTCGCCGTGGCTGCTGTGGTTGGCGAAGTAGATGCGTTGCACCGGCACTGGCGCGCAACCCAGCCACAGGCTGCGTGCCCCGGTGACGGTGCGGGCCATGGAAGTAATCAGCGTGGCGACCACGGGTTCGAACATGGGAATTCCTTATCCGGCGAAAGGCAGCCAAGGGCTGGCCAGGATCACGCCCAGGGTCAGCAGCGCTTGCGCGCCGAGCAGCCAGGCTTGTTTGCGCAACAGTTTGAGCGCGCCGCGACGGCGCTCGGCCCACGGCCGGCCAACGCGCTTGGCCGATTGCAGGCCGAGGGTTTGCAGGGCCTGGTCAAGGTCCGGAGTGCGCTCGATGTCACGGGCCAGCAGGGCGAACAGGTCTGCGTCGAAGGCCACGCGCAGCGCCCAGTACTTTTGCAGCAGCCCGAGGATAATCATCCACAGGCTCAGCAACAGGCAGATCGGCGCAATGCTCGCCATCAGCAGTTGCGCCAGGCCGAACAATACGCCGACCAAGGTCAGGCCTGTGGATAACTGATCCAGCGAGCGACCACGACGCAACAGGCTGGCGACGACCTGGAGTTCCATATCAGCCGGCATGGGGAAAACCCTCCAATGCTTCACGGTGTGCGGGGTGCAGGACCACATCGGCCCGCGCTGTACGAATGATAGTCAGCGCCTGCTCGACCGTCGCGGCGCGTCCGGTGTGCAGCAACCAGGCGGCGACGGCGGTAGCGCTGCGCGAGTAGCCGAGGGCGCAGCACACCAGCAGCGGGCCGCTGGCGCGCAGGCGTTCGATGGCGTGGGCAGCCTGCAGGCATTCGTCGGGCGTTGGGGCGATCAGATCCAGCACGGGGATGCATTGGTAGGTGCGGCCCTGTGGATCAATCGGCAATTCGGCACACAGATCGACGATGGCCTTGAAGGGCGCTTGCTCGCTTCTCGTAGGAATTCGACCGAGCCAGACGTTATCCACAATCAGATCGGGTTGGGGATGCTTGTGTGTCCACAGGCGTGAGTTAAACCACGCGGCAGCCAGATAGGGCGCGTACAGCCAGCGTGCGGCGGGCGTTAGTTGGCCGTCGGTGCGTTTCTGAAAACCCGCAGCGCCCAGCACGAAGTAATTGGCCTTGATCAACCCCAGGGAAACGGCCGGCCACAGGAGCCACAGCCAGGCGCCGCCCAATACAAACGCTGGAATCGCCAACAGCAGGGCTCCAAGCCCGTAGCGCATTCCCAGTCGCCAGCGCTTGGGATCGCGCGTCAGCCGTGCACTCAACAACGGACTCGGATGTTCCACCGGCCACAGCCACACGCAAATCCACCCGGCGAGGGCGCCTGTGGGTAAGTCGATAAAGTGATGTTGATAAGTGGTCAGCACCGAAATCCCGATCAAGGCGAACCAGCCATGCACCAGCCACCGCCAGAAACCCTGGGTATGGCGCTGGTACATGACCCACAGGATTACCAGCAGCGCGATATGCAGCGACGGTGCCTGGTTGAACGGCTTATCGAAGCCCGCCAGCACGGCAAACAGCCAGCCGAATACGCCGTCCAGTTCCGGCCGCTCGAAGGTAAAGCGCAGCGGCCAGATCAGGAAACAACTCACCGCGATGACCTGGGCCGACAGCAGCCGCAGCGCATGCTGCTTCAACTCGTGTCGAGTGTTGGGCAGCAGCAGGGAAAACCCGTAGAGCAGGTCGATGGACCAGTAAGGCACGATGGTCCAGGCCCAGAACGGCATATGGGTTTCCCAATCGAACACCAGGGTGCCGACGTCGCTGCGTTGGCTGGTCACCCACGTGGCAAAGCCGTAGGTGCTGAAAAACAGCGGCGTCAACAGCAGCAGCCAGAGGACCGCGGGTTTCAACAAGCCGGGTTCGCGCATGTTCAGATCTTCTGCGCCAGGGACACGGTAAAGATGCCCCACTCATCCACCCGCTGGGTGATCTTGCGAAAGCCCGCGGCCTCGACCAATTGATCCATTTCCGCCTGGCTGCGGCGACGCATCACCCAGGCCTGGCCCTGGCGGTGGCTGGTCAGCGCACGGGCGATCAGTTCCAGTTGCGGGTGCCATGGCTGGCCGGTGTAGACCAGATAACCACCGGGCTCCACTGCCTCAGCCAGGCCGGCCAATGAGCTGCCGACCATGCCGTTATCGGCAAACAATTCATACAACCCGGACACCACCGCCAGCGTCGGTTTCGGCTCCAGTGCGGCCAGGTCCAGGCGGTCGAACGCATCGCCTTTGACGAACTGTGCGATATCCCCAAGGCCTTTCTCACGGATCAGCGCGCCACCGTCGCGTACGTTGATGTCGCTGTAGTCGCGCAGCAGGATCGATTCCGGCAGCGGCGACACGCCCTGCAAGGCTTCCAGAATGTAGCGGCCATGGCCGGCGGCGATATCCACGATACGCACTTCGCGATCGTCGGCGCGTAACCTGGCCATGGCCAGGCGCAGCAGTTCCTCGACGTTCAGCTTGCGCTGGCGAATGCCGCGCCAGCCAATGGAGTTGAGGTAGTTGGTGTCGATCATCCGCCCCAGCCCGCCCTTGCCGGTGGGCGTGTTGCGGTACACGTAGTCCAGGGTGCTGCCGGAGTCGAAACCGGTGTCGAAGCCCAGTTTCACGCCGTCCGAGAGGTTCTTGCCCAGGCCCATGCTGGCGCGGGTCAGGCGCCAGTACAGGTCGCGCAGGGAGCTGCGTGGCAACGGCGCGGCGAGGGCTTCGGATTCGGCGCAGGTGGCGCCCAGTTTGTCCGCATCCAGCAATGAGGCGCGGTCCAGCGGGTGTTCGAAGTTCTGCAGGATAAAGCGCCTGGCGCTGTTCACGGCCGTGGCGCGATCGCGCTCGCCGAGGGTGTCATGGAAAAAGCCGGGGAGGATGTGCAGCTCTTTTTTCAGGCTGCCAAGGCGATCGAAAAATTGCTGCTGGGGTTTGCGATGCACCACGAAGTCGGAGCCGGAGACCAGCAGTTGGGTCGGCACCTGGATCGCCTGCGCATCGGCTACCACCCGGTCCGCCGCTTCATACAGGCCAAGCAGCACATTGACCGAGATCGCCTTGGTGATCAGGGGGTCACTGTCGTAGGACGCTACGCGTTCAGGGTCATGGCTGAGGAACTTGGCCTTGACGTAACTGTTGACGAAAAAGTTGCCGCGAAACTTGCGCATCAACGCCAGGCCCGGCCGCGCGAAGGGCACGTAGAGCTTGACCTTGAACGCCGGCGAGGCGAGCACCAGGGCACGGATTTTCGGCGCGTAATCGTGCACCCAGGTCGCGGCAATCACCGCACCGACGCTTTGGGCGATGACGGCGAAGTTTTCTTCCTCGATGCCATAGGTGGCGCCGATGTGGTCGCGAAAGGTCTGCACATCGCGGGCGCTGGTGGCGAAGCTGGGGCTGTCACCACGCTCGCCGGGGGACTGGCCGTGACCACGGGCGTCCCAGGCGAAGAAATCGAATTGGGGCAGGTTCAGCTCATCGACCAGATGGGCGATACGCCCTGAATGCTCGTGGCCGCGATGGAACAACACAATCGCCTTGCGCGGCTCGCCGTGTGCTGAAGCGGCAGCCGGCCAGTGCCGGTAGAAAAGCTCGACGCCATCATGGGTACTGAAGGTGTGCTCTTGCTGTTCGCGCATCGCAAAATCCTTATGCAGAAGGGGAAGTGTCTTGTTGTTCTTTAAGGCCCTGACGCACACGATTGACCAGGGTGTAGGCGAGCAGGGCAGCGACCAGCCACATCACCACGTCGACCCAGCCGGCGCCCAGCCAGCCCAGCGCCACGCCGGTGGCCAGGACGCCGAGTACGAAGGCGCGATCACTCTTGCCCATCGGCCCGTCATAGCGGCGCGATGCACCGGCCATCGGCCCGAGCACGCCGGCGTATTCGCTGAACACCGCCAGCAGCGCCACCAGCAGCACCGGCGCCAGGCTCACACCGGGGATCAGTGCAAACGGCAGGATCAGCGCGCTGTCGGCGATCACGTCGCACAGTTCATTGAGGTAGGCACCCAGGCGTGACTGCTGGCCGAATTCGCGGGCGAGCATGCCGTCGATGGCGTTGAGGGCCATGCGCAGGATCATCCACAGCGGGATCAGCGCGAACAGCCATAGGTGGTTGGCGAAGCTGGCGATCAGCAGGCCGACCAGCAGCGAAACCACGCCGGCCAATACGGTGATCTGGTTGGCGGTGGTGCCGTTGTCGTAGAGGCGCTGCACCAGTGGGCGCAGCAGGTTTTGAAAACGCGGCTTGAGCTGATAGATCGAAATCATGGGGGTGACGCTTCCTTGTCCGTGAACCCGCGAAAAACTGTGCTGGAGTGTGCCGATTAATCCCGGCCTGCACCAGTGATGGCGCGTGTTTCTGGGGGGTTAGTCACGGTCTGCTTCTAAGCAAACAAAAATTTCACGCCTTGTGTTATATCGTAACTAATTGTGTACAACTGGGCGTTGAGTGGATGCAAGTGGATCTGGAAGCTGACGGCGCGTGGGTAGAAAGCCTTCCGCGTTTTCAACAGGGGCTGTTCCATGCCCGTCGATTGCGCCAGGCCGGTATCTGCCTGACGGTACTGGCCGTGGCCGGTTGGGTGTTGGCGCTGTTTGTCGCGCTGTTTGTGCCGCTGTCGATCTGGCCGGTGGTGCTGATCAACTGCGCGTCGGCGTTATTGCTGCTGGTGGCCGGTTTGCAATCGGCGTGGTGGGTGGCGGATTGGCGCGCCCAGGCGTTGGAAGAGCCCGCGGTTGAAGTGCCGGTTGAAGACACGAGCCGGTACGCGCGCCTGGTGGAGCGTGTTGTCGAGCAGATCGGTGCACCGGTGTTGTGGCTCGGCGGCTGGTCGTTGCTGGCGCTGGTCAGCATTATCGAGTTCTGGAACCTGGCGTTGCCCGCCGCGCCGGTCGGTCAATCGGCAAGCATCGGTGCGGCGCTGGCCCTGGCCCTGGCGTTTGGGTTGCTGGTGTTCGAACGCCGCCTCGCCCAGGAAACCACCGCACAATGGCCAGAAGCTTCGCAACTGGCACCGTTGAGCCGGGTGGCGATCATCTGCCTGGTGGTCTGTGCGGTTTGCCTGCTGTTTGCCGGGGCCGAATCCGTGTGGCCGTTGCGCCTGGCGGTACTGATCGGCCTGCTGCCTGGGCTGGTGGCGCTGGAGTTTCTACTAAGGGCCGTGCTGTCGCTGTTCAGCCCCCGTCAACGGCGCCTCGAACCTCGCTTGATGGCGCAGAGCTTCATCGCCGGACTGCTGCGTTGGCCGCCTCAACCCTTGCTTGCCTTGCAGCATGAATTGCACAACCGCTTTGGCATCGACTTGCGCCAGATCTGGGCATTTACCTACATGCGTAGGGCGTTCCTGCCGGTGTTGCTGGTGGTACTGGCGGTAGGCTGGGCGCTCACCGGCGTGCACGAAGTGCCCCTGCAAGGCCGTGGGATTTATGAGCGCTTCGGTAAACCCGTCGAGGTGTTCGGCCCCGGTTTGCATGCCGGGTTACCGTGGCCGCTGGGGCGTGTCATCAGCGTGGAAAACGGCGTGGTGCATGAGCTGGCCACCAGCGTCACTGACTCCGCAGCACCAGAACTGGCCCCCGCCGAAGGCCCGCCGCCGCTGATCGCCAATCGGTTGTGGGACGCCAGCCATGTGAATGACAAATCCCAGGTGATCGCCAGCAGCAGCGGCGACAAGCAGAGCTTCCAGATCGTCAATATGGATGTGCGCTTCGTTTACCGCATCGGCCTCACCGATCAGGCGGCGTTGGCAGCCACCTATAACAGCGCGGATGTGCCGACCCTGATCCGCAGCACTGCGAGCCGCATCCTGGTGCACGACTTTGCTTCGCGTACCCTCGATGAATTGCTCGGCGAACAACGCACCCGCCTGGCCGACGAGATCGGCCGCGCCGTGCAGGCAGATCTGCAAAGGCTCGACAGCGGCGTGGACATCCTCGCCACTGTGGTCGAAGCGATCCACCCTCCGGCCGGCGCAGCCAATGCCTATCACGGCGTGCAAGCTGCGCAGATCGGCGCCCAGGCCCTGATCTCCCGCGAGCGCGGTGCGGCCAGCGAACAAACCAACCAGGCGTTGCTGCAAGCCAGCACTGCGCGTGATCAGGCCCAGGCCACCGCACGGGAAGTGAATGCCGGTGCCCAAGCCGCCGGCCTGCGTTTCGCCGCCGAACAAAAGGCCTATGCCACGGCCGGCCAGGCCTTCGTGCTGGAGCAATACCTTGGCCAACTGAGCCAGGGCCTGGCCCACGCCAAGCTGCTTATCCTGGATCACCGCCTGGGCGCCGATGGCGCGCCGACGATCGATCTGCGTTCTTTTACCTTGCCGGCCGATCCCTCGCAGCCGCGTAAAGCCGTTCAATAAGGAGTCTGTCTGTTGAGCGCTCATTCTCACGATCATCATCACGGCCATCACCACCACCACCACCATCATCATGGTGACGAACAAGCGGCCGGCCCGTTCCCCTGGCGGCGCATGGCCTGGGCGCTGTTGCTGGTGCTGTTTGCGGTCGCTGCCGCCAGCCTGGTGCAAGTGCGTTCCGGCGAGGCCACGGTGATTACCCGTTTCGGCAACCCCTCGCGGGTGCTGCTGGAGCCGGGCCTGGGCTGGCGCTGGCCGGCGCCGTTCGAAGCGGCGATCCCGGTGGATCTGCGCCTGCGCACCACCTCCAGCGGCTTGCAGGATGTGGGCACCCGCGATGGCCTGCGCATCATCGTGCAGGCGTACGTTGCGTGGCAGGTGCAGGGCGATGCGGACAATGTGCAACGCTTTATGCGCGCGGTGCAGAACCAGCCGGATGAAGCGGCGCGGCAGATCCGCACCTTCGTGGGTTCGGCGCTGGAAACCACCGCGGCCAGCTTCGACCTGTCGAGCCTGATCAACACCGATGCCAGCCAAGTGCGCATCGCCGATTTCGAAACGCAGTTACGCCAGCAGATCGATCAACAATTGCTCACCACTTATGGCGTGCGCGTGGCCCAAGTCGGTATCGAACGGCTGACCTTGCCGTCGGTCACCCTGACGGCCACTGTGGACCGCATGCGTGCCGAGCGGGAAACCATCGCCACCGAACGCACCGCTGTGGGCAAGCGCGAGGCGGCGCAGATCCGTTCCGCCGCCGAGCGCGATGCGCGCATCGTGCAGGCCGATGCGACGGTGAAAGCCGCCGATATCGAAGCGCAATCGCGGGTCGAGGCCGCGCAGATCTATGGCCGCGCCTACGCCGGCAATCCGCAGCTGTATAACCTGCTGCGCTCCCTGGATACCTTGGGCACCGTGGTCACGCCGGGCACCAAGATCATTCTGCGCACCGACGCTGCGCCGTTCCGCGCCTTGGTGGACGGGCCTAAGGATGTCCAGCCATGACCGAGCGTGACAGCCCCGACAGCCCGTGGATCCAGGCCGGGCGCCTGACCTTCCTGGCGTTGTACGCGGTGACGGTGCTGGCGGCGTTGGCCTGGGCATTTTCCAATGTGCGCCAGATCGACCCGCAGAACCGTGCGGTGGTTTTGCACTTCGGCGCTCTCGATCGTATCCAGAATGCCGGCCTGTTGCTGGCCTGGCCGCAGCCGTTCGAGCAGGTGGTGCTGTTGCCGGCGGCCGACCGGGTGATCGAGCGGCGGGTGGAGAACCTGCTGCGTTCCGACGCGGCGATCCAGGCCGACCGCGTGGCCAGTTTCGCCACGCCGTTGAGTGATGCACTGGCCGGCTCCGGTTACCTGCTGACCGGTGATGCCGGCGTGGTGCAACTGGATGTGCGGGTGTTCTACAAAGTCACCGAACCCTATGCCTTTGTGCTGCAGGGCGAGCATGTGCTGCCGGCGCTGGATCGCCTGGTCACTCGTAGCGCCGTGGCCCTCACGGCGGCGCGGGACCTGGACACGATTCTGGTCGCACGACCTGAATTGATCGGGTCAGATAACGGCGCTGCCGAACGTCGCGAGCGGCTGCGCGGCGACTTGGTACAAGGCATCAACAAACGCCTGGCGGAGCTGACATCCACAGGGTTGGGATTGGGTATCCAGGTCACCCGCGTGGATGTGCAATCGAGCCTGCCAAGCCCGGCGGTAAACGCGTTCAACGCGGTGCTGACCGCCAGTCAGCAGGCCGATAAAGCCGTGGCCAACGCCCGCACCGACGCGGAAAAACTCACCCAGACCGCGAACCAGCAGGCCGATCGCCTGGTGCAAGTCGCCCACGCCCAGGCCAGCGAACGCCTGGCCAACGCCCAGGCGCAAACCGCCACGGTCGCCAGCCTGGCCCAGGTGAACGACCCGGGCCTGTTGGTGCGTCTGTACCGCGAGCGCCTGCCGAAGATTCTCGGCCAGGCGGGTTCCGTGACCACGGTCGATCCGAAAGACGACTCCCGCTTGATCATCCAGGGAGCCGAACAATGAGCGCACCCATGCTGACTTCCGCCGAGCAGCGCAGTGCTGCCCGGCAATTGACCCTCGCCATGCTCGCCTTGGGCTTGCTGGTGTTGGGCCTGGTATGGCGCTGGCTGGCGCCAGGCCAGAGCGGTGTGAGCCAATTGCTGTTGGGCGTCGCTTCGCTGTTGGTGGCGGTGCCGGTGATGCGTTCGGCCTGGTACAGCCTGCGGTTTCCCAGCCTGCATGGCATCACCGACCAACTGATCGCCCTGGCCATGCTCGGTGCGTGGGCCACGGGTGATCTGCTGACCGCCGCGCTGCTGCCGATCATCATGATCTTTGGCCATGTGCTGGAAGAGCGCAGCGTGATCGGCTCCCAGGAGGCGATCCGTGCCCTGGGCAAGCTGACCCGCAGCCACGCGCGGTTGGTGCAGGCTGACGGCAGCATCCATGAAGTGGACAACGGCACGCTGAACACCGGCGACATCGTCGAGGTGCGTGCGGGTGATCGGGTGCCGGCGGATGGCGTGGTGCTGTCGGGCCGGGCGAGCCTCGACACGGCGCCGATTACCGGTGAGTCGGTACCGTTGGAAGCCAGTGTGGGCGTGCAGGTGTTTGGTGGGGCGATCAACCTCGACGGCTTGCTGCGCCTGCAAGTGACCCGCACCGGTAACGAGTCCACCTTGGGCAAAGTCATTGCGCTGATGCAGAACGCCGAGCGTTCCAAGCCGCCAATCACGCGGTTGCTGGAGCGTTATGCCGGCAGCTATATGGTGCTGGTGTTGCTGCTGGCGGCGGTCACCTGGTTTGTGACCAATGATGCCCAGGCGATGCTCGCCGTGCTGGTGGCCGCATGTCCGTGTGCGTTGGTGCTGTCGGCGCCGGCCACCGCCATTGCCGGGATCGCCGTGGCGGCGCGCCATGGCATCCTGATTCGCAGCTCGGCGTTCCTCGAAGAGCTGGCGGACCTGACCTCGCTGGTGGTCGACAAGACGGGCACCCTGACCTTTGGCACCCTGCGGTTGCAATCCATCGAGACCACCGCGCCGGATCGGCAGCTGTTGCTGAACCTGGCGGCCAGCTTGGGCTCGGCCAGCAGCCACCCGGTCAGCCGAGCGTTGGCGGGGTTGGCGACGCAGGAACAGATGCTGGCGTTGACGGATATTCGCGAGCGCCAGGGCCTGGGGGTGGTGGCGCGGACCGATCAAGGCGAAGCGGCATTGGGCCGGCCGGAGTTATTCGAACAGCTGGGCATCCTCACCACCGCGGTTCCGAATCACGACGGGCCCATCGCCGGGTTGGCGCTGGACGGGCGGTTTCTTGCCTGGCTGTTGCTGGCCGATAGCGTCAAGCCGGAAGCCCGCCAGGCGCTGCAAGAGTTGCGTGACCTTGGCCTCGGTCGCCAACTGCTGCTCACCGGCGACCGCCAGAGCGTGGCTGACAGCCTGGCGCTGGACGTGGGTATCAGCGATGTCGAAGCCCAGGCCTTGCCGGAAGACAAGCTCAACCGCGTGCTGGGCGAAATCGGCAGTGGCTTTCGACCGATGGTGGTAGGGGATGGCATCAACGATTCGCTGGCGCTCAAGGCCGGTGTGGTGGGCGTGGCCATGGGCGCGGGCGGGGCGGATATCGCCTTGGCGTCGGCGGATGTGGTGCTGATCGGCAGCGACCTGCGGCGCCTGGGCACCTGTGTGCGCTTGAGCCGTCAGTGTCGGCAGACATTGCAGGTCAATGTGATCATCGGCCTGGGCTGGACCTTGGCCATTGTCGTATTTGCCGCCTTTGGCTGGCTGGGTGTCGCCGGCGCGATGATCGCGGCGGTGCTGCACAACCTCAGCACCTTGCTGGTGCTGGGGAATGCCGGGCGGTTGCTGCGCTTCCAGGAGCCCCTGTTGAAGCTTGAGGAATAATTTTCAGAAATATTTGCACAGGGCTGTAACGCGGATGAGGGGCCTCACTCTAGTGGTGTGTCGAGACTGAACAATCCGTTCAGACCGACACCCCTACGATCATGAGGAATACAACAATGAACATCAAATCCGCTGCTGCTGGTGCCGCCCTCGCAATGGCTGCCGCTACTATGTTTGCGGGTGTTGTCACTCAGGCCCAGGCCGCTGACACCGCCGTCCACTGCTACGGCATCAACGCGTGCAAAGGCCAGAACGACTGCAAAACCAAGGACCACGCGTGCAAAGGCCAGGGCTCCTGCAAAGGCCAGGGCTTTAAAGTCCAGGCCAGTGCCGATGCCTGCACCAAGGCGGGCGGCAAAGTCGGCGAGTAACCGGCAAACAAGTGCACCCGCAGCGGTTGCCCCCACCGCTGCGGTCACTTTCCCAGGAGTGTCTTATGCCTACCTCCCTTCCGAGCCTCGGTTACGGCCTGGGTCTACGCAGTGAGTATTACCAGCAGATCCTTGAACAATCGCCGGCCGTGGATTGGTTCGAAGTGATCTCCGAAAATTATCTGGTCCAGGGCGGTAAAGCCTTGTACTACCTGGACGCGATAGCCGAGCGTTATCCCCTGGTGATGCACGGCGTGTCCCTGTCCATCGGCGGGCCCCATGCCCTCGATATCGATTACCTGAAACAAATCAAACAGCTCGCCGAGCGTATCCAGCCAGCGTGGGTTTCCGATCATCTGTGCTGGAGCCGCGGCAGCGCCCACCAGTTGCACGACCTGCTGCCGCTGCCTTACACCGAAGAAAGCCTCTACCACGTGGCTGCCCGCGTGCGCCAAGTGCAGGACGTATTGCAACGCCCGCTGGTGTTGGAAAACGTCTCCAGCTATGTGCGCTCGAAGGCCGATGAATTCACCGAGTGGGAATTCCTCAACGCCCTGGCGCACCTGTCGGGCTGCCAGTTGTTGCTCGACGTCAACAATGTGTATGTCAGCTCGCGCAATCATGGTTTTGACGCCTGGACGTTTATCCGCAACCTGCCACCGGAGAGCATCCGCCAACTGCATCTGGCGGGCCATATGGACTATGGCGACTATGTGGTCGACACCCATGACCATCCCGTGTGTGACCCGGTGTGGGCGCTCTATCAACAGACACTGGAGCACCTGGGACCCGTGTCGACGCTACTGGAGCGGGACGACCATTTCCCACCTTTCGAAGCGCTGCTCACCGAACTGAGCAAGGCGCGCGAACTGGGTGCCATGGCGTTGGCAAGGAGATCGTTATGCGCCTGACCGATTGGCAGTTGGCCTTCGAGCAGCATCTGTTATCCGAAACGCCAGTGGCCAACAGTGGTTTCGCCGCCACCCTGCTGGGTGGGCCGACACTGGACGTGGACACGGGCCTGGCGATTTACCACAACGCTTACCTCTCGCGGTTGCAGGAGGTATTGCGGCATGACTTCAGTGCCATCTTCTATTGGCTGGGTGATGATGAATTTGCGTCGCTGACCGAGGCCTATGTGCGCCGCTATCCATCGGCGCACTACAGCCTGCGTTGGCTGGGCGAGCGTTTCCCGGCGTTCATCCTTGAGCACTTGGTGGCGGAGCAAAGCGCGCCGCTGGCGGAGCTGGCGCGGTTGGAATGGACGTTTACCCTGGCGTTTGATGCGCCGCAGGGCGAACCGCTGACCCTGGACGACATGGCACACCTGGCGCCTGAAGACTGGCCGGGTTTGCAGGTGACGCTGGCGCCCTCCGTGCAGCAGATACTCTGCCGCTTCAATACGGTGGCAATCTGGCGGGCCAGCAAGGATGAGTCGGACTTCCCCCACAGCCAGGCGCTGGACCCGGCGCAAATCTGCCTGGTGTGGCGGCACCAGAATGTGTGCCATTACCGCAGCCTGGAGCCTGCAGAAATGTGCGCCCTGGCAGGCATGGTGACTACCGGCTGGTGTTTTTCAGAACTGTGCGCCGAACTTGCAGTCACTTATGCAGAGGGTGCACCACTGCAAGCCGTCACGTGGCTGAAACAGTGGATCCAGGACGGTTTGCTCGAGCGCCGAGCCCCATAGAAGACCGCTATCAAATCGATAGCCTCCTACTTTGTCTTCGGATGGTCTACCCTCACACCAGACGTCTGAAACAAGGGGGGACCACTCATGCTCGCGCAACTTCCACCGGCCTTACAGAATCTTCAGCTACCGCTGCGTCTTCGACTCTGGGACGGCCATGAATTCAACTTGGGCCCCGAGCCCAGTGTGACCATCGTGGTGAAGGACCCCACGGTTGTCTCCAAGCTGACCCATCCCACGCTCGACTCTCTGGGCGAAGCCTTCGTCGAGGGCAAATTGGAGCTGGAAGGCTCCATCTCCGAGGTCATCCGGGTATGTGACGAATTGAGTCACGCCCTGATCGAAGACGACGAGGGGCGTCGTCCGGTGCGCTCGATCCACGACAAGGCCACTGACGCAGCGGCCATTTCCTACCATTACGACCTGTCCAACGAGTTCTACCAGCTGTGGCTGGACCAGGACATGGCGTACTCCTGTGGCTATTTCGAAACCGGCAGCGAATCCATCGACCAGGCTCAACAGGACAAATTTCGCCACCTGTGCCGCAAACTGCGGCTGCAGCCAGGCGAGTATTTGCTCGATGTCGGCTGTGGTTGGGGCGGGCTGGCGCGGTTTGCGGCGCGGGAGTTCGGGGTGAAAGTGTTTGGTATCACCTTGAGCAAGGAGCAATTGGCCCTGGCCCGGGAACGGGTGAAAGCCGAAGGCCTGGAAGGCCAGGTGGACCTGCAACTGCTCGATTACCGTGACCTGCCGCAGGACGGCCGTTTCGACAAGGTGGTGAGCGTGGGCATGTTTGAACACGTCGGCCACGCCAACCTGGCTGAGTACTGCAAGACCCTGTTTGGTGCCGTGCGCGAAGGCGGCCTGGTGATGAACCACGGCATTACCGCCAAGCACACCGATGGCCGACCTGTGGGCCGTGGCGCCGGAGATTTTATCGAGCGTTACGTGTTCCCCAACGGCGAGCTGCCGCACCTGGCGATGATGACCGCCGAGATCAGTGAAGTCGGGCTGGAAGTGGTCGACGTCGAAAGCCTGCGCCTGCACTACGCGCGCACCTTGGACCATTGGAGCGAACGCCTGGAAGACAACCTGGAAGCGGCGGCGAAGATGGTGCCGGAGCAAGCGTTGCGCATTTGGCGGCTGTACCTGGCCGGTTGCGCGTATGCGTTTGCGCGGGGCTGGATCAACCTGCATCAGATCCTGGCGGTGAAACCCCATGCCGATGGCAGCCATGAACTGCCGTGGACACGGGAAGATATCTACCGCTGATTATTGAAAACGCAGAAGACCTGACTGTAGGAGCTGGCTTGCCAGCGATGGCGGTGTATCAGTACCGGATCAGTCGGCTGACACGACGCTATCGCTGGCAAGCCAGCTCCTACACTGGGTATCGGATGTGTTAAAGAATCGGTGAAATAAGCCGCGCGACCCGCATGCCCAGTTGTTGAAGGCGGCGGGTTTCGCGGCTTTCTTCCTGGCTGACTTCATGGGCCAGGGCGAAGTCGTCCAGCAGCATGTGTTCGACTTGTTGGGCGAAGGCTTCGTCGACGGTCAGCAGCATCACTTCGAAATTCAGCCGGAACGAACGGTTGTCCATGTTCGCGCTGCCAATGGCGCTGATCTCGCTGTCCACCAACACCACCTTTTGATGCAGAAACCCTGGCGTATAGCGGAACACGCGCACGCCGGCACGTACTGCTTCGATCGCGTAAAGGCTGGAGGCGGCGTAGACGATGCGGTGATCGGGCCGCGAGGGCAGCAGCAGGCGCACGTCTACGCCACGCAAGACCGCCAGGCGCAGTGCGGCAAACACGGCTTCGTCGGGGATGAAATACGGGCTGGTGATCCACACGCGTTCGGTCGCCGCGTGGATGGCTTCGACGAAGAACAGCGAGCAGGTTTCGTACGGGTCGGCCGGCCCGCTGGCGAGCAATTGGCAGAGCACGCCGTCCTCGGGGTAGGCGTCTGGCAGGATCAGCGGCGGCAACTCGCGCGCGGCCCAGAACCAGTCTTCGGCAAACGACTCCTGCAAGCACGCCACCACGGGGCCGGTGACCTGCACGTGGGTATCGCGCCATGGTGCCAGCGGTGGTTTTTTGCCCAGGTATTCATCACCGACGTTGTGCCCGCCGACAAACCCGGTGATGCCGTCCACCACGACGATCTTGCGGTGGTTGCGGAAGTTGACCTGGAAGCGATTGAGCCAGCCGCTGCGGGTGGCGAAGGCTTTGACTTTCACCCCGGCGTCGCGCAGCGATTGCACATACCGGTGGGGCAGCGCGTGGCTGCCGATGCGGTCGTAGAGCACGTGGATGTCCACGCCCTCGGCGGCTTTTTCCTTCAACAGAGCGTGCAGCTGGCGGCCGAGCTCGTCGTCATGAATGATGAAAAACTGGAAAAGCACCGCTGTCCTGGCGCTGCGGATCGCTTCGAAGATCGCGCTGAAGGTGGCCTCGCCATTGATCAACAAGCGCACTTCATTGTTGGCCAGGCACGGCATGCGGCCCAGCTTGGGCATGGCGCGCAGCGAGGCGTAGGCGCTGGAGTTGCGCGCGGCCAGGGCTTCTTCGACCCAAGGGCGCCAGTTCAGCTCGGTGATGGCGGTGTGCATTTCCTGGTTGGCCTGGCGACGCGCCTGGATATACGCATCGAAGGTGCTGCGGCCGAAGATCAGGTAGGGGATCAGCGTGAGGTAGGGCATGAACATCAGCGACAAGGCCCAGGCGATCGAGCCTTGGGCAGTCCTGACGGTCAGCACCGCGTGGATCGCAGCGAGGGTCCCGAGAAAATGCAGCGTGGCGATGAAGTAGGCGAGCAGGTGCGGGCCAAAAAAATCCATGGACGACGGTACTCCAGGCAATCCAGTGCCTAACAGACCATGTTCGGTCACGAATGTCGCTATTTTATTTGCCGTGCAACACTGGCCGCTTTGCGGCGTCTAACGCCAACAATTGTCCAGGAGTTACCCGATGAATGCTCGTCTGCTTGGTTTAGCCATGGTTATTGGTTTGTCGCTGCCGGTGGCAGCGCAGGCGCAGATGCTGGCGCCGGGCTTGTGGGAATTGACCACCAGCAATATGAAAGTCGATAACCAGGACCTGCCGGACCTGTCGCTGATCCTCGGTCAACTCAAGCAACAGATGACCCCTGAACAGCGCGCCATGCTCGAAAAACAAGGCATCACCATGGCGGGCAAAGGCGTGCAGGTGTGCCTGACACCGGCGCAGGTCGCCTCCGATTCGATCCCCCTGACCGACCCGCAATCGGGCTGCAAACAGGAAGTGACCGACAAGACCGGCAACCAGTGGAAATTCCGTTTCAGTTGTCCGAAAGCCCAGGGCACCGGCGTCGCCACTTTCCAGAGCCAGAAAGAATTCACCACCACCGTCAACGGCACCTTCAATGCCACCGGCATTCAGCAGAAGGGCAGCCTCGACAGCCATGCCCAGTGGCTGGGTAACGATTGCGGCACGGTCAAGCCGCGCGCCTGACGCCACACCCTGTGGAGCGAGCTTGCTCGCGCCTACAGGTGTTGTGTTGGGTCAGCGCTCAAAGTGCAGGGGCAAGCCCTGGCAACTGTCGACCACCTGGCCGTTGTGCCAAGCCAGGTGGCCGGAGACCAGCGTGGTGCTGACGCGGTGGCGAAAGCTGCGCTCGGCGAAGGGCGTCCAGCCGCAGCGGGCCAGGACCGGCTGGCTACTGACCGGCATGCCCGCAGGCTCCGGTTTGATCAACACCAGGTCGGCCCAATAACCCTCGCGTAGATAACCCCGATCCGGGATGGCGAACAGGTCGGCCACGCGGTGACTGGTTTTCGCCACCAGGGTGGTCAGCGGCAGCAGCCCATCGGCCACCAGTTCCAACAACGCCGGCAGCGCGTGCTGCACCAGGGGCAAACCCGACGGCGCTTCACGATAGCCCAACTGCTTTTGCGCCCAGCTATGCGGCGCATGGTCAGTGCCAATCACATCCAGACGATCACTCAACAAGGCCAGGCGCAGTGCGTCACGGTCGGTACGGGTCTTGATCGCCGGGTTGCATTTGATCTGGTGGCCCAGGCGGTGATAGTCGCGGTCATCGAACAACAGGTGGTGCACGCAGACTTCAGCGGTGATGCGTTTTTCCGCCAGTGGCTTGTCCTCGAACAGGCTCAATTCGCGAGCGCTGGTCAGGTGCAGCACATGCAGGCGCGTGCCAAAGCGCTGGGCCAATGTCACGGCGAACGACGACGAGCGATAACACGCCTCGGCATCCCGGATCAGCGGGTGGGCCACGGGTGGAATCTTGTCGCCGAAGCGCTCGCGCAGGCGCTGTTCGTTGGCCAGGATGCTCGGCGTGTGTTCGCAGTGGGCCAGCAGAATGGTGGGCACTTCGGCAAACAGCCGCTCCAGGATCTGTGGGTCATCCACCAACATGTTGCCGGTGGAGGCGCCCATGAACACTTTGACCCCGGCCACTTCGCGCGGATCGAGGGCGGCGACGGTGTCGAGGTTGTCGTTGCTCACGCCGAAGTGGAAGGCATAGTTGGCCACCGAGTGCAGGGCGGCGCGGCGCTTTTTGTCGGCCAGGGCTTCCAGGGTCAGGGTGGCGGGGCTGGTGTTGGGCATGTCCATGAAGCTGGTGATGCCGCCAGCCACCGCTGCACGGGATTCGCTGTAGAAGCTGCCTTTGTCCGGTGCGCCAGGTTCGCGAAAGTGCACCTGGTCATCGATCATGCCCGGCAGCAGCCACTGGCCTTGGGCGTCGATGGCCATTGGCGCGTTGCAGTCCTCGATGCTGCTGGCGATCTTCTCGATCCGGCCGTTGGCGACCAGCACATCAGCGTCGAATTCCTGGCCTTCGTTCACCAGGCGGGCATTGCGAATCAGCAGGCGGCTCATGGTTCAGAACTCGTTTTGCAAGGCTTTGTAGCCACGCACCAGATCGACGTTGGTACGCGCCACGTCTTCGGAAAACTCCGAGGCGCTCACACTCACTGGCGGGAATTGCGACAGGTCGGTGTTGGGCCCGATGCGGGTGGTGGAGGGCACATAGAAGGCAGCAGGCAAGTCGCGACCGTCGACCACCGAGTTGTGGCGCACCACACAGCCGTGGCCCACGGCGCAATTGAACAGCACGCTGTTGAAGCCGATGAACACGCGGTCGCCAACCGTGCAGGGGCCGTGCACGATGGAGCGGTGCGCAATCGAGGTGAATTCGCCGATAGTCACCGCCGCACCAGACTTGGAGTGGATGACCACGCCGTCCTGGATATTGGAGTTGGCGCCGATGGTGATCGGGTCCATGGCGCCGCTGGCGTCGACTTCGTCGGCACGGATCACCGCGTAGGGGCCGACGAAGACGTTCTCGCCGATGATGACCTTGCCGCAGATGATTGCGGTCTTGTCGACGTAGGCCGATTCGGCAATCACTGGCAGATCGCCGGAAGGGTTCTTGCGGATCATGCGCAGGGCTCCGTGAGGATGTGAACGTAGTCGCCATCGATAGCGTTGTAGAAACAGGTGGGCCGCCCGGTGTGGCACGCCGGGCCTTGCTGGTCGACGATCAGCAGCACCGCGTCGCCATCACAATCGAGCCGCGCCTCCACTAACTGCTGCCAGTTGCCCGAGGTTTCGCCCTTGCGCCACAAGTGCTGGCGCGAGCGCGACCAGTAGCAGACTTGCCCGGTGGCCAGGGTTTCCTTGAGGGCCTGGCGGTTCATCCAGGCCAGCATCAGCACCTCGCCGCTGCCGTGTTGCTGGGCGATGGCGGCGATCAGTCCATCGCTGTTCCATGGCAATGCGTCGAGGACGTGTTCGAGTGGAAAGCGGCTGCCGACGGCAGCCCCTTCCAGGTCGAGCATGCTCAAGGTCATGGCTTGGATTTTTCAGGTGAGCTTAGGGCCGCGCACAGGGTGTTGAGGTTGTATTCGAACAGCCCGGCAAACGTGCTGGCCGGGCCTTCTGCGGCGAGAGCGTCGGAGTACAGCGTGCCGCCGATCTGAGCACCGCTTTCGTCAGCGATCTGCTGGAGCAGGCGCGAATCCTTGATGTTTTCCATGAACACCGCTTTGACTTTGTCTTTGCGGATCTGGGTGATCAGTGCGGCGACTTCGGCGGCGGACGGCTCACGTTCGGTGGACAAGCCTTGTGGCGCGAGGAACTGAATGCCATAGGCCTGGCCCAGGTAGCCAAAGGCGTCATGGGACGTGACGATGCGGCGATTGCCCGCTGGCAGTGCGCCGAATTTGGTCTTGGCTTCGGCGAGCAGACGGTAGATTTCTTTCAGGTAGGCCTGACTGTTGCGCAGGTAGTCAGCCTTGTTGGCCGGGTCCGCGGCCACCAGCGCCTTGGTGATGTTGTTCACGTAGATTTCGGCGTTGGCCAGGTTATGCCAGGCGTGCGGGTCGGGGATGGTTTCGCCGTCCTCTTCCATGGTGTGGGAGATCACGCCTTTGCTGGCGGTAACCACCGTGGCCTTGGTTTCGGTGCTGGTCACCAGTCGGTCCAGCCACGGCTCGAACCCCAGGCCGTTCTTGATGATCACCTTGGCCTTGAGCAGCGCCTTGGCGTCGTCGGGTGTTGGCTCGTAGGTATGGGCGTCGGCGTCGGGGCCGACCATGTTGCTGATCTGGATGTGATCGCCACCGATCTGGTGAGTGATGTCATCGAGAATACTGAAGCTGGTTACCACTTGGAGTTTGTCTGCGGCCTGAGCCGTCGATAACGACAGGACTAGACTGAACAGCACGAGTAGAGCGCGCATCGGGAAACACCTCATTGGGATGACAGCAAGGGCGGGCGGCGCAGCAAGCCGTGCACCGGACCGAAGACCACGGACAGCAGATACCCGGCGCCTGCCACCAGCACGATGGCCGGGCCGCTGGGCAGCGAGTAGTAGAACGACAGCAACAAACCCAGCCATACCGACAGGCATCCCAGCACTGCCGATACCGCGATCAACACCGGCAGGCGCCGGCTCCAGAAACGTGAAGCAATGGCCGGCAACATCATCAACCCCACCACCATCAACGCGCCGATCGCCTGGAAACCGATCACCAGGTTCAGCACCACCAGGGTCAGGAACAAACCGTGGGCCAAGGGGCCGAGACGGCTGACGGTCTGCAGGAACAGGGGGTCGAGGGTGTCCAGCAGCAGCGGTTTGTAGATCGCGGCCATGGCGATCAGGCTGAAGCCGGAGACCCAGAGCATGCCGGTGAGGGTGGTTTCGTCCACGGCCAGGGCGGAGCCGAACAGCAGGTGGAGCAGGTCCAGGCGTTTGCCGGCGAGGCCAAGGATCAGCACGCCGGCGGCGAGGGAGATGGGGTAGATGGCCGCGAGGCTGGCATCTTCGCGTAGGCCGGTACGGCGGGTGATCCACGCGGACAGGCCGGCCATGCTCAGGCCGGCGCCGAGGCCGCCGATGGTCAGGGCGGGCAGGCTGAGGCCGGCGAACCAGAAGCCAAGCGCAGCGCCGGGCAGGATGCCGTGGGCCACGGCGTCACCGATCAGGCTCATGCGGCGCAGGATCAGGAACACTCCCAGCGGCGCAGTGCTGCAGGCCAGTACCAGCCCGCCGATCAATGCACGGCGCATGAACACGAAGTCGAGGAAGGGCATCCACAGGTGGGAAGCGAAGTGCATCAGGCCACCTGCATCTGAGGTTGCGGGCGGATCAGTTCTTTACTGGGCCCGAAGACGCAGCCGGTGCTTTTGATCTGCACCACTTGCTGGGTGTGATGGCGCACGGACGCGAGGTCATGGCAGACGACGATCAGCGTGCGGCCCTGGTCGTGCCAGGCATGGATGTGTTTCCAGCACAGCGCCTGGCCTTCTTCATCGAGGGCGGCGTGGGGTTCGTCGAGCAAGAGCACCGGCGCTTCGGCCAGGCTCATGCGGGCGAGCAGGGCGCGTTGCAACTCGCCACCGGACAAGGCCATCAACGGGCGGCGCTCCAGGCCGCTGAGGCACCAGTCCTCCAAAACCGCTTCAAGGCGCTGGCTGCGTTGCTGCGGGGAGAGTTGGGTGCCCCAGAAACCGGCGGCGACCAGTTCCTGCAGGCTGATCGGGAACTGGCGGTCCAAGTGCTGCTGCTGAGGCAGGAACGACAGGCCGCCACGGCGTGGAACATCCACCGTGACTTTGCCAGCCAGCGGCTTTTGCAGGCCGGCGATGACTTTGAGCAGGCTGCTTTTGCCGGTGCCGTTGGCGCCGATGATGCCGGTAAGGCTGCCTTTTTCCAGGGTGAGGTCTATGGCTGGCGTCAGCGGTTGACCCGGGGCGCCCCAACGCAAAGCGGTGCAGGTGATCATGCAGGGTTTCTCGTCCAGCGGCTTTCAGCCACGGCATCGTGCGCGTGCAGGCTTTCGGCGTGGATCACTTTCAGGTGGAAGGCTTTGACGGCATCCGAGCGTTTCAAGGCGAGGTTCAGGCGGCGGGCGGCGTCTTCGCAGAACATCAGGTTCTGCCCATTGGCCAGGGCGAAGGCTTGTTCGTCCGCGCGTTTTACAGCGGTTTGTACGGCGGTGCCGAGGGCGGCTTCGACGTCATCTATCAGGTCAGTGATGGGCAGGCGGGGTTGTTCGCCGTCCAATGCGATCAGCAGTTGTGCGCTGCTGCGCTGGCTGTGGGGCGTGGCGACGATGCCGTTGGTGCTGCCAAGCCAGGTCAATACGTCTTCATGTTGCAACGGTGTATTGGCGAAGTCTTCGAGAAATTGCTGTTGAATCAATTGCCTGGCGAGTGCAGCCGAGCAAGGGCACGTCGAGGAATAAGTAACGTCAATTTTTAGTTCCACGTGGAACATCTGGTTTTCCAGACGCGCTTCGATGCTCACCGGATAGCCTTTCCAACCGGCCAGCGGACTGACCAGCGCCGGGCGTTTGAGCAGCAAATCGGTGTGGATACGCAGGTAGGCGTTATTAGATAAACCTTCATGACTGTCGAGAAAACGCTGCAGTACATTACGCAGAAGTGCAGGCGTCAGCGGTTGCTGGTCGAGCATCTCCAGCGCCAGGTACAGGCGTGACATATGAATGCCACGGGCAGTGCCATCGTCCAGGCTCACCCCGGCATCGGCGGTGGCGGTGAGGCGCTGGCCGCCGATGAGAATCGGCAGGGCGATGCCGCACATGCCTACCCAGTCGAGTGGCAAGGCTTGGCGTGAAGCCTGCGCGGCGATATCCGGCAGAGTCAGCGCATTCATGAGCAGGTCCGTCGTTGGAAATAAAAAGACATGTTATATTATAACTATTAAATCGACGATGATTTTTCTGCTCCAGCCTTTTTTCAGTCATGTCGAGTAGGGACGCTCCTTCATTTGCGGTATTTGTCATGCACAGACGTCAGCTCCTTAACCTGCTTCTGGCCAGTCCTCTTTTCACACTGCCGTTTGCAGCCCACGCCACACAGATACGCAACGCCCGTCTGTGGCGCTCGGACGACAAGCTGCGGCTGGTGTTCGACCTCAGCGGCCCGGTGCAATACAAGACCTTCACCTTGAGCGCGCCGGAACGCCTGATCATCGACCTGAGTGGCGCCGGGCTCAGTGGTGATTTCTCTCAACTGGCGCTGACGAACAGCGGCATCACGGCGATCCGCTCCGGGCATTTCGGCAAAGGCGACACGCGCATCGTGCTCGACCTGGCCGCGCCGATGCAGCTCAACAGCTTTGTATTGCCGCCCCAGGATGGCCAGGGTCATCGCCTGGTGCTGGACCTGACCAGCGCCACCCAGGCGCCTCGCCAAATCGCCGCCGAGCCTGCGCCGCTCGTGGATAAGGCGCACCCCAAGCGCGACATCATTGTGGTGGTCGATCCTGGCCACGGCGGCAAGGACCCTGGTGCGGTCGGCTCCAAGGGCCAGCGCGAAAAAGACGTGGTGCTGTCCATCGCTCAACTGTTGGCCAAACGCTTGAAGCGCGAGAAGGGCTTTGACGTAAAATTGGTGCGCAACGACGACTTCTTCGTGCCGCTGCGCAAGCGCGTGGAGATTGCCCACAAGCACAACGCCGATATGTTTATCTCGGTGCATGCGGATGCGGCACCACGGATCACTGCGTCGGGTGCTTCGGTGTATGCCTTGTCCGAAGGCGGCGCGACTTCAGCCACCGCACGCTTCATGGCGCAGCGGGAAAACGGCGCCGATCTGCTCGGCGCCACCAGCCTGCTCAATCTGAAGGACAAGGACCCGATGCTGGCAGGGGTCATTCTGGATATGTCGATGAACGCCACCATCGCCTCCAGCCTGCAACTGGGCAACTCGATCCTGGGCAGCCTGGAAGGCATCACCAGCCTGCACCAGAAGCGCGTGGAGCAAGCGGGATTCGCGGTGCTCAAGTCACCGGACGTGCCGTCGATCCTGGTGGAAACCGGGTTTATCTCCAATGCGCGTGACAGTGCGCGCCTGGTTACCGCGCGGCATCAACAGGCGGTTGCCGATGGTTTGTTCGAAGGCCTGAAAAAATACTTCCAGAAGAACCCGCCGATGAACAGCTATATGGCGTGGGTGCAGGAACAGAAGAACAGTCAGGTCTAACAACCCGTTATACGGCTGCAGGTGAATTTGGCGCTGGCGCCACCCGAACTGGAAAACCGGTTGAGGGTGGTCCAGCCCACACGCCGCGTGTAGCCGACCCACGCCTCACCGTCCGACGCCAACCCGGTAAAGAACGTCAGTTGCCCGTAGCGGCTGTTGGTCTGTGCCCAATAGCGTTTGCCGATCACCTCGTACCCGCGCAAATACGTGGTGCTGCCGACCGTCGCCACACTGTAGGCATTGCCCAGGGGATCGACGCAGGCCAGCAGATTGGCGCTGCGCGTGCAGTTGGCCAGCAGGTTGGGTACCTGTGCGCAGGCCGTTCCGGCCGTTGCCAATAACAGGGCGCACACCAGGTATTTCATCGGATTTCTCGTGGCGGGGAAGTGTTCAAGCATTGCGCCCTTCGTCGAGGTGAGCAAGAGGGGATTGGCTTATTTGTATTGTTATACTATAACATTAAAACACAGCCTGACCCGTGAACCGCTCCCCATGACCGAACAAGACCTGCTGGCCCAGCCGCCTGCCGACTACATGAATGAAGCCCAGCAAGGGTTCTTCCGTGAGTTGCTGCTGACCCAGCGCAATGAGCTGCAAGCACGTATCGACGCCGAGTTCCTGGCGTTGCGTGAACAGGAAACCAACAGCGACCCGGCCGATGTGGGCAGCGCCGAAGAACAGCGCCAATGGCAACTGCGCCTGCTCGAGCGGGAAAAGAAGCTGTTGGACAAGATCGACGACGCCCTGGAATTGCTGGCCCGTGGTGAATACGGCTGGTGCCGCGAAACCGGTGAGCCCATCGGCCTGCACCGCCTGCTGCTACGTCCCACCGCCACCCTGTGTATCGAAGCCAAAGAACGTGAAGAGCTGCGCGAACGCCATAAACGGGCGATTTGACCGGCCAACCCTGATGAGGAATACCTGATGCCCAATCGTCTCCCCGTTACCGTGTTGTCCGGCTTTCTCGGCGCCGGTAAAAGCACGCTGCTCAACTACGTCCTGCGCAACCGCGACAACCTGCGGGTGGCGGTGATCGTCAACGACATGAGCGAAATCAACATCGACGGCAGCGAAGTCCAGCGTGACGTCACCCTCAACCGCGCCGAAGAAAAACTGGTGGAGATGAGCAACGGCTGCATCTGCTGCACCTTGCGTGAAGACTTGCTGGAAGAAGTCGGAAAACTCGCCAAGGAAGGTCGGTTCGATTACCTGCTGATCGAGTCCACCGGTATCTCCGAGCCTTTGCCGGTGGCCGAGACCTTCACCTTTCGTGATGAAAACGAGCAAAGCCTGGCCGACATCGCACGCCTGGACACCATGGTCACGGTGGTCGACGGCATGAACTTCCTGCTCGACTACCAGGCCGCCGAAAGCCTGGCCTCACGGGGTGAAACCCTCGGTGAAGAAGACGAGCGCTCCATCACCGACCTGCTGATCGAGCAGATCGAATTCGCCGATGTGATCCTTATCAGCAAGATCGACCTGATCAGCAGCCGCGAACGCGAAGAGTTGATGGCGATCCTCGAGCGCCTGAATGCCCAGGCGGAAATCATCCCGATGGTCATGGGCGAAGTACCGCTGAACAAGATCCTCAACACCGGCCGCTTCGACTTTGAACGCGCAGCTCAAGCGCCGGGCTGGCTGCAGGAGTTGCGCGGTGAACATGTACCGGAAACCGAAGAGTACGGCATCGCGTCCACCGCTTACCGTGCGCGCCGTCCCTTTCATCCGCAGCGCTTTTTCGACTTTATCGACCGCCCGTGGGTCAACGGCAAACTGCTGCGCTCCAAAGGCTTCTTCTGGCTGGCCAGCAAGCATCAGGATGCGGGCAGTTGGTCACAGGCCGGCGGCCTGATGCGCCATGGTTTTGCTGGTCGCTGGTGGCGCTTCGTGCCCAAAAACCAGTGGCCCCAGGATGAAGAAAACATTGCGGCGATCATGGGCAATTGGCAACTGAGCACCGGTGACTGTCGCCAGGAACTGGTGTTTATCGGGCAGAACATCGACTTCAACCAGCTGCGCGCCGAGTTGGACGCTTGCTTGCTCAACGATGAAGAAATGGCCCTGGGCGTCGACGGTTGGCGCCTGCTGGCCGATCCCTTTGGCCCCTGGTATGAGGAGGCAGCCGCCTGATGCTGGCCCCGGTTATTCCCCTGCGCCCCGTGATTCGCCAGACTTATGGTGAAACTCCGCTGGCGCTGTCCGACATCCTTGAAGATGGCGTCAACCTGGCGGTGTGGCAGCGCCAGTTGCCCCTGCATATCGCCGAGTTCGGCGCCTTGCTGGTGGCGCTCAACGAGCCATTGGCCGAAGCCATGGTGATTGAGCTCAACGACGAAGACGCCGTGCCCAACTTGCAAGGGCTGGCGTCCAGTTGCCGCGATCTTGAAGGCTACGAAGGCTTTATCGCCGATGTGTCTTGGCTGGTCAGTGCGTTCGCCTGTTTGCTGGGCGCCAAGCGCATCGGCGTGCGCCTGCGCGTGTTGGATAAAGCCATGTGTCCGCGTTTTCACGTCGACCATGTGCCGGTGCGGCTGATCACCACCTATGCCGGGATCGGCAGCCAGTGGTTGCGTGAAGGTGTGATGGACCGTCGCAAGCTGAGCCAGCCGGATGCCGAACCCACCGAGCGTGTCGAACAGATCCACTGCGGCGAAGTCGCCCTGCTCAAGGGCACCAAATGGCATGGCAATGAAGGTCACGGCCTGATTCACCGTTCGCCGGCACTCAAGGCTGACGAGCGTCGCTTGATCCTGACACTGGATTGGCTCGCATAACCGCGTAGGATCAAACGCTCTACACGGTCCGAACGATGCCCCTCATGCTGCAGAACATTCCCACCCACGTGATTGCCGGGCCCTTGGGGGCCGGCAAGACCAGCCTCATCAAGCACCTGCTCGCCCAGCGCCCGGCCAACGAGCGCTGGGCCGTGCTGATCAACGAGTTCGGGCAGATCGGCCTGGACGCTGCCTTGCTCACTCAGGATGACGACGGCATTGCCCTGGGCGAAGTCGCTGGCGGCTGCCTGTGCTGTGTGAATGGCGCACCGTTCCAGGTAGGACTGGGTCGTTTGTTGCGCAAAGCCAAGCCCGACCGGCTGTTTATCGAACCGTCGGGCCTGGGCCATCCGGCGCAATTGCTCAAGCAGTTGCGCGAGGCGCCTTGGCAGAACGTGCTGGCGGTTCAGCCCTGTGTGCTGGTGCTGGATGCCCAGGCGCTGGCGGCGGGCAAACCTTTGCCGGCAGCGCAGCAGGAAGCCCTGGCGAGTGCCGGGCTGCTGGTATTGAACAAGGATGAAGCACTGGACGCTGCGCAGCGCCAGGCGATTGAACAGCAGTTGCCTGACTGCCCTCTGTACTGGACGCGCCAGGCTCAATTGCCTCTGGAGCAGTTGCCAGGCCTGAATGCGCAGGCGGCAGCGGCTGTGGATAACTTCGACGTGCCCAGGGGGGTGGCGCAGATGCCGGCGATCTGGAGCGATCCCGCGCAACCGATCTGCTTGAGCCAGGCCCAAGAGGGCGGCTGGAGCGTTGGCTGGCGCTGGCACCCAAGCCAGCAATTCGATGCGCAACGCCTGAATCGTTGGCTGGCAAGCCTTGAGTGGCGCCGCGCCAAGCTGGTTATCCACAGCGCCGAAGGTTGGGTTTGCGCCAATGCTGTGGACAACAGCGCGCTCGCTTGGCAGCCCAGCGAATGGCGGCGTGACTCGCGTATCGAATTGATTTTCGGCGAACCGCAGGACGTGGCTGCGTTGCAGGCCGCCCTGGCAGCCTGTCGTTACTGACGGTTCTTGGTGCCGTGGTCCTGGCGCCACTGGCTCAGCTCGATCACTTCGGCACTGGGCAGCGGGGTCTTGATCTCGAACGGGTAGGGTGCCAGTTCGATCTGCGCGCTGTGAGCGCCGAACTGGGTGATCACGCCGGCGTGGCGGGTTTCGCCCGTCACCGTGAATTCAAAGTTGTAGATGCGTGCCAGGCGTCGCCGACCGTTGGCATCCTTTACAAAACCGATGCGCTTGAGCGCCACCGCACCGTCCAGCAACTCGATGTCGAGTTTGGCGCAATGCTGCTTGACCCGTTCCAGCGCGCGCTCGCGCAGGCCGTGGTTGTGCCACACCCAGGCGGCACCAGTCGCCAGCAGCATCAACACGAAGATGTTTCCCAGGGTGAGCATGCAATGAACTCCAACAAAGTGAGAGCAGCTTAACTGTGTCGCCGGTCTGTCGTACAGGCTGCGTTTAGTCGCATACTGCGTGGCCAGAATTTCAACGGCTTTACGGAAATCTCCTGCATGAAACGCACACCTCATCTGCTTGCGATCCAGTCTCATGTGGTCTTTGGCCACGCCGGAAACAGCGCCGCCGTGTTCCCCATGCAGCGGGTCGGGGTGAATGTCTGGCCGCTGAACACGGTGCAGTTCTCCAACCACACCCAGTATGGTCAGTGGGCGGGCGAAGTGTTGGCGTCGCAGCAGATTCCGGCGCTGGTGGAAGGTATCGCCGCGATCGGTGAACTGGGCAATTGTGACGCGGTGTTGTCCGGTTACCTGGGCAGTGCGGATCAGGGCCGGGCGATCCTGACGGGTGTGGCGCGCATCAAGGCCATCAATCCCAAGGCCCTGTACCTGTGCGACCCGGTGATGGGCCACCCGGAAAAGGGCTGCATCGTGCCTCAGGAAGTCAGCGACTTCCTGCTGGACGAAGCCGCGGCCATGGCCGACTTCCTGTGCCCCAACCAGCTTGAGCTGGACAGCTTTGCCGGGCGCAAGCCGCAGTCGTTGTTCGATTGCCTGGCCATGGCCAAGGCGTTGCTGGCACGCGGGCCGAAAGCCGTATTGGTCAAACATCTGGATTACCCCGGCAAGCTGCCGGACGGTTTCGAGATGCTGCTGGTGACCGCCGAAGGCAGCTGGCACCTGCGCCGACCATTGTTGGCATTCCCGCGTCAGCCAGTGGGCGTCGGCGACCTGACCTCGGGACTGTTCCTGGCGCGGGTGCTGTTGGGCGACAGCCTGTTGGCGGCGTTTGAGTTCACTGCCGCAGCGGTGCATGAAGTGCTGCTGGAAACCCAGGCTTGCGCCAGTTATGAACTGGAGTTGGTGCGTGCTCAGGACCGTATCGCCCATCCCCGCGTGCGGTTTGAAGCCACCCCTATAGATCTATAAGTACACAAAACTCCATGTGGGAGCGGGCTTGCTCGCGAATGCGGTGCACCAGACCCTGATGAGCCGGCTGACACACTGCCTTCGCGAGCAAGCCCGCTCCCACAGTTTGATTGGGTTTACAGTTTGAGATTTACGGCGCTTCAGCCTTTGATTTCCTGGTAGCGCTTTTCCAGCTCCTGGCGGATCTGCCGACGTTGCTGGGCCTGCACGAACCGGCGCTTGTCTTCGCTGTTGTGCGGTTGCAGCGGCGGTACGGCGGCTGGTTTGCGCTGGTCGTCCACCGCCACCATGGTGAAGAAGCAGCTGTTGGTATGGCGCACCGAGCGCTCGCGGATGTTCTCGGTCACCACCTTGATGCCCACCTCCATCGAGGTATTGCCGGTGTAGTTGACCGACGCAAGGAACGTCACCAGTTCGCCGACATGGATGGGCTCGCGGAAGATCACCTGGTCCACCGACAGCGTCACGACATAGCGGCCGGCATAACGGCTCGCGCAGGCGTAGGCCACTTCGTCGAGGTACTTGAGCAGGGTGCCGCCGTGGACATTGCCTGAGAAGTTGGCCATATCAGGGGTCATCAATACCGTCATCGACAGCTGGGCGTTTCCGGGTTCCATAGCACACTCACGGGTTGTAGGCATTGGTTGGGGGGCACCTCTGCGGGTGCTGGAATCTTTGCAGCGCCATCCATAACGGGACGCCGGCAGGCGGCTTGCCGTCACGCGTGCACCGATCTGTTTCCATATATTGCACCGGCTTTCTGCCGGAAGTCGCGGTGTTAACCTTCAAAAGCCCATCTCAGGGCATTTCTTACGATCAAGGCAGACTTTTCCCTCCGCACTTTGCGACAGTTCAAGGGCGCGGGCGGAAGTGGGAAAAGCGCCAGTACCCTCAAGGAGCCCCTCGCCATGCACGCCATCAGCTTTATCCAGGACCTGGCCGTGATCATGTTGGTGGCAGGGGTTGTCACCATCCTGTTTCACCGCCTCAAGCAGCCGGTGGTGCTGGGCTACATCGTCGCCGGGTTCATCATCGGCCCCCACACCCCGCCGTTCGGCCTGATCCACGACGAAGACACCATCAAGACGCTCGCCGAGCTGGGCGTGATCTTCCTGATGTTCTGCCTGGGCCTGGAGTTCAGCCTGCGCAAACTGTTCAAGGTTGGCGCCACGGCGTTTATCGCGGCCTTCCTGGAAATCATCCTGATGATCTGGATCGGCTACGAGATTGGCCGCTGGTTCGACTGGAACACCATGGACTCGCTGTTCCTCGGCGCGATCCTGGCGATCTCCTCGACCACCATCATCGTCAAGGCGCTCAATGACCTGAAGATGAAGAACCAGCGCTTCGCCCAGCTGATTTTTGGCGTGTTGATCGTGGAAGACATCCTCGGTATCGGCATCATCGCGTTGCTGTCGAGCATTGCGGTCAGCGGCACGGTCAGCTCCGGCGAAGTCTTCTCCACGGTCGGCAAGCTCTCGCTGTTCATGATTGTCGCGTTGGTCATCGGCATTTTGCTGGTGCCGCGTTTGCTGGCCTACGTGGCCAAGTTCGAAAGCAACGAGATGCTGCTGATCACCGTGCTGGGCCTGTGCTTCGGCTTCTGCCTGCTGGTGGTCAAGCTGGAATACAGCATGGTGCTGGGTGCCTTCCTGATCGGCGCGATCATGGCCGAATCCCGTCAGTTGATTAAGATCGAACGCCTGATCGAGCCGGTTCGCGACATGTTCAGCGCCATCTTCTTTGTGGCGATTGGCTTGATGATCGACCCGCAGATCCTGCTGCAATATGCCTGGCCGATTGCGGTGATCACCGTAGCGGTGGTGCTGGGCAAGATGTTGTCCTGCGGCCTGGGCGCGTTTATCGCCGGCAATGATGGCCGTACCTCACTGCGTGTGGGCATGGGGCTGTCACAAATTGGTGAGTTTTCCTTCATCATCGCGGCGCTGGGGATGACGTTGCAGGTGACGAGTGATTTCCTCTATCCCGTCGCGGTGGCGGTTTCGGCGATTACCACACTGCTCACGCCGTACCTGATCCGTGGCGCCGACCCGCTGTCATTGAAGATCGCGGCGGTCATGCCCAAGCGTTTGAGCCGGGTGTTCGGCCTGTATGGTGAATGGCTGCGCAGCATTCAGCCCCAGGGTGAGGGGGCCATGCTGGCGTCGATGATCCGCAAGATCATCCTGCAAGTCGGGGTCAACTTGGCGCTGGTGGTGGCGATCTTCTTTGCCGGCAGCTTTTTCGCGGCGCGCATTGGTGGGTATCTGGAAGGCTGGATCAGCGATCCAAGCTGGCAGAAGGCGCTGATCTGGGGCGGGGCGTTGCTGTTGTCGCTGCCATTCCTGATCGCGGCGTACCGCAAGCTCAAGGCGCTGTCGATGTTGCTGGCGGAGATGAGCGTGAAGCCGGAAATGGCCGGGCGGCATACCCAGCGCGTGCGGCGGGTGATCGCGGAACTGATCCCGATCCTCTCGCTGCTGGTGATTTTCCTGCTATTGGCAGCCTTGTCGGCCAGTATCCTGCCGACCAACAAGTTGCTGGTGCTGATCGCCGTGGTGACGGCGGCGGTGGCGGCGGTGCTCTGGCGGTGGTTCATCCGCGTGCATACACGGATGCAGGTCGCCTTGCTGGAGACCCTGGATAACCACAAGGATACGCCCGAACACTGAGTGAGCGGGCCACTTAGCTTTTTGTGGTGAGCGAGCTTGCTCGCGCTGGGCTGCGTAGCAGCCCCAGTCCAGGCGACGCGTTCTTTCAGGTTTTGCGAGGGGAGGCATGGGGCCGCTACGCAGCCCAGCGCGGGGCAAGCCCGCTCACCACGCTAAGCCCGATCACCACAGCAAGCCGGTCACCATGGGTGCAGGGCTCAGCTTTCCAGCCAGACATCCCGCGCCCAGTGCCACACCGATTCCCAGGTTTCTTCGGTAACGATTTCTTCTTCGCCAGACCACAGCACCACGGTGCCGTCTTCTTCGACGCAGTAGTAATCGTCGCCATCCTGGCAGATCGGGATCAGGCTGCGATCAACACCGGCGTCCCAGGCGTTGGCGGCCACGTCCGGCAGGTAGGTGTGGGACTGCGGGTCGGTGACGGTCACCGGCTCCAGGCTGCCGTACACCACGTCACTGACGGTCAGCAGGAATTCACGGAAGACAAACGGGATGTCGATGAACAATTGTTCCTCGATCTCCACCAGTAAATCTTCGTCAGGCAGCTCCAGAGGAACCGGGACCGGTTCGTTGGCTTCACGCAATTGTTCGATGATTTCTTCCACGGCCGGGATCCTCGTGCTAGATGGCGCGGTTTATAGGGGCGTTTTATACAGTAGCTCGCTATAAGTGCAACCGTGAAATAGAAAACCCCGGACAGGTCCGGGGTTTTTTGTATCTGCTTGCCAGGCGTGCAGGGATCAGCCGTTCTGGCGGATACCGGCGACCAGCCAAGGCTGGTTGTCACCTTGGGCACGTTCCATGTTCCAGCTTTCGCTGAACACTTCGCCCTGGTCGAAACGCGAGGTCTTCGACACACCGCTGAAGGTCAGGGTGGCGATGGTCTTGTCGGCGCGATCATCCACACCTTCCAGCTGTACGCGCAGGTCGTCGATGTAGGTCGACTGGAAGCCGTCGCCCAGGTCGGCGCGTTCGCGCTTGAGGAACTCCAGCAGTTGCGGGGTCACGAACTCGGAGATCTTGTCCATTTCGTTGGCGTCCCAGTGTTGCTGCAGGGACTGGAAGTGGCTGCGGGCCGCTTCGACGAAACGCTCTTCGTTGAACCAGGCCGGTGCGTTGATCACCGGGCGGGCTGCAGCAGGGGCTGGCGAACCACCGAAGATCGAACCCATGGCGGGTTTCTGCTCGAACACTTCACGCTGCATCGGCGCGCCGGCTGGAGCCAGGTGCTCCTGCTGCTTGCGGCGACGGGCGGCGATAAAACGGAAGACCAGGAAGGCGATGACCGCCATGATCAGGATGTCGAAGATCTGCATGCCCTGGAAGCCGCCGCCCATGAACATGGAAGCGAGCAGGCCACCGGCGGCGATACCGGCCAGCGGGCCCAACCAGCGCGAAGCACCGCCAGCCTTGGCAGCGGCGCCTGCAGCACCGGCTGCGCCTGCGGTAGCCGCAGCACCGCCGGCACCGGCGGATGGAGCCATTTGGCTGGTCTGGTGAGTCGGTGCCGAGCCCATGCTTTTGCCGCCACCAAAGCGCTTGGCGTTGGCGTCGAGGCTCATCGTCAGGCCGATGCACAACGCCATGGCGATGCTAAGAAAACGTTTCATAAAGGGAATTCCCATTTGTGGATTGCACGCGCGCCATGTTGCACAGGTGTAGTGACAGTGGCTAGCGGCATAATGTTTCGGGCTTTTGCGTAAGACCTATTCCGAAGGGTCTGTAGGACTAATTACAGATATTGGCCCGAGCGGATGAAAAACAAGGGATGGGCCAACCATCTTCATGTCCACACGCCCTCTGTAGGAGCGAGCTTGCTCGCGAAAAACGCTCAGGCAACGCGTTCATCCAGAATGCCCGCATTATCGTTGACGATCTTCGCGAGCAAGCTCGCTCCTACAAAGGGAAGGTCTCAGATGGCTTCGAGCTTCGCGTAGCCCATCATCAGCCACTTGCTGCCTTCGGTGAAGTTCACCTGCACCCGTGCCTGGGCGCCGGCACCTTCGAAGTTGAGGATCACGCCTTCGCCGAACACCGAATGCCTGACCTGCTGGCCAAGGCTGAACTGCGTTTCCGGAATCTCGGAACCGGCAAACATGCTGCTGGAGTTCTGCTGCTGGCCCCCGCCGAACGGGCGGCTGACGCTATTGGACAGGCGCACTTCCTGGATCAGCCCCTTCGGCACTTCACGTACGAAGCGCGACACCTTGTTGTAGGTCTCGCTGCCGTAGAGGCGTCGGGTTTCGGCGTAGGTCATCACCAGGTTCTGCATCGCCCGGGTGATGCCCACATAGGCCAGGCGGCGCTCTTCCTCAAGTCGGCCGGGCTCTTCCAGGCTCATCTTGTGGGGGAACAGGCCTTCTTCCATGCCCACCAGGAACACGTACAGGAATTCCAGGCCCTTGGCGCTGTGCAAAGTCATCAGCTGGATGCTGTCTTCATGTTCATCGGCCTGGGTATCGCCGGCTTCCAGCGAGGCGTGGCCGAGGAACGCGGCGAGCGGGGTCAGCTCTTCGTCTTCGTCGGTGTTTTCGAACGCACGGGCGGCGCTGACCAGTTCCTCAAGGTTTTCTACCCGGGCCTGGCCTTTCTCGCCTTTTTCCGCTTCGTGGTAGGCGATCAACCCTGACTGTTCGATCACGGTCTGGGTCATCAGGTGCAGGGGCATTTCCGCGCACTTGGCGGCGAGGTTCTCGATCAGCTCGACAAACACGCCCAACGCCCCGGCAGCACGACCGGTCAGGCCTTTATTGGCGATCAGCAAGCGCATGGCTTCCCACATCGACACATCGGCATGGCGCGCGTGGTCGCGAATGGCTTCGACGGTTTTTTCGCCGATGCCGCGGGCCGGGATGTTGATCACCCGCTCCAGCGCCGCATCGTTGCCACGGCCTTCCAGCAGGCGCAGGTAAGCCATGGCGTTCTTGATTTCGGCACGCTCGAAGAAGCGCTGGCCACCATAGATGCGGTAAGGGATACGTTCGCGCAGCAAGGCTTCTTCCAATACCCGCGATTGGGCGTTGGAGCGGTACAGGATGGCGATGTCGCTGCGTGCCAGGCCGGTTTTCAGCGCGCTCTCGATGGTTTCCACCACGTAGCGCGCCTCATCATGCTCGTTGAACGCGGCGTACAGGTTGATCGCTTCGCCTTCGCCGCCGTCGGTCCACAGCTCTTTGCCAAGACGCCCGGTGTTGTTGGCGATCAAGGCGTTGGCTGCCTTGAGGATCCCGGCGGTGGAGCGGTAGTTCTGCTCCAGGCGGATGGTGACCGCGTCCGGGAAGTCTTCGGAATACTGGTAGATGTTCTCGATTTTCGCGCCACGCCAGCCGTAGATCGACTGGTCGTCGTCGCCCACCACCATCAGGCTGTCGCCACCTTTGGCCAGCAGGCGCAACCAGGCGTACTGCACGGCGTTGGTGTCCTGGAACTCGTCCACCAGGATATGCCGGAAGCGCTTCTGGTAATGGGCCAGCAAGCCTGGGTTGTCACGCCACAGGTCGAGGGCGCGCAGCAGCAGCTCGGAGAAGTCGATGACCCCGGCGCGCACGCAGGCCGCCTCGTAGGCTTCATAAATGCTGCGCATGGTGGCCAGGAACAAATCACCGCTGGCCTGGATATGTTGTGGACGCAGGCCTTCGTCTTTCTGGCCGTTGATGAACCATTGTGCCTGGCGCGCCGGCCAGCGCTGTTCGTCCAGGCCCAACTCGCGGATCACCCGCTTGACCAGGCGTTGCTGGTCGTCGCTGTCGAGAATCTGGAAGGTCTGGCTCAGGCCCGCTTCCTGCCAGTGCGCTCGCAACAGGCGGTGTGCCAGGCCGTGGAAGGTGCCCACCCACATGCCGGCCGGGCTGATGCCCATCAGTTGCTCGATGCGGTGGCGCATCTCGGCAGCGGCCTTATTGGTGAAGGTCACCGACAGGATCGAATGGGGGGACGCGTTCTCGACCTGGATCAACCAGGCGATACGGTGCACCAGCACTCGGGTTTTACCGGAGCCAGCACCGGCCAGGACCAACTGACGGCCAACGGGGGCGGCTACGGCCTGGCGTTGGGCATCGTTGAGGGAGTTCAGCAAAAGAGAGAGATCATCGCGCATCGGCGCATTCTATGGCCCCCGGGAGAGTGGGGCAAATACCAATGCCGGGTGGTCGACGGAAAACCGCCAGGGTGATGACCGGTCGGTCAACGGCCACAGCCCGCGCAGCGTCTCGCTCAAGCCGTCTGGCCCCGAAGTTTGCGCCGCGTGACCGTGCAGTTTTTATGACGTAGAGCAGTTTGGCCCACGCGCTTGCTTGTGTATGCTCCGTCGACGTTTCGGGCTCACCATTATAAGAACATTGCCTATGACCCTCAGCACTGACCTGCTCGGCCCCTCGGCGGCGCCCGCGCAGGTTCTTCGCAAACACTACGCCACGGAGATGGCGGTCGAGCGCACGCGCCTGCTGTATCAGGGCTCGCTGCTGCCGACCCTGTTGATGTTGGTCAATGGCCTGGTCTGTGCCTGGCTGCTCTGGAACCCCACGCAATACCTGCTGGACAGCATCTGGCTGGTCTGGCTGCTGGCCCTGGTGGCGATGCGCGTCATCCAGGTGGCGGCGTTTGACTCCGCCATGCCGAGCCGCCAGGCCCAGCCCGTATGGCGACGCATGTTCATGCTCGGCTCGGCGGTCAGCGGCCTGACCCTGGCCGCCGCGGCCATCGCCCTGGTGCCGGTCGACAGCTTTATGCAACAGGCCTGGGTGTTCGGCCTGATCGGCGCGGCGACACTGTCTGCCAGCGTGGCCTACGCCGTGAGCCTGCCGGCGTTTTTGTCGTTTGCCTTGCCGTGCCTGGTGCCGACCATCATTTACCTGTTCTGGAGCGGCGACCCGCAGCAACGTGGCTGGGGCGTACTTGGCCTGATCCTGCTGGCGTCCTTGAGCCTGGTGGCGTGGCAGGTCAACCGCCTGATCCAGCGCGGGCTGTTGCGACGCTTCCAGAACCAGGCGCTGATCGAGCACCTGCAACAGGCGCAGCAGCGCAGCGAACAACTCAATCAGGAGCTGGTGCGCGAAGTCGAACAGCGTCGCCAGGTCGAGCAAGAACTGCGCGAAGCCCAGATCGGCCTGCAGGACCGCGTGGCACAGCGCAGCCAGGAGCTGGACGCCGCCAGCCTGGCCTTGAATAAAAGCGAGGCGCGCCTGGCCATGGCCCTGCAGGCCAGTGAGCTGGGCCTGTGGGACTGGAACCTGCAAACCGACGAAGTCCACCACACCCAGCTCAAGGAACTGTTCGGCCTGGAGCCGGAGTACGTCACGGCGATGCTCAGCCACCTCAAGCCGCGCCTGCACCCCGAAGACTTGCCGCTGCTCAAGCGTGCCCTGGTGGAGCACCTCAAGGGCCGCAGCGAGGACTATCAGGTGGAATACCGTGTGCGCCACGGCGACGGCCACTGGGTATGGATCGAAGACCGTGGCCGCGCCGTGGAGCGCACGCCCGGTGGTCGGGTCACGCGCATGCTGGGTACCCGCCGCGATATCAGCGCCGGCAAAGTCCTGGAAGAACAGCAGCGCCTGGCGTCGACCGTATTTGAAGCGGCCAGCGAAGGCATCGTGATCCTTGATCCGGAGTACAAGCTGATTGCCGTCAACCAGGCCTTTAGCCGAGTCACCGGCTTTGACATCGACGACATGCTCGGTCGCAACGTGGTTGAGCTACCCAGCAGTCGTGATGCCCGTCGCCACTTCCCGGCGATCCGCCAGGCGTTACTCAGCCACGGCACATGGCAGGGCGAACTAGTGGAGACGCGCAAGAACGGCGAGCTTTACCCACAGTGGCTGCAACTGAACGTGGTGCGCGATATTCGTGGAAAAGTCAGTCACATCGTGGGCTTTTTCGCCGATCTGTCAGCACGGCGTGAGTCCGAAGAGCGCATGCGCTACCTCACCCATTACGACGAGTTGACCGGCCTGGCCAACCGCTCGCTGTTCCGCGAACGGCTGCGCGAGGCTCACCAGCGTGTACGCCAGGGCGGGCGCAGTTTGGCGTTGCTGCACATCAACCTGGACCGGTTCAAACTGCTTAACGACAGCCTCGGTCATGAAGTCGCCGACCAATTGCTGCAGAAAATGGCGCGCCGCCTGATCAACGCCTTGCCGGAGGCCGACACCATTGCCCGCCTGTCCGGGGACGAATTCGCGGTGTTGTTCGACGCCTACGGCAACCTGTCGAGCCTGGCGCGAGTCGCCACGCGGCTGCTGGCCAAATTGCGCGTGCCGGTGACGGTGGAAGGGCATGAGCTGGTGGTCAGTGCTTCGATGGGCGTCAGCCTGTTGCCAGACAACGCACGGGAAATTTCCGCACTGGTCAGCCAGTCGAACATGGCGATGCAGCACGCCAAACACTTGGGCGGTAACAACTTCCAGTTCTACACCGACAGCCTGCAAGCCAGCACCCTGGAGCGCTTGCAGCTGGAAAACCATCTGCGCAAAGCCATCGAAGAGCGCCAACTCTCGGTGTTCTATCAACCGAAACTGTGTCTGGCCACCGGCAAGCTGAATGCGGCTGAAGCGCTGATTCGCTGGGAGCATCCGCAGTGGGGCATGGTGCCGCCGGGGGATTTTATCGGCCTGGCCGAAGAGACCGGCCTGATCGTGCCGCTGGGTGAGTTCGTGCTGCGCCAGGCCTGCTGGCAGGCGTGTGAATGGCAGCGTCAGGGGCTGGCGCCGATCCGGGTGTCGGTGAACCTCTCGGTGCACCAACTGCGCCAGGGCAAGTTGGTCAGCCTGGTGCGCCAGGTGCTCGAAGAAACCGGCCTGGACCCGCAATACCTCGAACTGGAGCTGACCGAAAGCCAGTTGCTCGACAGCGTCGAACATATCATCGCTACCTTCCAGCAACTGCGCGACCTGGGGGTGAAGCTGGCGATCGATGATTTTGGCACCGGTTATTCGTCCCTCAGCTACCTCAAGCGCATCCCTGTGGACTACGTGAAGATCGACCAGACCTTCATCCGGGGGCTTGGCCAGGGGCGTGAAGATGCCGCTATCACCCGGGCAATCATCGCCATGGCCCACGGGCTGGCGCTCAAGGTGGTGGCCGAGGGTGTGGAAGACCAGCAACAACTGGATTTCCTGCGCGGGGAACGTTGTGACGAAGTGCAGGGCTATTTGATCAGCCGGCCGATGGAGGCAGAAGGGCTGGCAGATTTGTTACGGAAAAATGCAGAATTTCCTCAGTGATGCCGAGGCCGCTCCTGTGGCTACAACTACGCCGCCCTTAGATTCAAAGGCGGGCAGGGCGATTTAGTGATGCGTCGGACGGGCAAAACGGCAATTCTTGTAGTATAACTACAAGCTTGCTACATCCTTGGCCCTGCCCATAACAAGAGTCCTGCCCTTTGAACCTGTTGCAACATATCGCCCAGTCGCGCCACCTGTTACGCAAATCGGAACTCAAGGTTGCCGATCACGTGCTGCTTGACCCTGCGGCTGTGATGCACAGTTCCATGGCCGACCTGGCCCACAGCGTGGGCATCAGCGAGCCGACCATCGTGCGCTTCTGCCGCGCCATCGGTTGCTCCGGGTTCCAGGACTTGAAACTCAAGCTGGCCCAAAGCCTGGCCGCCGGTGCGAGCTTCGGGCAATTTGCGATTCATGAAGACGATTCTGTCGCTGACTACAGCCTGAAGATCTTCGACACCACCCTGCACACCCTGATGGAAGTGCGCGAAAAGCTCGACCCGGTGGAGTTGCAAAAGGCCGTGACGGCCATGTCCCAGGCCCAGCGCGTCGAGTTCTATGGCTTCGGTGCTTCTGGCGCGGTGGCTGCCGATGCCCAGCACAAATTCTTCCGCCTGTTGCTCACCGCAGCGGCCTACAGTGACCCGCACATGCAGGCCATGTCAGCGGTGACCTTGAAGCCCACCGACGTGGCCATCTGCATCTCCCAGTCGGGCCGCTCCAAAGACTTGCTGATCACCGCCAACCTGGTGCGTGAAAGCGGCGCTTCGCTGATCACCCTGTGCCCAAGCCAGACGCCGTTGGCGGAACTGTCCACGGTCAACCTGGCGATCGATGTGCATGAAGACACCGAAATCTATACGCCGCTGACCTCGCGCATCGCCCATCTGGTGGTGATCGACGTGCTGGCGATGGGTGTGGCCATGGCGCGTGGGCCGAGCCTGGTCAACCACCTCAAGAGTGTGAAGCGCAGTCTGCGCAGCCTTCGCCTGTCACCGAAATCCGTCAAAGCCCTCGACGATTGACCTGAGATCAAAATGTGGGAGGGGGCTTGCCCCCGATTGCGGTGTATCAGTCACCAAATGCATTGGCTGGCCCACTGCTATCGGGGGCAAGCCCCCTCCCACATTTGGATTTCCTACAGATCAGGAATGTTCATCGTCTTGTCATGCGTGTGCCGCCAAACCGTAACTCCCCAAGGCCATCCTGAACTCCCCGTACTCGCATTGGGAGACTCCAAATGGCCCGGCACTACGAAGAAAGCAGCAGCTCCGTCAAAACCCGTCGTCAGCAGGAAGACCAGCGCCGCATGGCGTTCCGTCGCGCAATCGAAGACCGTTGTGAGGCGCGCCAGCTGCTCCAGAGCATCACGGATTACCCGGAACTCCACTGGCAGGCACCCGCGGCTGCCCAGCGAAGCGCTCAGCCAGCGCGCTGATCTGCACCCGCTCGCTACGGATAAAGCCCAGGAACGCATGGGCCACCGGTGACAGGCGCTTGGCCTTGGCCTGCACCAGGCACCAACTGCGGTACAGCGGCAGTTCTTCCACCGGCAGCTCTTTGAGCCCGCCGGTGGCCAGTTCCATATTGACCGCATGGCGCGTCAGTAACGCCACGCCCAGCCCGGCACATACGCATTCGCGTTGCGCCTCGGCCGAGGCCACTTCCACCGTCTGGGTGAAGTGCACGCGTTTTTCCTTGAAGTACTCCTCGCAGGCCAGCCGCGTGCCGGAGCCCGGTTCTCGCAGCAGCAGCGTGTAGGGCTCCAGGTCCTGCAGGCGCAGCGGGCCTTGCAGGCTCAAGGGATGGTCGAGCGGCGCCACGGCGACGATCGGGTTGTTGAGGAACGGCAGGAATTCCAGGCCCATGTCCTGAGGCACCATGGACATGATTACCAAGTCGTCGCGGTTGTCCGAAAGCCGGCGGATCACCTGGGCGCGGTTGACCACCGTGAGGTGCAACTGCACCTCTGGATGCTGGCGCTTGAAGGCGGCAAACAGGTGCGGCACGAAGTACTTGGCGCTGGATTCAATCGCCAGTTTCAACTGGCCTTGCAGCGAGCCCTGCATGTCCGAGAGCTGCATGTCGAGATTTTCCAGGCGCCCGAAAATGTCGCGGCTGGCACGCTGCAGGGCTTCGGCGGCTTCGGTCATGTAGAGCTTTTTGCCGACGTAATCGAACAGCGGCTGGCCGATCAGCTCTTCTAACTGGCGAATTTGTAGGCTAACGGCAGGCTGTGTGAGGGACATTTCCTCGGCCGCGCGGCTGTAGGAGCGCAAATCACACACTTCATTGAAGATCTGCAATTGACGCAATGTCATACGCATCAATGACTTACGCATTATCTAAATCCTTTCGCCCAAGGCCGTCTGGCCAACTATAAGTCTTTACTTATGAGCAACCCAATAATTATTGATTTTTGTTAATCCCTCTGCGGGCTTAGTGTGTGTCTTGCGACTGTCATGAAACATTTGGTCACGCGCCGACCCGGCTTCAGCGGGTCGAAGAACGCAGCAATCGGCTCAAGGGAATTTCCAAGTGATAAAAAAGATCCTGATCGCCAACCGTGGTGAAATTGCCGTACGAATCGTGCGTGCCTGCGCCGAGATGGGCATTCGCTCGGTCGCGGTCTATTCCGACGCCGACCGCCATGCGTTGCACGTCAAGCGTGCCGACGAAGCCCACAGCATTGGTGCCGAGCCGCTGGCCGGCTACCTGAACCCGCGCAAGCTGGTGAACCTGGCCGTGGAAACCGGTTGCGATGCGTTGCACCCTGGCTACGGCTTCCTGTCGGAAAACGCTGAACTGGCGGACATCTGCGCCGAACGTGGTATCAAATTCATTGGTCCGTCGGCCGAAGTCATTCGCCGCATGGGCGACAAGACCGAAGCACGTCGCAGCATGATCAAGGCCGGTGTGCCGGTCACGCCGGGCACCGAAGGCAACGTCGCGGATATCCACGAAGCCCTGACCGAAGGTGACCGCATTGGTTACCCGGTAATGCTCAAGGCCACTTCTGGTGGTGGTGGTCGCGGTATCCGTCGCTGCAACAGCCGTGAAGAACTCGAACAAGCCTTCCCCCGTGTGATTTCCGAGGCCACCAAGGCGTTCGGTTCGGCGGAAGTGTTCCTGGAAAAATGCATCGTCAATCCCAAGCACATCGAGGCGCAGATCCTCGGTGACAGCTTTGGCAATGTGGTGCACCTGTTCGAGCGCGATTGCTCGATTCAGCGCCGCAACCAGAAGCTCATTGAAATCGCCCCAAGCCCGCAATTGACGCCTGAACAGCGCGCCTACATCGGCGACCTGTCGGTGCGTGCGGCTAAGGCCGTGGGCTACGAGAACGCCGGCACCGTGGAGTTCCTGCTCGCCGAGGGCGAGGTGTACTTCATGGAGATGAACACCCGGGTGCAGGTGGAACACACCATCACCGAAGAAATCACCGGCATTGATATCGTCCGCGAGCAGATCCGCATTGCGTCCGGCCTGCCGCTGTCGGTGAAACAGGAAGACATCCAGCACCGTGGTTTCGCGTTGCAGTTCCGCATCAACGCCGAAGACCCGAAGAACAACTTCCTGCCCAGCTTCGGCAAGATCACCCGTTACTACGCACCCGGCGGCCCCGGCGTGCGCACCGATACGGCGATCTATACCGGCTACACCATTCCGCCGTTCTACGACTCCATGTGCCTGAAACTGGTGGTGTGGGCGTTGACCTGGGAAGAAGCCATGGACCGCGGCCTGCGTGCCCTGGATGACATGCGCCTGCAAGGCGTGAAGACCACTGCCGCCTACTACCAGGAAATCCTGCGCAATCCGGAATTCCGCAGTGGCCAGTTCAACACCAGCTTTGTGGAAAGCCATCCTGAGCTGACCAACTACTCGATCAAGCGCAAACCCGAAGAGCTGGCCCTGGCCATCGCCGCCGCCATCGCCGCCCACGCAGGCCTGTGAGGAATATAACAATGAGCAAAAAGATCTTCGTAACCGACACCATCCTGCGCGACGCCCACCAATCGTTGCTGGCGACCCGCATGCGCACCGACGACATGCTGCCGATCTGCGACAAGCTCGACAAAGTCGGCTACTGGTCCCTGGAAGTCTGGGGCGGCGCGACCTTCGACGCTTGCGTGCGCTTCCTGAAAGAAGACCCGTGGGAGCGCCTGCGCAAACTGCGCGCGGCGTTGCCCAACACCCGCTTGCAGATGCTGTTGCGCGGTCAGAACCTGCTGGGCTACCGCCATTACAGTGATGACGTGGTCAAGGCGTTCGTGGCCAAGGCTGCCGTCAACGGTATCGATGTCTTCCGTATTTTCGATGCCATGAACGACGTGCGTAACCTGCGCGTGGCCATCGAAGCGGTAAAAGCCGCTGGCAAACATGCCCAGGGCACTATCGCCTACACCACCAGCCCGGTGCACACCGTCGAGGCCTTCGTGGCCCAGGCCAAGCAGCTGGAATCCATGGGGTGCGACTCGATCGCGATCAAGGACATGGCCGGCCTGCTGACCCCGTACGCCACCGGCGAACTGGTCAAGGCGCTCAAAGCCGAGCAAAGCCTGCCGGTGTTCATCCACTCCCACGACACCGCCGGCCTGGCTGCGATGTGCCAACTCAAGGCCATCGAAAACGGTGCCGACCATATCGACACGGCCATCTCCAGCTTCGCCTGGGGCACCAGCCACCCGGGTACCGAGTCGATGGTCGCCGCCCTTAAAGGCAGTGAGTTCGACACCGGCCTGAGCCTGGAACTGCTGCAAGAGATCGGTCTGTACTTCTACGCCGTGCGCAAGAAGTACCACCAGTTCGAAAGCGAATTCACCGCCGTCGATACCCGCGTGCAAGTCAACCAAGTGCCGGGCGGGATGATTTCCAACCTGGCCAACCAGTTGAAAGAGCAGGGCGCCCTCAACCGCATGGGTGAAGTGCTGGCCGAGATTCCGCGCGTGCGTGAAGACCTTGGTTTCCCGCCGCTGGTGACCCCGACGTCGCAGATCGTCGGTACCCAGGCCTTTTTCAACGTGCTGGCCGGCGAGCGCTACAAGACCATCACCAACGAAGTGAAGCTGTACCTTCAAGGCGGCTACGGCAAGGCGCCGGGCACCGTGAACGAGAAGCTGCGTCGCCAGGCCATCGGCAGCGAAGAAGTGATCGACGTACGCCCGGCCGACCTGCTCAAGCCGGAAATGACCAAGCTGCGCGGCGAGATCGGCGCGTTGGCCAAGTCCGAAGAAGATGTGCTGACCTACGCCATGTTCCCGGACATCGGGCGCAAGTTCCTTGAAGAGCGCGATGCCGGCACCCTGGCGCCGGAAGTGCTGCTGCCGATTCCTGAAGCGGGTGGTGTGGCGCGTGCTGGTGGCGAGGGTGTACCGACCGAGTTCGTCATCGACGTGCACGGCGAAAGCTACCGTGTCGACATCACCGGCGTCGGCGTGAAGGCCGAAGGCAAGCGTCACTTCTACCTGTCCATCGATGGCATGCCGGAAGAAGTGGTGTTCGAACCGCTCAACGAGTTTGTCAGCAGCGGCGGCAGCAAGCGCAAGCACGCCACCGAGCCGGGGCATGTCAGCACCGCGATGCCGGGCAACATCGTCGATGTGCTGGTCAAGGAAGGTGACGTGGTCAAGGCCGGCCAGGCCGTATTGATTACCGAAGCCATGAAGATGGAAACCGAAGTGCAGGCAGCGATTGCCGGCAAGGTGACCGCCGTTCACGTGGCCAAGGGCGACCGGGTAAACCCTGGCGAAATCCTGATTGAAATCGAAGGCTGATAACAGCCTTCGAGACTAACGTTTAATCCTCGGGGGGGCGGGTGCCCCCCTTTTTTTCGCCCGTCATTTGGTGGTTAGAAGCTCATCTTCCAGGCGCCCGCCAGGCCTTGGTTTCGGCTGTTTGTACCCGCCTGGGCGCTGTAGGCCAGGCCGAGGGTGTGGTGTGTCGACAACGCGAGGTCCAGGCCGGCTTGCAGGTCCAGGGTATTGCGGTCCAGCGAGGTGCCATTGACCGTGAAGCCGTCAACCAGCCCTGGCAGGGCGCGGTAGGATTGACGGACCTGGCTGTCGACGTCGCCGTAGAGGTGTTTCCAGCCAGTGCTGAGGTGGGGCGTGAGGCTGATCTGGTTATCGAATCGATATACCGTCGCCAGGCGCAGGCCAAAGGTGCTGCTGAGGTTTTGCTGGGTTTGTGCGCCGACGTTCAGCGCGGTCAGGCCACCCGTTTCTTTGAAACTGTCGCGGTGGTAGCGCTGGAAGCCGAGGCCGGCGAAGGGTTCGACGCTGACATCGGCACTGCCTAGTTGATAGCCCAGCTCGGAGAACAGGGTTTGGCTTTGAGCGTTGTAGCTGCCCTTTAGCTGCTCCTTGTAGTCGAGCAGGTTGACGTTACGTTTGTTCCGGCCGGCATGGTCGCTGTAGATCGCTCCCAGACGCAGGGCCAGTGGCCCGTCCGTACGCACGGCATAACCCCCCAGGTGCCAGCTGTCCAGGTCGGCGGAGAAGCGTTGTGCATTGAGATTGCTGCTGGATTTGGCGCCCATGACCCCAACCCGCCAAGCATGATCCAGTGCCCAGTCGGCACCCAACAACAGACCGTGGGTATCGTGTTTCAGGCCGGCGCTGCCGCCGTGTTTGTCGAGGCTGCCGCCGTTGCCCACGCCCTGCACCCAGAAGTGACCGTTGTCGTCAGCGGGCAGCGTGCGTAGCGTCGAGAGCAATTGGTTACTCAGTTGCTGCATGGTGTTTTGCGTTGCACCAGCGAGGTTGGCGTTCTGGCTACCGGCCAATTGCTCAAGGCTTGCGCCGATCCCGCCGGGTTGCTTTTCCAGCCCATCGCCAAATTTTTCCAGGGCTTTGATTTGCTCGGAGGTCAGCTCCTCGGACTCCAGTAAACGAGTCAGCGCAGGCTCCAGCACCTTGGCCACTTGCAAGCCATTGTGCGAGGTGGCTCTCTGGGTGAGGTAGCTATCGAGTGGGGCGGCTTCGATTTCGGATTCGTCATACCACTCATCCGGCAGCGCATCGTAGGGTTGAAACGCGTATGGGTTATATCCGATATCGCCTCGCGCTTGCGCGGATTGAAGGCTGGCGGCGCTGAGGGCGAGGGCGATGACAAATGCAAGTTTGTGCTGTGTAAAGGGCATGAATTCCCAACCTCTGATGAATGAGGCCGGGAATTTAGCGAGATGGCGAGGCGATAACTGTCAGGCTACCGACCTCTGGTTTGCGGGAGTTGTCTCTAGTGCGGCGCGATTAAAAACGCATCTGCCATTGGCCGCTCTGAGCTTAGCGGTTGATGGGTTTGCATTTTATTGCGCTTTTTAGGCGACGCTCTTTAATTTTATGCACTATATTGCAGTTTAAATGGCGACTCTTAACTTTCAGGTGCATTAAATTGCCGATAGACACTCCTCTCAGGCTTACCCTCCAGGTTTTTGAAACGGGCCGTTGGCAGGATGCGATGACCTTGGATTTTGCCGAGCCGCAAAAAGGCTTCGACAGCCCGTGTCGTTTTGGCTATGAGTCTGACTATTTGGTCAGCCATTACGAGCAGATTGAAACCCTGTTTGCCAAGGCGGTCAGTGCAAGAGTGCCGTTGAACTGGGAGCAGGGAGCGCTAAAACAAGCGCCTGCCTTTCTGTATGACATCGCACCCGCTGGCGATGCAAAGCGCTTTCTTATGGCGCGAATTGGACAGGATAAACCTGCCGGAATCAGAGAGGATCTATTTCTGCTGGCGCGCAGTACACCCGCGCCTGTTGGCCATATGCGTGTCAAGGAAGCCCTCCAGACAGAAAGTGGGCGGCGAGCGATAGGGTTCGAGCGAAAGGAGGTAGTGGGGCGCGACAATCGCTTTCTTGAGTACGCTTACGAGGAGGGCGCCGCGATTGGCGGTGCCACCGGCGCGGGGGGGGAAGCGCCTAAATTATTGCTCGCGCAAAGCAGTGAAGGACTGCTGTATCCCGATGCCGTGCTGGCCGATGAGCAGGTGAGCCAGCACTGGTTTGTCAAATTTTCCCGAAACAAGGGTTTGCAAAGCGACCAAGACATCCTTCGAAGTGAGTACCACTATTACAAGGCCATTCAGGCGCTTGGAATTGATACCGTCGCGGCCGAGGGCCTGACACTTGAGGACGCTGACGGGATTAAACCGAGCTTATGGATGCATCGATTCGATCGCAGTGTCGGCGCCCAAGGCGTCGAGCGCCTTGCGGTCGAGTCGATATTTTCATTGTCGGGTATAGCGGTTGACGTCGCCGGCATGAGCCATATGAATGTGCTGCAAATGCTGATCGGGTTTTGGCGCGCAGCGGGTCAAGGTGAGCAAGTGACTGACCTCGTGGCCGAGTACTTACGTCGTGATTTACTCAACAAAATTTTGGGCAATTCAGACAATCACGGGCGAAATATCTCAATTATCCGTGGTGATGACAGCCTGCGTCTGGCTCCGATTTACGACCTGGCGCCCATGGTCATGGATGACGCAGGTATTAGCCGCTCGACTAAATGGCCACGTTCATTGGAGCTGGCAGGTGACGTTGATTGGCGTGGCGTTTGTGATGCGCTTTCGCAGTTTGTCGATCCTGCACTGGCCTTTCACCGCCTGCGCCAAGATGCAGAACACCTAAGAGCCCTACCCGACATCCTGGTTGCCAGCGGTCTACCGGAAGTCACCTTGAACCATCCACAAATTGGCTTGCGTGACCTTGATCAGCGCTTGAAAACCTGGGGGTTGAGATGAGCCTTTCGATTGATCAGCGGGCGCGCGTCATTGAGAGTATTGAACAAGGCCTAACCAATGGTTCGCTTGAAATAGGCGACGCCGTACGCCGTCTGCGCACCGAAGTCACTGGCCTGCACCAAAGCCAATTTGCCAGGATGTGCAAAATCTCGGTGCGGACCTTGGTGCATATCGAGCATGGCGAGGGCAATCAGACCCTGAAGTCGCTGAATGCGGTGTTCAGGCCGTTCGGGTTGAGGATGGGCGTGGTGAAGGTTCGGCGCGATCTTTGACGCGACTGTTCCCACCCCTGTGGGAACAATCCTCTACGTCATCAGGCGCGGCACTGCGCCAGGCTTTTCACTTGTCCGTCACCGCTCTGATTGGCCTGCGACAACCACTCCTCAAAACCCGCCTCAATCTTCGGCCACTCCGAATCGATGATCGAGTACCACGCGGTATCCCGGTTCTTGCCTTTCACCACTGTGTGCTGGCGGAACACGCCCTCGAAGCTGAACCCCAATCGCTCGGCAGCGTATTTGGAACGGCCATTGGCGTTGTTGCACTTCCACTCCAGGCGGCGGTTGCCTTGGTCGAACGCGTATTTGGCCAGCAGGTATACCGCCTCGGTGCTCTTGGGCGAGCGCTGCATCGGCGCGCCAAAGGTGACGTGGCCGATTTCGATGCGACCGTGCTCGGGGACGATGGACATCAGGCTGAGGATGCCCTGCACTTGGCCCGTTGAGCGATCGATCACGCTGAAAAAATACGGGTCTTTGTGGGCCGCGTGATTATTCAGCCAGTCATTGAAGGCGCTGCGCTCCGCGAAAGGGCCGTAGGGCAGGTAATCCCAGAGTTTCGGGTCGGCATCGGGACCTTGCAGCGCTTGAAATAAATCATCGCCATGGCGCGTGAGGTCGAGTTTTTCCAGGCGGATAAAACGCCCTTCAAGCAGTTGCACGGTCGGCGCCGGGACGCCTTTCCAGTCAGTGAGGGAAGTGGACATGCTGCGCTCCTTAAAGGCCTTTGCGAAATTGGATGAAACCCGGGCGTTCGGCGATGCGTTCGTACAGCTGGATTGCGGTGGCGTTGGTTTCGTGAGTCAGCCAGTGCACCTTGGCACATCCATCGGCCTTGGCGGTGGCGTAGACGAATTCGATCAGCTTGCGGCCGACACCGGTGCCGCGTTGGGCCGGGTCCACCAGCAGATCCTGCAGGTAGCAGGAATTTTCGATGCTCCAATTGGAGCGATGGTAGATGAAGTTGACCATGCCCACTGCCTTGCCATCCTGCCAGGCCAGCGCCGAATGGGTCGGCTCGTTGGCGTCGATCAGGCGTTGCCAGGTGCTTTGGCTTACAGCGTCCGGCAGTTCGGTGTTGTAGAACGTCAAATATGCCTGCCACAACGGCAACCACGCGGCGTGGTCGGGGGCGGTGACGGGGCGGATGTCGATCGGGCTCATTCTGAAGCTCCTTGGGGAATAAAGCGGGCGAGGGTCTGGTCGCGCACGTCCGCACTGGCAGCCAGGCCTTCGCGCACGCCGGCCATGTCGGCCGGGCTGCGGTTCTGGCTGAGTTTGCGTTTGCCGATCAGGCGCTCCACCGGCAGGGCGAAGCCAACGATGGCCTTGAGCATGCCGTCAATGTAGTCGGCCGGGGCGTCGCTGACTTTCCAGGGTTGGGCGCGGCCTGATTCATGGCGATCCGTCAGCGCCGTGACCACGCTGAGCAAGCGCTCGGCGTCGCTGAACACCTCAGGCGTGCCATAGGCGTGCACCGCGATGTAGTTCCAGGTGGGCACCACTTTGCCGTGCTCGGCCTTGGCCGGATAAAACGCCGGGCTGATATAGGCCTCGGCACCGGCAAAAATGACCAGGGCTTCGCTACCGTTCTGCAAATCCTTCCACTGAGGATTGGCTTTGGCCAGGTGCCCGTACAGCGTGCCGTTCGCGCCCTCATCGGGGTTAAGCAACAGCGGTAGGTGGCTGGCCAGCAAGCCTTGCTCACCAAAGGTCACTATCTGTGCCAGGCGAGTGTGCTGGATCAGTTGCTGGATTTCGGGCAAATCATCGAGGGCAAAGGCGCGCGGTGTGTACATGCAAATATTCCTTGGCGAATGCTTGCATCCTAGGCAGGCTAATGGCTGGTTTAAAGATCCATCTGGCAGCCATTTCATAGGTCCAATATGTCGCCTGTCTCACCGCCCTTGTCATTCAACCCCGCCGGTATTGAGTTGGACCGCCGCCAAGGGCTGACGCGTCAACTGTATGAAGCCCTGCGCCAGCGCGTGCTGGACGGGCGGCTGGTCAGCGGCACGCGCTTGCCGGCTACCCGTGACTTGGCGGCAGCATTGTCGATTTCCCGTAACAGCGTGGTGCGCGCCTATGACCAGTTGTATGCGGAGGGGTTTATTGAGAGTCGGGTCGGTGACGGCACTTACGTAGCCCAATTGCCCACGGCTAAAAAACTATCCACAAAAGTATCCACAGGGTTATCGACAGGCTTATCCCCAGCTTTATCCACAAAATGGGCCAACTTACCCCAAGATCTGGACAGTGAAGTTATCCACAGCGGGGGCTTGGCGCAGATAAAAACCAATCATCTGCCCCAACCTCCTGCGGGACCGCCACGGGCATTTCGGGTAGGCGTACCGGCGTTCGATCTATTCCCATTTGAGGTATGGGCCAAGCTGAACGGGGCGTTTTGGCGCAAGCCGGACCTGGAACAACTCTGTTACGGCGACCCGGCTGGCGACGGTCGCCTGCGCGGTTTGATCGCCGCCTACCTGCGTAGCTCACGGGGCATGCAGTGCACGGCTGAACAAATAGTGATCACCAGTGGCGCGCAGCAGGCGATCAGCCTTTGTGCACAGTTGCTGGTAGAGCGCGGTGACGGCGTGGCGGTGGAAAACCCTGGCTATCGCGCAGCCGGGCATGCGTTCGCCCTGGCGGGCGGAAAGTTGCACGGCGTGCCGGTGGATGGCGAGGGCATTGATTGCCAGGTGCTCAACACCCTGCAGGGCTGCCGTGTGGCTTACGTCACCCCGTCCCATCAGTATCCGTTGGGGGTGGTGATGAGCCTGGCGCGGCGCCTGGAATTGCTCGCCTGGGCCGAGCGCACGGGTGGCTGGATCATCGAGGATGACTACGACGGCGAGTACCGTTACAGCGGTGCACCGTTGTCGCCCTTGGCGGCCCTGGATCGTAGTGGGAGGGTGCTCTACGTCGGTACTTTCGGCAAGGTGGCGTTTCCCGCGTTGCGCCTGGGCTATCTGGTTTTGCCTGTGGGACTGGTGGACGCATTCTCCCGGCGGCGTGCGGTGGACATGCGCCATTCCGAAGTGAGTACCCAGGCGGTGATGGCCGAGTTCATGGCGGCCGGGCATTTCCAGCGGCATATCCGGCGTATGCGCCGAGCCGCACTCAGTCGGCGTAACGCATTGCTGAACGGCTGGCCAAGCGAGCTGCCTGGCGTGGACAACCTGCCAAATACGGCCGCAGGGTTGCACCTTACCGTGCGGGTGGACAGCCTGGCCCGCGAACACCAATTGGTGGAGCAGGCCCGCGCCGTGGAGGTGGAGGTCAATGGCCTGAGCAGCTATTGGCTACCCGACTCCAGCACCCCGCCCGATCAGCGTGCCGGGCTGGTGCTGGGGTTTGCCGCAGTGCCGGAGGCGGCGATCAGCCAGGCGTTGGGTCGATTGCGCGAGGCCTGGGCAGGTTAGGCGGCGGGCTTAGGCGGTATAGCGTTGAGGAACAGCTACGTCTGTGGCCGAAGTACGCGAGTCAACTACCTACCGACACACCGCAAGGCTGGCCCTTTACCTTGGCGTTGATAGCCGGGGCATTGTGCTTGCGGCGCCTAAGGTCTTCAAAGGTGATTGATCATGCCTGGTTCCACTGTTTTCGACCCTTTTATGCTGCATGTCTGTCAGATGTTCGCGTTACGCCCCAGCCTGAAATCGCTGGCGATTACCCAAGCGCAGATTGATCAGCGCTATCACACCGTGCTCGATACCTACGTTGAAAAACTGATCGTGTTTTTTACACAGCCCACCACGGGCGGTGTAAGCCGTTGGGGCCGTCTGGCTCACTTGCTTGAACAGAAACTGCTCCAGGCCAGTGTGTCGCACGCGCACGCCAGCGTTCGTAACATGATTCGCAGCGTGTTGTATTACCCCGACAGCGGCTTGCGTGATGAGCAATTGGATGTGCTGTCCCCCAAGGTTTACCTGGTTGAGCGTCATGGCTGCCAGGCACTGGCGATCAGTCGGGACAACGACAAGGCGTTGGTATTCACGCTGGCCCGGGGAGTCGAAGTGTTCGACAGTGTCGCATCGCTGAGGCAGCAAACGGGACTGCTGCTGGACGCCAGCGAGCGCCTGGAACATGACGTGTTCGAAGGTTGGGCGCTTGGCGCGCTGGAGATGGCGATCCAGCGTATCGAAAGGGTCGATTTGAGCCAGTTTCCAGATCTGGAGCAATTGGATCGCCAGTTGGCTTGGGCGTCACGCTTTTGGGATTTCCTTGAGCCCCAGGTGCAACAGGATAAGCAGCGCTATGAGTTGGAGGCACAGTTGCCACCCTGGTTGAAGAACGCATCGCCCGAAGGCCGCTTGGCCTATAGCCGGTGCCTGGAGAGGATGGCCGTAATCCATAAACGATTCAAGGGCACGAGTTTTCTCGACAACCTGCCGCCTGAGAAAGCGCTGCTCAACGATGTGCAAACCGAAGAAGGCGGTGAATGTCGGCAGCGAGTGGCTGACCAGCTAGTCGTGCACCTGCGTCGCCTGGCCCTGGAATGCGCATTGCAGGGAGTGGGCGGTGTTACGTTTGACGGGTATCGAATCCTTTATGCCGCGACGCAATTCTTCATTCCACACCGTCAGCTAAACGATGTGCCCATGGTGTTCAGGCCATTGAAGGATGAGAGCGGGTACCTCGTGGGGCCACCCGCGGGCCAGCCGGGGCCTTGGATGGTGGTGCGGCTATGGTCGCAACCGGTGATGCAGCAAACGCAGGTTGAGCTCGCGACGGGCGCGGCGTTGACCGACCCTCTCACGGCCTTGTACCTCGCCTGCATTGAGCGCTGGTTGCCCCTGGCAGAACCGAAGGCGACGCAGTATGGCGCGGGCTGGACGCGCTCGCAGTTGATGTTGCCAGTACTTGAACACCCTTTGCAGACCGTGGCGCGCCTCGGTCAAATCGGCGGCAACCTTCAGGGGGCTTGCGAAGCAGAGCCAGACTGGCGATGTGAAGTCAGTTTGCTGCGCAACGTGGCCCTGCTGCTGGTATGCCCAGGCACGCTGCAGCCCGATGAGGTTCACGCTGCGCGTCCCAGGGTCAAACGTCTGGACAGCGCCTGGGCCGGTGCTCGTCAGGTGCTGTCAGTGAAGCAGCAAGACCAATTGAGTTCTCTGCGGCGTACGTCGCCGACCCTGGCGGAACGGGTGACGAGCGGTATTCATAAAGGGCTGCACCGTCTCAGAAACGGGGCGAACACCTTGCTGGAGACGGTGATCTACAACAAAGACGAGAACCACTTCAACGTTTTGTCGAACAATCAACTAGTGATTTCCTTCAATCCGGTCGTCGAACACCAACTCGTCGACAACCCCCATCAACCGGTCCATTACGGGCCCTACATCGCGCCCGATGCCGATGATCAGTGGCATATTCAACGCGCACCCAGACTCAAACGCGATAGCCCGGCAGCCCTTCAGGCGATGGAACGGGGTAACGCCCTGGGTCTCACATTTTCCACGCTATTGAGCGATGCAGAGCGCCAATCACGCATGCCGGGCACGTTGGCGGTGGAAGTGGAGGAGCGACTGGAGCGCAACGCCTCGGCGTTTGATGGGGCGGCAAGTGCCATTCGCAACGCGCGTGGCAATGCCGCGCTTGCCAGCCAATTACAGGCTCAAGCGCTGCTGTTGCGCGCTAAAGGCCGAGCGCTACGGATCGAAATGACACGCCAGAGTCAAACGCCAACGGTGGGCGATGTGCAGTACCTGCTTGCGCAGCAGGTGGTCCGTATCCGTCGCCTTGAAGGTCGGGTCCCCGAAACGATTGAGGGTAAGACGGATTACTTGCAGGAGTATGAGGTTCAGGACCTCAGCGCAGGCAATAAGCCTCTGTGGTATGCGCATTTTCACTATGCCAGCCTGCACGCCGCTGACCAGCAACCGACTGCCGCTCACCTGAAAACGGCGGCCCAGCGCAGGCTGGGCCGCGAGTATGAAAACAAGACCGGCCAAAGGGTTTATCGCGGGCCCCTTGCCAATGCGGCGGCTCGCCAGATTTTCCTGGGGAGCCCCGTGGCTTGAGAGGCGACGCTTGTTACGTGCCCGACTTGATCTTGGTCCAGGCCCGCGTCCTGGCGCGCTCCGCATCTCGGCCCAGAGGCTTCAAGGTATACAGCGTGGCCATCGCCGCCTCGGTGGGGTACAGGTTGGGGTTGTTGCGGATCGCGGCATCGACCTGCTCGGTAGCGTCCTTGTTGGGGTTGGGGTAGCCGACAAAATCGCTGATCGGCGCGATCACCTGGGGTTGCAGCAGGTAGTTGATAAAGGTGTAGGCGTCTTGCGGGTTCTTGGCACCCTTTGGAATGGCGAGCATGTCGAACCAGATCGGCGCACCTTCTTTAGGCAGGCGCATGTCCACGGTCACGCCGTTCTTGGCCTCTTTGGCGCGGTTGGCGGCCTGGGAGAAGCTGCCGGAATAACCGACGGCGACGCAGATGTCACCGTTGGCGATGTCAGCCATGTACTTGGAGGAGTGAAAGTAGGTGATGTAGGGGCGGATCTTCATCAGCAGCGCTTCGGCCTTGTCATAGTCCTTGGGGTTGCTGCTGTTGGGGTCCAGGCCCAGGTGTTGCAGGGCCAGCGGCAGGATCTCGGACGGCGAGTCCAGCAGCGCGACGCCGCACTGCTTGAGCTTGCTGATGTTTTCTTCCTTGAAGATCAGGTCCCAGCTGTCTACCGGAGCATCGGCGCCCAGCGCCGCCTTGACCTTGTCCGGGTTGAAGCCGATGAGGATGGTGCCGTACATGTAGGGCACGGCGAATTTATTACCGGGGTCGTTGGCTTCGATCAGCTTCATCAGCTTGGGATCGAGGTGTTTCCAGTTCGGCAACTGACTGCGGTCCAGCGGCTGGAACACGCCGGCTTCGATCTGCTTGGCCAGGAATACATTGGACGGCACCACCACGTCATACCCGGAGTTGCCGGTAAGCAGCTTGGCTTCCAGGGCTTCGTTGGTGTCGAAGATGTCGTACACCAGTTTGGTCTGGGTGTTCTGCGCCTTGAAGTCTTCCAGTGCCTTGGGCGTGATGTAGTCGAACCAGTTGTAGACCCGCAGGGTTTTCTCTTCGGCGTGGGCCACGCCGCTGATAACGGCGGCACAGAGGACGAGCGACTTGAGCATGTTCATTGGGCAGCCCCTTCAAAACCTTCAAGAACGTTGACGGCATTGATGCCGATTTCTTCCACGGCGTAGCCGCCTTCCATCACGAACAGCGTGGGTTTGCCCAGGCCCGCGATGCGTGCACCCATCGCCAGGTAATCCGGGCTGTCGAGCTTGAATTGCGAGATGGGATCGTCCTTGAAGGTATCCACGCCCAGGGACACGACGATGATGTCGGCGCCATAACGCTCGATCTCTGCGCAGGCTTCTTCAAGCGCGGCACTCCAGCGCTCCCAGTCGGAACCGGCCGGCAGCGGATAGTTGAAGTTGAAACCTTCGCCCGGGCCTTCACCCAATTCGTCCGCATAGCCCAGGAAGAACGGAAACTCCGCCTCGGGATGGCCGTGGATCGAGGTGAAGAGCACATCGCTGCGCGCGTAGAAAATCGACTGGGTACCGTTGCCGTGATGGTAGTCCACATCGAGGATCGCGACCTTTTTGTAGCCCTGGTCGAGAAAGGCCTGAGTGGCAATGGCGGCGTTGTTGAGGTAGCAATAACCGCCCATCAAGTCGCTGGCGGCGTGATGTCCTGGTGGTCGGCACAGGGCGAAGGCACTGTGGGCACCTTGCGCGATGGCCTGCTGCGCCGTGAGGGCAACTTGCGCTGCACTGTAGGCGGCTTGCCAGGTGCCGGCAGTGATCGGCGCGCCGCCGTCGAAGCTGTAGTAACCGAGCTGCCCGTGCAGGCTGGTGGGCAATACGCGGCGCAAGGTGCGGGCGGGCCAGGTGTAGGGCAACAGGTCGCCGTCCTGGCCGAATTCGGTCCAGCGCGCCCAGGCACCCTGGAAGAAGTCCAGGTAGTCGCGGCTGTGGATGCGTTGCAACGGCGCCAGGCCGAAGTCCTGCGGAGCCTGGACCGGGCCCAGCTCACGGTCCTTGACCCGTTGCAGCACGTGGTCGGCACGCGAGGGCATTTCGAAGCAGGGCATCAGTTGCCCGTCCATCAATTCACAGCGGCCGTGGTGCAGGTGGTGATCGTCCGAGTAGATCGTCAGCATATTGTTGTTCTCCGCAGGCGTTATCGGTGCATGCAGTCTTGCTGGCGGCGGGTGTTATGAGAACGGCAAGAGCGGCCAAAAGGGGATAAATATGGCCAGATTGTCTGTCCGCAATTCGCCCCTCAATAGGGCATCATGCGCGAAATTGGCTCGGCGCCACGCCGCTCCAGCGCACGAAGGCGTGCCGGAAACTCGCGGTTTCACTGAAACCCAACTGCTCGGCAATCCGGTAGATAGGCCACTGGTCTTGCGCCAGCCATTGCTTGGCGCGTTCGAAACGCAGCTCATCGAGCAGTTCCTGGTAGCTGCAGCCCAGGTCATGCAAGTGTCGGCGCAGGGTGCGCGGCGAACAGTTCATCTGTTGGGCCAGCCCCTCCAGCCCGGGTGCGGCATGCAGTTGCGCCGCGAGCAATTGGCGGATTCGCCCCAGCCACGCCTCGCGCCCGGTGAATTCGGTGTTCTGTTTGCGGCAGCGCTCGGTCATGGCCTGGTGGGTCACGGTGTCGGCCAGGGGCAAAGGCTGGGTGAGCCAGCGTTTATCGAAGGCGAACGCATTGGCGGTGGCCTGGAACTGCAGCGGGCAGTCGAAACTCTCGGCATAGCGCGCTTGATAATCCGGCGCGTCGTGCTCAAAGCGCGCGCCCAGCAAGGGCAGTGGGTGGCCGAGCAGGTCGTCGCAGATGACCTTCAGCGAGCCCAGGCACAGCTCGACATTGAAGGCGGTCAGTGCCGGGTTCTCGCGGTAATCGCCAGCGGTGAACCAGATACGTTCGCCGTCCTCTTCCAGGCTCAGCTCGAAGAGTGTTCCCAACAGCGCCGGATAACGCAGCGCCAGGCGCAAAGCGTCACCGAAAGTGGCACTGGTGAGCAGGGCGTAGCCAAGCATGCCGTAGGACGAGACGTGCATTCGCCGTCCGACGATCAGGCCGATATCGCGCTGCAGGGCCACGGCATTGGCGCACACCTGCATTTCCTGGTGCGTGGCGATGCGCGTGTCGGCGCGGTTCAAATCCGCCGCACAGATACCACTGCCGGCCAGGAGCGCCTCGGCGGGCCAGCCTTCGGCCTTGAACGTGCTGAGCACCAGTGAGACGGCATTGAGGGTGGTGAGGTGGGAGTGCAGCATGGGAACTTCCAGCCAGGGGAGGCTGGAAGGACAGCAAGTTATATGCCGCTCAGCTCAGTTCGCCGCACAGGTCCAGCTCCACCAGGCGCCGCACCTCGCTGGTGAGCAGCCCGGCACCGAGCAGGGCCTGCAGCTTGCCGAACACTGCTTCGCGGGTCATGCCGCCACCGGACAACACGCCGACGCCGCGCAGGCGACTGCCGGCTTCGTACACGTCCAGCTCCACGCCGCCCTCATGGCATTGGGTGATTGCCACCACGACCACGTCAAGGTCCTGCGCACGCTTGAGGCTTGCGAGGAACGCCGGGTTATCGCTCGGCCCGGTGCCGCTGCCAAAGCACTCCAGCACCAGCGCCTGGATGCCGCTGTCGATCAGTGCATCCAGTTGCCCGGCGGCGATGCCCGGCACCAGCGGCAGCACGCCCACATTGGCCAGGGCTTTGGGCTGGCGATAATCCAGGACGGCGGGAACTGCGTCGGCCTGGGCCACGCCGCCATTGCGCTGCAAGGCTGCAAACGGATGGCGACCAAAGCTGCGGATCTTCGCGCAATGGGTGGGCGCCATCAGCGCGCCGTGGAAGTACAGTTGCACGCCCGGTGCCAGGCCTTGGCCCAATGCGGTGAGCGCGCCGCTGACATTTTCCCACGCATCGCTGTCCGGCACGCCGGCGGGCAACATCGAGCCGGTAAACAGCACCGGTGCCGGCAGGCCCAGCAGTTGGAAGCTCATGGCCGCCGCGCTGTAGGCCAGGGTATCGGTGCCGTGCAGGATCAGTACCGCGTCGCAGCCTTCATCCACGGCCTCGACCACGGCGGTGCGCAGGCGCTGCCAGTAAGCGGGGGTCATGTTGGCGCTGTCGATCAGCGGCGACATTTCCCGGAAGCGCCAGGCGGGCAGTTGTTCGTTGGCAAGCTGTTCGCGCATGCGTGCTTCGAAACCGGATGCGGGCGCCAGGCCATTCGCGCTGGCCTGCATGCCGATGGTGCCGCCGGTGTAGAGCACCATCACGTTGTTAGCTGATTGCATCGAAAAATCTCCTGAACGAAAAACGCCGCCGGGCCCAGAGCATGCCCAAGGCCGGACGGCGTGTCATCTATCTAGGCTGACTGCGCTTAGCGTTGCGCTTGAGCGTTCAGTTCAGCCGATGCTTGAGCCGCTGGCCCAGGCTTCACCGGATTCGCCGGCCAGGCCTTGCGGTCCAGGTCCAGGTCAGGGAATTGGCTGGAGTCGAACACTGGAGTCTTGATGCCCGCTGCGCGCTGGTTGTCGTAGTCGTTCAGGATGCGCATGGCGATCTTGAACAGGAACGCCAGGGCGAACAGGTTGACGAACGCAAGCAGGGTCATGGTGATGTCGGCAAAGGCGAACACGGTGCTCAGGTTCTCGATGGAGCCCCAGAAAATCAGCACCAGCACCAGCGCACGGTAGCCCATCAGTACTTTGCGGTTGTTGCCCACCAGGAAGCGCAGGTTGCTCTCGCCGAGGTAGTAGTTGTACATGATCGAGGTGAACACGAACAACGCCAGGGCCACCGAGATGAACATGCGGCCCCAGTCGCCGACCACGGCCGCCAGGGAGTTCTGGGTCAGGGCAATGCCGTCGCCTTCGAAGCCCGGGGTGTAGAAACCGGAAAGCAGGATCAGCAACGCGGTGCAGGTGCAGATCACGAAGGTGTCGAGGAACACGCTGAACGCCTGGACCACGCCTTGGGCGATCGGGTGTTCTACCGAAGCCACTGCCGCCACGTTAGGCGCACTGCCCAGACCGGCTTCGTTGGCGAACACGCCGCGCTTCACGCCCATGATGATCGCGCTGCCTACCAGGCCACCGAAGGCTTGGTCGAGGCCGAAAGCGCTCTTGACGATGGTCGCGAGCATGGCCGGCACGTGGTCGAATTGCAGCACGATCACGTAGAGCGTCACGGCGATGTAGACCAGGGTCTTGACTGGCACCAGCAGGTCGGCGATCGAGGCGATGCGCTTGATCCCGCCGATGAACACCAGGCCGAGCAATACCGTCAGGGCCAGGCCGGTGTAGGTGGTGTCCAGGCCGAAAGCGTTGTTCAGCGAATGGGTCACGGCGTGGGCTTGCAGGCCGTTGAAGGCGAAACCGAAGGTCACCAGCAGCAGGAACGCCATGACCATGCCCAGCCAGCGCTTCTGCAGGCCGTGCTGGATGTAGTAGGCCGGGCCGCCACGGTAGGTGCCTTCCGCATCGGTGCGCTTGTACAACTGGCCGAGGGAGCATTCGATAAAGCTCGAGGACATGCCCACCAGCGCGGTGACCCACATCCAGAATACGGCACCGGGGCCGCCCAGGGTCACGGCGATACCGACGCCTGCGATGTTACCGGCACCGACGCGGCCGGCGAGGCTGAGCATCAGCGCCTGGAACGAGCTGAGCTGGCCGGAGCTGCTCTTGAGGCTGTCTTTGAACACCGAGAACATGTGGAAAAAGTGGCGCAACTGAACGAAACGCGAGCGAATCGTGAAATAACCGCCGAGCCCGACAATGAGCACGATCAGTACTTTCCCTGAGAGGAAGTCGTTGATGACTTCGAGCATGGAGTGTTCCTCGCTGATTTTTCTAATGGCAAACGCAGGACGGTCCGACACGTCGTATGGCACCAGGCAGTGCACGACGCTTCGACCCCAATCCTTTTGCGGGTGTTGTTATTCATGCGGTTTCGCGCTGTCCAGGACCTCGTTATCCGGTCACTGACGCGAAGAGGGGCGGCACTATACCTAGGAGCGCGTGATCCGTCTGCACGGGCCGATTAAAGGTTTCACCAAAATGTTTTGCGCACGGCACATCTCCTGTGGGAGCCGGGCTTGCCCGCGATGAGGCCCGGTCAGTTGATAGTGTGGGTGCCTGACACACCGCATCGCGGGCAAGCCTGAACTGGCCTAATGCTCCCGGACACCTCTTAAGGGCGATATGATTCGCCCAATCAGGAGGTTCCATGCAAGAGCGAAAGACCTACACCCGCGAGTTCAAGCAACGTGCTGCAAGCATGGTTCTTGATGATAGCTGCTCAGTTCCTGACGTCTGTGCATCGATGGACGTTGGGCCTACGGCGCTGCGCCGTTGGATTGATCAGGTTCGCAAAGAACGTCAGAAAGGGCAGCCAGTGGCAGGTACTAAGGCAATCAGCGATGAACAGCGAGAGCTTCAACAGCTGCGAGCCAAGGTCAAGCGCCTGGAGATCGAGGCTGAAATCTTAAAAAAAGCTACGGCTCTCTTGATGTCGGATCCCGATCGTTTTTCCTGATCGAAGAGCTGAGAGAGTCGAGCTCATATCCGACCCGCCTTCTTTGTAGTGCGCTGAGCGTTTCCCGCAGCGCGTTTTATGACTGGCTTAAGCGTCGCTCAGCGCCGAATACCAAGCGTGATGCGCTTAGAGCAAAAGTCGTGCAACTGCATGACGAAAGCCGGGGAAGTGCAGGTGCGCGGATGATCTCTCAGCACTTGAAGGCCCAGCAGATCAAGGTGGGACGGCATCTGGCCGGAAAACTCATGGCAGAGGCAAATCTGGCCAGCAGACAGCGCCGCCGCCATCAGTATCGCTCTAGAGGCGTCGAAGCATTTGTGGCCAAGAACCTGCTCGAGCGTAACTTCGAGCCAACCGCAATCAATCAGGTCTGGTGCGGCGACGTTACCAGTCTGATGGTTGGTAAACGCTGGTATCACTTGGCAGCGGTCATTGATCTGTTCGCCCGCCGAATCGTTGGCTGGGCGTTCTCTCTGATCAATGACGCCAACCTGGTTAGCAGGGCGCTGAGAATGGCGGTGGAGGTTCGAGGTAAACATGCAGGCTTGATGTTTCATTCGGATCAAGGCTGCCAATACACCAGCCAGCTCTTTCAGTCCGCGCTGCTGGAGCATGGGATAACGCAAAGCATGAGCCGCAGAGGGCAGTGCTGGGACAACGCGCCAACAGAGCGTTTCTTCGGGACACTCAAATCAGAGTGGGTGCCCAATAAGGGCTACACGACAGTTGAAGAAGCCAGGCAGGATATGACTAGCTTCTTCATGCGATACAACCGAATCAGGCTCCACAGCTACAACAACTACCTGTCGCCAATAGCCATGGAGCAAAAAGCGGCATAAACACCGTAATCGGTGTCCGGGATGACTTGACCAGTTCAGCCCGGCTCCCACAAGGTCCTTCGGTGTTCGGTCGAGCGTATTTCAAGCAAAAAAAAGGGCCTGAAGAACGAGCCTTCAGGCCCTCAAAAGGTGAGAGGTGTCTAGTCCCTCAACCTGGTGAGCGGTGCAGCAAACGCTTAGGCCTTCAGCGGGACCAGGCGTGGGGCAATCATGTTTTCGGGGCGCAGGATGTCGTCGAGCATGGCGTCGTCGAGCAAGCCTTCTTCGCGCACCAGTTCCAGCACGCCGCGGCCGCTTTCCAGAGCGATACGCGCGATGCGGGTGGCGTTTTCATAGCCGATGTACGGGTTCAGCGCGGTGACCAGGCCGATGGAGTGTTCCACCAGTTCGCGGCAGCGGGCTTCGTTGGCGGTGATGCCGACGATGCAGTGCTCGCGCAGCATGTCCATGGCGCGTTGCAGCAGGCGGATCGAGTCGAAGATCTTGAAGGCGATCAGCGGCTCCATCACGTTCAACTGCAGTTGGCCGCCCTCGGCTGCCATGGTCAGGGCCAGGTCGTTACCGATGACCTGGAACGCAACCTGGTTCACGGCTTCCGGGATGACCGGGTTGACCTTGCCGGGCATGATCGAGCTGCCTGGCTGGCGGGCCGGCAGGTTGATCTCGTTGATGCCGGTACGCGGGCCGCTGGACAACAGGCGCAGGTCGTTGCAGATCTTCGACAGCTTCACCGCGGTACGCTTGAGCATGCCGGAGAACAGGACGAAGGCGCCCATGTCGGAGGTGGCTTCGATCAGGTCGGCGGCTGGAACAACCGGCTGGCCGCTGATAACGGCCAGGCGTTGTACGGCCAGGGCCTGGTAACGTGGGTCGGCGTTGATGCCGGTACCGATGGCGGTGCCGCCCAGGTTGACTTCGGTCAGCAGCTCGGGCGCCAGGGTTTTCAGGCGTGCCAGGTCTTCACCGAGGGTGGTGGCGAAAGCGCGGAATTCCTGGCCGAGGGTCATCGGCACGGCGTCTTGCAGTTGGGTGCGGCCCATTTTCAGCACGTGGCTGAATTCGACGCCTTTGGCGGCGAACGCCTGGATCAGGCTGTCGAGGCTGGCCAGCAATGCGTCGTGGCCCAGCAGCAGACCCAGGCGGATCGCGGTCGGGTAGGCGTCGTTGGTCGACTGCGCCATGTTCACGTCGTTGTTGGGGTGCAGGTACTGGTATTCGCCCTTGTTGTGGCCCATGGCCTCCAACGCGATGTTGGCGATGACTTCGTTGGCATTCATGTTGGTTGAAGTGCCAGCGCCGCCTTGAATCATGTCCACCACGAACTCTTCGTGGAAATCGCCGCGGATCAGGCGGGCACAGGCTTCGCTGATGGCAGCGTGCTTGGCTTCGCTGAGCTGGCCCAACTCGCGGTTGGCGTCAGCGGCTGCTTGCTTGACCATTGCCAGGCCGACCACCAATTTCGGGTAATGCGAAATCGGAACGCCCGAGAGGCGGAAGTTGTTCACCGCTCGCAGGGTCTGGATGCCGTAATACGCTTGAGCCGGTACTTCGAGTACGCCAAGCAGGTCTTTTTCGGTACGGAAAGATGCAGCGGAGGACATGACGGAAATCATCTCGATATGGACCCGGAACTGGCCGGAACGCTGCGAATGCTAGGCTTGTAGAACTTTTTGGGCCAATGCTGTTAAGCACTGGCCTATGCACAAACGGCATAATGTGAGTGTGACCCGGTTATCATGGCGGGCGTGTGTGCCAAAATGGTGCGTACCCACGGGAGGCAGTAATGAACCTTGAGAGCAAATGGCTGGAAGACTTCAGCGCCTTGGCGGCGACCCGCAGTTTTTCCCAGGCGGCGGAGCGGCGCTTCGTCACCCAGCCGGCGTTCAGCCGACGCATCCGCAGCCTGGAGGCCGCGTTGGGCCTGACCCTGGTCAACCGCTCGCGCACGCCCGTGGAGTTGACCGCGGCGGGGCAGTTGTTCCTGGTCACCGCGCGCACGGTGGTCGAACAGCTCGGTGAAGTGCTGCGCCATTTGCATCACCTGGAAGGCGGGCAGGGCGAGGTCATGCAAGTGGCGGCGGCCCACTCCCTGGCCCTGGGCTTCTTCCCGCGCTGGATCGCGCAATTGCGCAACGAAGGCCTGAACATCGCCACCCGGCTGGTGGCTACCAACGTGGGTGATGCCGTGCATGCGCTGCGCGAAGGCGGTTGTGACCTGATGCTGGCGTTCTATGACCCTGACGCGGCGATGCAAATGGACGCGGAAATCTTCCCGTCGCTGCACCTGGGCAATACCGAAATGCTCCCGGTGTGTGCCGCCGATGCCGACGGCAAACCGCTGTTCGACCTGGAAGGCGAGGGCAGTGTGCCGTTGCTGGCCTACAGCGCCGGTGCGTTTCTCGGTCGTTCGGTGAATTTGCTGTTGCGCCAGCGTGCGCTGCGCTTTACCACCGTGTACGAAACCGCCATGGCCGATAGCCTCAAGAGCATGGCGCTTGAGGGCTTGGGCATTGCCTGGGTGCCACAGTTGAGCGTACGCGCCGAGCTGGCGCGGGGTGAGCTGGTGGTGTGCGGCGGGCCGCAATGGCATGTGCCGCTGGAGATCCGCCTGTACCGCTGTGCACTGGTGCGCAAGGCGAATGTGCGGTTGTTGTGGCGCAAGCTGGAAGGTGGGGCCGCTGCCGAACGCGCTTGACTGT
>NZ_JFCA01000003.1 GCF_000612585.1 Pseudomonas sp. CHM02
AACGTACCGCCGGTTTTTTTGTGCGCGACTATTACGCCGGCTGTTCTTCCTTGCCCAGGCAAGCGGCCGCGGTGAACAGCACATCGGTGGATGAATTGAGCGCGGTTTCCGCCGAATCCTGCAGCACGCCGATGATGAAACCTACCGCCACCACCTGCATGGCAATCTCGCTGGGGATGCCGAACAGGCTGCACGCCAGGGGAATCAGCAGCAGCGAGCCGCCCGCCACACCGGAAGCACCGCAGGCACAGATGGCCGCGACCACACTGAGCAGCACTGCTGTCGGCAGGTCGACGGCGATGCCCAGGGTGTGCACGGCAGCCAGGGTCAGCACGGTGATGGTAATCGCGGCGCCTGCCATGTTGATGGTGGCACCGAGCGGAATCGACACCGAGTAGGTGTCTTCATGCAGGCCAAGGCGTTTGCTCAGCGCCAGGTTGACCGGAATGTTCGCCGCCGAGCTGCGGGTGAAGAAGGCGGTGATCCCGCTTTCACGCAGGCACATCAGTACCAGCGGATACGGATTGCGGCGCAGTTTCCAGAACACGATGGCGGGGTTGATCACCAGCGCCACGAACAGCATGCAGCCGATCAGCACCACCAGCAGGTGGGCGTAGCCGAGCAGGGCGCCGAAGCCGGAGGTGGCCAGGGTCGAGGCGACCAGGCCGAAAATACCCAGCGGCGCAAAGCGGATCACCACGCGCACGATCAGGGTCACGCCGTTGGACAGGTCTTCCAGCACCGCACGTGTGGTCGGCGCGGCGTGGCGAATGGCAATGCCCATGCCAATGGCCCACGCCAGGATGCCAATGAAGTTGGCATTCATCAGCGCGCTGATCGGGTTGTCCACCACGCTCAGCAACAGGCTCTGCAACACTTCGCCGATGCCGCCGGGCGCGCTGACTGCCGTGTCGTGGGTCACCAGCACCAGCGTGGAGGGGAACCACATACTGGCAACTACCGCCACCACGGCTGCGGCAAAGGTGCCCAGCAAATACAGGAACAGGATCGGTTTGATATGGGTTTCCTGGCCATGCTTATGGTTGGCAATGGATGCCATCACCAGCACAAACACCAGGATCGGCGCCACGGCCTTGAGCGCGGAAACAAATACCTTGCCGATAAACCCGGTGGAGCGTGCCACTTCGGGTAGCAGCAGGGCCAACAGGATGCCGGCGATCAGGCCGATGACGATTTGCGTGACCAGGCTGACGCGGGCCAGTCGTTGCAGAAGAGAAGGGGCAGCAGTCATAAACACTTGTCTCTAGTTTTTTTAGGGCGCAGCTACTGACTCAGAAAGGGCTGTAGGACGCGGATCGCGAAGTCTAGCATGCTGCGGGAAAAGTCCTTGGCGGTGCGGCATTGCGTCACCCATGTGCCCAAGCTTTTGCAAAATCCTGTTAAGATTCTGTCTTCTCACTTTTCCTATCCTTCAGCGAGCCCTTAGGGCTGTCGTTGATGTCGTCGTTTCTGGAGTTTTCATGTTGTTTCCCATCCTGCTGCTGTCGGCCGCCGGCTTTACCGTGCTGACCACAGAATTCGTCATCGTCGGCCTGCTGCCGTCCATCGCCCGTGACCTGAACGTCAGCGTGTCCCAGGCCGGGCTGCTGGTGACCTTGTTCGCGTTTACCGTGGCGGCCTTTGGTCCGTTTCTCACGGCGTACTGTGCGCGTTTCCCACGCAAGCGGTTGTTTATCAGCATCCTGATCATGTTCGGCGTGGCCAATACCGTGGCGGCGCTGGCCCCGAATATCTGGGTGATGGCGCTGGCGCGGTTGATCCCGGCCCTGGGCTTGCCGGTGTTCTGGGCCTTGGCCAGTGAAACGGCGGTGGACATCGTCGGCCCCGAATACGCCGGGCGCGCCATCGAAAAGATCGGCTTTGGTATCGTCTGCGCCACGGTGTTCGGCATTCCGGTGGGCACGCTGATTTCCGATATGTTCGGCTGGCGCACAGCCTTTGCCATCCTCGCAGTCGTGGCGGTGGCCAAGGCTTTGCTGCTGTTTATCTACTTGCCGGTGACAAAACCGAAGAATGCTGAGGTGACGTTGCGCTCGCAGTTCAAGATCCTGCGCAACCCGCTGATGCAGGGCCATATCCTGCTGTCGATCCTGGTGTTCAGCGGCATGTTCACGGCCTACACCTACCTGGCGGACATCCTTGAACGCCTGGCCGGTTTCGACGGCACACTGGTGGGCTGGTGCCTGATGGGCTTCGGTGCGGTCGGGCTGATCGGCAACGCGCTGGGCGGGCGTGCGGTGGATCGCCACCCGTTGATCGCGTCCATGGTGTTCTGCGGTTTCATGATCGCCGGCATGGTCGCGCTGGTGCCGGCAATCCACTCCACCGTCGGCCTGGCGGCGGCGATGGCCGTGTGGGGCGTGACCCAGGCGGCGATGTTTCTGGTCAGCCATGTGCGCTTGATGAAGGCCGCGCCCCACGCCCCCGCGTTTGCCGCATCGCTGAATATCGCCGGGGCCAACCTGGGCATCGGCCTGGGCGCCATGGTCGGCGGCCATGTGATCGACACCTTCGGCCTGGGCAGCCTGGGCTTTGCGGCGTCCGGGTTTATCCTGGTGTCGATTCTGCTCGCGCTGTGGCTGATGACCGCCAAACCGGTGTCGACCTGTGCCTGATTCATGTAGGAGCGGGCTTTTTGTGGTGAGCAGGCTTGCCCTGCGCTGGGCCGCGAAGCAGCCCCTTGGGTCGGCGGTGAAACCGTCGGGGGACAAGCCCCACTCACCACAGCAAGCCCACGTTATGCTCAGGGCAGGGTGGTAAACAGCTCGCGTCGAGCGCCTTCGGTAATTGCGACGATGCCGGGGTGCTTGACCTTGCGCTCCACCGAGATCGCGTAGAACGACTCGGTCACGGCCACGGTCTGGCCAATCAGCGCCACGCCGTACTGGCGCACCACTTCATCGGCAATCACGCTGGGGGCGATAAAGATCCCGCTGCCGGATTGGCCAAACGCCTGCATCAAGGCGCTGTCATCGAACTCGCCGATGATCTTCGGCTGGATCTGCTGCTCGGCAAACCAGCGCTGCAAGCGGCTGCGCACGACGGTTTCCGCTCCCGGAATCAACAGCGGTGCGCCGTGCAGGCAGTGTGGGAAATCACCGCCGTAGGCGTCAGCCAGCGCCTGGGTGGCGAAAAAACTGATGCCACATTCCCCCAACTTCTGGCTATAGCCCTTGATGTCCAGGTGCGTGGGCATCGGGCTGTCGGAAATCACCAGGTCCAGACGCTGGATCGCCAGGTCGGCGAGCAGGCGTTCGAGTTTGTCTTCGCGGCAGGTGATGCGGATCGGTTCACTCAATTCCATGGTCGGCGCGATCAGCCGGTAGACGATGGACTTGGGCACCACGTCCGCCACCCCGACGCGGAACAGGATCTGCTGTTCATCGGGCTGGGCGCGCAGCATGGCCTCCAGTTCATTGCCGGTCTGGAACATCTGCTCGGCGTAGGGCAGGGCCTGGCGGCCGGCTTCGGTCAGTTCCAGTTGGCGGCCGACGCGCTGAAACAGCGCAACGCCATAGGTTTCCTCCAGCAGGCTGATCTGCCCGCTGATGGTCTGGGGCGTGAGGTTGAGCTGCTCACAGGCGCGCACGATGCTGCCGGTCTTGGCCACCACCCAGAAGTAATGCAGTTGTCGGTAATTGAGCATGGCTGCCATCACTTCGTAAAAATCGAAGTATACGCGAGAAAAATACGAATTTTCCTGAACTGTTCACCTGCATAGAATGCCTCGCTATCGCGGGGCCACTATTTGGACCCAATGGTTCTAACGAGGAAGACATCATGAAACTCAATTCCCTGGGCACGGCAGCGTTGCTTGCGCTTTCATTGGTAGTGATCAGCGGTTGCGATCAGGTCGAAAAGAGCGCGCAACAGGTGCTGGGCAAGGCCACCGAGTCGGCCAAGCAAGCGATCGATGACACGCACAAGGCCGCCGAACAGGCCTTGAGTGAAGCGACAAACGGCCTGATCACCCCGCAGAAAAAGGATGACCAGGAAGAGAAAGAAGCAGAATCGAGCAGCAAAGAAGCCTAATGACCCGCACCTCATTTCCCGTACAACGTCAGGACTGACCTATGGATTACCTTTTACAACTGGCCGCCAGCCCCACCGCCTGGATTGCTTTGGCTACCCTGATCGTGATGGAGATCGTGCTGGGTATCGATAACCTGATCTTCATTTCGATCCTTACCAACAAATTGCCGGAGAAGCACCGGGCCAAGGCGCGGCGCATCGGTATCAGCATGGCGTTGGTATTGCGTCTGGGCCTGCTCAGCACCATCGCCTTCATCGTGCAGCTCACGGCGCCGGTGTTCGAAGTATTCGGCCAGGCGTTTTCGTGGAAGGACATGATCCTGATCGCCGGTGGCCTGTTCCTGGTGTGGAAGGCAACCACCGAGATCCATCACAGCATGGACCCGGAGCCCGAAGAGAAGGCCAGCGTCGGCAATACGGTCGCCATCGGCTTCGCCGCGGCTATCGGGCAGATCCTGTTGCTTGACCTGGTGTTTTCCATCGATAGCATCATCACCGCGGTGGGCATGACCGAGCACTTGCCGATCATGATCATTGCCGTAGTGACCTCGGTGATCGTGATGCTGGTGGCGGCCGAGCCGTTGGCCAAGTTCATCAACGACAACCCGACCGTGGTGATGCTGGCCCTGGGCTTCCTGATCATGATCGGTATGACATTGATCGCCGAAGGCTTCGGCGCCCATGTGCCTAAAGGCTACGTGTACGCGGCCATGGCGTTCTCGGCGGCGATCGAATGCTTGAACATTGCCCGCCGCAACCGCCACAAGCGTTTGCTTGATGCCCGGTAATAACCGCTGAAACCAAAAGGCCGGCTGCGCTTCCAGGAGCCCAGCCGGCCTTTTGCTGTCAGGATTCTGCGCTCACCTGCGTCGGATCCGGGCACGTCTCATCGCCGTTGTTCAAGCCCTGCTTGTAGTTGCGACTCAGCAGCGAAGCCTTGCCGTTGTGCCAGGTCAGCGTCAGCACATACAGCGTGTCGTAGTCGCTGCCCGACCAGTCGTCGGTGATGGTGTGCTTTTCGCCCGACGCTTCGCTGGCTACCTTGTTGATCAACTCCGGCAGGTAGCCGTGGGACCAGGCGGTGTAGATAGTGGCGTTGTGGTACTTGTCTTCCACCAGTTCGTCGGCGAGGGCGCTGGTGTCATTCGCGGAAAACTTGATGTTCACCGGCAGGCCCAGCTTGATCGCGCTGGGACTGATGGTCATCAGCGGTCGAATATAGCTGTAGGAATTGTCCAGCTCGCCTTCTTCCACATTGCGTGTCGGGTTGGCGGCAAAGACAAAATCGGCCTTGCCGAATTTTTCCGGCAATACCGTGGCCAGGTTCATTGCCCGGTTGAGGCCCTGGCAATTGAGTTGCCCCAGGCCGCCGGCGGGTTTTTCACCGTGGCGCAGGAATACGAGGGTTTGCACGCCGTCCACTTGTTCGGCGCTGCTGATACGCGACTCCAGGGTCAGCCCGAGAGCGCCGCCGACTAATAACAGCGGCAACATGATGTATGAATATCGTTTCAGGCGCAGCGCAAGGCACAAAGGCTTGATTGTCATTGGGTGTCGAGTCTTCAGTGCATCGGATTAAGGCGGACAAGCCCGGCCCCAGTGACGCATCCGGCGTCCTGCGGTGTTCCCTGTCGATAGCGCGAGGTGCCTCCATTCACCGTACGAGCGCACTTGAGAGTGCCAGTGGGCGTATTGGTTCGCCCACGCGGGACAATAGCCGGTCGATGTTGCGTATTGATGACCCATGCAGGACGCCTTGGGGATGACTATCATGGGGGCTTTCCGAGCTTAACGGCGCATGCTGCCTCGAGGACTTCCCAATGAACCCACTCGCCGCTTTCCCGATCAACAGCAAATGGCCGGCTCAACATCCCGAGCGTCTGCAGCTCTACTCGCTGCCCACGCCCAACGGGGTGAAAGTGTCGATCATGCTCGAAGAGCTGGGGCTGCCCTATGAGGCGCACAAGGTCAGCTTCGAGACCCAGGACCAGTTGTCCCCCGAGTTCCTGTCCCTGAACCCCAACAACAAGATCCCCGCGATCATCGACCCCAATGGCCCCAGCGGCCTGCCGCTGGCGTTGTTCGAGTCGGGCGCGATCCTGATTTACCTGGCGGAGAAAACCAGCCAGCTACTCTCCGAAGACCCGGCTACTCGCTATGAAACCCTCCAGTGGCTGATGTTCCAGATGGGCGGCATCGGCCCGATGTTTGGCCAACTGGGGTTCTTCAACAAGTTCGCCGGCAAGGCCTATGAGGACAAGCGTCCCCGCGACCGCTACGCCGCCGAGTCCCGACGCTTGCTGGACGTGCTGGAAAAACGCCTGCTGGGCCGTACCTGGATCATGGGTGACGAGTACAGCATCGCCGACATCGCGACCTTCCCGTGGATTCGCAACCTGATCGGCTTCTACGAGTCCGGTGACCTGGTGGGCATCGCCGACTTCCCCAACGTACTGCGCGCACTGGACGGCTTTGTGGCTCGGCCAGCGGTGATCCGTGGCCTTAATATTCCGGGTTGAGACATGCCGACTTTCGATTTCAAACAGCTGGACGTATTCAGCCGCGTTTCGCTCAAAGGCAACCCGCTGGCGGTGGTGTTCGGTGCCGACAGCCTGAGCGACCAGCAGATGGCGGATTTCGCCAACTGGACCAACCTCAGCGAAACCACGTTCTTGCTGACACCCCGCGATCCCAGGGCTGACTACCGGGTGCGCATTTTCACCACCTTGAAGGAACTGCCGTTCGCCGGGCACCCGACACTGGGCAGTTGCCACGCGTGGCTGCAGGCCGGTGGCATTCCAAAAGGCGAGGAGATCATCCAGGAGTGCGAAATCGGCCTGGTACGTATCCGTCGTCAAGGCGATGAACTGGCGTTCATCGCGCCGCCGCTATTGCGCTCCGGGCCGGTGGAGGCGTCCGTGATAGAACGCGTGCGCCTGGCGTTGGGTTTGGCGCCTGAAGCGATTGTGCGCAGCCAGTGGGTCGACAACGGTGCGGGCTGGCTGGCAGTGATGCTGGCCGAGCGTAACCAGGTGCTGGAACTGCAGCCGGATTACTCGCAATTGCTCGGGCTGGCCGTGGGCGTGATCGCCCCGTGTGATCCTGACTGCGACGACGTGGACACTCAATTTGAAGTGCGTGCCTTTATCGCTGGCGACGGCGCACAGGAAGACCCGGCCACCGGCAGCTTGAACGCCGGGCTCGCGCAATGGTTGCTCAGCGAAGGCCTGGCGCCGGAGCGCTATGGCGTCAGCCAGGGCACGGCCATCGGGCGTGCAGGCCGGATTCACGTGGAGCGCCAGGGCGATGAAATCTGGGTCGGTGGCGCCGTCGCGGTGTGCATCGACGGGCGTGTGCAGCTCTAGATCAATAAATTGTTACGGCCCACGCAATACACTGTTGGCCCCTTGGCGTTTGTGCTGCGGGGCCCCGGGGGCATAAGCTTTCGCCCCAAAGTTTTCTGCCATTTTCTTTCAGGACCGCCATGACCAGCCAGTTCCCCCAAGCCCGTCCACGCCGCCTGCGCCGCTCCCCGGAGCTGCGTGGCTTGTTCCAGGAAAGCGAATTCACCCTCAACGACCTGGTGCTGCCAATCTTCGTCGAAGAAGAAATCGACGACTTCGTGCCGATCACCAGCATGCCGGGCGTGGTGCGTATCCCCGAGAAAAAACTGGCCGGCGAGATCGAGCGCTACGCCCGTGCCGGTATCAAGTCGGTGATGACCTTTGGCGTGTCCCACCACCTGGACGCCAGCGGCAGTGACACCTGGAAAGAGCGCGGCCTGGTCTCGCGCATGTCCTCGATCATCAAGGACGCCGTGCCTGAGATGATCGTGATGTCCGACACCTGCTTCTGCGAATACACCGACCACGGCCACTGCGGCGTAATGCACGGCGCCCATGTCGACAACGATGCGACGCTGGTCAACCTCGGCAAGCAAGCCGTGGCGGCCGCCCGCGCCGGTGCCGACGTCATCGCCCCTTCGGCGGCGATGGACGGCCAGGTCCAGGCGATTCGACGCGCCCTGGATGATGCCGGCTTTACCCATATCCCGATCATGGCGTATTCGACCAAATTCGCCTCGGCCCTCTACGGCCCGTTCCGCGAAGCCGGCGGCAGCGCACTCAAGGGCGACCGCAAAAGCTATCAGATGAACCCGATGAACCGCCGCGAAGCCGTGCGCGAATCGCTGCTGGACGAGCAGGAGGGCGCGGATGCGCTGATGGTCAAGCCGGCCGGTGCCTACCTCGACATTATCCGCGACATCCGCGAAGCCTCGCGCTTGCCGGTGGCGGCGTATCAGGTGAGCGGCGAGTACGCGATGATCAAGTTCGGCGCCCAGGCCGGTGCGATTGATGAGGGCCGTGTGGTGCGTGAGACGTTGGGCTCGATCAAGCGCGCGGGTGCGGATTTGATCTTCACTTACTTCGCGATGGATTTGGCATTGGCCGGCATCTAAACGTACCTCCACTGTAGGCGCTGGCTTGCCGGCGATAGCATCACCTCGGTGTTACTGAAAGACCGAGGCGCCTGTATCGCCGGCAAGCCAGCTCCTACGGTTTTGTATGGTGTCAGCGCTGTGTGAACGCCAGGTTCAATTCCTACCCCGCAAAGGTTGCCGCAAAGCTGCGGCGCAACCCATTCTGCGTTTTGCGGGTCACTGGCGAGCGCACAAGGTAGGCGAACCCTGGTTAGACTTACCGGTCGATATCTGCAATGCCCGGCCCGTCGTCATCCAAGGAAGCCCCATGTATTCAAGCCGCCTGATCCTGTGCCTTGCCACTTTGCTGGTGCTGGCCGGTTGCTCTACCACGCGCAACCCGCAACAGCCGGCGCGTAGCGAGACCGAGGTGAAGGCGCAGATCGTGCGCCTGTTGCCGGCCAAGGTCGCCGACCGCAACGGCTGGGCCCAGGACATCTACGCCGCCTTCGACGCCCAGAAAATCTATCCCAGCACGGAAAACATCTGCGCCGTGCTGGCGGTCACCGAGCAGGAGTCCACCTACCAGGTCGACCCGCCCGTGCCGAACATGGGCAAGATCGCCCAGGACGAGATCCTGCGTCGCGCCGCCAAGGTCCATGTGCCGGCCTTTGTCGTACGCAGCGCACTGCAACTGCGCTCGCCCAACGGCAAGACCTACGCCGACCGTCTGAGCACTGCCCGCACCGAGCGGGACCTGAGCGGCATCTTCGATGACTTCATCAGCGTTGTGCCCCTGGGCAATACGTTGTTTGGTGGTTTCAACCCGGTGCACACCGCCGGTCCGATGCAGGTGAGCATCGACTTTGCGCAGAAACAGGCGCGCGGTTATCCCTACACGGTGGATGGCAGCATTCGCCGAGAAGTCTTTACCCGCCGTGGCGGCATGTACTTTGGCATCGCGCATTTGCTTGGTTACCCGGTGAACTATGACCAGCCGTTGTACCGCTTCGCGGATTTCAATGCCGGTTGGTACGCCAGCCGCAATGCCGCGTTCCAGGCCGCCGTCAGCCGCGCCTCCGGCACCGAGTTGGCGCTGGATGGGGACTTGATTCGCTACGGTTCATTGCTGCCCGGCACCACCGAGCTGGCGGTGCGTTCATTGGGCGCCAAGCTGGACATGCGCAACCCCAGCATCCGCAGCCAGTTGGAGCAGGGCGAGCAACTGGATTTCGAGGACACCACGCTCTACAAGCGCGTGTTCGCCTTGGCCGACAAGGCCGCAGGTAAGCCGATGCCACGGGCTATCCTGCCGGGCATCGTGCTCAAGAGCCCCAAGATCACCCGCAACCTCACCACGGCCTGGTTCGCCAAGCGGGTCGACGAGCGCTATCAGCGCTGCCTGAAGCGCTGATCAGCTTTGTGGTGAGCGGGCTTGTCCCGCGCTGGGGTGCGTAGCAGCCCCAATCAAAGACACTGAGGACTTTCAGGTGTCACTCTGCGGCTCATTCTGGGGGTGCTTCGCACCCCAGCGCGGGACAAGCCCGCTCACCACAGGGCGGCTCTTCACAACAAAGCGGCGCCATAGCCACACCCACAACCACACGACCGGGAATGCCAGGATCACGAACGGCAGCACATAGCTTGATCGCTCCAGGGCGTCGGCGGTGCCTTCCACCAGGTTGTCGCCCAAATTGCTGAACATCCGGCTGAACCGTGACGGCTGGTTTGCGCCGTCCGAGGAGCGGAAATTCAGCGTCACGCGGTTAGTGTCGAGACGCCGTTGCTGGCCGGCGGCAATCCGGGCCAGTTCCTGTAGCTCGTTTTCAATGCCCGCCTGTTCCTTGCTCAAGGCAATCAGGTCACTGACGGTGATGTCCTTGCGTTTGGCCAACTCGTCCAGTCGTTGTTGCTGGGCTTGCAGGCGATCCTGGCGACGGCGCACGTCGGCGACGGCATCGGCGAGGTCTTCGGCTGTGGTGATGCGCTGGCCGAGTTTGCCGCCTTCAGCAGCCATCGCAACCATCGGCTCCACGCCGGTCGGCGCGATGCGCAGGATGATCTGGCCGCCGCTGTCGTTTTCGGTGATGCCGAGGATATTGCAGGCGCCAAAACGCGCGGTCTCGCAGGCTTCGCGAGTGGCCTGCATGCGCGGTGAAAGCAAGGCGCCGGGAAGGGCCAGACTCAGTTCGTGTTCGTAGGCCAATTGCGCGCCGGCACGGCTTTGTTCGCCGTTGATCACCCGCGCGCGCGAGTGGTCACTGGGCGAGCAGCCAACCAGGGCCAAGCCGGCCAGCAGTGTCAAAAGAGGGACACGAAGTGCGGGGGATTTGCCGTCCGGGTGGCGCATTGCAGTTCCTTGAGGGAGTTGATGCGGCGATTAAAGCGGGTCTGGTGGATTAACGCAAAGCATCGCGGGGGATTTGCGCGGTGGATGGTAATGGCCGCTGCTTGCGGCCAGGCGTACATCTCAACCTTCACTCCAGGGAAGAATCCGCCATGATCACCCACGCCGTCCCCGAAGGTTTTGTCTCGTTGCCCCGCAGCAGTCCGCTGCTGGATCTGCTGGGCCCGGCGTATTGCCGGGGTGAAGGCCTGCAACTGGAAATCGGCCTGCGTGCCGACAATCGCCACGCCAATGGACGGGGCACCGTGCATGGCGGGGTGTTGGCGACCCTGGCGGATATCGGAATGGGGTACGCGATGGCGTTTTCCAGCGAGCCGCCGCTGCCGTTGATTACTGCGAGCATGACCCTGGATTACCTCGGCGCGGTGCAGGTGGGGGAGTGGATTTTGGTGCGGTTGGAACATCACAAACGCGGGCGTCAGATGGCGTTTGCCACGGTGAGCCTGCAGGTGGGGGAGAAGGTGGTGGCGCGGGCGAATGCGGTGTTTGCGGTGCCCCAATCCGACATTTGAACTGCGTTTTTCAGATAGAACGCATTAAGAAAAGGCCCGGTTTTCGTGGAACCGGGCCTTGTCCATGTTGCTCTTGCCAATCAGCTACGTTCGAGGGCCAGGGCTACACCCTGGCCGCCACCGATGCACAGCGTCGCCAGGCCTTTCTTGGCATCGCGCTTGATCATTTCATGCAGCAGGGTCACCAGTACGCGGCAGCCTGAGGCGCCGATCGGGTGGCCGATGGCGATGGCGCCGCCGTTGACGTTGACCTTGTCGGCGTCCCATTCCAGCTCTTTGCCCACCGCCAGGGATTGCGCGGCGAAGGCCTCGTTGGCTTCGATCAGGTCCAGGTCGCCCAGGCTCCAACCGGCTTTGTCCAGGCAACGGCGGGTGGCCGAGACCGGGCCGATGCCCATGATGGCGGGGTCGACGCCGGCGTTGGCGTAACTGGCGATGCGCGCGAGTACTGGCAGGCCGAGGGCCTTGGCTTTGTCGGCGCTCATCAGCAGCACGGCAGCGGCGCCGTCATTGAGACTGGAGGCGTTGCCGGCGGTGACGCTGCCGTCTTTCTTGAACGCCGGTTTCAGCTTGGCCAGGGACTCGGCGGTGGTGCCGGCGCGTGGCTGTTCATCCACGGCGAAGGCCACCGGGTCGCCTTTGCGCTGGGGAATCAGGATCGGCGTGATCTCATCGACAAAACGCCCGGCCTCGATGGCGGCGGCGGCTTTTTGCTGGGAAGCGGCGGCGAACGCGTCCTGGGCTTCACGGCTGATGCCGTACTTGTCCACCAGGTTCTCGGCGGTGATGCCCATGTGGTAATCGTTGAACGCATCCCACAGACCGTCGGTGATCATGCTGTCGATCATCTTGGCGTGGCCCATGCGCAAACCGGTGCGCGCGGCGGGCAGCACATACGGAGCCAGGCTCATGTTCTCCATGCCACCGGCGATGATCACGTCGGCGTCACCGCAACGGATGGCCTGGGCGCCCAGGTGCAGGGCCTTGAGGCCCGAGCCGCAGACTTTGTTCAACGTCAGGCTTGGCACAGCGTGAGGCAGGCCGGCAAGGATCGAAGCCTGACGCGCCGGGTTCTGGCCGCTGCCTGCGGTGAGCACTTGGCCGAGGATCACTTCGTCCACTTCGGCCGGATCGAGGCCGGTCTGTTCCAACAGGCGACGGATCACGGCGGCGCCCAGTTCCGGTGCCGGAATGTTCGCCAGCGAACCCTGGAAGCTGCCCACGGCGGTGCGGGTGGCAGCAACAATCACGACGTCTTGCATGGAATCTGTCCTCACTGGAAGTGCATTTCTGGAACGTGGTCCGGGACGATCAGTTTACCGGCGGTCTTGCTCACAATCTCTTCAACGCTGACGCCAGGTGCGCGTTCCTTGAGGACAAAAGCGCCATTTTCGATTTCCAGGTACGCCAGGTCAGTCAGCACGCGCTTGATGCAGTTGGCGCCGGTCAGTGGCAGGCTGCATTGGCTGAGCAGCTTGGATTCACCATCCTTGGAGGCGTGGGTCATGATCACGATGATGTTTTCCGCACCAGCCACCAGGTCCATGGCGCCGCCCATGCCCTTGACCAGCTTGCCGGGGATCATCCACGAGGCGATGTTGCCTTGGACGTCGACTTCAAACGCACCCAGCACGGTGAGGTCGACGTGGCCGCCGCGGATCATCGCGAAGGACTCGGCGGAAGAAAAGATCGACGCGCCGATACGCGCGGTCACGGTCTGCTTGCCGGCGTTGATCATGTCGGCATCAATGGTTTCTTCGGTAGGAAACGGTCCCATGCCGAGCAGGCCGTTTTCCGATTGCAGCATCACTTCCATGCCTTCGGGGATGTAGTTGGCCACCAGCGTCGGAATGCCGATGCCCAGGTTGACGTAGAAACCGTCCTGCATTTCGCGGGCGACGCGTTGAGCCATTTGTTCGCGGGTAAGAGCCATTTTATGAGTCCTTATTGTTCGGGCTGGGGGCGGATTATTTGCGCACGGTGCGCTGTTCGATGCGCTTCTCGAACGTGCCGCAGATGATCCGGTCGACGTAGATGCCAGGGGTGTGGATCTGCGCCGGGTCCAGCTCGCCCGGTTCGACGATTTCCTCGACTTCGACCACGGTGATCTTGCCGGCGGTGGCGGCCAGCGGGTTGAAGTTCTGGGCGGTGTGGCGGTAGATGACGTTGCCGAAGTGGTCGGCTTTCCAGCCTTTGACGATGGCGAAATCGCCGGTGATGGATTCTTCCATCAGGTACGGGCGGCCGTTGAATTCACGGGTTTCCTTGCCTTCGGCGACCGGGGTGCCGACACCGGTGGCGGTGAAGAACGCCGGGATGCCGGCGCCGCCTGCGCGCATTTTTTCGGCCAGGGTGCCTTGGGGGGTCAGCACCACTTCGATCTCGCCGCTGAGCAATTGCTTCTCGAACAGCGCGTTTTCACCGACGTAGGAGGCGATCACTTTGCTGATCTGCTTTTCTTCCAACAGCACGCCCAGGCCAAAGCCGTCGACGCCGCAGTTGTTGGAAACCACGGTCAGGTCGCGGGTGCCTTTGCGTTTGATCTCGGCGATGAGGTTTTCCGGAATACCGCACAGGCCAAAACCACCGGAAAGCACGGTCATGCCGTCTTCCAGGCCTGCCAGCGCTTCCTCATAGGACGCCACGCGTTTATCGAAACCTGCCATATGCACCTCTTTTATTGTTTGTGGGCCAGCCAATGAACCGAGTGTTGCTCTGGCGGATTGATTTGTTAAGTTGTTTTTTAAGGTTGATTGATTTAGAAAACAGAACAATTAGCCTCAAGCCGCACGCTTCAAGCATAGTCAGCGGCCGCTTTCACTTGCAGCTTTCAACTCGTCACTTGGAGCGTTCCTATGACCGTTAAACAGATGCGGGCGTTTCTCGCCGTGGCCCAGAGCCTGAGTTTTGCCGCCGCCTGCGAGCGCCTGCACCTTTCCCAGTCGGCGCTGAGCCTGACCATCAAGGGCCTGGAAGAAGGCCTGGGCGGGCGCCTGTTCAGCCGCAATACGCGCAATGTCGCGCTGACACCCGAGGGTGAATCCCTGCTGCCCCTGGCACGCCGGCTGATTGCCGATTGGGATAACGCCGAGGATGAACTGCGTCAGCGCTTCACCCTGCAGCGTGGGCGGGTCACGGTGGCGGCGATGCCGTCGTTTGCGGGCAACCTGCTACCGCCGATCCTGAAGATATTCCGCGCACGTTACCCTCAGGTGAATGTGACGGTGCATGACTTGATCAACGAGCAGGTGCTGGAAATGGTCCGCGACCGACAGGTGGAACTGGGTGTCGCGTTCGAGCCGTCAGAGGGTTCGTCGCTGGCATTCACCCCGTTGTACCTGGACCGGTTCATTGCTGTGGTGCCCGGTGATTCACCGTTGGCTGAGTGTGCCGAAATCGATTGGCAAACCTTGCTGGAGCAGCCATTCATCACCTTGCAGCGGCCGTCCACGGTACGGGTGATGCTGGAAGAACACCTGGGCGCGCTGCAGATGAAGTTGCCGGTCGCACTGGAAAGCCATCAATTGGCGACGGTGGGCAAGATGGTTGCCAGCGGCCTGGGCGTCAGTGCGGTGCCGGCGTTGTGCGCGCAGCAGATGGAGGAGGCGGGCGCCCACTGCATTACCTTGACCGACCCGGTCATCGAGCGCCCCATTGGCGTGCTGACCAAGCCGGGACATGAACTGTCGGCGGCGGCACAGGTGCTGTTTGATATTTTCCGCGACGAAGCCGCAAAAGGTCGCTTCCCACTCTGACCCCTGTAGGAGCCGGCTTGCCGGCGATAGCGGTCCTGAGTCTGGCAGTACAACCAAGAAAGGCATGGCCGGCAAGCCGGCGCCTACAAAGTTATGTGGACAGTAAAAGAATGATGGCAATAAAAAAGTCCGCTCGGCTAACCGGGCGGACTTAATGTGTTAATTAGTTTTTATCAGCAGTATCTATCAATCACCTTAACCTGCGATTGGCCTTTGAGGTTCTGCCATTCGGTATTAAGTGTGTGGAAAACCTGCTCGATAAAGTTGCGATCGGCGGCCGCTTTCTTGCCGACATAACCCTGGCCGCGGCGGTACATCTTCAGGCGCGCTGCCAGTTCACGGTTATTGCGGTCGAACTCGGCTTCTTCGGTGTGGGGCGCCAGGCAGTCAATTTGGACTTCGCCCGATTTGCCAATCCACAGGATATGGTCGTCGAGTGTGTCTTTCTGCGCTGCGAACATCTCAGCCAATTCATCGATAGTTGGTTGGTTGTTCAGATTCATGTGTAAGCCCCTTGACCAGTTGGCGATCTATCAGTTGGTTCGTTAAAACTGCTTAGTTGTCTCCGGTTCCGAAAACCGGGCGTCAGCGACTGTCTGCCGAATACGGGCAGGGTCTTGAACCTGATGCATGTAGTCTTGCTGATGAACTGCTACGCAATGCTTTCATAACGAAGACAAGCCGCATTTGAGCGTCTTGTACCGAGCCCATCGGGCCGGTCAGCTTCATCAATCCGCCTTGTGGGCAGTGCACATCCGGAAAAAACAGCTCGGCGGTCAGACGAGCTTGTTCAAAACACGTGTTGCCAACGCTCCCGATCCGGGAGACGTCTCGATAATGCAAGGACAAAAAGGTTACGTCAACGGTTATGTAGTGATTATTTTTCGGCACTACATAAAACGCTGTGGGGACGGGAGAATGCGGGAAATCGTGACTTGGGCGTCATTTTTTGGAGGGGTGGGTCGTAGACCGGAAAGGCTGAGTTCGACACATAATTGTGTAGGCGTCGTCTTGCCGGCGATAATGGTCTGCCAGCCGGAGATTTGTAACTGACACACCGCTATCGCCGGCAAGCCGGCTCCTACAGTGTTGATCGGCGGTGCTTGGGTTATGTCAGGCGGTCGGTCAACAACGGCAACAACCGCTCGCACGACGCCTCGATCTTCACCTGCAACAGCTCATCCCCGCGGGTCTTGCCCAGATTGATGGCAATCACCGGCTTGCCCTGTTCGACCATGGCCTTGCATAAGCGGAAGGCCGAATAGGCCATCAGCGAAGACCCCACCACCAGCAAACCCTCGGCATGCTCCACCGCGGCCATTGCCCTGGCCGCGGTCGCCGGCGCTACGTTCTCTCCAAAAAACACTACATCCGGTTTCAGGCGCTCGCCATTGCAATGGGGGCAGCGGGGAACCTGGAAGTGTTCTTCAAACGCAGGATCGAGCAAGGTATCGCCATCCGGTGCCTGTACCGCATGGACCTGTGCCAGGTAGGGATTGTCGATTTCCATCTGTCGCTGGATCACATCCCGCGTGCTGCGCTGCTGGCAGTCCAGGCACAGCACCCGGTGCAGGCTGCCGTGCAGTTCGATCACATCATGGCTGCCGGCCTGATCATGCAGGGTGTCCACGTTTTGCGTGATCAGCCCGCTGATGCGCTCGCGCTGCTGTAGCGTCGCCAAGGCCAGGTGCGCCTTGTTCGGTTGCGCAATACGGACCCTCGGCCACCCCAGCATCGCCCGGGCCCAATAACGGCGCCGTGCCTGTGGGGTGGCGAGGAACTCCTGGTACATCATCGGCGCCTTGCCTCGACGCACGCCCTCGCTGTCGCGGTAATCGGGAATGCCCGACGACGTGCTGATCCCCGCACCGGTCAGCACCAGGAAGCGCCGTTCGGCCATGGCCCTCTGCAGAATGTCGAGGTGGTCTTCTTGATGTTCCAGCGTATCGAGCATGGGTTCCCCTATTCGCCGCGGATGTACTGCTCCAGCTGTTTGATCAGGTCCGCCTGGTCGGCGATGGCTTCTTTCACCAGGTCGCCGATGGACAGCAGGCCCAGCAGTTTGCCGTCTTCGACCACGGGCAGGTGGCGCAGGTGACTGTCGGTCATGATGTTCATGCACTCATCGACCTTTTTATGCGAGTCGACAGTGATCACCGGAGAACTCATGACTTCATCGACCCGAGTGGTGACCGACGACAGGCCTTTGAGGATGAGTTTACGTGCGTAATCACGTTCGCTGATGATCCCTACCACCACGCCTTCCTTGACGACCGGCAAGGCCCCGACGTTTTTCTCCGACATCCGGACCAGCGCTTCAAACACGGTGTGGTCCCATTGGATGGTATGGACGTCCTGGTTTTTGTGGTCCTTGGCTTTGAGCACTTGTGCAACGGTTTTCATGGCGGCCACTCCGGTGTTGTTGTTAGTGAGTCAGGGTCCCCTTACAGAATCCTAGACGGCCCACGCCGCGGCAAGGTCCAAAGCGGCGTTAAACCGGTCGAAAAACGTCATTCGCCGGATTTTTTCGGTGTTTATCCGGCATTTGTCGGCTTTTTCGCGCGCTTGGGGCTGGCCGCCGTCTTGCGGGGCGTGCTTTTACGTTTCTTTTTCCACGGCGTGGCGCCTCGACCTGCCGGGCTGGCCGGGCCAGTGATGGTCATGCGCATGCCATTGCAGCGCGCCACTTGCTTGCTCATCCAGGCCGCCTGCTTGGCGACGAATTCTTCTAGGCTCATTTCGCCGCTTTGCACCATATCCAGCGCCTGCTCCCAGATTGCAGTGGTGCCCGGGTCGGCGATGGCACGGGGCACCGCATCGATCAGGCTGAACGCCGCCGGTGTGGCCGACAGGGCCTTGCCGTTCTTCACCAGGTAACCACGGTCCAGCAGACCCTGGATGATGCCGGCGCGAGTGGCCTCGGTGCCGATGCCGGTGGTGTCCTTGAGCTTTTGCTTGAGCAGCGGGTCTTCCACCAGCTTGGCGACGTTCTTCATCGCCTTGATCAGGTCGCCTTCGGTAAAGGGCTTGGGCGGTTGGGTCCACAGGTCCTTGAGGTTGACCTTGGCCACGGCATAATCCTGGCCCTGCACCAATGGCGGCAGCGCTTGGGGAACCGGTGCTTCGCGGCCTTTGGCCGGCGCGAGGGCTTCGGGCAGGGCGCGTTTCCAGCCCGGCTCGATCACCACTTTGCCCACCGCACGCAACGCCTGGCCCGCACAGTCGAAATCTGCCTGGGTGCGGTCGTACTCATGATTGGGCAGGAACTGCGCCAGGTAGCGCGCGCGAATCAGGGTGTAGACCGCACGATGTTTGCCCGTGAGTTGCCCGACGTCCTTGCCGGCGCCGGTAGGAATGATGCCGTGGTGAGCGCTGACCTTGGCGTCGTTCCAGGCCCGTGAGCGGCGCTGAGGGTCGATGTGAGGCATCAGCTCGTTCACGCCTGCATCGGCCCGGCCCAATGCCGCGAGAATCTTCGGCGCCTCGCTGTGCTGGCTCAGCGGCAGGTAGCCGCAATCGCTGCGGGGGTAGGTGATGACTTTGTGGGTTTCATACAGCGACTGGGCGATGTCCAGGGTTTCCTGGGCGCCAAGGCCGAGTTTCTTGGAGCAGATTTCCTGCAGGGTGCCCAGGTCGAAGGGCAGGGGTGCCACTTCGCGCATGCGTTCGGTACGCAGCTTGACCAGCCTTGCGGTGGCGGCGTTGCGCATCGCGTCGGCAGCGTCTCGCGCCAGTTGCGGGTTGAGGCAGCGGCCCTGGTCATCACAGGCATCCTCGGCTGCGCGCCATTGGGCGGTGAAGGTCATGGCGTTATGGCGCAAGTCGACATCAATCGCCCAGTACGCCACCGGCACGAAATCGGCGATGCTGCGGTCGCGGTCCACCACCAGGCGCAAGGTCGGCGTTTGCACACGACCCACGGGCAGCACGCCCTGATAACCGGATTGGCGCCCCAGCAAGGTAAACAGGCGACTCATGTTCATGCCGATCAGCCAGTCGGCGCGGGAGCGGCCCAGGGCCGAGTGATACAGGCTGAAGGTCTCGGCGCCGGGCTTGAGGGCCGCTAATGCCTTGCGGATGGAGGCGTCATCCAACGCCGACAGCCACAGCCGCTGGATCGGCCCGCGATAGCGGCAATGCTCCACCAGCTCACGCGCGATCATCTCGCCTTCGCGGTCGGCGTCGGTGGCGATCACCAGCTCCTGGGCTTCTCCCAGCAAGCGCTTGACCGCCTTGAACTGGCTGGCGGTCTTGGGCTTGACCAACATCTTCCATTTTTCCGGGACGATGGGCAGGTCGGCCAGTACCCAGCGTTTGTACTTTTCGTCGTAGGCGTCGGGCGGGGCGGTTTCCAGCAGGTGGCCGATGCACCAGGTGACCGTGACGCCATTGCCCAGCCAGCACCCGTCGCCACGGCGGCTGGCGCCGAGCACGGCCGCGATATCTTTGGCCTGGGAGGGTTTTTCACAGAGGTACAGCCGCATGGTCATCACATCAGATCGGGTTGATGCCTTGCAGGATGCTCAGTTGGAGGGCTTTGATCAACCATTATCTGTATGGATGTACAGCAATTTGTGTGGCGCCACAAAATGACTGTGGGAGCGGGCAAGCCCGCTCCCACAGGGGATCTCCAGTGTTCAGGAGACCGGGTCAGTTGTTATCGATATCCACGTGCCGTGTTTCTTTCAGGCAGAACATCCCCACGATCAGGCTTACCCCGGTCACTACCACCGGGTACCACAGGCCGTAGAAGATATCGCCGGTATACACCACCAGGGCAAACGACACGGTCGGCAGGAACCCGCCAAACCAGCCGTTACCGATGTGGTAGGGCAGGGACATCGAGGTGTAGCGGATGCGCGTCGGGAACAGTTCTACCATCAACGCTGCCAGCGGGCCGTAGCACATGGCGGCGATCAGGATCAGCGCCACGATCAGCACCACCACCATGGTTTTGTTGACCTGGGCCACATCCGCCGAAGACGGGTAGCCGGCCAGGGTCACGGCGCCACGCAGGGCTTTTTCGTCGAACCCGTCGATACGCACTTCGCCCACGCTCACCTGCACCGGGCTGCCGGCCGGTGCCGCGGCGCTGCTGTAGGGCAGGCCTTGCTTGACCAGGAAGGTCTTGACCTTGTCGCACGGGCTGTCGAATTTAGCCTTGCCCACCGGGTCGAACTGGAAGGTGCAGGTCGCCGGGTCGGCCAGCACGGTGATCGGGGCCTGTTGACTGGCCTGGTCCATCGCCGGGTTGGTGTAGTGCGCCAGGCTCTTGAAGATCGGGAAGTACAGCGCGGTCGCCAGCAGCAGGCCGAGCATCAGCACCGGCTTGCGGCCTATCTTGTCCGACAGCCAGCCAAAGAAGATGAAGAACGGCGCGCCAATCACCACGCTGATGATCAACAGCATGTTGGCCAGGGCCGGGTCCATTTTCAGGAACTGCGTGAGGAAGAACAGCACGTAGAACTGCGCCGCATAGAAGGTTACCGCCTGGCCGCCGTTGATACTGAACAGGGCAATCAGCACGATCTTGAGGTTTTCCCACTTGCCGAATGAATCGCGGATCGGCGACTTGCTGGCCTTGCCTTCCTCTTTCATTTTCAGGAACGCCGGCGATTCATGCAGGCTCATGCGGATCCAGGTGGAAATACCCAGCAGCACGATGGAAAACAGGAACGGAATGCGCCAGCCCCAGACTTCGAACTGGTCGCCGGTGAAGTAACGGCAGGCCAGCACCACCAGCAACGACAGCAACAGGCCCAGGGTCGCGGTGGACTGAATCCAGCTGGTGTGGAACCCGCGCTTGCCCGCTGGCGCATGCTCCGCCACATAGGTGGCCGCGCCGCCGTATTCGCCGCCCAGCGCGAGGCCTTGCAGCATGCGCAGTACGATCAGGATGATCGGTGCCGCAATGCCGATACTGGCGTAGGTCGGCAACAGTCCGACACAGAAGGTCGCCACGCCCATCAGAATGATGGTGACCAGGAAGGTGTATTTGCGCCCGATCATGTCGCCCAACCGGCCAAATACCAGTGCGCCGAACGGCCGCACCACAAAGCCGGCCGCAAAGGCCATCAAGGCGAAGATGAATGCCGTGGTGTCGTTGACCCCGGCAAAGAACTGCTTGCTGATCACCGCCGCCAGGGCGCCGTAGAGGAAAAAGTCATACCACTCGAACACCGTCCCCAGGGACGAGGCGAAGATGACCTTCTTTGAGTCGTTGCTGGTGCTCGCATCGATCGGCGAGCCCAGGGTTTGAGCATGTTCTGACATCGGGTAGCCCTCACAGTGATTATTTATTGTTGTTCCACTGTCGGCGCCAACCTCAGCGCCGGTTGTCCTTCATGTAGAAGCCGGCTTGCCGGCGATGGCGTCCTCAAGCCATATGCAAACCCAGGACACGCTATCGCCGGCAAGCCGGGCTCCTACAAATCATGCGGGTGCAATCATCTCTCTCTCGGGGGCAAGGTTCCTCGTAGTCGGCGAAAGAATCAGCTGCGCGGCCTTCTCCGCGATCATCAGCGTAGGTGAACAGGTGTTGCCGGACGTGATGCGCGGCATGATCGAGGCGTCGGCGATGCGCAATCCGGGCACGCCATGCACCCGCAGTTGAGCATCGACCACGGCGTCTTTATCGCTGCCCATGCGGCAAGTGCCGACCGGGTGGAAGATCGTGGTCCCGATCCGCGCAGCGGCTTCGTGCAGTTCCTCTTCGGTCTGCAGCGAATCGCCTGGCAGGTATTCCACCGGTTTGAATTGGCCCAGGGCCGGCGCGGCGACGATGCGGCGGGTCAGGCGGATTGCATCGGCGGCCACGCGCAAGTCTTCCGGGTGGCTGAGGTAGTTGGGGCGGATCAGCGGTGCGTCCGCCGGGTTGGCCGAGCGAATATCGATACGCCCGCGACTTTGCGGGCGCAGGTCGCACACCGAGGCAGTAAAGGCCGGGAACCCATGCAGCGGTTCGCCAAAACGCTCCAGGGACAACGGCTGCACGTGATATTCGAGGTTGGCCGAGGCCTGTTCCGGGCTCGAGCGGGCAAATGCACCGAGCTGGCTGGGCGCCATCGACAGCGGGCCGCTGCGGTCGTACAGGTAGCGCAGGCCCATGCCCATCTTGCCCCACAGCGTGCCCGCGATCTGGTTGAGGGTGCGGGCGTTTTCCAGCTTGTAGATCAGCCGCAGTTGCAGGTGATCCTGCAGGTTACCGCCTACGCCCGGCAACTCATGCAAGACGTCGATGCCCAATGGCTTGAGCACGCTTGAGGGGCCGATCCCCGAGCGTTGCAGAATGCCCGGCGAGCCCACGGACCCGGCGCACAGCACAATTTCCTTGCGCGCCTTCCAGCTCACCTGCTGGCCGTGCTGGCGCGCGATCACTTGGGACGCGCGGCCGTTTTCCAGCAGCACGCGGTCCACGTCCACGTCGGTCAGCACTGTGAGGTTGGGGCGTTGGCGGATCGGCTTGAGAAAAGCCTTGGCCGCGTTCCAGCGCACCCCGGCTTTCTGGTTGACCTGGAAGTAGCCGCAGCCTTCGTTGTCGCCCTGGTTGAAATCGTTGATGTTGGCGATGCCGCTCTGCGCCGCCGCATCACGGAACGCATCGAGGATCGGCCAGTGCAGGCGCTGTTGCTCGACCCGCCATTCACCGCCGTCGCTATGGAATTCCGAGGCGCCGGCAAAGTGGTTTTCGCTCTGCTTGAACAGCGCCAGCACGTCCTTCCAGGCCCAACCCGCGTTGCCTTCTGCCGCCCAGCCGTCGTAATCCCGGGCCTGGCCACGCATGTAGATCATGCCGTTGATCGACGAGCAGCCGCCCAGCACCTTGCCGCGCGGGTAACTCAGGGCGCGGCCTTGCAGGCCTTCCTGTGCTTCGGTCTTGAAGCACCAGTCGGTGCGCGGGTTGCCGATGCAGAACAGGTAGCCGACGGGAATGTGGATCCAGGGGTAATTGTCGCGGCCGCCAGCTTCAAGCAGCAGCACGCGATGGGCGGGGTTGGCGGACAGTCGATTGGCCAGCAGGCAGCCCGCGGGGCCGGCGCCTACGACGATGTAATCGTATTCAGCAGTTGCAATGGGCATCTGAGGCCTCGCTTGTTTTTCTTATTGGCTCCATCCTAGTTGTTAGTTTTCGTCTTAAAAATGTTAGTTTTTACCCAGCTGCTGTGCGTTTTTGAACAGTGCCACGCAAAAACCGACTGCACATAATTTCCTGTAGTGAGCGAGCTTGCTCGCGCTGGGCTGCGAAGCGGCCCCGCCCAGGCAAACGTGGTCGTTCAGATACAGCGTAGTCGTGGCGACAAGGGGGCGGCTGTGCAGCCCAACGCGAGCAAGCTCGCTCACCACAGGTGAGGAGCAAGGCTTTAGTCAGTCTTTATGCCCAAGGGAGTAAGGCGCCATGTTCGACTGGAACGACCTGCGGTACTTTCTCGAGTTGCAACGCAGCGGCCGCTTGCTCACCGCCGCGCAACGCCTGAAAACCACCCACGCCACCGTGGCGCGGCATATCGAAGCCATCGAGAAAAGCCTCGGCACCGCACTGTTCGTGCAGCATGCCCAGGGTTACGAACTGACTCCCGCCGGCGAAGCCCTGCTCAAGCACGCCGAAGCCATGGAAAACGTCGCACTGCTGGCCGAAGACGAACTGACTCATTCCGCCGCGCCCCTGGGCAAGATCCGCCTCGGGGTGGCCGAAGGGTTGGGCGTGATGTTCCTGGCCAGCCGCATGGGCGGGCTGTTCGACCGCTACCCCGGACTTGAAGTGGAACTGGTGGCGGTGCCACGCTTTGTCAGCATCCTCAACCGCGAAGCGGAAATCAGCATCCACCTCGAACGCCCGAGCGTCGATCAACTGGTCACGCGCAAACTCACCGACTACCGCCTGGCCCTCTACGCCAGTCGCGCCTACCTGGATCGCAACCCGCCGATTGAAAAACGCGAAGACCTGGCGGCGCATGCCTGGATCGATTACGTGGACGACCTGCTGTTCAGCCAGGAGCTCAAGTTCCTCAGCAGCTTCTGTCGCAACCCCAAGGTGGTGTTCCACAGCACCAGTGTGATTGCCCAGCACCAGGCAGCGCGCTCTGGGTTGGGGATCGCAGTGTTGCCGTGCTTCATGGCCTCAGGCGACCCCGAACTGGTGCCGTTGTTGCCGGGGGAGGGGATCCAGCGCAGCTACTGGATCAGCTCGCGCCGGGAGTTGCACAAATCGGTGCGGCTGCGGGTGTTGTGGGATTACGTAGTGGAGTTGTGCGCGCGCGAGCAAGGCTTATTGCTCGGCGAAGCCAACTGACGAAACCGGATCAATACTGTGGGAGCACCGGACCCCGTCAAGCACGCAACTCAAACTCGGCACTGCCCAGCCTCTCCCCATTCACCAACACATGCACCACATGTTGGCCTGAGTAATGCTTGCGGGTGGTCATGTCGCGAATGTGCTGTTCGCGCCGAATGGGCTGCTGCTCCCCGGCACCGAGGCTGAACGCCTTGAGTTTGAATACCTTGTTTGCACTGTGGCCAGCGCTTTTCACATAGTCGATGGCGTAGTCCACCACCAGTTTCTGAGGGGCTTCGGCGGTGGATTCCAGGGTGAAGGACAGGTTGATCCGCTCCCCCAGGTTGATCACCGCCGGCGTCACTTTCAGATGGTGGAGCTTTACTTCGGCCCTGGCCCCGGCACCCATGATCGTCAACGCGCGCGTATTGCCCTGCTTGATCAGGCTGCGCAGGGCGTGGCGGGCGATCCAGGCGGTGTGGGGGTTATCGAGGTTCCAGCCTTCGATCAGGCTGAGCACCCAGTCGGGATGCTCCTTGGTGATGTCATTGAGGTGGTTGGCCACGGACTTGCGCACGTACAGGCTGCTGTCGCCCTTGAGGTTGTCGAGGATCGACGCGCACAGTTCAGGGTTGGCCTGCACCTCGGCCAATCGAAACGACCAGGGCAACCGTGGCCGCGAGCCTTCGCTGGCCAGGCGACGCACGTGTTCGTTGTCATCCAGTGACCAGGCCTGCATCACCGCCAACGTGCGTTTGAAGTCGTGCAGCAGAAAGTGGCGGATCGCGAATTCAGCCGAGCCAAAGGGGGTGAAGTACTTGAGCGCGGCCATCGAGCGCTTGAAATCATCCCGCCCGTAACTCGCCACGAAATGCGGCAGGAACAGGCTGACAAACGCGCTGTTCAGGCGCGGGGCCAACGCATAAAGCACCTTGAGGGTTTGCGGGTAGTCCAGCGGGAGCACTGCATGCAGGCTCTCGCTGACCCGCGCCATGCGCTGCATCACCGATAACTCGGCCAGCCCGGCCTTGGCATGCTTGAGGAAACCCTTGGCGTCGAAGGCCGGGTACACCGCCGTCATCTCGCTGGCGATGTGTTGCAGGCGTTCGACGTTGAAGATTTCCTTGAGGGCCGGGGCGCTTTGGTCGGTCATCGGTGATTCCTTGGAAGTTAGAGAAACCAGCGATATTCCCGCGCATGGATCTCTTGCTGGAAGGCCAGGTGATCCTGGCGTTTGTTCTCGCAATACACGTCGACAAATTCGGCGCCGAGTTTATCGCGCAATACCGCGTGATGCTGCATCGCCCGTACGGCATCGAGCATTTCCAGGGGGAAATCGGCGCCGCTGCTGCGGTCCTCGTTCAGCGGGGCGATGGGATCTTGCTTGGCTTCAAGGCCATGCTCCAGGCCGGCCAGGATCGCCGCCAGCACCAGGTAGGGGTTGGCATCGGCACTGGCGAGGCGATGCTCGATGCGCAGGTTGCGCGGGTCGGATTCGGGAATGCGCACGCACGCGTCACGGTCTTCGAAGCCCCAACTGGCACGGGTTGCCGCGTTCACCGTACCGCCCAGGCGGCGGAATGCATTGTGGTTGGGCGAGAAGATCGGCATGCAATGGGGCAACAATTCCAGGCAGCCGGCCACAGCATGCCGCAGCGGTTGCTGCTGGTGCGCCGCCAGCAGGTTATTGCCAGCGCCGTCATACAGGCTGACATGCACATGCATGCCGCTACCAGGGTATTGCAGGTACGGCTTGGCCATGAAGCTGGCGCGGTAACCGTGCTTGAGCGCCACGCCACGGGTGCTGCGGCAGAATAGGGCGGCCCAGTCGGCGGCGCGCATGCCATCGTCGAGGTGGCCGAAGTTGATCTCGAACTGGCCGGGGCCGATCTCGGCAGTGATCACCGTGATGTCGATGCCCTGGTCCTTGGCGGTTTGTGCCATATCGTCGAGCACTTCGCCGAAGCGCGAAAGCCGTTCGATATGCAAGTTGGGCTGGTCGTCGGCGTCATCGCTCAGTGGGTCACGGGCGAATTGTGGCAGGCCGTTGTCGAGCTTTTTGTCGAACAGGTAGAACTCCAGTTCAAACGCCACCACCGGGTGGATGCCCTTGTGCTGGAGGCGCTCGAGCACCTTGGCCAGCACTTCGCGGGGTTCGAATTCGATGGGCGCTTCGGTGCCGTCCGAGGTGATCAGCATCTGGCCCAGGGGCTGCGATTCCCAGCTTACCGGCTTGAGCGTGCCCGGCACCAGGCGCCGGTTGGCGTCCGGGTCGCCGTCGTTGAAGCAGTAATCGCCAATCTTGAACAACCCGCCCTGAACCCCCAGCAGCACAGCGTTCTGCGGCAGCTTCAACGGGCTGCCGGCGGCGACTTTTTCCAGCATCTCGATAGGGTAGCGCTTGCCATAGAAGTGCCCGGGAATGTCCAGGGCGATCAGGTCGACATAACGCACGTCGGGATGGTTCTGGCGAAAGGTCCGTACTTCGGCCAGTAACGTGGAGGCATGGCTTTTCACGGGTGTTGCTCCTAGTTGTAAACCCACAGCACGCGGGCGGGCAGATCGGTCAGGTTGGCGTAGCGGCAATGGGCGAAGCTGGCCAGGTGAAAGCTGTCGCCGGCGCCGAGGGTGACCGAGTCGGCTTCACCTTCGACCCACAGCGTCAACTCGCCCTCCAGCACAAAACCGGCTTGCTCGGCGCGGTCGCTCATGGTGTGTTCGCCGCTGTTGGCGCCGGGGGCCAGCAGGCTGTCGAGCATCGAGAACGCACCGTTCATGCTCGGTGAGACGAGGATGTCGGTGATGCCATTGGCGTAATACACCGTGCGCCGCTCGTTGGGGCGGGTGATCCAGTCCACGGCCTTGGGTTTGGGCTGGCTGTAGAAATAGGTGGTGGGCACCTCAAGGGCGTGACTGATGGCGGTCAGATCCGCCACGGTCGGGCGCGACAAGCCACGCTCGACCTGGGACAGGAACCCCACGGATCGCTCGATTTTTTGCGCGAGCTGAGCGAGGGTGAGCTTCTTGTGCTTGCGCAAGTCGTGGATCAGCGCCGCGAGGGTGGCAAGTTCTTCTTGTTGGCTCATGAAATTTATTTCGATTAATTTCATGAAAAATTACAGGATTTATTTCATGGAGGCAATGGACATGGATTTACACGTGCACTTGTTCGGGTTGGAACAGGCACTGCAGCAAAGCGCGACCCGTTCGGATACGAGGCAGTTGGCACGATTGCTGGCCGATGATTTTGTTGAGTTCGGTGCCAGCGGCCAGGTGTGGGGCAGCAAGGCAGAGGTGATCGACGGGCTGCAGGATGAGGTGTTTTCTGCGCGGAGCATGACCGAGTTCGTGGTGAAAATGCTGAGCGAGAATGCAGCGTTGGTAACCTATCGCTGTCACCGGAGTGGAGTCGGGACCTCGTTGCGCAGCTCGGTATGGCGGGCAGAAGAAGGGCAGTGGCAGATGGTGTTCCATCAAGGCACACCCGTGGCAGTTGATTAGCAATTGCTGTGGCGAGGGAGCTTGCTCCCGCTGGGTCGCGAAGCGGCCCCAACCCATCGGGGCAGTGAGAGGTTTAATGGAATGATCACGCATGGCCGCGGTCCGAACCTGGGTACGCATCATTCATTGAAGGAGCACCCATGAAAGCCAGAAACCTGATCGCCTGCCTGCTGGTTGCCGCGAGCGTGTCCACCGCCAGCTTTATCGTGCAGGCCGGTGATACCCCCCAGGAAACCGTGCAGCCTTCGAGCATCAACACCCGTGACCTGAAAGAAGGTGATCGCGCCCCGGATATGCTGATGCGCAAGGAATCGGCTGTCAGCGACTGGAAAAAGCGCGGCCTCCAACAGCCTGAAGAAGACAGCCAATGGGCACGGGTGGGCGATAAGTTCGTATTGCTCAAGACCACCAACGGCACCATCCTCGAGATCACCCCCGTCAAGAAATGACCGTGTCTGTTGTGACTGCTCTAGGGTAAGGTAACCGGCTGTAGACGCCGCGTTACCTTCCAGGAAAAAGAGCAGGATGCTTGCCACAATAAGAAACTACCCCCGCACCGTGAACCTGTTGCTGTGCGCCACGTTGATGCTGACGCTGGCCAAGGCCATCACGTTTCCGTACCTGGTGGTTTATCTCACCCGTCACTTTGCCCTCGACATCACCCAGGTCGGCCTGGTCATCGGCAGTTCGCTGATTGTCGGCTCGCTGCTGAGTGTGTATGGCGGCTTCCTGGTTGACCGCATCAACAGCTACCGGCTGCTGCTCGGCCTGAGTGCGCTGTTTGTGCTGGGCTTTATCGGCACGGTCCTGGCCCAGAATATCTGGGCGTTCTACAGCTGCCTGATCCTGATCAACCTGGCTTACGCGGTAATCGACATCGCCGTCAAAGCCGGCTTTGCCAGCCTTTTGCCCGAAGATGCGCGCAGCGAAGTGTTTTCCATCAAGTACACCCTCACTAATATCGGCTATGCCGTGGGGCCGGCTTTCGGGGCCGTGGTGGCCAAGCTGGATATGAGCTTGCCGTTCGTGCTGTCAGCGCTTTTGGGGGTGGGGTTTTTCCTGCTGTACTGGCGTTGGGGCGACCGCACCCTGACCACCGTCGATGGCACGCAAAAACCGGTGGCGTTCCTCGCTGTTGGTCGCGTCTTGCTGCGCGATCACCGCCTGGTCTGCTTCACCCTGGGCGGCATGCTCAGTGCCGTGGTATTCGGCCAGTTCACCGCGTGGCTGTCGCAGTACCTGATAACCACCACCACCGCCGAATACACCTACACCGTGGTCAGTGCGGTGCTGACCACCAACGCGGTGTTGGTGATTGCCTTGCAGTACGTGATTGGGCGGCGCATCTCGCATCGTTACCTGGGCCAGTGGCTGATCGCGGGCCTGGGCATGTTCATGCTGGGGGTTATCGGCTTTGCCTTGTCCACCAGCGTGCTGTGGTGGGTGCTGGCGATGGCGGTATTCACCGTAGGGGAGATCATCGTGTTCCCGGCCGAGTACATGTTCATTGACCGGATCGCTCCGGACCACTTGCGCGGTATGTACTACGGGGCGCAGAACCTGTCCAACCTGGGGGCTGCCCTGGGGCCGGTGTTGTGTGGGCTGGTGCTGGCCAGCCTGCCGGCCCCCTACATGTTCCTGATGCTGGGGGCGTTCATTGTTGCCGGTGGGGTGTTCTATTTCATTGGGGCGTCGTTAAAGGCAAATCATCCAGCGTGAGCTTGCCCACGTTGTTGCTTTGCAATTCGTAGCGCAACTCTTCCACCATTTTTTCCACTTCTTGCGGAGTCTGCAGCCGGTTCGTGCTGATCCCGGTCACCACCAGGTCCACGCGACCGGTTTCAGCGTCATAGACCTTGAGGGTCAGGGACGCATCCCGGCACAAAGTGAATTCACATGTCAGCGGCGACAGGCCTTCTTCGATGCAATTTCGCAGTTGAGAGAGGGTAAACATGCTGGTTCCTTCAAGGCATCAGTTTTGACCCTTGAAGGTTAAGGAGCGCCCCTCGGCGGCATAAGGCGAATTCGCACTAGCCGCACTAGTGCATTTGCACTTTCGAGGCTTATTTTTTGACGCGCAGTTCCCCGGCGAACAATCCGCGTTCCCGAGCCCAGACGATGGCGGCACTGCGACTGTGTACCCCGAGTTTGGAGTACACCGTGGCCACATGGTTACGTACCGTATTGGGCGCCAGTTTCAGGCGCGAAGCGATCTCTTTGTCGGCCAGGCCTTCGCAGATCAACCCCAGCACATCGCGCTCACGGGCGGTAAGGTCGGTAAAGGCAATATTGGGACGCGTGGGGCTGTTGACGCTCTTGGCGTTGGCGAGTTTTTCGATGAGTGTCTGGCTGAACCAGGAGGCGTCCTGCATCACTTCCTCGATGGCGGCCACCAGTTCCAGCTCCGAGCGCTTGCGTTCGGTGATGTTCATCATTACCAGCAGGTAGCAGGGCACATCCTGGATGACCACGGTGTCGGCGGACACCACGCAGTCGATCACCTCATTGCCTTTCTTGCGCACCTTGAGGTCCTGGCCGTCGAGGGTGCCGGCTTTTTCCAGGCTGGCGAACAATTGCGCAGCCGCCTGCGGGCTGTCGATGAAGTCGATGTCTTCGATGGATTTGCCGATCAGCTCCTCGCTGATGTACCCGGTGATGTTCATGAAGGCTTCGTTGATATCCACCACCTGGCGATTGGTGGCGCTGCACACCAGTGTGGGCACCGGCGTCAGGCGGAAAGACTTGGCGAAGCGCTCCTCACTCTGGCGCAGGGCGATCTCCGCCTTGCGGCGCGGCTCCAGGTCCATGAAGGAAAACAGCATGCAGTCTTCTTCGTTCATGTCCAGCGGCTGCCCGGCGACGATCACCAGTTTGCTGCCACCCTCGGGTAGCCTCAATTCGGCCTGCATCTGCGGGATGGTCGCGCCTTCGCCCAGGCGCTGGATGGCCAGGTCCTTGCGCTCGGCCTGTTCCAGCACGTCCAACTCATACACCGATTTGCCGATCACCTGGTCGCGGTTATAGCCGGTCATCTCCAGGAAGCCCTGGTTCACCTTGATGTAACGCAGGTCGCTCAGGCGGCAGATCACCGCTGGCGCCGGGTTGGCGTTGAAGGTTTTTTCGAAGCGTTGCTCGGCGCTGGCCCATTCGGTGGCGTCGCTGAGGATCAACACCAGCAACTCCGGCTCACCGTGGGAGTCGCTGATCACCAGGCTGCGCAGGCGGTGGACCCAGGTTTTGTCTGCGTCGGCGGTGGGGGTGACTTCCACCACCACATCACTGAACTCTTCGCCTGCGGCTACACGGGCGAGCGGGTAGTTTTCCTGCAACACCGGATGGTTGTTCCGGTAGCGCAGGGCAAAGCGTTCGGCGTAGGCCTGGGTATTGGCGCCCAGTGCCGCGACGTCATCGACGCCATGCATGTTCAGCGCGGCCTCGTTGGCCCAGAGAATGGTCTGGTCGACTTCCGCGAGGATGATGCCGTCGGACACCCCGGAGATGATCTGCTGCAGTTGGCGGCGATTGGTTTCTTTGGCAAGGACATCCTGAGTCATGGTTTCTCCGGGTTTTGGACGCATGGAAGTACGACACCCCGGCTTCAGGATAGTGCAGAGCAATTGCCCGTGATGGGGTACGAATGCACTAGATGGCATGGTGCATTTGCGTGAGGACGAGCGGTACGTGGCTCGCCAGACTGAGACGGTCAATAACTGTCAAAGGATCGATCATGACCACTGTCTATGAAACCAACCGTTCGCCGTTTCGCGTGTCCTGGAGCTCCGTACTGGCCGGTAGTGCAATTGCCCTGGTGAGTTACCTGGTGCTCAGCGTGCTGGGTACCGCCATCGGCGCCAGTGCCGTCAACCCGATGGAAGCGGGCAACCCGTTGAGCGGCTTTGGCACGGGGGCCGGGATCTGGCTGTTCGTCTCCACCCTGGTCGCTGTCGGCCTCGGCGCCTTTGTGGCCGGCCGCACGGCACCCGATCGCGGCGGCCTGCACGGCGTGCTGACCTGGACCCTTACCACGTTGCTCACCACTTGGCTGCTGGCAGGCCTGGCCGCCAGTGTCGTCGGCACCGCCGGCAATGTGGTGGGCAAAGGCCTGTCGGCTGCCGGTAGCGGCATTGCCGCCGCAGCACCGGGCATTGGCGACAGCGTCAAGCAGCAACTGAACCAGCAGGGCATCCAACTGGACTGGAACAGCCTGCAGGGTGAGCTGGATACGCTGCTCAAACAGACCGGCAAGCCTGAGCTGGACCCTTCCAATGTCGAGCAGAAAACCGATCAGGCAGCGGCGGATGGCAAGCAATCGGCAACTGACGCGGCGGCCAATCCTGCCCAGGCAGGCGATGCACTTAAGCAGTGGTTCGAACGGGTCAAGGCGTCCGGCGAGCCGGCCTTGAATGCGGCCGATAAAGAGGCGTTGGTCAACATCGTGGCTGCCCGCACCGGCAAGAGCAAAGAGGAAGCCACCCAGATCGTCGACAACTACGCCCAGGCCTATCAGCAAGCCATGCAAAAGGTCGATGAGCTGAAGCAACAGGCCGAGCAGAAAGCCCGTGAAGCCGGTGAAGTCGCGGCCAAACAGCTCTCCCGTGCGGCCTGGAGCACCTTGGCCATGCTGCTGCTGGGCGTGGCCTTGAGCTTCCTGGTAGGGCGCATGGCCCTGACCACGCGTCGAGTGCCGTTGGCTTAACAACATTTGCAGCAAGGACGCTGCTTTTCACTGGCACCAAACATGCTAGTGTCAGCACTCCAACACCCACCGGCAGTGCCTGGCGATGCGTGACATCTACAGCGTCTTCAACTCCAATGGCGCCTATGAAACGGGGGCCCATGCCCATGACGAGTTCATGCTGATGGTGCCCGAGCACGGTTTGCTGCGTTTCAAGGACGAAGACAGCGGGCGCACCACCTCGGTGATCGAACGCCAGTTCGTGCTAGTGCCGCCCCAATGCAGCCATTCCTCATCGTCACTCACCGCCAGCCAGGGCCACCTGGCGTTCTACGTCGACCCCGACTACATGCGCTATGCCTTGCGCGACCTGTCCGGCGATGCCAACCGCGTGCTGCGCGTGCCCACCCTGGGCATCTGGCAAACCTCGGCGCCGCTGCACCATTTGCTGCTGGCGAAAAAGGCCTTCAGCCAACCCGACCCCTATGTCGATCGCCGTCGCCAATTGGCCCAGGCCGATCACTTGCTGCTGCTCGAATGCCTGGCAGTTTCCCTCAGCCAGCCGAGCCTGCAACGCTCGTCCATCGAGCGCCACGGCGCCATGCTGGTGCGCGATGTGAAGGCTTATGTGGAAGGCAACCTTGAGCATGCGCCGGGGCTGGATGAGATTGCGGCGGTGTTCCATATGTCGCGTCGGCACTTGACCCGCCTGTTTGCGCTGCACACTGGCGAGACGGTGCTGGCCTACGTTCAGCGACTGCGCCTGGAACGGGCGCAGACCCTGCTGCGGCACACGCGCTTGTCAGTGCTGGAGATTGCCAACAACGTCGGTTATGAATCGCCGTCGCACCTGGCCCATGTGTTTCGGCGTGTGTTGGGTGTGTCGCCGGATGAGTGGCGACGCGGCTAACCTTACACCTCCCATTCTCGATGTCCCAATTCCGCGCATTATCCGGCCCGATCCCGTGCGCCACAAATCTGTCATCCGTTCATCCTCTGCTCACCAACAACAAACAAGTCCGGCGTACCGGACGAGGAGGGGCGGTGAGCGCAAAACCCTTTATCCGTTTTTCAGGCGTGCAAAAAAGCTTCAAAGTCGAGGGCCGCCAGTTTGTGGCCGTGCGCAATGTGTCGCTGGAGGTCCAGCGCGGAGAAATCATCACCCTGGTCGGCCCCTCGGGCTGCGGCAAGTCCACCTTGCTCAACATGACCGCTGGGCTGTTTGGGCCCACCGAAGGCGTGGTGCATTACGACGGTGCCGAGGTCAAAGGCGTGAACACACGGGTCGGCTACATGACCCAGGCCGATCACTTGCTGCCTTGGCGCACGGTGGTGGGCAACATCGCGGTGCCGTTGCAGATTCGCCGCGTGCCCAAGGCCGAGATCGAGGCGCGGGTTGAGGAGCTGATGGCACTGGTGGGCCTCACCGGTTTCGGCGAAAGTTACCCCAATCAGCTTTCCGGCGGTATGCGCAAACGCGCGGCCATGGCGCGCTTGATGGCCAGCGACCCGGAAACCCTGCTGATGGACGAGCCCTTCGGCGCCCTCGATGCGCAAATGCGCCTGACCCTGCAGACCGAACTGCTGCGCCTGTGCCGCAAGCTCAACAAAACCGTGCTGTTCGTCACCCATGACGTCGACGAGGCCATCGCCCTGGCCGACCGCTGCGTGGTGTTCGCCGGTCGCCCCGGCACCATCGACCATGTGCTCGATATCCCCTTGACCGGCGAACGCAACCTGGTGCAACTGCGCTCCGACCCACGCTACGTGGAACTCTGCGCCGAACTGTGGAAACGCCTGGCACCCGACGTTGCCGGCGCCGCTGACCCTTCTTCATTGGCTCACTCGCTGGAGGTCGTATGATCCAGGTTTATCGCTTGCTGTTCTTGGTGTTCCTCATGCTGTTGTGGGAAGGCGTGTCGCGCTGGTTTGGCGTGGAGTTCTTCATCAGCCGCCCTTCGGCCGTGGCCCAGAGCCTGTGGAAAATCCTGCTCAATGGCGTGTTTTTCTACCATGCCGGCATCACCACCTTGGAGGCGGTGCTGGGCTTTTTCTTCGGCTCTCTCGCAGGTTTGATCGCAGGCCTTGTACTGGGCCGCGCCAAGTTGCTGGCCGACATCCTTGATCCGTTTTTGACGGCCTTCTACAGCCTGCCGAAAGTGGCGCTGGCGCCGCTGTTCATCCTCTGGTTCGGTATCGACTTGCCGATGAAAGTCATCCTCACCGCCGCAGTGGTGTTCTTCCTGGTGTTCCTCAACACCTACAGCGGCGTGCGCAACGTGTCCCGCGAGCAACTGACCATCCTGCGCCTGATGGGCGCCAAGGAACGTGACCTATTGACCATGGTGGTGATCCCCTCGGCCTTCACCTGGGTGTTCACCGGCCTGCGGTTGTCGGTGCCCTATGCGCTGATCGGCGCGCTGGTGGGCGAGATCATCGCCGCCAACCGTGGTTTGGGTTACCTGCTATCGGATGCGGCCTCGCAGTTCGACACCGCCGGTGTGTTTGCCGCGCTGGTGGGGATCATTGCTTTGGCGCTGATCCTGAACACGGCGGTGAAGCTGGCCGAAAGCAAGCTGATGCCGTGGAAAGCCAATGAAGCGGAACGTGAAGTCGCGGTTTAACCCCCTCTGGTTTGGAGCTTGATCATGCTTAAGCGTCTTGTGATTGCCGGTCTGTTGTGCGCTGGCTTCCTGCCCGCCGCCCAGGCTCAGGACCTCACCAAGGTCACCCTGGCGTTCCCCAGCGAAGGCTTTCTGTATGTGCCGATCTACGTCGCGCAGAAACAGGGCTACTTCGCCGAAGAAGGCCTGAATGTGGAAGTGATCGTGTTTCAAAAAGGTGGCTCGGCAGCGTTGACGGCCGTGCTCGGTCGCGATGCCGACGCCTATGTCGGTTTGCCTGCGGTCGCAGTGCGCGCGCGGTCCAAAGGCCAGAACGTGCAGGCGTTTGCCGCCGTGCAGACCCAGTTCGGCAGCACCGTGGTGATCGATGGCGAGTCGGCGCGCAAAGCCGGTGTGTCGGCCACGTCGCCCATCTCGGCGCGTGCCGAGGCCCTCAAGGGCTTGAAGATCGGCGTGACTGGCCCCGGCAGCACTACCGACATGTTGGTGCGCTACTTGGCCAAGGACGCCGGCCTGAACCCGGATAAGGATTTCACCATCGTGCCCATCGGCGGTGCGCCGAACATGCTGGCGGCGTTTTCCCAGGGCAGCATCAACGGCTTCTCGCTGTCGCCGCCCACCGTCACCACGGCGGCGCAGCAGGGCGGGTTTGTGCTGATGGACCTGGCCAAAGGCGAATACAAACCCTTGGACGGCTTCCTGTTCACCGCGATGATCGCCCGCGAGGACTGGTTGAGCAGCAACAAGGCCACCGCCGAGAAACTGGTGCGCGCTATCTGGAAAGCCGAACACCTGATCGCCAGCGAACCGGACAAGGCCCGCGAGTCGGTGCGCCCGTACTTCGCCCACACCGATGCGGCGATCTTCGACGCCGCCTGGGCGGCTTCGTTGCCGTCCTATCCGGCCACGCCGCGTATCGAACAAGACGGTGTCGAGAAGAACATCAGTTTCATGAACGCCGTCGAGAATGATCCGGTGACACTCGACCCGCAACAGGTCTACACCAACACCATCGTCGACGCCGTGGCGCCGACTGTTTCCACCCTCAAGGGAGAGGCGAAATGACGCCCAAGGTTCATCTGGTCAATGTATTTCCCGCCACCGCACGTGGCGGTAATCCGGCGCCCACCGTGGCGCTGGCCGACGGCATGAGCGACGCCGACATGCAGCAAGTCGCCCGCGATTACGGGCATGAGTGCGGCTTTGTGTTTGCCGCACCGGCCGGCAGCGATTTCGATTTTGCCCTGCGTTTCTGGGTACCCAACCATGAGATGGAAATGTGCGGCCATGCCACCGTCGGCGCCATTTGGCTGCTGGATCAATTGGGCATGCTGCACAAGGAGCGCCTGGCGCTGTGGACGTTGAGCGGGCGGGTTGATGCACAGGTCACTAACGCCGGTACGCCGCAGATCCAAGTGGAAATCAGCCAACCCAAGGGCCAGGTTGAAACCTTGAGCGACCCGCAGGTGGAGGCCGAAATTCTGTCGGTGTTGGGCATCACGTCCAATGAACTGGCGCCGCTGCCGATCCAGAACGCCCGCACCAGCCGGGTCAAGACGCTGGTCGCGCTGAAGAGCGTGGCGGTGCTGGACAGCCTCAAGCCGGACTTCCGCCGCATGGAGCAACTGTGCGAGCGCATCGGCTCTACCGGCTTGTATCCCTACGCGCCGTCGGACCTTGAAGGTCGTCAGTTTGATGCACGGCAATTCCCCAAATCCTCGGGTTACCCGGAAGATGCCGCCACCGGCATCGCCGCCGCGGCCTTGTCTTTTGGCCTGCTGGAAAATGGCTTGGTGACCGCTGACGATCGTCCGGTGTACATCCGCCAGGGCCGCGCAATGGGCCGGCCTTCGCAGATTTCCCTGCGCTTTCGTCACGATGCGGCGGGGCAGTTGCAGGGTTGCTGGTTGGGTGGGTATGTGGAATTTGTCGAGGAGCCCGCATGAGTATTCGCGAGCGTATCGCCGCATTGGGCTTGCAACTGCCCGAGGCGCCAGGACCCAAGGGTGACTATGTGCCGGTGACGATTCATGCGGGTGTGGCCTATGTGAGTGGACAAGTGTGCCGGCTGGGCGATGGCGTGATCAGCGGACCGGTAACGGAGCAAACCCCGCCAGCGCGGGTGACCCAAGCCGGTCAAACGTGTGCGCTGCGTGCCTTGAGCGTGCTGGATCAGGCGGTAGGGTTGGAGAACGTCGAGCGCATTCTGTTTGTGCGAGGGTTTGTGTATGGCGGCGAGGGTTTCCATAGATTTTCCAGCGTGGTCGACGGCGCTTCCCAGGTGCTGATTGATGTTTTTGGCGAGCAGGGCCGGCATGCACGGTCGGCGGTCGGCGTGGCGGGGTTGCCCAGCGGCGGAATGCTGGAATTGGAGGTCACCGCCGTTATCAAAACGACTGGATGACACATCGGCACTCACCTCAATGAACGCGTAAAATGCCGGTCTTTTTACGCGTATCTCGCAAAGGTGCCCCTTGAGCGCAGGCAAAACCGTCGGACTGTTACTACTCACCTCCCTGTTGGCGGCGTGCGGCACCTCGCCGCCACGCACGCCCAATGACCTCTGCGGCATCTTCCGCGAAAAGGACGATTGGTACGACGCCGCCAAAGTCACGCAAAAGCGCTGGGGCGTACCGATCCAAGTGCCGTTCGCCATCATGTATCAGGAGTCTGGCTTCCACCAGGACGCCTTGGCCCCACGCAAGTACCTGCTGTGGATCATCCCCTGGGGCCGCGTCTCCACCGCCGCCGGCTACGCCCAGGCCAAGGACGAAGTGTGGAACGACTACCGCAAGAGCACCGGCCGCAGCGGGGCCAGCCGCCAGGACTTCGACGACGCCATCGACTTTGTCGGCTGGTACATGGACAAGACTTCCACCATCAACGGTGTCTACAAATACGACGCCTACGGCCAGTACCTGAACTACCACGAAGGCTGGGGCGGCTATCGCCAACGCACCTACGCCGCCAAGGCCTGGCTGCCGCCGGTGGCCAGCAAGGTGCAGGCGCGCTCGCAGATGTATGCGACGCAGTATGCGCGGTGCAAGGATGATTTGGGGCGGGGGTTTTGGAGTCGGTTTTGGCGGTGGTTGTGAGGGTTAAGTTAACTATTGTGGTGGGCAGGGCTTGTTGTGGTGAGCGGGCTTGTCCCGCGTTGGGGCGCGAAGCGGCCCCAAAAAAAGCGCGTTCTGCCTGATTAGAACGAGTCTGTTTTAGGGCCGCTTCGCAGCCCAGCGCGGGACAAGCCCGCTCACCACAAGGTTTTGCTTGATGCGAACGGACTTAGCTCGGCTGCATACACTCCAGCGACCGATCCACCATCCACTGGCCATGTCCACCAGGTGCATGACCGACAGCACCAAGGTGCGTGAAGTCCCTTCCAGTTGATCCCCGGCCGTTTGCGCCGCAACGGCGGCACAACGCAACACGCTGCTGGCGTGGGCCAGGGCGTCTTCGAAGCTGAGGTCTGGGGTGGTGGTGAAGAATTGCAGTTCTGAAGCGGGTGGCGCGGGGACAGGTTTGTCCATGGGTTCAACTCCTAATCAACGTTAGAGAGCCGTTACCTTCGCTACTAAACGGGGTGGCGGCCGTACGCAGGTTAGTAGACCGGTGATTAGGACCCGGCGCACCCGAAGGTGCCCTGCGCACGGCCACCATAACGCAGGGCCGAAAAAAAGCGCCTTGCATAAGGGGGCGCTTGGCGCCTAATCACATCGTGGGCTACTAAACCCGGTCACTGAATGGGCAGTGACCGACGAAGACTAGCCACGTGATTTGAGCGGCGCAAGCGGTTGGGATTCTCTCGGAAACGTCCTGCGAGTTAAAGGGAAATGTCACTGATTTGAGGTGTGTCATCTCTCCAACATTCCGTATGGCGCCATGAGATCAAGGCACAAAAACTGACACTAGTTCTCTGGCGCAAAGGTTTCGCACATCGTCATCATCACGGCACGCAAGCTTGCTTGAGGGGCAGCGGGCTTTTTTCATTGGTGTGTCATGTGTGTACAAAAAACGCATTGCCATTTAGCGGTGTGTAATATACACACCTAAGGGTGGGCGATGGGAAGTCGAGAGGTGATTGACCTGTTGGTTGCAGATGGTTGGGTTGAGGTGGCGGTGAAGGGGAGTCATCACCAGTTCAAACACTCTGTGAAGCGGGGGAGAGTAACCGTCCCTCATCCCAAGTCGGAGATTGCCAAGGGCACTCTGCACAGTATTTTCAAGTCAGCAGGGCTCAAGCAATGACTCTGCTGGAGCGTTGGACGAGCGCCGAAGGGGCTCGTCCAGAGGAGGATCAATGAAATTCCCAGTGGTAGTGCATAAAGACGCTGACTCGGATTACAGCGTGACCGTTCCTGATGTGCCGGGGTGTTTCTCGGCGGGTGGATCTTTCTCCGAAGCATTGGATAATGTTCGTGAAGCATTGGCTTTGCACCTTGAAGGCCTGGTTGCCGATCAAGAACAGCTTCCTCAGGCGCAGGAGGTTGATGCTCATATAGGTAATCCGGATTTCGCCGGTGGTGTCTGGGCGATCATTGACTTTGATCTAACGCCCTATCTGGGCAAGTCAGTGCGGTTTAATGCCTCTTTGCCGGAACACCTGTTGCAACGCATTGATGAGCGTGTGCAGAAGGACCATCGCTATGCATCGCGGTCAGGGTTCTTGGCGACTGCTGCATTGCGTGAGCTTTCAGCGTAAACCAACTCAAGCAAACACTATCTATCCAACGGAAACCCCATGAGCCCCGAAGAAGTCCAAATCACCGACATCCGCCCCGGTACCGGCAAAGCCGTGGTCAAGGGCGCGCTGATCACCACCCAATACACCGGCACCCTGGAAGACGGCACGGTGTTCGATTCCTCCTGGGAGCGGGGCAAGCCGTTCCAGTGTGTGATCGGCACCGGGCGTGTGATCAAGGGCTGGGACCAGGGGTTGATGGGCATGCAGGTGGGCGGTGTGCGTACCCTGTTCGTGCCGGCGCATCTGGCCTATGGCGAGCGGTCGATGGGTGCGCATATCAAGCCCAACAGCAATCTGCGTTTTGAGATTGAGTTGTTGGAAGTGCTGACGCGGGATGATTGAGACCTCCAAGATAAACGCTTCCTGAACCCACCCTGAAGAATCTTCTTATTCCCCATACGGAAACTTTCCTACGGTTTACTCTCCTTTCATCGGGGCGTAAGCTTCGCGCGTTTTCATCAATAGCGGAGACCCTCAGTGGGTACTTGTTCGAGTGACAGTAGTCGGCCGGTTTCGGTAACCGGCACAGGCTTGGCAAGGTAACGCGCATTTTTCCGATGCCGTTGTCTCGCCACTAAAAGCGAGAAGCGGCATCCCGGCAGCGCCAGTCCTGGCATCTGCCCGAATCCCTCTCATCGACGCTGACCAGCACCCGCCTCACCTCGGGATGCTACGGACGCGCCTGTCTTTTACGACAGGCGGGCCAAGCTGGCTGTGCCTATAAAACGGGCGCGGTGCAGACGGCGGTACCTGCACGACGGTTTTTTCCTCGCGCAGGAGTAACACCATGAACCTGACTCTGTTGAAAGAGTTCTTTGCCGGCTTCCTGCGGACCCGGCACATTGCCCGGCATTTCCGCCGCCTGGCGATGCTCGACACCGTGACCGACGCCAGCGTCAGCCGCGAAGTGCCGCCGACCCTGGCGCAAACCCTGGTGGTCTCGGCCAACAGCAGTGCGGTGCAATTGCTCGGCACCCTGGGCAGCCATTCCGAGGGTTTGACGACTCAGGAAGCCGATGCCCTGCGCGTGCAATACGGCCTCAACGAAGTCGAACATGAGCAACCGCTGCCATGGTGGGTGCACCTGTGGCACTGCTACAAAAACCCGTTCAATCTGCTGCTGACCTTGCTGGCGGTGATCTCCTGGCTGACCGAAGACATGAAAGCCGCCACGGTGATTTTCTCCATGGTGGTGCTGTCGACGCTGCTGCGTTTCTGGCAGGAGGCCAAGTCCAACAAGGCCGCCGATGCCCTCAAGGCCATGGTGAGCAACACCGCCACCGTGCTGCGCCGGGACGAAGCCAAGCGCATCGAGCTGCCGATCAAGCAATTGGTGCCGGGCGATCTGATCATCCTGTCGGCAGGCGACATGATCCCCGCCGACTGCCGCGTGCTCAGTGCCAAGGACCTGTTCGTCAGCCAGGCGGCGATGACGGGCGAATCGATGCCGGTGGAGAAGTTCGCCCAGCAGCAGGATGCCCACACCCGCAACCCACTGGACCTGGAAAACATCCTGTTCATGGGCACCAACGTGGTGTCCGGCGCGGCGACAGCGGTGATTCTGACCACCGGCAACAGCACCTATTTCGGCGCCTTGGCCCAGCGCGTGACCGCGACCGACCGTGCGACCACCTCGTTCCAGCACGGCGTCAACAAGGTCAGCTGGTTGCTCATCCGTTTCATGTTCGTGATGGCGCCACTGGTGCTGTTCATCAACGGTTTCACCAAGGGTGACTGGACCGAGGCCCTGCTGTTCGCACTGTCGATTGCCGTGGGCCTGACCCCGGAAATGCTGCCGATGATCGTGACCTCCACCTTGGCCAAAGGGGCGGTGTTCCTGTCGCGCAAAAAAGTCATCGTCAAGCGCTTGGACGCGATCCAGAACTTCGGCGCCATGGACGTGCTGTGCACCGACAAGACCGGCACCCTGACCCAGGACAGGATTTTCCTGGCGCGTCATGTGGACGTGTGGGGCGAAGAGTCCGATGACGTGCTGGAAATGGCCTACCTCAACAGCTACTACCAGACCGGCCTGAAAAACTTGCTGGACGTGGCGGTGCTGGAACATGTGGAGGTGCATCGCGAGCTGAAGGTCGGCACCGCGTTCCAGAAGGTCGATGAGATCCCGTTCGACTTCAATCGCCGGCGCATGTCGGTGGTGGTCGCCGAGCAGGGCCAGCCGCACCTGTTGATCTGCAAGGGCGCGGTGGAAGAGATTCTGTCGGTGTGCAACAACGTGCGCCATGGCGACGTCAATGAGGCGCTGACCGAGGACCTGCTGGCACGCATTCGCCAGGTCACTGCAGCGTTCAACGAAGAAGGCCTGCGCGTAGTGGCCGTGGCGGCGCAACCGATGGCGCCAGGGCGCGACACCTACAGCCTGGCCGATGAGAAAAACCTCACGCTGATCGGCTACGTGGCCTTCCTCGACCCGCCGAAGGAGAGCACCGCGCCTGCACTCAAGGCTCTCAAAGCCCACGGCGTCGCCGTGAAAGTGCTGACAGGTGATAACGAACTGGTCACCGCCAAGATCTGCCGCGAAGTGGGCCTGGAGCAGCAGGGCCTGCTGATGGGCAATGACATCGAGGACATGACCGACACCCAGCTGGCCAAGGCCGTGGAAACCACCAATGTGTTCGCCAAGCTGACGCCGTCCCACAAGGAGCGCATCGTGCGCCTGCTCAAGGCCAACGGGCATGTGGTGGGGTTCATGGGCGATGGCATCAACGACGCGCCGGCGCTGCGGACCGCCGACATCGGCATTTCGGTGGACAGTGCAGTGGATATCGCCAAGGAAGCGGCCGACATCATCCTGCTGGAAAAGAGCCTGATGATCCTGGAGGAGGGCGTGCTGGAAGGCCGGCGCACCTTCGCCAACATGCTCAAGTACATCAAGATGACCGCCAGCTCCAACTTCGGCAACGTGTTCTCGGTGCTGGTGGCCAGTGCGTTCATCCCGTTCCTGCCGATGCTGCCGATGCACCTGCTGGTGCAGAACCTGCTGTACGACATTTCGCAGATTGCGATTCCGTTCGATAACGTCGATGCGGAAATGCTCAGCAAACCCCAACGTTGGCAGCCGGGCGATGTCGGCCGTTTCATGCTGTTTTTCGGGCCGATCAGTTCGATCTTTGACATCACCACGTTCGCACTCATGTGGTATGTCTTCGATGCCAACACCCCCGACCACCAAACCCTGTTCCAGTCCGGCTGGTTCGTGGTGGGGCTGCTGACCCAGACGCTGATCGTGCACATGATTCGCACCCCGAAAATCCCGTTCCTGCAAAGCCGTGCGGCGATGCCGTTGATGGTGATGACCGGTGTGATCATGGCCGTGGGGATATTCCTGCCGATGGGGCCGCTGGCGCATTACTTCAAATTGCAGGCGCTGCCGTCGCTGTACTTTGTGTTCCTGCCGGTGATCCTGCTGGCCTACATGGCCCTGACCCAGGCGGTGAAGGGCTACTACATCCGTAAATTCGGCTGGCAGTAACAACGCCCCCTTGTAGACGCCGGCAAGCCAGCTCCTGCAGCGGGCTGTGGTCAAGGAGATTTTTCATGCAAGCAATCAACAACATCAACCTCAATTCCCTGATCGATACCCTGGTCAGCCTCACCGCCGCCTTTATCCTCGGTGGCCTGATCGGTTTCGAGCGCCAGTACCGCCAGCGCACGGCGGGCCTGCGGACCAACGTGCTGGTGGCGGTGGGCGCGGCGATCTTCGTCGACATGGCCAACCGCCTCGGTGGCGCGGAAGGCGCGGTGCGAGTGGTCGCGTACGTGGTATCGGGCATCGGTTTTCTCGGTGCCGGCGTGATCATGCGCGAAGAAGGCAATGTGCGCGGGCTCAATACCGCTGCCACTCTGTGGGCCTCGGCCGCGGTGGGGGCCTGCGCGGGTGCCGACCTGATCCTTGAAGCGCTGCTGGGCACGCTGTTTGTGCTCGCGGCCAACACTTTGCTGCGGCCGATCGTCAATAACATCAACCGCCAGCCGCTGGATGTGGTGTCCGCGGAGGTCACCAACATCCTGTACGTGATTGCCCGGCGTACCCAGCAAAAAGCCGTACTGGCCTTGCTGGAGGCTGAGCTGGCACGGTGCAACTACCCAGCCAGCGATGTCGATGTGCGTCCCTTCGGCACCGAGGAAGTGGAAATCGAAGCTACCCTGGCCGTGACCTCCGTCGACGGTGACGAGTTGGACGCGTTGGTGGCGCGGATCTCCATGTCGACCCTGGTGGTACAGGCCTTCTGGAGCCCGAGTACCACTGAGTAATCCTCGGCTGTCAGGCGATGCCCCGCGCAAAGCTGACTATGCTGCTGCAAGGAAAAGTCCTACAAGCATTCAAGACTATCCCTTCATTTGATAAGGCACACCGTTGTTAAGGTTGCGCGCTTGCGCCTCGGCTACAAAGGCGCAGCTCTATGTGTTGACCGTGCTTTATCAAAAGGAGGGGCCTGTGTTGCCTGGCGCGTTGCGCGGAGTATTCAGTACCGTTTGTCGGAACTGTTACTTTTCACAGGTAGATAGGTCCCGTGTGATATGTGAGCGTATTGATCCCTCGGGGGAGTCTTATGAGCAAAGCTTTAATTGTGGATGATCACCCTTTTATACGCGCCACTGTGAAGTACCTGTTGAAGCAGGAAGGTTTTGTAGAAATCTTTGAGGCAGGCAACGGCGCCGACGCCATGCAGATTGCGCGTGAGGAACGTCCGGATCTGGTTATTCTCGATTTGGCAATGCCCAAGCTCGGCGGGCTGGAGGTGATCAGCCGGATCAAAGCGCTGGGACTGCCTTGCAAGATTCTGGTGCTGACCTCGTACCTGGCCGTGTTCTTCTCCACCCGCTGCATGCGCGCCGGGGCCATGGGCTTTGTGGCCAAGACGGGCGAGCTTGACGAACTGCAGAAGGCGATCAGAGCGATCAGGTGCGGTTACAGTTGCTTCCCCAGCGTGGCCAGCAGTTCAGTACGCCGCGACGATTTGCAGACCACTGAGCAAGAACTGGTGGAGGCGCTGTCAGACCGCGAATTGACGGTGCTGCAGAAGCTGGCGCTGGGCCTGGGCAACAAGGAAATCGCCGAGGACATGCTGCTGAGCCACAAGACCATCAGCACCTACAAGACGCGGCTCAAGGAGAAACTGCGTATGTCCTCGGTCGTGCACCTGTCCAAGTTCGCCCAGCGTAACCATCTGATCTGAAATGGCCACCTCACGGCTGAAAAGGCTCATGGTCATTCTGCTGTTGGGGCTGTTGCCGTGCGCGGCGATGGCCCTGGATGCACCACACGACTTGCGGCTGTTCGGCCATTCCACTCTCGAAAACCCACGCCTGGAGCTTGATGAAAGCGACTGGCGCTGGTTGCGCGAACGGCGCATGTTGGTGATGGGGGTCTCGGCACCCGACTACGCACCTTTCGACCTGAGCAACGACAATGATTTTGAAGGTATCACGGCTGACTATACGTGGCTGATCAGCCTTATCTTGAATGTACCTGTCGAGGTTCGACGCTACGACACCCGCGATGAAGTGATCGAGGCGCTCAAGCTGGGCGAAGTGGATTTCGTCGGGTCGGCCAATGGCTATGAGGCGGCCGACAAGCAATTGGTCCTGTCCCGTTCCTACGCCAATGATCAGCCCGTGCTGGTAACCCGCACGGGCGACAGCCATGCATTGAGCGCCGACCTGGCTGGCAAACGCGTTGCGATGCTTTACCACTACATGCAACCTGATGCTGTCCAGGCCTTTTACCCAAAGGCGCAACTGATGTTGTACGGCTCGACCCACCAGGCCATTGGTTCCGTGGCGTTCGGCCAGGCGGATGTCTACCTGGGCGACGCCATCAGCACCCGCTACCTGATCAACAAGAACCATCTCAATAATGTGCGCATGGCAGATTTTTCCGCGCTGGAGGTCAATCCGTTCGGGTTCGCTTTCACCCGGGACAACGTCCGTCTGCTGAACATCATCAATGCCGCGCTGGCGGTTATTCCGGCCAGCCAACAGATGGAAATCCTGCGCCGCTGGAGTGCCGGTGACAGTGGTTTCCTGGCGGCAGACCGGTTACGCCTGAGTGACAACGAGCAGCGCTGGCTGGGGAAGCATCCACGGGTGAAAGTTGCGGCGCTCGACAAGTTCATGCCGTTGTCATTCTTCAATGAACAGGGGCAGTTGATGGGGTTGAGTGACGAGCTATTGTCGCGGATCAGCTTGCGCACGGGCTTGAAGTTCGAAGTGGTGCAGCGGGACTCATTGCCTCGGCAAATCGATGAAGTGAGCACGGGGCAAGTCGACATGATGGCGGTGATCACACCCAGCGTCGAGCGTTCCGAGAAAGTCCGGTTTACCCGCCCGTACTTGTCCAGTCCCTATGTGCTGGTCGCGCGCGCCGGTGACGAGAGGCTGGTGACCCTGGAGGACATGCCCGGAAAAAGACTGGCGCATATCAGCGGCAACAGCATCGGTGCGCAAATTGTCCGGGACTATCCGGGTATCGTCTTGGTGGATGTCGAGAACCCTGAGGAGGCCATGGATTTGGTCGCCAAAGGCAGCGTCGATGCGACCGTCGTTTCGCTGATCAGCGCACGCTACATGATTGCGCGCCATTATCGTGATCGTCTGCGCATCACCAGTACAGTCGGCACGGAACCGGCGCGAGTTGCCTTCGGCGTCAACCGCAGCCAGCTGGAACTGCATTCGATCCTCGAGAAGGCACTGTTGAGCATTTCGCCTGAAGAAATGGACGCGCTGACCAACCATTGGCGCAGTGAGATACTCATCGAAGACAGCTACTGGATCAGTCATCGCAATGTGATTATCCAAGGGTTTGGCCTGGCCGCATTATTGCTGCTGGTCACGCTGGGCTGGGTGCTCTACCTGCGCAACCTGATTCACAAGCGCGCCCAGGCCGAACGGGCCTTGAGCGACCAGATGCGCTTCATGAGCGTGCTGATCGATGGTACGCCCCACCCGATTTACGTGCGTGATCGACAGGGCCGGTTGATGGCGTGCAACAACGCTTACCTCGATGTGTTCGGCTTCAAGCTGGAGGACGTGATCGGCAAGACTGTGGTGGAAACGGATACCGGCAACCCGCCCCAGGCCCAATCCTTCCATGCTGATTACTTGAGCCTGATGGAGCGGGGGGAACCGCAGATCCAGGACCGGGTTCTCAAGGTGCCCGGTGGCGGCGTGCTGACGATCTACCAATGGATGCTGCCGTACCGTGATAGCAACGGCAACGTGGTGGGCATGATTGCCGGTTGGGTGGATGTGAGCGAGCGTCACCGCTTGCTGGGCCAGTTGCAGGAAGCCAAGGAGGAAGCCGACGCCGCCAACCGCGCCAAGACGACTTTCCTGGCGACCATGAGCCATGAGATCCGCACGCCGATGAACGCGGTGATCGGCATGATCGAGCTGGCGCAAAAAAACGCCGAACAAGGTCGCGCCGACCAGGATGCGCTGGAGGTGGCGTCGATGGCGTCACGGAGCATGCTGGAGTTGATCGGCGATATCCTGGACATTGCGCGGATAGAAACCGGTCACCTGTCCCTGACCCTGGCACCGGCCAATCTCCACGAGTTGCTGGCCTCGGTGGCGCGGGTGTTCGAGGGACTGGCGCGGGACAAGGGCCTGATGCTGCAGGTCGAGCTCGACCCGATGACCGACCGATCGGTGCTGATCGACCCGTTGCGTTTCAAGCAAGTGGTGTCCAACCTGCTGGGCAATGCCATCAAGTTTACCGCCACCGGCCAGGTACGCTTGGGTGCCCAATGCACGCCGGCGCTGGCCGGCGACCACTTGAACCTGCGGTTGTATGTCGAGGACACAGGCATTGGCATCAGCGCCGAAGACCAGCAGCGCTTGTTCAACCCGTTTATCCAGGGCAGCAATAACGACCAGTCGGCACGCAGCGGTTCCGGCCTCGGGTTGGTGATCAGCCGTAACCTGTGCGAGATGATGGACGGGCAACTGCACTTGAGCAGTGTGCTGGGCAAGGGAACGCGGGTGGACGTGACGCTGACGCTGGCGTTGACCACGGCCGTACCGGTTTCCTCGCCTGTCCCCTCGGTCCCAACTCCCCATGCCTTGAACCTTCTGGTGGTCGATGACTACCCGGCCAACCGCCTTCTGCTGGCGCGCCAGCTGAGCTTCCTGGGGCATCACATTGTCACGGCGGCAGATGGCGCCGAGGGCTTTGCACTGTGGCAGGCAGGGCGGTTTGATGGGGTGATCACTGATAGCAACATGCCCATCATGGATGGCTATGCGTTGGCACGTGATATCCGTGCCCAGGAGCGTCAGCGTGGCCTGGTGCCGTGCCTGTTATTGGGGTTCACCGCCAACGCCCAGCCGCAAGAGACCGAGCGCTGCAGGCAGGCGGGCATGGATGGCTGCCTGTTCAAACCGACCGGTCTCGATGATCTGCGCGCAGCGTTGGCGTCGCGCACGGCCAGGGCTGCCACGCATAAAGCCGAGCCGGTATTTGATTTAAGTACGTTGATCACGTTGACGGGCGGCGAGAACAGCGCACTGGATGAGTTGCTGGTGCCGTTGCTTGGGAGTCTCGTCGAGGACCGCCTGTTGTTGCCGGCACTGTGTGACCCGTTGGACTTCGCCAAACTGCATGACCTGGCTCACCGCGTCAAAGGCGGGGCGCGCATGGTCAAGGCTCAGGTGCTGGTCGCTTGCTGCGAAACCTTGGAGGCGGTGTGTGAAAGACGTGACCCCGATGAGGCAGTGGCTGCCGCTGAGGCAGTAGGCATGGCCATCGATGGCTTGCACCATGGTCTCAGCCAGTACCGCAAGCAGCCTTGACGGGGTCGGTTAGCCATTCGGTGAATTTGGGAGAACTCCTACATGGAACGGGAACAAGCCTGATTTTGTCCTCGGGAGATGTCAGGAAAATGGGCGACGCTCACTGACGAGCACTGCCACCCCAGGGGTTCGCCATGTCAAACAAAGCACTGACCATCCTGATTGCCGATGAACAACACCTGCAACGCCTGTACATCGAGAAAATGCTCAATCGGTTGGGGTATTACCGGATCGTGCCGGTGCAGACCTTTGAAGAGGTCCAGTTGCTCACCGCCATTCCGGCCCAGCCCTTTGACGTACTGATCATCAATGCGGCCCTGGCGATCCACTCGTGCGGGCCTCAACCCCAGGCGCACCATGTGCTGGTCTACGATCACCTGGACTTGAACCCGGACTCGCCCGCTGGTGCAACGCCGGCGGTGCTGGTTCGGCTGCCCGGCGTACCGGACAACGTCAACCTCGAACACTTCATGGACATCATCGACCCACCCGCGGCCGCCACCGGCCTGCGGGTGTTGCCATGGCTGCGGGAGTTATCCCGCACGCCCGTGGCGCGGGTTTAGTCCCACTTCGGTGCGATACCCTTGGGGCTGGTCAGGCGATGGCCGCGTTCCAGCTCGGCAATCTGCGCCATGTCGGCAGCACTCAAGGTCAGTTGCAGGGCCTTGAGGTTGCTTTCCAGGTTGGCGCGCTTGGTCGACGATGGGATGACCGCGTAGCCCAACTGCATGGCCCAGGCCAGTGTCACTTGTGCCGGGGTGGCCTGATGGCGCTCGGCGATTTGCTGGATCACCGGGTCCTTGAGCACTTCGCCATAGGCCAGGGTCATGTAGGAAGTGATCTGGATACCGTTGGCGTTGGCGAACTCCACGACCTTGCGGTTTTGCAGGTAGGGGTGCAGTTCGACCTGGTTGGTGGCGATGTTTTCCGCGCCAACGGCTGCAATCGCTTGCTTCATCAGGTCGACGGTGAAGTTGGAAATACCGATCTGGCGAGTCAGGCCCAGGCGTTTGGCTTCCAGCAACTGGCCCATGAACTCGGCGACAGGCACCTGGTCTTCCGGCGATGGCCAGTGGATCAGGGTCAGGTCCAGGTAGTCGGTTTTCAGCTTGCGCAGGCTTTCGCGCAGGCTTGGAATCAACTGGCCTTCGGCGAAGTTGGCGATCCAGATCTTGCTGGTGATGAACAGCTCATCGCGCGGGACGCCGCTGTCGGCAATGGCTTGGCCGACGTCTGCTTCGTTCTCGTAGATCTGCGCGGTGTCGATGACGCGGTAGCCCAGTTCCAGGCCGGTGCTGACGGAATCGATCACGACCTGGCCTTGCAGGCGGAAGGTGCCAAGGCCAAAGGCCGGAACGTTTTGCGTAGCGATAGACATCAGTAACTCCTGAGGGGATGTGAACAATGGAGTCGAGTATCCGCCCGTCGTTCCTTCAGAAAAACCGCCGAATCCGAAAAGGACTCTTTACCGCAGGTCACGAATGGGCGGCGCGCCGACCCTGCGCCGCACCTGGGAAAGCCTCAAGGAAATCATCGCACCGGGGGAATTGGATCCGCTGACCAACGAGCGGCTTTATGTGTCGAACCAGGCAAGAAGCACAGTGACATTGTCGCGCCCGGCGTATTCGCGGGTGAGGTGGATCAGTCGCTGGCATGCGATGTCCAGCGTCTCGCGGTGGGCGAGGGCCAGCACCTGGGTCATTTCCTGGTGTGGGACGCAACCGTGCAGGCCGTCACTGCAGAGCATCAGCAGGTCGTTCGGCTGGACCGGTTGCACGCGCACTTGCGGCTCCACACGTGGGCCCGGGCCGATGGCTTGCAGTAACAGGTTGCGCGCGGGCAAGCGGTCGACCTTGCCGGCCTCAAGGGCCTGCTGGTACCAGGTCTGGTCGCGGGTCAGCAGGCTCAATTCGCCGTCGCGGTAGCGGTACAGGCGGCTGTCGCCCACATGGAACACCAGCAGCGGCCCATCGGCTTGCGGGCGCCATACGCCGGTGAGGGTGGTGCCCATGCCGCTGCCTTCGCTCATCTGGCGGGCCACGTTCTGCTGATAGACGCACTGGTTCACGTGGTCGATGGCGTTGTGCAGGCGGCTGGCGGCTTGCATGTCCGGGTCTGACCAGGTGGCATCCGGGTCGCCACTGTCGTCGAGTGAATCGACGCTGTGGGTGTTGAGCGCCTGGCGCAAGCTGAGCAGCGCTTCGGTGCTGGCCAGGGCGCCCGCTTCGTGGCCGCCCATGCCATCGGCCACGGCGAACAACCCAAGGCGCGGCTCCACCAGAAAATTGTCTTCGTTGCTCTGGCGCACCGTACCGGCATCACTGGCCCCAAAGGCGATCGCGCAAGCCAGCTGATGGGGCCCGCAGGCGCTTAGGGGGGAGTCGGTCATGGCAGGGGCTCGAAGCTGTTGAGGAAGGCCAGGCGCTGGGCCTCGCTCTCGATAGAGTCGGCCAACCGTTGCACAAAGGGTTGGCGCATTGAAGTCGCACGCAGGGCACGGCTGACCACGATGCGTGCGATGGGGCCGATCATTACGGCCAGGCGGCGTTCGGCCATGTGCGCAAAGTCGGGGTCGACCTGTGCGTCTGTCACCTCGGTGGGGTGGGCAATCGCGGTGGGTTCGATAATGGTCGCGGGGGCAACAGTCGGTGGGTTGAGGCGTTGAAACAGTGAGTGGCTGGCACTGGCGAACTGTTCACGGCCACGCTCCGAGGGAATATGCGGCAACAGCGCGGCGCAGATCTCTTCGAAATCGTCAGCGGTATTGAGGCTCTTGCGCACCAGGAAGCGGGCGAGTGGACCGATCTGGTGGGACAACAGCGATTCGAGTTCGGGCATCACGGCCAGTTTCCACGGCGTCAGGGTCTCCACCGCTTCGGTCGCCAGCGGGCTCACGCCGCTGCTCAAGGGTTGGTTGGGGCGCATCAGTATGGTGCGGTCGTCGTCGATCTCGGCGGTGGTCCAGCGCCCGGTGGTCGTGCCGAGCAGGGCTTCGAGGTCATCCAGGAAGGCCTGCGCCGAAGGGTAGCGGTCGGCCGGACGCTTGGCCAGGGCGCGCGCGATCACGCTGTCCAGCGCCGGGTCGAGGGCCAGGTTCAGGCTCGACGGTGCCACCGGTGTCTGGTTAAGGATCTGCTGCATGACCATGGTTGCCGAGCCGGAGAATGGCCGCTCACCCGTGAGCAACTGGTACAGCACGATGCCGGCGGAAAACACATCGGAGCGACCGTCGATCAATTCGCCGCAGAACTGTTCCGGCGACATGTAGCTCGGGGTGCCGATCATCGAACCCGTCTGGGTGAGGGTGGAAGAGTCCAGGCGCGCTACGCCAAAGTCGGTGACCTTGACGTGGTTGTCGGCGGTGATCAGCAGGTTGGCCGGCTTGATATCGCGGTGCACCACGCCCTTTGAGTGCGCGTACTCCAGGGCCAGCAGCAACTGGCGCATCCAGCCGAGGCTGTGGTTGAGGTCGCGCGGCGGCTGCGCGGCCAGCAGGGTATTGAGCGGTGTACCTTCGATGAATTCCATGGCGATGTACGCCGAGCCTTCGTCCTCGCCATAGTCGTACACGGTGACGATGTTGGGGTGCATCAAGCGGCCGGCGGCCTGGGCTTCGTTCTTGAAGCGACTGACCAGCTCGGCGTGCTGGCTGTCGCCGAACAGTTCCTTGCGGATGGTCTTGAGCGCCACGGTACGCGCGATATTCGGATCGAACGCCTTGTACACCGTGCCCATGGCGCCTTTGCCGAGCACGCTGTCTATCCGGTATTTGCCGAGTTGTTCAAGCATGATCGCGGCCCTATTCCTCAAGCATCTTCATGGCACTGACCAGGCTGGTGCGCATGCGACCGAAGGACTGGCCCAGGCGTGCCAACTCGTCGTTGCCGCTGACGTCCATCGGCGGCACGTCGGTTTCCCCCAGGCTGACGCGGTCAGCCAGTGCCGACATCTGCCGCAGGCGTCGGGTGACAAACAGGTGCACCGCCACGTTCAGAGCCACGAACAGCACGGCGAAGATCCCCAGCATCGACAACATGTAGCTGTGCAGCAGGCTCCTGGCGCGTTGCAGCGGCAGGTCCAGCGGTACCGAGACCAGTTGGGCGCCGATGGTATCGTTGAGTTTCCAGCCGAAACCGTTGACCGGCCCATAGATGTCGACCATGGTTTTCGGCGCCGCGTCCGGTGTGCTGTGGCACGCAAGGCAGGCCGCGTCCTTGATCTGGATCGGTCGCGCAATGTACAGCGACGTGCCTTTTTCATCCGCACGCTCTCCCACCATCTCATCGGTTTGCGGCTGGCTGCGCAGGGTGCTGATCAGGGTTTTCTCCCACTCGTTGGCCAGGTCGCGCGGGTTGGTGGGGTTGAGTGTGGCCTCCTTGTAGGCATAGTCCGGGTAAGACTTGAGCAGTTCCTGCAGGTGCGAGATGGCGGCGAAGTCCGGCACCGATTGCGGCAGGAACTGGAACTTCAAGCGGTTCTCCAAAAGCGGCACGATCTGCTCGGCCGTGTAGGTGCTGGCGGCGGAGGCCGAGCGCATCAGCATGCGTGCGGTTTCCAGGGTTTCCCGGCGCGCGCTCTGTTGCAACAGGTAATGGGTTGAAAGGCTGGTGGCGATAAATCCGACGATAAACACCGCCAGGAACACCACGTTGAATTTGACCGCGAGCGACAGTTTCATAAGGACCTTCGGGGACCGGCGTGGTGGATGTCAGTGCGTATTTCTGCGGCGTTCCAGGCGCAGCAGCTCCCGTTCCCACTCCAGCACGCCACCGCGATTGACCTTCACCGCCTGGCGGAATGTCGGGTCATTGAGGCGCGGGGCGAAGCGGCTGGCGAGCATCTGCTGGCTGAGGTTGAGCGGGCTGACGACCCAGGGCGCGATATCGTCATAGGTCACGTCCCGCTCCTTGCCGGGTTCGGCTGCGGCCGGGATTTTCTTGCCGAGCGGCACCAGCGGGTCGAGGAACTGGCGGGGCAGGGCGTCGATGAAGGCTTGCTCGGGGCGCGGCACTGTCTTCAGGGCGCTGCCTGCGCTGCGTTGCGCAAAGTCTTCGTGGCCCAGGGTGACGCTATGGTCGCTTTTGCCATGGGCGTCGAGTTCGTTGACCACTTGGCTGCCGTCTTCAACGAACATCTCGGTTTGACGTGGGGTCACGTGGATTACGCTGGCGCTTTGGGTGACGGTGAAGGCCAGGGCACCCGTGGTCACGGCCAGACGGGTGTGAGTGCTGTCCGCGGCCGGTTGCAGTTTCAGCCAGCCACTGAGCAGGTTGATCTGTGCGGCCGTGCGGTTGGTGGCGATCAGGATACGGGTGTCCGGCCCCAACGCGAGGGTGGTCGAGGCGAGGCCTTCGATCTGAATGCCGGCGTTGCCGGTTTGCAGGATATCGCCCCCTTGCAGCCGCGTGCCTGCGCCCACGCTGTAGAGCGTGGTAGCGCGTATCAGCTTCAGCGGTTTTTCTGCATAGGCAATCACGCCGATATTGGCTGGCGCCGCCAGGGCCGGCGGCAACGGGAGCAGACCGGCAAGCAATAGGACTATCGAAAGTTTTTTCACGTGGGCGCCATCTATCGAGCACTGGGGGGCAGGCACCGATGCTGTAGCTACAGCCGGTGTTCGTGCGTGCGCAAGGCAACGCAGGGCCGAAGGCTACCGGCTGGAAGGGCCGGGAACGAAGACAATTATCTGCATGGAAAAGGCGGAATCCGATTAAGCGAAATCATGGAATAAAGCGCTCGCGAAGCGTGTTCTTTGCATGGTTTCCCGTGATTCGAACGGCGTTTGCAGGGATTGGCGAGACGTCTGCACCTTCCTACTAGCCGGAGCGCTTATGACGACCAAATGCATGAACGCGTTTTCAACGACCAAGACTTTCCTGCAACAGAATTTCATGACTGCCAAGCGCATTCCTCCCGGGCTGGTAGCGGGTATCAATGTGTTCGATGTCAACGACCACAAGGCCGGTGGGTATCGGTTGGCAACCCTCGATAAACCGGGCGAATTCGGCAAGATCGAGCGGCCATTGATGGGCCACTGGGTACCTCAGGGCGGTTTTTGCGATATCCCGGCCAACCCGGGGGCGACCGGGTATGTATTCACACCGGACTTCAGTGGGTGTTCGATCCTGATCGACCAGATTGATGAGCTTACCTACCGCGTGTTTCACGTACAGGGTGGCAGCGACTACTTGAACAAGGAATACCTCAGCCGGTCTGACGGCCATGGCCTGGGGTTCGCCACGGCGATGACGTTTGACGACTATGGCGAAGATGCCTATCCGCGCGGATTCGCGTTCATGAAATTCGAGGAAGGCCGCTGGTGGATTTACTTCCAGCGCCAGAACGGTGTGGGGCTGAATTTCGCCTATGGCACGTTCCAAATGAACGGTGCACAAACGGTCCGCGGAGGAGGGCGGATCCCCGTGCCGAACCTCAAATACGAGTCACCGCGCCAGGCTGTGGTGCACAGCGGCAAAGCCTTGCCGATACCCGCCAGCAAGCTTCCCGAGCGAGCGATCGAAGTCTGGTAAACAAAGGTTTTTACGCTGCGTGGAAAATTGTCGGGAATAAAGGGGCCGGGTCGATTGTTCATCCTGCAGACGCTGACAACCAGCCGCTACCGATGGATTCCAAGATGATTGACCAGACCCTTCTCGACTCTTCTCCTGGCAGGCGCAAAATGAGTGACACCGACCCTGACACCCTGGCGCGCCGCAATCGCCTGGCGCTTCTGGTCGTGCAAGTGATCGGCCTGATTGTGCTGGTGCTCTGTGCGATCGATGCGCAGCGGGCTCAGGCACAGGACCTGCCGGAACCGGCCGATGGCGCCGCCAGGAAAGTGCTGATGACGGTGCGGGCTGACGGTGTGCAGATTTATACCTGTGTCCAGGACAACAGCGGGCAACGTGCTTGGCAGTTTCGTGAGCCGCTGGCGACGCTGATGATCAACGGCAAGACCGTCGGCCGACACTTTGCCGGGCCAACCTGGCAACTGGATGACCTCAGTGCGGTGGTCGGCAAGGTTGTCGCCCAGGCACCGGGAGCCACTGCCAACGATATCTCGCTGTTGCGCCTCAACGTGGTGACGCACCAGGGAGAGGGTGGGCTGGCGCAGGTGATGGCGGTGGAGCGTCTGCATACCCAGGGGGGTGTATTCAGTGGCAGTTGCGCCCAAGTGGGTGAACTTCACCTTGAACCCTACAGCGCGGATTATCGCTTCCTCGGCCAATAGCACCACCCCGAGCCGTTCGGCTCGTCAGTCCCCCCGATTTGACTTCACGCCTCGCGCCGATTGCCTTCGGTGTGCGGCAACGCTGTGCCCGTAACACAACCAAAAAAACCTAGGAGCTTTACACATGATCACTCGTTTACTTGCCGCTACGGCACTGACTGTTGTTGCTTCGGCCGGCGCCCAGGCGGCGGACGCCTACTCGTCCGAAGGCCCCACTGACTGGACCGGTTTCTACGGCGGGTTGAGCGCCGGCTACGGCTTTGGTGGTGACGGTGACGTCACTACCAAAGGCCAGGCCGCACCTAACATCGCCAACATCAACGGCGGCGCACGCCCTGGTCGGGTGGACCTGGACCGCAACGGTCTGCTGGGTGGCCTGCAGATAGGTTACAACTACCAGTTCGGCCAGTGGGTCGCCGGTATCGAAGCGGATATCTCCCACACCGACCTGCAAGACCGCCGCAATATCGGCACGGCACAGCTCAATACCAGGCTGGCGCTGAACAACACGTTTGAATCGAAGATCAAATACCTTGGCACCCTGCGCGGGCGCTTTGGTTATGCGTTCGACCACACCCTGATCTACGGCACTGCGGGTCTGGCCTACGGTGAAACCAGCCAGAGCGTCGACATGTTCGGCCCTACCGGCAATACCCAGTTCAGCGGCGACCAGAGCCACTTCAAGATGGGCTATACCGTGGGGGCGGGGATCGAACAGGCGATTACCAGGAACCTCTCGTTCAAGACCGAATACCTGTACTACGACCTGGGAGAAGACAAGCTGAACGTGGCGGTGATTCCGGGCAGTGGCGGGGCTGGGACTGGTTACGATTCCAAGTTCAAGAACGACGGGCAGATGTTGCGCGTCGGGTTGAACTGGAAGTTTGACTGACGTCGGCGCCTCAGGCGCAAAGGCTTTCGGCTTTCATCGGGCGCGCAGGGCGGTGTGGGTGGAACTGGCCCTGTCGCGCCTTGCCATTGTCGACAGTTCCCGGGGGACAGTTCTCATTCCTACCAGCGGCTTAAAACGTCGGCGGCGTGATGATCCAGATCACCACGGTTGTCACTTTTCCGGGGTTGCCGTACCGATGGGGTTCACTGCTGGCAAAGCTGAAACTGTCGCCCGCCTCCAGCAGAAAATGTCGCTCACCCACCCACAGCTCGAACCGACCGCTGAGCACATAGCCCGCTTCTTCGCCTTCATGGCTGTAGCTCTGCTGGCTGTAGGTGCCGGGCGGAAAGCTTGATTGCAGCATTTCCAGCTGGTGGTTGGGCAGGGGCGTCAACAGTTCGTCGACGATGCCATCTTCGTAATGAATGCTTTGGCGGTTGCCCCTACGGACCACGTAGCCTTCGTCTTCGATCGCCGGCACGGTTTCGCTGGCGAAGAACCACTGGGTCGTCACGCCCAGGCTGCGGGCAATGTTGAACAGTGCCGGGATCGATGGATAGGCCAGGTTACGTTCCAACTGGCTGAGGTAACCGGCGGTCAATTCGCTCGCCTGCGCCAGGGCCGTGAGGGTCAGCCCACGCGCCTTGCGCAGGCCGCGGATGCGCGTGCCGAGAAACAGTTGCTGGGGTTCGTCTGTCACAGGTTCCACGCTACCTTGAGTCCTTCGTAGATTGCCTCTTCGGCGGTGCGCGGGGCCAGGCAGTCGCCGATGCGATCAAAGGGCACCAGACCTTGCAGCTCCGCGCCCAGAGTGTCCACCGGCTGGTGCCCCTGGCACAACACCAGGGTATCGATATTCTCCAGCAGCATCGGTTCGCCGCTGGCGGTGTGTTGCAGGTAGACCGTGGTGTCGTCGCAGCCGTAGAGGCGGGCGTAAGGGATGATCGGGATCCCCAGCCGATGCAGTTCGCCCGCCAATTGATCGCGCACATACAGCGGCAGGCTTTCCCCGCAGTGGGTGCCGTTGACCGCCAGTTGCACCTGATGGCCGGCGCGCACCAGGCGCTCGGCGATACCCGGGCCGATCCAGTCGCAACGCCAGTCGACCACCACCACCGAACGCCCCAGGGGAGCCTGGTCGCGCAGCACCTGCCAGGCATCCACCACTTGCAGTTCACCGCCTTGCTCGAAGGTTGGCCAGTAAGGTTCGGCGCCGGTGGCGATGATGACGTGATCGGGACGTTCCTGTTCTACCAGGGCACGGTCGACCCGGGTATTGCGCACCACCCGTACACCCGCCAGCTGCATCTCGCGTTGCAGGTTGGTGCTGGCCCCGCCGAATTCGCTGCGCCGTGGCAGCAACTGTGCCAGCAACACTTGCCCGCCGAGTTGGCCGCTCGCCTCGTACAGTGTCACCGCATGCCCGCGTTGCGCGGCGACCGCCGCGGCTTTCATGCCCGCCGGGCCTGCGCCCACCACCATGATGCGTTTGCGCTTCAACGCCCCTTGCAACGCGCCAAATATCAGCTCGCGGCCGGTCTCCGGATGCTGGATGCAGGAGATTGGCAGCCCCTTGTGAAAATGACCGATGCAGGCTTGGTTGCAGGCGATGCACGCGCGCACATCTTCGGCGCGGCCCTCGAGGGTTTTGGCCGGCATCAGGGGGTCGCAGATCAACGCCCGCGTCATGCCGCAGACATCGGCCTGGCCGCGCGCCAGGATCAGTTCGGCCTCCTGAGGCTGGTTGATCCGCCCGGTGACGAAGAGCGGAATCGACAGGCTGGCCTTGAACGTCGCCGCCTCATCGGCAAGGTACGCGGCGGCAATCGCCATGGGCGGCACGATATGGATCGCGCCGCCCAGGGACGCTGATGTACCCGCGACGATATGCACGTAATCCAGCTGTGTCTGCAGGCTTTGCACGGCCTCCAGGGATTCGGTTTCGGTGAGCCCCTCGGCATCGCGTTCATCCGCCGAAATGCGCAGGCCGATGATGAAGTGTTCGTCGGTGGCGGCCCGGACCGCCGCGATGATGTCTCTCAAGAACTTCAGTCGATGCTCCAGGGAGCCGTTGTAATCATCACTGCGTCGGTTCACCCGAGGGTTGAGAAACTGCGCCGGCAAGTACCCATGGCTGGCGACCACTTCAACCCCGTCGATACCGGCCTGATGCAGGCGCCTGGCCGCTGCTGCATAACCCGCGACGATCTCGTCGATCATCGCCTGGTCCAGCGCCCGCGGCATCACGCGAAAGCGTTCATTGGGCACGCCCGACGCCGAGTACGCCACGGCCAGCAAGCCATCGGCCGACTCCATGATTTCCCGCCCGGGATGGAAGATCTGCGACAGCATCACGGTGCCCTGGGCATGGCAGGTATCGGCCAGTGCGCGGTAGCCGTCGATGCAGCCGTCGTCAGTCGCCATCAGCACATGGGAGGTGTACCGAGCGCTGTCATGTACCCCGGCCACCTGCAACACGATCAGTCCCACACCGCCTTCGGCGCGGGCGCGGTGGTAGGCGATCAATTGCGCATTGACGCGGTTATCGGTGGGCATCGAGGTGTCATGCCCGCTGGACATGATGCGGTTTTTCAGGCGCTTGCCGCGCAGTACCAGCGGCTCGAACAGATGGGGGAAGGCCGGGTGCGACATGGTGCGAATACTCCAGGCGCTGTTATTGTTGTATAGGAGGCGAGCCTCAGTAAAAAATCAACTTGTTTTTTTACTGGCGGCTGGATTAGCGTCGCCGTTGACCACCCCGTGCCTGGAGAATAAAAATGACGCACTCCACCGAACGGCAGCTGCGTGAACAGCTCGCCGCCTGCTATCGATTGATCGCGCACTACCGCATGAGCGACCTGATTTTCACGCATATCTCGGTGCGCATTCCCGGGCCCGAGCATGACTTCCTGATCAACCCCTACGGGCTGATGTTCGATGAAATCACCGCGTCCAGCCTGGTCAAGATCGGCTTGGACGGCCGCGCCGTGGAGCCCTCGGCCTATGCGGTCAACCCGGCGGGTTTTGTGATCCACAGCGCGATCCACGGCGCGCGTGAAGACGCCCAGTGCGTATTGCACACCCACACCCGTGCAGGCTGTGCGGTGGCCGCGCTGGAGTGCGGGTTGTTGCCGGTGAACCAGATCTCCATGGAGTTCTACGGCAAGGTCGCCTACCACGACTACGAAGGCGTGGCCCTGGACATGGCGGAGCAGCAGAGGCTCCTACAGGACCTGGGCGACAAGCCGGTGCTGATGCTGCGCAACCACGGTTTGCTCACCGTCGGCGAGACGGTCAGCCAGGCGTTCCTGCGCATGTATTACCTGGAGAAGGCCTGCGATATCCAGATCGCGGCCCAGGCGTGCGGCCCGCTGGTGCTACCGTCCGCCGAGGTCTGCGCCTACACCGAGCAGCAATTCAACAACCCTGGCCGACCGCTGGAGGAGGGCGAGTTGGTTGACGTGGACGCCATGCAGTTGGCCTGGGCTGCATTGCTGCGGATGCTGGATCGGGTGTCGCCGGGGTATCGCGACTGATGTAGAGTCGTGCTGCCGACTCAACCCAAGGAAACCGCCGTATGACCCAGGAATCCCGTTTTTCCAGGATGGAGCCGGAATTGCGCAAGGCCAATCTGGTCCAGGCCACGCTCACGTGTCTCAAGCGTGATGGTTTCCAGGGGGCGTCGATCCGCAAGATCAGTGCCGAGGCCGGGGTGTCGGTGGGGCTGATCAGCCATCACTATTCGGGCAAGGATGAACTGGTGGCCGAGGCCTACCGCACCATCACCGACCAAGTCATGAGCCTGCTGCGCGAGACAATGGCCAAGGCGCCGCCGAACCCGCGGGAACGCCTGTCGGCGTTGTTCCGTGGCTCGTTTTCCGCCGAGTTGCTGGACCCGCACCTGCTGGATGCCTGGCTGGTGTTCTGGGGCGCGGTGAAGACGGCGCCCGCGATCAACCTCGCCCACGAGCACTCCTATGGCGAGTATCGCACCATCATGCGTTCGGCCCTCACCGACATGGCCAGGGAGGAGGGCTGGAAGCATTTCGACGCCGACCTCGCCGCCATCGGTTTGAGCGCACTGCTCGACGGGCTGTGGCTGGAGTCGGGGCTCAACCCCGGCACCTTCACGCCAGAACAGGGCATCCAGATCTGCGAGGCCTGGGTGGATGGCCTGCAGGCGGGCGGTCGCCAGCGTTTCCAACTCAAACCCTGAGCCTTCCCTGGCCGCCTGGGCGCAACGTCCAGGCCGGCATTTTCCCTGCTGAAAATATTTGTAGTTTGCTGATTGCCTCCTTACTGAACACTCGTTTAGTATCGGCCCATGTCGCACCCCTCAAGCCAAATAAAATAATTCGAGGAAGCCATGACGACCGATTCGCCCGTGCTCACCGATGTGCAAGCTGGCATTGCCTGGATCACCCTCAACCGTGGCCCGCAGCGCAATGCATTGGACATTCCCACCCTCAAGCACCTGCACACCTTGCTCGATGCCTTCAACACGGATACCGCTGTGCGCGTGGTGGTCTTGACCGGCAACGGTCGCAGCTTCTGCGCCGGTGCCGACCTGGCCGAGTGGGCCGACGCTGAAGCCCGTGGCGCCCTCGAAACCTACGGCTGGACTGAAACCGCCCACGCCCTGATGACCCGCCTGCACACCCTCGATAAACCCACGATTGCCGCGATCAACGGCACCGCTGTCGGCGCGGGCATGGACCTGACGTTGTGCTGCGACCTGCGCATCGCGGCCCAATCGGCGCGTTTCAAGGCCGGCTACACCAGCATGGCCTACTCGCCGGACGCGGGCGCCAGCTGGCACTTGCCGCGCCTGATTGGCAGCGAGCAGGCCAAGCGCCTGCTGTTCCTGGACGAACTGTGGAGTGCCGACCGCGCCCTGGCTGCCGGCCTGGTCGGTGAAGTGGTCGCCGATGATCAACTCCAGGCTCACACCACCGACCTCGCCACCCGACTGGCCAACGGCCCGACCTTCGCCTTCGCCCAGACCAAGACCCTGATCCGCGAAGGCGCCGACCGCAGCCTGCCCGAGCAGTTGCAGGCCGAACTGGCGGCGGGCCTGTTGTGCGGGCGCAGTGCTGACGGCGCCGAAGCCCTGCGCGCGTCCATGGAAAAACGCCTCCCGAATTTCTGCGGCAAATAACAACAACACCTTCGAACAGGTAGCGCCATGAATTTCCAGCTCAGCCAAGAACAAGACATGTTGGTGGACGCGGTACGCAGTTTTGTTGCCAAGGAATTACTGCCCTTCGAGGAGGCGGTGGACCGTGCCGATGAGGTCTCGCCCGAGCTGGCTGCGCAGATTCGCGACAAGGCGATCGCCGCCGGTTTCTACGCCTTCAACATGCCGGAAGAGGTGGGTGGCGGTGGCCTGGATTACCTGTCCCAGGCCCTGATCGAGCGGGAGTTGTCCAAGGTCTCGTGGGCGCTGCATGTGTTTGTCGCGCGGCCGTCCAAGATCCTGATGGCGTGTACGGGATCACAGATTGGCGACTACCTGTTGCCGTGTGTGCAAGGCAAGAAAATCGACTGTTTTGCCCTCACCGAACCCGGCGCCGGTTCCGACGCCAACGCCATCAAGACCCGCGCCGTGCGCAGTGGCGACGACTTCGTGATCAATGGCAGCAAGCACTTCATCAGCCACGCCGGGCACGCCGATTTCGCCATTGTGTTCGCGGTCACCGATACCTACGAACACAACGGTCGGCAACGCAATGCCGTGACTTCGTTCCTGGTCGATCGCGGCACGCCCGGCATGACCATCCGCCGTGGCCCCAAGTGCGTGAGCAACCGTGGCTACCACACCTATGAAATGTTCTTCGACGACTGCCGCGTGCCGGCCTCCAAAGTGCTGGGCGAAGTGGGCAAGGGCTGGGAGGTGGCCAACGCCTGGCTCTCCGCCGGCCGCGTGATGGTTGCCGCCAACTGTGTCGGCCAGGCTCAGCGCGCGCTGGATGTATCGCTGCAATGGGCGGCGGACCGCAAACAGTTCGGCCAGCCCATCGGCACTTATCAAGGCGTGAGCTTCAAGCTTGCGGACATGGCCACGCAGATCCGCGCAGCTGAACTGCTGACCCTGCACACCGCCTGGAAAATGGATCAGGGCAGTATGACCGACGGCGAAGCCGGCATGGCCAAGTTGTTTGCCAGTGAAACCCTGGGCAAGGTCGCTGACGAGGCGGTGCAGATTTTTGGCGGCATGGGCTTGATGGATGAAGGGCCGGTGGAGCGCATTTGGCGCAATGCACGGATCGAGCGGATCTGGGAAGGCACGTCGGAAATCCAGCGCCATATCATCGCCCGTGAACTGTTGCGGCCGCTGTTGCGCTGATCGGCGCGGAGAACGCTTATGTCCCAGGTTATTCGCGACAACCTCAAGCGCCTGCTGGCGCCCCGGCACCTGGCTTTCGTGGGCGGGCGCAGCATGGCGCGCGCGCTCAAGCGCTGCGCCGGTGGCGGGTTCGCCGGGCCGATGTGGCTGGTCAATCCGCAGCATGACAGCCTCGACGGTATTCCCTGCGTGCGCAGCATCGCCGACCTGCCGTGCGGCCCGGATGCGGTGTTTATCGCCACCAACCGTGAACTGACGCTTACCTGCGTGGCTGAACTCGCTGCCATCGGCACCGGTGGCGCCATCTGCTATGCCTCGGGCTTTGCCGAAACCGGCGCCAGTGGGGCGGCGCTGCAACAACAGTTGTTACACGCCGCAGGCGAGATGGCCTTGCTTGGCCCCAACTGCTACGGCCTGCTCGACTACCTGCACAGCTCGGCACTCTGGCCGGTGGCCCATGGCGGCAAGGCGGTGGAGAAGGGTGTGGCGGTGCTGACCCAGAGCGGCAACTTTGCCTACAACCTGTCGATGAGCGACCGTTCGCTGCCGGTGGCCTACATGGCCTCGGTGGGTAACCAGGCGCAATTGGGCGTTGCCGAATTGATGGATGTGCTGCTCGATGAGCCGCGCGTTACCGCGATCGGCCTGCACCTTGAAGGCTTGAAGAACGTGCCGGGGTTTGCCCGTGCAGCGCACAAGGCGCTGGAGAAAGGTATCCCGATTATCGCGCTGAAAACTGGCGTTTCGCAGATCGGTGCCGAGCTGGCCTTGAGTCACACCAGTTCGTTGTCCGGCTCCGATGCGTTGTACGACAGCTTGTTTGCGCGGCTCGGTGTGATCCGCGTCAGCGGGCCAGTGAGTTTTGTCGAAACCCTGAAAGCCGCAGCGTGCGGCAATCTTCCTGGGGGCAATAGCCTGATTGCGTTGGCCTGTTCCGGTGGCGATGCGGGGCTGATTGCCGACTATGCCGAACGCAATCATCTGGCCCTGCCCAAGCTCGATGAAGGCCAGCGCACTGAACTGGCGCAGGTGTTGCCCAGCTACGCCAACCTGGTCAACCCGCTGGATTTCACCACGGCCATCTGGGGCAACCGTGAAGCCCTCGATGCCATGCTCGACACCGCCCTGCGCACCCGTGCCGATGCGGCGATGCTGGTGCTGGATTACCCCGCCGACTTCACGGGCGAGCGCAAGGAGTGCGACCTGCTATTGGAACTGTTCTGCGACGCGCTGAGTCGCCATGGCAAGACCGGGTTTGTCACCTCGGCCTTTCCCGAGCTGCTGCCGGCCCATGCCCGTGAGCGCCTGCATGCCCACGGTATTGCAGCGTTGCAAGGCGTGGAGGACGCGCTGGCGGCGTGGGGGCGGATTGCCGACTACCAGGACAACCGTCGCGTATTGCTGGAGCGCGGCGAATCGGTCCTCGAACCCTTGTGCCCTCGGAGCCTGCCAGGCAGCGGTGAGGTCCTCGACGAATGGGCCTCCAAGCAAGCCCTGCGGGCGTTCGGCCTGACCACGCCAGCCGGAGTGCTGAGTACACCAGGAAGGGCGATCAGCGATGCAGAGCTGCTGGGTTATCCCTTGGTGCTCAAAGCGGTCAGCGCGCAATTGCCGCATAAAACCGAAGCCGGTGCCGTGGTACTGAACCTACAGAACGGCATGGCCCTGAGCACCGCACTTGAGCAGATGCGCGAGCACATCGCCGCTTATGCGCCGCACGTCGCCTTCGATCAACTGCTGCTGGAATCCATGGCGGCGCCACCGTTGGCGGAGTTGATCGTGGGCATCAAGCGCGAAAACGACTTCGGCCTGGCCTTGGTGATCGGCGCCGGCGGCATCCTGGTGGAGCTGCTCAAGGACAGCCGCAGCCTGCTGCTGCCGACCACCGACAGTGCTATCCGCAACGCCTTGCTCAGCCTGCGCAGCGCGGCATTGCTGCAAGGCTTTCGTGGTCGCGACAGGGTGGATATGGACGCACTGGTGGCAGCGATTCGTGCAGTAGCCGACTACGCCTGTGCCAACGCCGGGCAGTTGCTCGAGCTGGACGTGAACCCATTGTTGGTCAATGCCCGAGGCGCCACGGCGGTCGATGCGTTGATTCGTCTAGGAGATGAACATGCAAGATAAAACCCTGACCGGCGGCCAGGCCCTGGTGCGGTTGCTGGCCAATTACGGCGTCGACACAGTGTTTGGCATCCCCGGCGTACACACCCTGGAGCTGTACCGCGGCTTGCCTGGCAGTGGCATTCGCCATGTGCTCACGCGCCATGAGCAGGGCGCCGGTTTCATGGCCGATGGGTATGCACGGGTCAGCGGCAAGCCGGGGGTGTGCTTTGTGATCACCGGCCCCGGCGTGACCAATGCCGCAACGGCCATCGGCCAGGCCTACGCCGATTCGATCCCGCTGCTGGTGATTTCCAGTGTCAATCACACGGCAAGCCTTGGCAAAGGCTGGGGCAGCCTGCATGAAACCCAGGACCAGCGCGCGATCACCGCACCGATCACCGCGTTCTCGGCTGTAGCGCTGAGCACCGAGGATTTGCCCGAACTGGTCGCCCGTGCATACGCGGTGTTCGACAGTGAGCGACCACGCCCGGTGCATATCTCGGTGCCGCTGGACGTGTTGGCCGCAGCGATCAAGCGCGACTGGAGCAACGAAGTGGTGCGTCGCCCGGGTCGTGGCCTGCCGTCGGCGGAAGCCTTGGACGAGGCCGCGGCCAGGCTCTCGGCCGCCAAGCGGCCGATGATCATTGCCGGTGGTGGCGCGCTGGCGGCAGGCGAGGCGTTGCAGCGCTTGAGCACGCAATTGGCGGCGCCGTTCTTCACCAGCGTGGCCGGCAAGGGGTTACTCCCGATCGATGACCCGCTGAATGCCGGTTCCACCCTGTGCATCGAACCCGGCTGGCAGCTGATCGGCGAGGCGGATGTGGTGCTCGCAGTGGGCACGGAAATGGCCGACACCGACTATTGGCGCGAGCGTTTGCCCCTCGGCGGCGAGCTGTTGCGGGTGGACATCGACCCGCGCAAGTTCAATGATTTCTACCCCTGTAGCGTGGCGCTGCACGGCGATGCCCGGCAGACCGTACAGGCCTTGTCGGGACGCCTGCCGTCCAGCCCGCGCAACGCCGATGCCGCCGGCGCGAAAGTGTCGGCGTTGCTGCAGGCGGTCGAGTTGGGTCACGGCCCCTTGCAGTCGATTCACCAAGCGATTCTAGACCGCATCGAAGCCGAGCTTCCGGCCAACGCCTTTATCAGCAGTGACATGACCCAGTTGGCCTACACCGGCAACTACGCCTACCGCAGTCGTGCCCCACGCAGCTGGCTGCATCCCACCGGCTACGGCACCTTGGGCTATGGCCTGCCGGCGGGTATCGGCGCCAAGTTCGGTGCGCCGCAACGTCCCGGTTTAGTGTTGGTCGGCGATGGTGGTTTTCTCTATACCGCCCAGGAACTGGCCACCGCCGTGGAGGAACTGGACAGCCCGCTGGTGGTGCTGCTGTGGAACAACGACGCCCTCGGCCAGATTCGCGATGACATGCTCAACCTGGACATCGAACCCATCGGCGTGCTGCCACGCAACCCGAATTTCGCCCTGTTCGCCCAGGCGTTCGGCTGCACCGTGAACCAGCCCCGCAACCTGGACGAATTGCAGACGGACCTGCGCAACGCGTTCAAACGCAATGGCGTGACCTTGATCGAGCTGAAACATGCCTGTGCCTGTTGACCTTTAGAGAGACAAGACCATGAGCGAAAACAACAACAAAATGACTCAAGCGATGCACCGAAGGGACTTCCTCAAACACAGCGCCGTGGCCGGTGCGGTGGCTGCCGCGTTTTCCATGGGGCTGCCGTTGCAGGCCTTTGCCGCAGAGGTCACGCCCAAACCTGGCGGCGTACTGCGCCTGGGCCTGGCCGGTGGCAGCACCACCGATTCGCGTGACCCCGGCTCCTGGGTCGATACGTTCACCTTTGTCGGCTTTTCGGCGGTGTACAACACCCTCACGGAAATCGCGGTGGACGGCAGTGCGATTCCCGAATTGGCCGAACGGTTTGAATCCACGCCCGATGCGCGGGTGTGGACCTTCCACTTGCGCCCCGGCGTGACCTTTCACAATGGCAAGAGCCTGACCGCCGAAGACGTGGTGGCCTCGATCAATCATCACCTGGACGCCAAGTCCACCTCGGCCGCCAAGACCGTGCTCGGCGATGTCGCCAGCGTCACGGCCAAAGGCACGGACGCGGTGGTGTTCGAGCTGCACTCGGGCAATGCCGATTTCGCCTATGTGGTCGCCGATTACCACTTGGTGATCATGCCGGCCAAGGACGGCAGCGCCGACTGGCAAGCCGGCGTAGGCACGAGCGGCTATCGCCTGAAAAGCTTCGAGCCCGGTGTGCGCATGGACCTGGAGCGCAACCCCGACTACTGGAAACCCGGCCGTGCGCATTTCACCAGCGCCGAGCTGCTGGCCATTGCCGACGGCGCCGCGCGGGTCAACGCGCTGGTCACCGGGCAGGTGGATGTGATCAACAAGGTCGATCTGAAAACCGTGGCGCTGCTCAAGCGCAACCCCGGCTTGGTCATCGAAGAAACCAAGGGCGCCCAGCACTACACCTTCCCGATGCTGTGCGACAGCAACGCGTTCAAGAACAACGACATCCGCATGGCGATGAAGCACGCGATCAACCGTGAGACGCTTCTGGCCTCGGTGCTGCATGGCTACGGCCTGGTGGGCAACGACCATCCGATCCAGCCCGGCAGCCGCTTTATCAATAGCGCCCTGGAGCAACGTGCCTACGACCCGGACAAGTCACGCTTCTACCTGCGCCAGGCTGGTGTGGAGTCGCTCAAGGTGCGCCTGCAAGCCTCCGACGCCGCCTACACCGGCGCGGTGGATGCCTCGGTGCTGTTCAAGGAGCAGGCGCGCCAGGCCGGTATCGACATCGATGTGGTGCGCGAACCGGCCGACGGTTACTTCTCCAATGTGTGGATGAAGCAGCCATTCACCACCTCGTTCTGGTACAGCAGCCTGACCGCCGACCGCATGTTCAGCATCGGCTATGCCAAGGGCGCGGCCTGGAATGAAACCCACTGGGACAACCCGCGCTTCAACCAATTGCTCAACGCCGCCCGTGGCGAGATGAACGCGCCGCTGCGCCAGGAGATGTACAACGAAATGCAGGCGCTGTGCCGGGACGACGGCGGGGCGATTGTGCCGCTGTTTGCCAGCTCGGTGGCGGCGCGTTCGAACCGCGTGGCCCATGGCGCGCAGACCGCACCTTACGGCGAGTTGGACGGGTTGCGGTTGATCGAACGGTGGTGGCAGGCCTGACCCTTGAGCCGGCTTGCCGGCGATGGCGGACCGGAGGTTGGCGGTGATGCCGCTGGCCTCATCGCTGGCAAGCCAGCTCCTGCATTAGGGCGGTGATGTCTTTGAACGCGTGCCCAGTCAAGGAATCGCACGATGAATAGCTTGTTGAAACTGGTCCTGCAACGCTTGGCCCTGGGTGTGCTGTCGTTGTTCGCTGTGTCGGTGATCATCTTCCTCGCCGTGGGCATGTTGCCGGGGGATATTGCCCAGGCCATGCTCGGCCAGTCCGCCACCCCGGAAACCGTGGCGGCGTTCCGGGCACAGCTTGGCCTTGATTTGCCGCCGTTTACGCGCTTCGCGCAATGGCTGCTGCGGCTTCTGCACGGTGACCTGGGCGCCTCGCTGGCCAACCAGCGACCCATTGCCGAACTGATCGGGGCGCGGCTGGGCAACACCCTGAGCCTGGCCGCACTGGCAGCGCTGGTCTCGGTGCCTACGGCGCTGGTGCTGGGCATGCTGGCGGCGCTGTATCGCAACAGCTGGTTCGATCGCCTGCTCAATACCTCGGCGTTGAGCGCGGTGTCGTTCCCTGAGTTCTTCGTGGCCTACCTGCTGATCCTGGTGTTCTCGGTGAAACTCGGCTGGTTCCCGAGCCTGTCGAACCTGGCGCCGGATGCCACGTTCGGCACGATCCTGGAGCGCTCGGTATTGCCAGTCGCCACCCTGAGCCTGGTGGTGATCGCGCAGATGATGCGCATGACCCGCGCGTCGCTGATCAACCTGCTGGCCAGCCCGTATATCGAAATGGCCCGCCTCAAGGGCATCAGCCAATCGCGGATCATCTGGCGGCATGCACTGCCCAACGCACTGGCCCCCATCGTCAACGTGGTTGCGCTGAACCTGGCCTACCTGGTGGTGGGCGTGGTGGTAGTCGAGGTGGTGTTTGTCTATCCCGGTCTCGGCCAGTTGCTGGTGGATTCGGTGTCCAAGCGCGACATCCCGGTGGTGCAGGCCTGCAGCCTGGTCTTTGCCGCCACCTACATCCTGCTCAATACCGGGGCTGACGTGTTGTCCATCGCCAGCAACCCACGCCTGATGCATTCGAAGGGGTAGCCCATGAACCTGTTGAGTCAATTGGCCCGGGCGCCGTTGAGCGCCAAGTTCGGCCTGCTGGTCATTGTGTTGTACGTCGTGGTTGCGCTGTTCGCGCCGCTGCTGGCGCCTTATGGCGAAACCCAGGTGGTGGGCGAGGGCTTTGCGCCCTGGAGCGGCCAGTTCCTGCTGGGCACCGATAACCTGGGGCGCGACATGTTCAGCCGCCTGGTGTACGGCGCGCGCAACACCTTGGGCATCGCGTTCCTGACCACCACCCTGGCGTTTCTGCTCGGAGGCTTGAGCGGCCTGGTGGCGGCGATCAAGGGGGGCTGGATCGACCAGGGATTGTCGCGGGTGGTGGATATCCTCATGGCCATTCCGCAGCTGATCTTTGCCTTGCTGATTCTGAGCGTGGTAGGCACCAATGCCACGTCGCTGGTGCTGGTGATTGCGCTGCTGGATTCGACGCGGGTGTTTCGTCTGTCCCGTGCCGTGGCGATGACCGTGGTGGTGCAGGACTTTGTCGAAGCCGCACGCCTGCGCGGTGAAGGCTTGTGGTGGCTGGTCAGCCGCGAAGTATTGCCCAACGCCGCCGCGCCACTGATTGCCGAATTCGGCCTGCGTTTCTGCTTTGTGTTCCTGTTTATCAGCGCGCTGTCGTTCCTCGGCCTGGGCATTCAGCCACCCACCGCTGACTGGGGCAGCATGGTGCGCGACAACGCGGTGCTGATCACCTTCGGCGACATCAGCCCGCTGCTGCCGGCCCTGGCGGTGGCGCTGATCACCGTCAGCGTGAATTTTGTCGTCGACTGGATGCTGCACAAATCCAGCGGCCTGAAGGAGTGTTGAGGATGGACAAGCCACTGCTGGAAATCCGCAACCTGCAGATCGAAGGGCATTACGAAGACGCCTGGCACCCGCTGATCAAGGGCATCGACCTGACATTGCAGCGCGGTGAAGTACTGGGGCTGATTGGCGAGTCGGGGGCGGGTAAATCCACGCTTGGTCTGGCGGCGATGGGCTATGCGCGGGACGGTTGCCGCATCGTGGGTGGCTCGGTGTGTTTCGACGGCATCCCGTTGCTGCAGGCCAGGCCCGAGGCGCTGCGCAAGTTGCGTGGCCTGCGTATTGCGTATGTGGCGCAAAGTGCGGCGGCGTCGTTCAACCCGGCGCATCGCCTGATCGACCAGCATGTGGAAACGGCGGTGATCAATGGCGGCGTCGACCGCGCCCAGGCCGAGCGCGAAGCGGTGGAACTGTACCGCGTGCTGCGCCTGCCCAATCCGGAAACGATCGGCCAGCGTTATCCCCATCAAGTCTCCGGCGGGCAGTTGCAGCGGGTGATGACGGCGATGGCCATGGCTTGCCACCCGGACCTGATTATCTTCGACGAGCCCACCACGGCCCTCGACGTCACCACTCAGATCGAAGTGCTGGCGGCCATTCGCGATGCGGTGAAAACCTTCGGCAGCGCCGCGTTGTACATCAGCCATGATCTGGCGGTGGTTGCGCAGATGGCCGATCGCATCATGGTGCTGCGCCACGGCAAGCTGGTGGAAGAGGCGGACACCCGCAGCATGCTCAGCCAGCCGCAGCAGGACTACACCAAATCCCTGTGGGCAGTGCGCAGCTTTCGCACCGAGCCCAAGGCGTGTCCCGTGCAGGAAGTGCCGCTGTTGGATGTGCGGCAGGTAAGCGCCAGTTACGGCCATCAACCGGTGCTGCATGAGGTATCGATGAAGCTCTATCGTGGTCAGACCCTGGCGGTGATCGGCGAGTCTGGCAGCGGCAAAAGCTCCACGGCACGCTTGATCACCGGGCTGCTGCCGTCGACCGCGGGCCAGGTGCTGTATGACGGCGAGGCGTTGCCGGTGGATTTTCGGCGGCGCAGCAAGGAGCAGCTGCGGCGTATCCAGATGATCTACCAGATCCCGGACACCGCGCTGAACCCACGCCAGCGCATCGTCGATATCATCGGCCGGCCGCTGACGTTCTATCTGGGCCTCAAGGGCAAGGCGCTGCGCGCGCGGGTGGCCGAGTTGCTGGAGATGATCGAGCTGGACCCGGCGGTATTCATGGCGCGCCAGCCGCGCGAGCTGTCCGGCGGCCAGAAACAGCGGGTGTGCATCGCCCGCGCGCTGGCAGCCGACCCCCAACTGATCATCTGCGATGAAGTCACCTCGGCCCTCGATCAACTGGTGGCCGAAGGGGTACTGAAACTGCTGAACCGCATCCAGCAGCAACTGGGCGTGGCCTACTTGTTTATCACCCATGACGTGGCCACCGTGCGCGCGATTGCCGACGAGGTGGTGGTGATGCAGCGGGGCAGGGTGGTGGACCAGGGCAGCCGCAGTGCGATTTTCACTCCGCCGTACCAGGACTACACCGGCTTGCTGTTTTCATCAGAGCCGGAAATGGACCCTGACTGGCTCGATCACTTGCTGGCCCAACGGGCGGCACACACCGTTTGAGGAGTTTGTATGAAGGTTTTGATTGTTCACGCGCACCCTGAGCCGCAGTCATTCACCGCAGCCTTGCGCGATCAGGCGGTTGCCACGCTGGAGGGCCAGGGACATGAGGTCAAGGTCAGTGATTTATATGCCATGCAGTGGAACCCGGTGGCGTCGGCGGCGGACTTTTCGTCGCGGGAAAATCCCGATTACCTGGTGTATGCCCTGGAGCAGCGCCTGGGGGTGAAGAAGCAGTCAATCGCGGCGGATATCCAGGGTGAGTTGGACAAGCTGTTGTGGGCTGATCTGTTGATCCTCAACTTTCCGGTCTTCTGGTTCTCGGCGCCGGCGATGCTCAAGGGCTGGATCGACCGGGTGCTGGTGTCGGGCGTTTGTTACGGCGGCAAGCGCTTCTACGATCAAGGCGGGCTGGCGGGCAAGCGGGCGATGGTCACGGTGACCCTGGGCGGGCGCGAGCACATGTTCGGTGAAGGCGCGATCCACGGGCCATTGGAGGATATGTTGCGGCCGATCCTGCGCGGTACGCTGGCGTATGTGGGCTATGACGTGCTGGCGCCGTTCGTGGCGTGGCATGTGCCGTATATCAGTGCTCAAGCGCGACAGGATTTCCTGGTGGGGTATGCGCAGCGGTTGCAAGGGCTGGCGGATGAACAGCCCTTGGTATTCCCGAAACTTGAGCAGTTTGATGAGGCGCTGTATCCCCTGTCGTGAGCCAAACACTGATCAAATGTGGGAGCTGGCGTGCCTGCGATAACGGTACATCAGCTACAGATTTATAGCCTGACACTCCGCCATCGCAGGCACGCCAGCTCCCACATTTCGATCTCGACCAATCAGTTGGTTTTGTGTTGTTGGCGCAAACGCTCGGCCGCACTGCGCAGCAGCTGTTCAGTGCCGTTCCAGCCCAGGCAGCCATCGGTCACTGATACGCCGTATTTCATCGACGGGCTCAGCGGCTGGCAGCCTTCGAACAGATGGCTTTCAAGCATCATGCCGATCAGCGAGGTGTCGCCCTGCAGGCGCTGTTCCAGTACCTCGTTGAACACTGCCGGTTGACGCAACGGATCCTTGCCGCTGTTGGCATGGCTGCAGTCGACCATGATCCGCGCCGCCACCTTGGACTTGGCCAAGTCGTGTCTTACCTGTGCCACGCTTTGCGCATCGTAGTTCGGTCCACGGTGACCGCCGCGCAGCACCAGGTGGGTGTCGGGGTTGCCCGGGGTCTGGATGACCGCCGGATGGCCCTGGCTGTCGACGCCGAAGTGGCGGTGCGGGTGGGCGGCCGAGCGCATTGCATCGCAGGCAATCGCCACGCCGCCGTCGGTGCCGTTCTTGAAGCCCACGGGCATGCCCAGGCCGCTGGCCATTTCGCGGTGGATCTGCGATTCGGTGGTACGCGCCCCAATCGCAACCCAGCTGAGCAGGTCATCGAAGTAGCCGGCGGCCATGGGTTGCAGCAACTCAGTGGCGACCGGCAGACCCAGGCGCAGCATTTCGCGCATCAGTTCGCGGGACAGCGTGAGGCCGGCGGCCATGTCATCGCTGCCGTCCAGGTGCGGGTCATAGGCCAGGCCTTTCCAGCCGATGGTGGTGCGGGGTTTTTCGACGTAGGCGCGAATCACCAGCAACATCTGGTCGCTGACTTCCAGCGCGAGCTTCTTCAGGTTGCGTGCGTACTCCATGGCCGATTCCGGATCGTGGATCGAGCACGGGCCGACGATCACCAGTAAACGAGAGTCTTCGCCATTGAGGATGGCGCGCACGGCTTGGCGATGGGCATGCACCTGTTCATTGAGGAACGGGCTGAGGGGCAACTGGTGCTTGAGCTCCAGAGAGCTAGGCAGGCGCTGGGTCAGGGCTTCATTGGCGCTGATCAGAGCAGAGACGGGCAAAGCGGCGGTGGCAGAGTTCATATTCAAGGCTTCCTGGGCAAGCGGCGGGCAGTTCCCGCACGCTCGGCCCTACTGGGGTGTTCGACAATTGGCCGTGCTGGCTACGTGTGTTGGCTTGCCACCAATAGGTGACCGATCGGAGGCGGCAGGCTGTCCCGAGCGGAGCTGGCTAAATCGCCATGCGGTGGAAGTGTCGTAGCGGTAATAGGTGGCGTAGTTCATGTCGTGATTCCTTTTTAGTATTCGGTGTGAAGCGAAATGATTAAGGGCTGAAAAAACAAAACCCCCGGTCGGGGAGCCGACCGGGGGTTAGATTTCTCTGGTAGGCGACCCCTTGAGCAGTGGGCGCCGATTTCAGGTATCAGGCGCGCCAGTGGCTAAACCAATACCCAAAATAAAAGCTTACAGCTGCGCTCGAACCGTTCACGCGGGTAGCCGATACCGAGCGCGGGGCGCTGGCAGCAGGGCAAACCTGAGTGTGGGTGAGTTGCAACATGGTATGTCTCCAAATGATGGGGGGAGCTTACTAGAGGCGTATGGGAGGATTCAATCAGTAATTTCTATCGCGTACCGCTACCAACCACTATGGGCCGAGATATGCTTGTCACTACTCGATGATGATTGCTTGGACGCGACCATGACTGCCCTGACCCTTGCCGCTGCTCAAACCCTTTCCCTCGCGGGCGACCTGCCGGCCAATATCGAACGGCACCTGTCGTTCATGCGCGTGGCTGCCGAGCACCGCGTGCAAGTGCTGGTGTTTCCGGAACTGTCGTTGACCGGGTATGAGCCGTCATTGGCAGGCGGGTTGGCGATTGCGCCCGATGACAGCGTGCTGGCACCGCTGCGTGACATGGCGCGGGAGTTGCGGCTGACGGCGGTGGTGGGGATGCCGATCCGCCTGGCGCCCGAGGCCGGTGTGTCGATCGGTGCGCTGGTGTTGGGCGCGGATGGCTCCCTGGCGGTCTACACCAAACAGCATTTGCACCCTGGCGAAGAGTTGGCGTTTGTTCCGGGGCAGGGCGGGGCGGCCCTCGAGCGGGGAAGCGAGCGGATCGCGCTGGCGGTATGCGCGGACTTTTCCCACGCCAGCCATCCGCGTCTGGCGGCTGAGGCCGGTGCCACGGTTTACGCCGCCGGGGTGTTGATCAGCGAAGGCGGCTACGCTACAGACAGCGCGTTGCTCCAGGGCTATGCCGCCGAGCATGGCCTGCTGGTGTTGATGGCCAACCATGGTGGCCCATCGGGTGGCTATGTGTGCGCCGGTCGCAGCGCGATCTGGGCGGCTGATGGCCGTTTACTGGTCGCTGCTTCCGGTGTTGGCGATGCGCTGGTGATTGCCCGTCGCGAGGGCGGGGAGTGGGCTGGCCAAGTGGTGGTGGTCTAATGGCGTTCCATCTGCGCGAGGCGACAGACCAGGACCTGCCGTTCGCCCGAACGTTGACCTTCGAGGCCATGAGCCGCTACTACCTGCAATACGGACTGGTCTGGTCCAACGATGGCTTCGACGTCGCCTGGGCTGGCCGCGAAAACTGGCTGATCTGTGGCGATGACACGGTGATGGGCTTTATCAGCTTGAGCCGCGACAGCCGAGCGCTCTATATCCGCGAGTTGCATATGATCGAGGCATCTCGCGGGCTGGGCGCGGGCAGTTGGGTATTGGAACAGATGGCTCTCAAGGCCCGGGCCCTGGGCTTGTTACGCTTGACCGTGTTCAAGACCAATCCGGCGAGGAGGCTCTATCAGCGCCGCGGGTTTGGCATTGTCGGTGAAGAGAACTGCTTCTGGTGCATGGAGCGTGTCTGCCTTACAAGCTAGACCCTGCACCTGATGCTAATAAGCGCATACTGGCTTCAGGAAATGACTTCCTGAGCGTTGCGTTGGCTATCGGCCTCAGCAAGGATAATCCCTTCTTTCATGCCCAACAGGACCGCTACCTTATGGGCTTCTCCACGCCGTCCCTTTTTGCGCCCAGCGAGCACTTGGTAGGTGGTTGCCGGATCAACGCCATGTTCACGGGCGAACGCTTGAACTGACTTCCCTTGGTGTTCCAGCCAGGCCTTGGCTTGTGCAGCAGTACGGATTCCGGGCATAGTTCAAAACCGTTCAAGTTCGTTTAGCAATGAGATGAGTGTGTCACCTCTTGGGGTGTGCCAAATAGGATCATACATCCAAATGAGTGGAATCGGTTCGCGTTTGAGGCAAGAAAGAGAGCGGCTTGGCTTGTCGCAGAAAGTTTTTGGTGAAATAGGAGGCGTCGAAGCCAACGCGCAAGGAAAATACGAAAGCGGAGGGCGGGCGCCCAAAGCGGACTACTTGTCGCGCGTCGCCGAGAGAGGAGTGGATGTGTTGTACGTGCTGACCGGCGTAACCACGCCGATTCAACTGGAAAACCTCAGCCAGATTGAAGAAAAAGTACTGGGTGATTACCGTGCAATGTTCAAGGAAGACCAGGCGGCGATCCGCCGCTTGACCTCAACCCTGGCCGAGCACTCCGCTGCGCAGAACGGAAAACCCAGGTCGCACCCCCAGGATTCCTGACCCGTCGCCCAACAAATAGCGCCGTTCACCGTTCGGTGGACGGCTACTGTGCGTTCAAACTCTATATATATGACGCTTGCAGCTAGGTCTGCGCCGTGGTTTTTTGCTAAGGTGTTCAGCAACCTATAAGACCATATCGCGAGGTGTCTGCTTGATTAGGGGGCTAGTAGTCGATGACCATGATCTCGTTCGTACAGGCATTACACGAATGCTGGCTGACATCGATGGCCTGCAAGTAGTCGGCCAGGCCGAGTCGGGAGAAGAGTCCCTGATCAAGGCCCGGGAGTTGAAACCCGATGTGGTCCTGATGGACGTCAAGATGCCCGGTATCGGCGGTCTTGGTGCCACGACCAAGCTGTTGCGCAGCCATCCGGACATCAAGGTCGTGGTGGTGACTGTGTGTGAAGAAGACCCGTTCCCGACACGCCTGTTGCAAGCGGGTGCGGCCGGTTACCTGACCAAGGGTGCAGGCCTGGCCGAGATGGTGCAAGCCATTCGCCTGGTGTTTGCCGGCCAGCGCTACATCAGCCCGCAGATCGCCCAGCAACTGGCCATCAAATCCTTCCAGCCCACCAGCGACTCGCCATTCGATGCGCTGTCGGAGCGGGAAATCCAGATCGCCCTGATGATCGTCGGTTGCCAGAAGGTGCAGACGATCTCCGACAAGCTGTGCCTGTCGCCCAAGACCGTCAACACCTACCGCTATCGCATTTTCGAGAAGCTCGCCATCAGCAGTGATGTTGAATTGACCCTGCTCGCAGTGCGCCACGGCATGGTGGACGCCAGCGCCTGACATGACCACACCGTTTGATCCAAGTGCCTTCCTCTCGACCTGCAGTGGCCGCCCCGGCGTGTACCGCATGTTCGACAGCGAGGCGCGCCTGCTTTATGTCGGCAAAGCCAAGAACCTCAAGAACCGTCTGGCGAGCTACTTTCGCAAGAGCGGTCTCGCGCCCAAGACCGCCGCGCTGGTGGGGCGTATCGCCCAGGTCGAAACCACCATCACCGCCAATGAGACCGAAGCGCTGCTGCTCGAGCAGACGCTGATCAAGGAATGGCGGCCGCCCTACAACATCCTGCTGCGCGATGATAAATCCTACCCCTACGTGTTCTTGTCCGACGGCAACTTCCCACGCCTGAGCATTCACCGCGGCGCGAAGAAGCAGAAGGGCAAGTACTTCGGGCCCTATCCCAGCGCCGGCGCGATCCGCGAAAGCCTGAGCCTGCTGCAGAAGACCTTTTTTGTGCGTCAGTGCGAAGACAGCTTCTACAAGAACCGCACGCGGCCGTGCCTGCAATACCAGATCAAGCGCTGCAAGGCGCCTTGCGTCGGCCTGGTGGACCCGGCCGAGTACGCCGAGGATGTGCGCCATTCGGTGATGTTCCTCGAAGGGCGCAGCAACGCCCTCACCGACGAACTCTCCGGCGCCATGGAGCAGGCCGCCAGCACCCTGGACTTCGAACGTGCCGCCGAACTGCGCGACCAGATCTCCCTGCTGCGCCGCGTGCAGGATCAGCAGAGCATGGAAGGTGGCACCGGCGACGTGGACGTCATCGCGGCCTTCGTCAACCCGGGCGGCGCCTGTGTGCACCTGATCAGCGTGCGGGGAGGGCGGGTATTGGGCAGCAAGAACTTCTTCCCACAGACCGGTATCGACGAGGAAGTGGCCGAAGTCATGGCGGCCTTCCTCGGCCAGTATTACGTCAGCAGCCCCGAGCGCGACCTGCCGTCGGAGCTGATCGTCAACGTGGTGCATGAAGACTTCCCCACGCTGATCGAGGCGATCCACGAACTGCGCGGCCGCGAGCTGGACATCAGCCACCGCGTGCGCGGCACCCGCGCGCGCTGGCAGCAACTGGCCGTGACCAACGCCGAACAGGCCCTGAGCGCACGCCTGGCGAATCGACAGCACGTCGCCGCACGTTTCGACGCCCTGGCCGAAGTGCTCAACCTGGATGAACCGCCGCAGCGCCTTGAGTGCTACGACATCAGCCACTCCAGCGGCGAGGCCACCGTGGCGTCCTGCGTGGTCTTCGGGCCGGAAGGGCCGATCAAATCCGACTACCGGCGCTATAACATCGAAGGCGTCACCGCCGGCGATGACTATGCGGCCATGCACCAGGCCCTGACGCGGCGTTTCAGCAAGTTGAAGGATGGCGAGGGCAAGCTGCCGGATATCCTGTTGGTGGACGGCGGCAAGGGCCAACTGTCCATGGCCCGCGACGTGCTCAACGAACTGGCGGTGCCCGACCTGATCCTGCTCGGCGTGGCCAAGGGCGCCACGCGCAAGGCCGGGTTCGAGACGTTGTACTTGAATGATGCCGCCCATGAGTTCACCTTGAAGGGCGACTCGCCGGCGCTGCACCTGATCCAGCAGATCCGCGACGAAGCCCACCGTTTCGCCATTACCGGCCACCGCGCCCGGCGTGGCAAAACCCGGCGAACCTCAACCCTGGAAGGGGTCGCGGGGGTCGGGCCGACACGGCGTCGTGACTTGCTTAAACATTTTGGTGGCTTGCAGGAGCTGTCCCGTGCCAGCATTGACGAAATAGCCAAAGCACCCGGTATCAGTAAAAAGCTCGCTGAGTTGATTTATGCGAATCTGCATAGCGAATAGAATGCCTTTCCACCTCGTAGCCAGTTGTGCCGATGAATATCCCTAATCTGATCACCGTTCTACGCGTCCTGCTTATCCCGATTTTCATTCTGTTGTTCTATTTGCCGTACGAATGGAGCTACGCGGCCTCCAGTTCCGTGTTCGCCTTCGCGGCCGCCACTGACTGGCTCGACGGCTACCTGGCCCGCCGCCTGGAGCAGAGCACGCCGTTCGGCGCGTTCCTGGACCCGGTGGCCGACAAGCTCATGGTGGCCGTCGCCCTGGTCCTGCTGGTGCAGGAACACGGCAACCTGTGGCTGACCCTGCCGGCCGCCGTGATCATCGGCCGCGAGATCGTCGTCTCGGCCCTGCGCGAATGGATGGCGGAAATCGGCGCCCGTGCCCACGTCGCCGTCTCGAACATGGGCAAATGGAAAACCGCAGCGCAGATGCTCGCGTTGGTCATCCTGCTGGCCAACCCGTCGGACTTCTCGTTCTGGGTCCTGCTGGGCTACGCCTTGCTGCTGATCGCCGCCGGCCTGACCTTGTGGTCCATGCTCCAGTATCTGCGCGCTGCCTGGCCGCATCTGCGCACCACCGTTGAAAAGAAATAAAACTTTTTTGAATCAAGGGGTTGACGGGTTCTGATAATTCTATAGAATGCGCATCACCAAGACGCGGGAATAGCTCAGTTGGTAGAGCACGACCTTGCCAAGGTCGGGGTCGCGAGTTCGAGTCTCGTTTCCCGCTCCAAACACAAAGAAAAAGCCACTCAATAGAGTGGCTTTTTTTTGCCTGGGATTTGGCAGTCCGGATCGCATCGCTCGCAGAAGGCGTCAGTCATCCACGGTAAAAGTCACCCAACCAGGGCCCTCGGCCGATTTTTCAATTTCGGCAATCACTCCACCGACTTATGAGCCGTCCGGCAGGTTAACCATGACAAAGTTGGGGTGGGCGGGCCATTGAAGTGGCATGTCGAAATTCAAACGCGCGATCGTCGGTTTGCCGCTGCTGGTCAGTTGAATATTTACCGACTCGTTAAGGTGTTCATCCGAATGTGTTCCCATATGACGAGATGCAGCGATGACGCTGGCAATAACCTGATAATCGTAAGACATGACGGCTGACGGGGCGAATGATTCAGAATTTTTGAGAGGTTCTGAAACTTACCGCTCGTCAGACCTGAAGCGGATTTCTTGAACAGACGACTGGTTCTCTGGGCCAGATTGAATATGCGCTGACGAAAACTCCCTTTCGTCTTGCCTCTGGGAGAACGCAATGAAAGCCATCGTTTACAACGACCCTCCTGACCGCCCCGCTTCGCGACAATAGGATTGAAAGGGCGTGATGACCGACTTGAGGTCTCGCGCCTGTGATAACTCACTGGTAAGCAGGTGAACGATCGTGAAAAGGTTATATGCGTGCTCAAGTCATGCAAAGCGGCGCATGCTGGAAACGTGCGACCACACTAACCAGGCAGCCCTCGATAATCACGTATGGTTATCTCGTTCGAAAGCCTGCGTAAAAATTCCGCCTCGCTTTGCAGCAGTGTGACCATATTCAGGACATTACTGGCTTCGGCAACTGTCAGCTTGCGCAACAGACTGAGTAAGTCAGTCGCGCAGGCCTCGTTAATCGATGCTGACTCGATTAGTCTTAGTTGCCGTCTTTGAATCTCGTGCAAAGGATCCATCAGTCAAACCTTGGGTGCAGTTGAGTGTGTCGTTAGCTGACAAGGCTGATTTTCAAGTGGGAGACTGGATAATCCAATCAGACTGCTCTGAAATCACAGACCATAATTTCAACCCTGCGGACGGGGAGCGGCCTGGTCGAAAACAGGGTGATTGAATGTCGTGGTGCGGAACCCGTGAAGCAGCGCCTGTAATGTCGTGCAGTAGCCTGGGTCATTCCATGGCGTTGCCGCTCTGAGTAGGACCTCCAACTGCCCCGACTCGCGGGCTACGGCTGCCCATTCTATGGTGCGTGCGGCACCGTGAAGACGGTGGGCTGCGTGTAGGGCAGGCTCCAGACTGCGTAAAGTCATACCTTCAAGCAGCGCCAGCAGATCCCGCTCCAATGCTTCAAGGATGTGCTGGCGGTCCACCGGGACCCGGTGAGCGAAGGGCTGTGGCAGTAGCGTCAGCGTTACGCCGCACCATAACTCGATGGCATCCTGTAATTTTCCAAGACTGATCGGTTTACTTAGGACGCCATCCATGCCTGCATCAAAGCAGCGTGTGACATGCTCGTTGTCCGTAGATGCAGAAATCGCAATGATAGGGCAGCGGGCTTGTGCCGCATCCTTTTCAATCATTCGGAACAAACGCGTCAGCGAATAGCCATCCTGATCCGGCAAGTCGCAGTCCATTAAAATGAGATCATAAGAGCCCTGCTCAAAGCAGTCCACGGCTTGGGCGCCGTCTCGCGCGATGACAGGGGTACAGCCGAAGCCTTCGATCTGTGCCTGCAAGACAGCCTGATTGGCGACAGTATCTTCCACTACCAGAATGCGTAGCGTCATTGGCGCAGGTACTGCTGACCAAATTGTGGCAGGGCGGACGGCTTCAGCCTCCGTCGAGTCGGGGGGCGCCAACTCTGCCGTCAACGACAACTCGAAACGCGTTCCCTCACCCAATGTACTGTCTAGTGTGAGGGTGCCACCCATAAGTTTGAGCAGGTCACGACAGATGACCAGCCCCAGGCCCGTGCCACCGGAGCGCTTATAAGACTGTGCGGCCTGGCTATAGGGTTGGAACAGGCGGGCCTGGCTTTCTGGGCTCAGACCGATACCCGTATCCGTGACTGTCAATCGTAGCTGCTTGCGGCGAGGTGTATTCAGGTCGCTGATGACGTAGGCCACCTCTACACCTCCGGTTTCGGTGAATTTGATGGCGTTGGACAGCAGGTTGTGCAGTACCTGTCCAACACGAGTGCTATCGAGCATCAGCAATGGCAGGTGGGGCTCTCTAGCGACGCCGATCGATAGATGTTTCTCCCGTGCTCGCAAACGGTGCAAGTCAACAACGTTATTCACCAGAGTGGAAATATTTACCGGTTCGTATTCGAGTTTGACCTGGCCTGCGTCGAGTTTGGAAATATCAAGCACATCATTGAGCAACCTCAGCAATGATTGTGCGCCGTGGTTGGCCAGGTCGGCAAAGTGCTGCTGCTGCTTGTCCAACGGCGTGTTGCGCAACAGTTCCACGGCAGCCACCACCGCGTTCATCGGCGAGCGGATTTCATGGCTCATCACCGCCAGGAACATTGCCTTTTCTCGCTCGTTGCGTTCGGCTCGCTGGCGCATGCGCTGGGTCTGGTAAATCGTGATGAGCAACAACAATACGACCAGGACAATTAACGCGAGCTCATGAGGGTAGTGGGACACAACTTCCCTTATCGTCAGGTCCTGGGTGGCATGTTCGCGCAGCCAATTGGCGTGCAGGATGCGAACTTCGTCAGGGGTGACTGAATCGAGCGTCTTCTGGATGATTGAGTGCAGTAAAGGCTCGTCTTTCCGAGTGCCCATGCCAATTTGCGACGCCATACCGGTGAGCACCCCGGATATCTGCAATTGGCCCTGGAACTGGCGATAGAGGAACGGCAGCAGATAGGCTTCGGTGGCCACCGCAGCATCGGCGGTGCCTTCGGCAACTTGCTGCAGCATCGTCAGGGCGCTGCCGCCGATGATCAATTTCGCCCCAGGTGCCTTCGTCGCGAGGAAATCTTTGTATCGATCGAAGGAGGGCAGGGTCACGGTCAGCCGGTCCAGCTGTTCAGCCTCGAAAAGAGGCGGGCGTCCGATGCGGGTGATGATGACCGTAGTGGTATTCAAATAGGCTGAAGTTAGCAGCAGTCGGGGGTCTTTAACACCGGGACCATTAAGCCTGACGGTGGAGATAAGGTCTGCTTGTCCGGTTGTCAGGAGCTCTATGCGCTCTTGAATCGAGTGAGCTGCAACATAGTCGATCTTCATGCCGGTCTTGTCTGCAATCAGCTGCAAATACTCAGCGGACAGCCCTTTGAGGCGGCCGTTCTCCACGTATTCGATTGGAGAAAGACTGCTCACTACGGCGACACGCAATACCGAATGATGTTCGATCCAGGCTCTTTCCTCGACGCTTAAATCAGGTCCGGGAGGCCGCGCGCCGGCGTTAGCCCATGTTGCGGCCATCAACAGGCACAGGCTGGCGCCCCAACGAACGCGGTTCCTGGTCATCATGTCTAGTCCAGGGTTTTCATGATCTTGAACAAGCCGTTGTTAGAGGTGACTCCAAGCTTGCGAAAAGCGGTGGCCTTCTGCGTACTGATGGTCTTGATGCTGCGATTGAACTTCTCGGCGATCTCCGTCACCGTCATGCCTTCCAGATAGCACCGAATCACTTCCTGCTCGCGCGCGGACAAGGCAGCGCGCTGCAAGGCGTTGTCACTGATCGGCGTTTGTGTCGATTCACCGGGCCTGGCTGCATCGGCCACTTGGTAAGACATGTCGGCACTCAGGTAGATGGCACCCGAGGCAACGGTACGAATCGCCTTTACCAGGCTTCCCAGTCCCTCATCTTTACCTACAAACCCTCGTGCCCCGACACGCAAGGCAAGAGACACGGTGGCCGATTCATGATGGCTCGATACCATCAGGATACGACAGTCAGGGAAGCGGCTTCGTAGGGCGCGAATCAGGGAGACGCCGTCCAGCTCATCTCGCCCCAGAGCAAAGTCGAGTAGTAAGACGTTGGCAGGCATTGTCGCCATGCCGCGTATCAGTTCACGGCTGGTTTCATAAACACCAACAATCTCGATGGACGACTCTTCGGCGAGGTGGCTGACAAGGCCGTGGCGTACCACTGCATGATCATCAAGGATCGCTATGCGTACGGTTTTCATGGTTGCCAATGGACACTCGAAAGTAGCCGGGTAACTAATCGATTAAAGACCATCTATCAATTCGGCTCCAGCAGGGTTGTAAATATCGTTGAACCGCGCCGTTATCGCTTCAGGCACGCGTGAGGTGGTGTATGCAGGTTCAATGAACGTCAACGCGTCCCTAAGCGGTGATCATGCTTAAAAAATCATCGCTTTCCATGGGCCGGGCCAGAGCGAAACCCTGCCCGGTGTTGCAGCCCAGCTTGCTCAGCAATTCGATACTCTCGGTATCTTCAATGCCTTCGGTGATCAAGTTGATGTTGAACAACTGGGCTAGACCGACGATGCCCGAGATGATTTCTGAAGAGTGTGCGGACTGCCCCAGCGCACGTACCAGGGCACCGTCAATCTTCATCTCGTCGAACGGCATCCGTGCCAGCAATGACAGCGTTGCCGCACCTGCACCGAAATCGTCCAGGGACACCGGAAAGCCTTTGGCGCGCAGCGCGGTGATTGAAGCTGAAAGGGCCAATTCGCTATCGGGCGCGAGATCCTCGGTTAATTCGATCTTGAGGCGTTTGCAAGGCAAACCTGCGCGATGCATCTTCTGCGCAAGCCGAGTGGCTAATCCATGAGCGCAAAGCGTGCGCGCCGACGCGTTGATGGCGATGGGAATTTCAATGCCTGAACGGCTCAGCCTGCCCAACGTGTCGATTACGGTTTTTTCGATAAAGCTGAACAATAATAGATCCAGTCCGAGTTGGTTGATCATCGGGATCAGGATCGAGGGTGGCACATCTCCATGACGTGGGTGGTGCCAGCGGATCAGGGCTTCCGCTCCGACGACTGCCCGGGTCGCCAGGTCGTATTGAGGCTGGTAGACCACTCTTAATCCATCTCCGGTGGCGAGGGCTGCAACCACCTCATCGTCATTTAACAGTTGCTCCAGTTTTTCCTCGTTGGGGCTGCGTGGCGCCGGGTGGGCGGTATTCGCCAGTTGACTGATAGCAGTCAGGAACTGTTCGGGCTGTTGTTCAACAGCGATCTCTACCCGGATACCTGAAGCCTTGGCAAGGCGGGCATGGGAAGCCAGGGCTGCCGTCGAGACGCCATTGAGGGTCTGAGTCCAGCCCTGCTCAACCCCTGCGTTGAGCAATCCAGGCGTGAGCGCAAGCGAGGATTGCGGCTGCGCGGTCCAGAGGATATGGGGAATGCTGCGCAGTAACCCGGAAGCATTCAGGTCGCTGACACAGCACGGCAGCATCAAGCTGTCGACGTGATCAGCGTGAATTTGCGCGACGATGATGTCGACAGGCTGCTTACGCAAATGCGTCATCAATTCGCTCAACGAGTCGATGCGTTCGATCTGAAAAAGGTGGCTCCCGCTGAGCTGCGTGATGACGCGATGTGCGTAATGCTCGTCACTGGCCAGAATGACCAGGCTTTGCAGGGCGCGCTCGGAGGGGGCGATGACTTGGGCTGCCATCTGCTGATGCTCGGTGGTTGTTGTGAAGGTGTATTTGAGCAAGGACAGTGTGGAAGAAATATAAGACTGGGACTAAATCGCGACTGACCCCGGCGTCTGCGGGCGTTGGTTAAAAATTTAAGAGCAGTCCGATATGCGCGTTTTTGAATGCTCTACAGAATTCAGCCCGATTCATAGCGGCTCGCAGCAACTGCGAGCATTACAGAACGAGTGCACGCACGCTGTCGCCGACAGTCCTTGCCTCTGCGCTTCAATGCCACTTCGTGAGGCCTCATACCTGACGATGTGTGTGCTACAGGGTGAGTTATTGTGAAAGTCACGTCACGTTCAGTCTTGCCGTTTGCGTTCCTGCGGTCAGCGCCACTTAATCCGATTCGCTACTGGGTTCGCATGCGTTATTGCCATGCGCCTGATGCGTGTTCGTTATCACGCCGTCAACTGGATTGGGCGATATTGGGAGTGCTGACCCTGACAGGTATAACGGCATTGCTGAGTGCACCTGCTCATGCCGGGAATGGTTTGCATATCAACGCGAATGCGGATGGCCAGTGTGTAAGCTTGAATGATCCACAGAACAACGATGGCAATGCCAGTACCTATCTTGCGCAAAACCTTATCTTCAAAGATCAGGCCTCGAATAAGTGCAATTCTGCGACTAAAGGTTCGCAGACCGATTCGGTTCTGTTTTACCGTCCTGGAGGCGTTCCTGGCGTAGGGGCTACCTCTTTGACCCTGGGCGGAGAACTGTTCGTCAACAGCGGCCGTGTGATACTCGGGCAGCCAGGCGGCAATATGGCGATCGGTAACGAGAGCACTCAAGCCATTACCGACGGCGCAGCCATTGGTCATGGAGCCCAAGGCCTCGGCCGCTGGGGCATGGCGGCGGGCTTCCAAGCCAAGTCCCTGGCTGATTACGCCCACGCATTTGGCTACAACGCCCAGGCCACGAATCAGTACGCCACGGCTATCGGCGCGAATACTAGGGTGGAGGGAGAGCGGGCTACGGCAGTGGGCGCTGGTGCATCGGCCAGCGGCGGAGGGGCTTTTGCCGCAAGTCGCGACGCCAAGGCGGATGGCATCCACAGTGTCGCTATAGGCACTGAGGCCAGTGTGACGGCCAGTAGCGATGAAGGGGTTGCGTTGGGCAACAAGGCCACTGCGCAACATCGTTATGGTGTTGCGTTGGGCAGTGGTGCCACGACGCAAAACCTGAAGGCAGTGGCGCCGGTGACGATCAATGACAATGCCTACAGTTTCGACAGTAGGTCGGCAATGGGCGTGGTCAGTCTGGGTAATGCCAACCAGACTCGCCAACTGATCAATATGGCCCCCGGGGCGGTTAGCGCGACTAGCACCGATGGTGTCAATGGCGCCCAGTTGTTCGTCGCGTACGATGCGATCCAGAAACTAGGGGATCGGGAGCAGGCCGCCACTCAGTCGGTGGCGGAGGCCCTCGGTGAGGGCACGGTGGTCAAGGACGGCAAGGTAGTACTGCCGACCTTTTCCCTGACCAGCCTGGGCGCTGGCGTGGCACAGCCTACGTCGGTGGTGGGGGCGATCAAGGTGCTGGATCAGGCCCATAAAGGTACACAGGAAGCCTTGAGTGACGTGGATCAATTGGCCAACGACACCGCTGAGCAAGTCCGTTTGGCGATGGCCGAGAAATACCTGCGGTGGAATGAGGACCAGCAAGCCTACACGGCCAGTGAAGGCGCTAGCCGTGAGAACCGCGTTGCTAACGTGGCCGCAGGTGTGGCCGCTACTGACGCGGTAAACAAGGGCCAGTTGGACGCCGTGGAAAGTACGGCCAACAACGCGAACACGCTCGCCAATACGGCGCTGGCCGGTGCCAACGCGGCGCAGGCCACGGCCGCCGACGCTCGCAGAACCGCAAGTGCGGCGCAGGAGGGGGCCGATGCCGCCCTGCAAACGGCGGCAGGAGCACGGGCTACGGCAGATACTGCACAGAACACAGCCAAGGATGCCGCCAACTCGGCCGACGACGCACAAAAAGCCGCAGACTCCGCGCAAGGCTCTGCCACTGCGGCGCTGGGAATCGCATCAGTCGCGCAAACGACAGCCGACGGCGCCCAAGGTACTGCCAACTCGGCACTGGGTTCGGCAAGCGGTGCACAGCAACTGGCCCAAGCGGCACAGGCGGCTGCAGACGTGGCGGCGAATTCGGCAACGGCAGCGCAGCGAACGGCTGAGACCGCAGAGGGAAAAGCCAACTCGGCGTTGGTTGGCGCTGATGGTGCCCGTAAAGTGGCGGACGGCGCGCGAGGTGCTGCCGACGCTGCTTTGACCATGGCCGACAGCGCCCGGAAAAGTGCCGGAGTGGCGCAAGGAACGGCCAGCTCCGCGCTGGACTCGGCAGCGAACGCGCAGAAAACCGCGGAGTCCGCGGAGGAAGTTGCCGAGCGGGCGCAAGTGGCCGTTGCCAATGCACAACAAACGGCGGAAAACGCACAGGGTATCGCCACTACTGCCCTGGGGGCGGCAGCCACTGCACAAAAGACTGCCGATGCCGCGCAGGGGGCCGCGAGCACGGCGTTGAGTTCTGCGTCTGAAGCGCAAAAAAACGCGGCGGCGGCCCAAGGCACTGCCGACTCCGCGCTGACCACAGCCTCCGGTGCCCAACGAACCGCGAATGTTGCGCAAGGCACTGCCGATACTGCATTGGGCGCGGCAGTTCGGGCCGGCGAAACCGCTACGGCCGCCCAGGGCTCCGCCGACACCGCATTGGCTGCAGCGGCAACCTCGCAAAAGGCTGCCGACGCAGCTCAAGGCACTGCAAATACAGCGCTGGATAAGGCTGCTGCTGTACAAAAGAGCGCCGATGCCGCACAGCTCACCGCCAATCAGGCGCTCAGCGCCTCCGATGGCGCCAGACAATCCGCCGGCGCCGCCCAAACCACTGCCGACTCCGCGTTGGCAACGGCGACAGGAGCGCAGACTGACGCTCAAGCGGCTCAGGACCGCGCGGATGCTGCCCTCGGTTCGGCGGCTGGTGCTCAGCAGGCCGCAAATGCCGCGCAAGGCACAGCGGACACTGCGCTTGGCGCGGCCTCCACGGCACAGCGCACTGCGGACGTCGCCAAGTCTACTGCCGACCAGGCACTGAGCAAGGCCTCCACGGCGCACCAGGCGGTCGAGACCGCCCAAGCCACGGCTGACTCTGCACTGGCTGCGGCAGCCGGCGCGCAAAGCGCGGCAGGCAACGCCCAGGGTACCGCTGACAGCGCATTGGCCTCGGCAACCCAGGCACAGCACACCGCAGAGACTGCCCAAGCCACGGCTGAGACGGCATTGAGCTCGGCTTCCGGCGCGCAGGAAACCGCCGAAATCGCCCAGGGTTCCGCCGATACCGCTCTGGCTTCGGCCTCGTCTGCGCGCAACGCGGCGGATAAGGCTCAGGGTACTGCAGACGCTGCCGGGCGATCGGCAAGCGATGCGCTGCAGGCTGCGGTCACGGCACAGAGCAGCGCCGACAACGCCTTTGGCGCCGCAAACGATGCCCAGCGTGGGGCGGACGCGGCCCAAGGCACCGCTGATGCGGCCAAGGCCACCGCGGATATCGCCGCCAGTCAGCTCAAGGGCCTGGACGACGGCCAGACCGTTGTCCAGCGCATCGACGCCGCTATCCGAGGCGCCGCAGGTGCAGCCAGTGAGTTCGTCGCCAAGGCACTGGGAGGAGGCTCTACCGTGGGCGCCGATGGTCAGCCGACGGCGCCGGCCTATGCAATCAGTCAGATTAATGCGGACGGCAGCGTTCAGCCTGTTCCTCAAACCCATGACAATGTGGGTGATGCCCTGACGGCTCTGGACAGCAACGTCGACAAGGTCAACACCGCCGTGAACCGCCAAGGAGCAGCACTTGGTGCCTTGAGCGAGGAGGTCCGGGGCCTGCGTGACGACAGCGTTGTGTGGGACGAGGTTCGCGGTGCTTATACCGCGGGTCGCGGCGCTGATCGCAGAGAGCCTGCACGCATCGGTAACCTGGCAGCCGGTGTTGCGCAAACCGATGCTGTCAATAAGGGCCAGCTCGATGCCGTCGCGCTCACCGCATCGCAGGCCAACAGCGCCGCCGACGCGGCCCATGCGGCTGCTATAAAGGCCCAGAGTGCAGCGGATGGCGCGGTGGTCGCGGCCGCCTCTGCTCATACCGCCGCTGATGCCGCGCAACAGGTCGCCGATACCGCTGGCGGCACGGCTGCCGACGCACGCGAGGCAGCAAACGCCGCTCACACACTGGCCAGCCAGGTTGCCCGGGTTGCCGAGCGTGCCGCAGCACAATTGCAGGGGCTGGGGGAGGGTGAGACCGTGCTTGATCGCGTACAGGCAGCGAGCCGCGCAGACCGACAGGCATTGGCTGATGCGCTGGGCGGTGGCGCCGCTGTGAACGCGGATGGTTCCGTGAAGGCGCCGGCGTTCGGCGTGACCCGGATCAACCATGAGGATGGGTCCACTGGCCAGATCCAAGCAGACAATGTCGGGCAGGCGATCGAGACACTCGATGCCTCGCTGAATGCGGTCAGCACCAAGGCCGACAAGGCCATGGCGGATGTGGGTAGTCTTCGCGAGCAGGTGAGCAACGGCCAGGTAGGTTTGGTACGCCAGGACTCGCTCAGCCGGGATATCCAGGTGGCACAGGATACTGATGGCGTTCGCGTCGATCTCAACGGTACCCAGGGGCCTCGTATACTGACTGGCGTGAAGGAGGGGGCGTTGAGCGCCGATAGCACCGATGCAGTTAACGGGCGCCAGCTCGACGCTGTCAACCGAGAAGTAAAGCAGTTGGCGCAGCAGGCCTCCGGTATCGCCGTAGATACCCAAGGCAATGACAAAGCAACGGTGGCGCCGGGCAGCAAGGCTGTGGCAGTAGGGGCCAACGCCCAGGCCGGTAGCGAACGCAGTGTTGCCATGGGGGCAGGTGCCGTGGCTCAGGCGCCTCGCAGCACCGCACTGGGGGCAGGTGCCAACGCCGATGCGCCCGGAAGCGTCGCGCTGGGCGCCGGCTCCCAGGCCCAGCGGGCGAATACCGTCTCGGTGGGCGCACCGGGCGCGGAGCGGCAAATCACCAATGTGGCAGCAGCCAGTGAGGCGAGTGATGTCGTCAACCTGGGCCAGACTACGCAGATAGCCAACCAGGCGGCTGATCGCTCGCTGCGGCAAGCTAATGCCTATACAGACAGCCAGATCAGCGCACTGCGCCAGGATGCCTACGCTGGCATCGCATCGGCGATGGCCATGGCAGCCTTGCCTGTGGCTTCGACGCCGGGCAGGAGCATGGTGGCCATGGGGACGTCGGTCTACGAAGGGCAGTCATCCTTGGCCGTCGGCCTCTCCGGGAGCACCGAAGATGGTCGTTGGGCTTACAAGGCCAATGGCTCGGGCAGTGCTCAGGGGAGTGTCGGGCTGGCGGTCGGCGTGGGTTATGAATGGTAGGGCCTGATATCGGCAGGGCGAGGGCCTGGCCTTCGGCCTGCCGATTTAGGAGCAGTCCGATATTCCCCGCCGGCCTCGCTGCCCACAATAACCCTCAGTAATCATTGCCCGCTTTCGCAGCGGCTACCGCTCGTGGAACCCGTCTCAGCCATCGGATTGCCATGGTGCCTGGTTTCGGTTCGACGCATCCGTCAATGTCTCAGGTAAGTCATCGTGAAAGTCACATTGCGTTTCGATTCGCAGGTCGCTTGTCTACATGCTGTTCCTCTCAACCTACTTCGTTCCCTTATTCGCGCCTTCTATTGCCACCCGTTTACGGTGACATCGTGCGGTTGGCCGATCCTCGGCCTGCTGACCCTTACCGGTATTTCGGCACTGCTGGGCGTGTCCGATGTCCGCGCAGGCAACGGCGTACACATCAACGGCAATGACAGCGGCGAATGCGTCAGCCTCAATGACCCCCAAAGTAGTTACATTGCGGGCGCCGCGGCCGACAGAGCCTATTTGAGCGAAAGCTTGAACTTCAAGGATAGTCAATCGGCGCGATGCGACTCGAGCGTCAAGAGGGGCCAAACCGACAGTGTGATGTTCTTTCGCCCTTCGGAGACACCGGGTGTTGGCGCAACCTCGCTTTCCTTGGGTGGGGAGCTGTATATCAACAGCGGGCGGCTGATGTTGGGAGGTGCAAACGGCAGCATCACGATCGGCCAGACGGGCGACAGAGTTGGCAGCGCACTGGCCACTGATGGCGGCTTTGCCTTTGGCCGCGGCGCCGAGAGTACCGCCCCTTGGACCATGGCCTTCGGCCTGCTCGCCAAGGCACAAAATCCGTATGCGCTGTCGTTTGGCAATACTGCTACGGCCTCCAATACGTTCAGTACCGCATTCGGTTCGGCGTCCACGGCTTCAGGTACTTACGCCACTACACTCGGCGCCAGTGCACAGGCTGGCGGCGCGGGCGCTTTCGCTGGCGGTCGATTCGCGGTATCGCGAGGGGATAACGCGGTGGCGATCGGCAGGAACGCGAGCGCGTCCAACCTCGAAAGCCTGGCGCTCGGCTACAGCGCCCAAGCCCCCCAGAATGCAGGCGTCGCGCTCGGCAGCTTCTCGGCCACTGATGATCTGCGCGAAGTCGCGTCCGTGAGCCTTAACGGGCACGCTTATTCCTTTGACCGCAGCAGCGCTGTCGCTACGGTCAGCGGTGGCAGCGCGGCACGGCTGCGTCAATGGATTTTTGTCGCGCCAGGCGCCGTGACCGCCACGAGTACCGATGCCATTAACGGCGCCCAATTGTTCTCGGGATACGAGGCGGTTCGGCGCCTGGGGGCGCGTGAGACCACAGCCGGTGAGTCGGTGGCACAGGCATTGGGAACCGGCCCGCTAGCCCAGGGCAACCGGGTGGTGCCGGCACCGCTTGGACTGACCAGCCTGGCCCCGGGAACGCCGTCACCCACCACGCTGTTGGGGGCGCTGGCGGCCTTGGACAAGGCGCACAAAGTCAGCGATGCCCACATGGGTGAAGTGTTCGACACCGCCCTGGATACTTCGGAAAAAGCCCAGCAGTTAAGGGCGACGAGAAAGTTTTACTGGAACCCGCAGAGCGGTGTTTATGACGCTGACCGGGACGCTGGTGTGCCCACGTCTATTATCAATATGGCAGCCGGTGTGGTAGCCACCGACGCCGTCAACAAAGGTCAGTTGGCGGATGTTGAGAGCAGTGCCTTGCGTGCACAACAGGCGGCTGACACCGCCAACGTTGCCGTGGACAAGGCTCGTCAGGAGTCATTGGCCGCAAGGGAAGCCGCCGACTCGTCGTTGGTACGGGCCAATAGTGCATCGCAGGACGCGGCGAGTGCACTTGAAGCCGCCAATTTCGCCCAAAACAGTGCGGACGCTGCGGCGAGCGCCGCCAGCAAGGCCGGTGCGTCTGCTACCAATGCGCAAGCTGTGGCAGCGCGTGCCGATATTGCTGCGGCAAGCGCTCAGAGGTCAGCGCAGATCGCTCAGGAGGTCGCTACGGGCGCACAAAGCAGTGCAAACACGGCGCAGGCACTCGCCGCTGGCGCTCAAACGCGTGTCAAAGAAGCGGAAAATACTGTGGACCACGCCACGGCCGTTGCAAATACTGCGCTCGGCTCAGCTGACGCCGCCTCGGATGCGGTCACTTCGGCGCAGGCCGCTGCAGCGGCTGCACAGGACCGGACGGACCAGGCTGCCACTGCGGCTTCAAGTGCACAGGAGGCAGCCGATGGCGCACAGCGCGCTGCGGACGCCGCCGTGACTGCGGGCAAGGGTGCCGAAATGGCCGCTGATACCGCGCAAGCCGCTGCTGGCCAGGCCCTGAGCGTGGCGGGAGCGGTACAGGATGCGGCGGCTGCCGCTCAGGACATCGCCGATCAGGCCGCGGGTGCCGCGTCGTCCGCCCAGGGGGCCGGCGAGCTCGCTAGAAACATGGCTGACAGAGCCCAGGACACGGCTGCTGACGCGCTCAACGCGACCGGTTCGGCGCAGGTTTCAGCCAACGTAGCACTGGGCGCGGCAACCGCCGCCGAGACAACGGCCGCCACCGCCTGGCAAACAGCCGATTCGGCAGGTGCGGCGGCCGCTACCGCGCAAACTAATGCGCAGAATGCCCTGGGCAGCGCAAAAACCGCTCACGACACCGCCGCTTCTGCCCAAGACCTGGCCAATGTCGCCCGGCGTAGCGCAGACAGCGCGTTGGGTGTGCTGGAAAGCGCTCAGGCCACCACTGACGGGGCTCAAGGCACCGCCGACGTCGCGTTGTCTTCAGCCGTGCAGGCGCAGCGGTCTGCGGATGCCGCGCAGGACACCGCGGGCGCTGCGCAGGGCTTGGCTGGCAATGCGAGTAACACCGCCATGGCTGCGCGCAACCGTGCCGACACAGCACTGGGCGCAGCTTCGATAGCACAAGAAGCTGCCAACGCCGCCGACACTACCGCCAGTCGAGCGCTGAGCCTCGCCACTGGCGCGCAGACTTCCGCCCAGGCTGCCCATGGTACCGCCGATACCGCTTCCGCTGCGGCGTCCGGCGCACAGCAAGCTGCGCAGGACACTCAAGTCAAGGCTAACGTTGTGTTGGCCGCTGCATCCACCGCACAGACGGCTGCACAGACCGCGCAGGGCGCTGCCGACCATGCGTTGCTTATCGCATCGAAGGTCGATGAGAAGGCCCGGACGGCCCAGGGCAGCGCCAATGCTGCTGTGGATGCGGCGAACACGGCGCAGCGTACGGCTGACACAGCCCACACTACGGCGCAGCAAGCCGCCCGTACCAGCATCGACGCGATGAATGCAGCCGTCGCAGCGCAGTCGGATGCCGATCAGACGCAAGGCGTTGCAACTGAGGCAAACCACCGCGCCTTTGCAGCGCAGGCGAGGGCAAGCTCGGCGTTGAGTGCTGCGGCGGACGCCCAGCGAGCGGCCGACAATGCCCAGGGCACTGCCAACGCCGCTCACTCCACTGCTGATGTGGTTACCGTCCAACTCGCCGGCCTGGACACCGAGCAGACCGTGGTGCAATACCTTGATGCGGCAGTAACAGCGGCTGCGGGCCTCGGGCGGGAGGCTGTCACCCGGTTACTGGGCGGCGGCTCCACCTTGGACGCCCAAGGCCAACCCACGGCGCCTGCCTATGGCATTTCCGTGACTGCTGCTGATGGCAGTGTTCAGCCTGCAGTTGGCCACGACAATGCGGGTGATGCGCTGAACGCGGTGGCGAGCAATATCTCCACGCTCAACGACGCCGTACTTACCCAGTCCACTGCGCTGGAGGCACTTGGTGGTGATATTCAGGGCCTGCGCGATGACACGTTGCAATGGGTTGGCGTTGATGCAGCCTATACCGCTGGCCGTGGCCACTCATCCAGTGAACCGGTGCGCATAGCCCAACTGGCGCCAGGACGCGCGCAAGCCGACGCGGTGAACAAGGACCAGTTGGATCAGGCCGATCGCGCTGCGCTGTCGGCCCACAGCATTGCCCAGACGGGCCATGCCGTGGCAGATCGAGCGCAAAGCGCCGCCGTCGGTGCAACGGACGCTGCCGTCATTGCCCACACCCGCGCAGACGCCGCAAAGGAAAGTGCCACGGCTGTTCAAACCGTCGTCGCAATCGCCCGAGGCGACGCTGACGCGGCACACACTCGCGCGAGTATTGCCGGCCACGTCGCGGACCAATCGGCCACGCGGCTGCAAGGTATAGCCCCAGGAGAAACCGTACTCGAGCACATCCAGAGCGCCGCTCGAGCCCATGACCAGGCGTTCGCTACCGCCGTGGGCGGCGGCGCGAGTGTGAATGCCGACGGTTCGACGGGGGCGCCCACCTATACAGTGACGCAGCCTGGCCAGAAGGGGGCTGGCGCCGAGTCGATCAACGCCGACACCATCGGGCAGGCATTCGATCTGCTCAACGAGCGCGTGGTGGTGGCCGATGACCAATCGAACGCAGTCAGTGCGCAAACAGATTCGCTACGTAAACAAATGGATGGTGGTGAGGTGGGGCTGGCCCGCCAGGATCCGGTCAGCCGTGACATACAGTTGGCCGGCGCCACTGACGGGGCACGGTTCGATATCGGCGGCAGCCAAGGCCTGCGCACGCTTGGCGGCGTTGAGGACGGCGAGGTCAGTTCGACCAGCGGCGATGCAGTCAACGGGCGCCAGTTGGAGGCAGTGAATCAGCAGGTCAAGCAACTAGACCGGCAATCTTCCGGCGTCGCCGTGGATGTGACTGAAATCGGTGAAAGCGCATCCACCCGTTCAGGTAGCCATTCCGTGGCGATCGGCGCACAGGCCCAAGCCGAAGGCGAGCGCAGTGTTGCCACCGGTGGCGGCGCCACTGCGCGGGCTGACCAGAGCACTGCACTGGGCCCGCAGGCAAACGCAGATGCGGCAAATAGCGTGGCGCTGGGGGCGGGGTCACACGTCACGCGGGCTGATAGCGTGGCTGTCGGCGCATATGGTGCCGAGCGTCAAATCATCCATGTGGCCGAAGCTACGCGAGGCACGGATGCTGTGAATTTCCGCCAGTCGACTCGGCTTTCCAATCAAGCCGCCAATCGGTCGCTAAGTGATGCCAATGCATATACCGACCGTCGGCTCGGAAGCCTGCGGCAGGATGTATACGCTGGTATTGCGACAGTAATGGCGACCGCCGGGTTGCCTGTGGCTTCTTCGCCGGGCAAGTCGATGGTGGCCATGGCAACAGCTGTGTACGAGGGCCAGCCCGCTTTGGCCGTCGGGCTGACGGCGCGTTCCAGGGGGGGCAGGTGGACCTATCGTGCGACCGGGGCGGGTACCGCGCAGGGCGATTTCGGACTTACCGTAGGCCTTGGATATCATTGGTAATTACACGCCGTTAGCATAGGAAATCTTCTTAGCGTGCCGTTATGTCAGGGGTACTCACCCTCCAGTGAGGATCATCAGCCATGAGCGCTGTTGCCCAGTCAACAAAGACCCTCACTCTCGCTGACAAGCGCCGCGAGTGGGGGTAGACAAGACTGATGGGCATGCCACCTACGGCCCAGTCAGGAAGAACCTGCACCAACTGGCCGGACTGAAGGTGCGGATTGGCTTGCGCCAGGGGCACTGAAACAATGCCAAGCCCTGACAGTCCCGCGGTCATGTAGGCGTCCCCATGGTTAAAACGCATTGCGGGAAGCTGATCAATCGAGAAGGTTCTACCCGCGCTCTCCAGCACGGGTTTCAGCGGTTTGCCCGAACCCGGAAATGTAAAGCCGAGGTACCGGTGGTGCAGTAAGTCATCAGGCTTCACTATCGGAGGGGCATTGCGCAGATAAGTGGGTGACGCACACAGGCAGAAGCGCATTTGTCCTACCAGGCGACACACGAGTCCCTGATCCGTGATCGGCCCCCCTCGAAACGCACAATCAATGCCTTCTTGCACGAGGTCGATCACGCGCTCGCTGCAGCCGATGTCCAGTTGAATATTCGGATGCAACGTCGAAAAGTCAGGCAGTGATGGAATGACAAGACATGTTCCGAGCGGAGAAGGCATCTCCACACGCACCCTCCCACGCGGCTCGGTACGACTCTGCGAAATCGAAACTTCCAGTTCGTCGATATCATCAAGCACTGTGCGCGCACGCTGATAGTAAGCGGTACCGTCTGGGGTGGGAGTTACCCTTCGAGTGGTTCTGTGCAGCAGCTTTACCGACAATAGCGACTCAAGGCCCTGTATCTGGCCTGATATCGTCGTTTTCGCCACGTTTAATGCTTGCGCCGCGCGAGTGAAACTTCCAGTTTCGACGATCCGGCAAAAGGCACGCATCGCCTCCAATCGATCAAAAGCCATATTATCCGGGATCTCGCACAATGAAGTCGATTTGCCCTAGTTTATCTAGTTAGTCTCAGGCAATACAGTCGCTCCTGGACCGAATCTTCGGTTGACGGGAGAGAGACATGACTTCAAAACGCCTCAACTATTACGTCGCTGCCCCGCAGGCAATGAAAGCCATGATGGGGATGGACAAAGCCGCTTCGGAATCGGTGCTTCCACCCAGCCTGCGGGAGTTGGTACGGATCCGCGCTTCCCAACTCAACGGCTGCGCCTACTGCATTGATAGGCATACCAACGATGCCTCCAGGCAAGGGGAAACATTACGGCGCCTGGTGGCGTTGAGTGCGTGGAAGGAAACGTCGTTCTTCAGCGAGCAGGAGCGCGCAGCGCTGTTATGGACCGAGACGCTTACGCTGGTCGCAACGACTCATGCACCAGATGATATCTACGCAGAAGTCGCCGCCGCTTTCAATGACCAGGAACTGGCCGAGTTGACTTTTGTGATTGCGAGTATCAACGCCTGGAATCGCTTTGGCGTTGGCTTCGCAATGCAACCGGAATAAGCGGGGCAAATGCACATTCTGGACTTGAAGCGCTGATGCTCTGCGGTAGGGCGATGGGGGATCCGCACTGGACCCGGCAGCGTCCACACATGCCAATGGCTTCCCTCCAGTAGCGTGCTGCGCTTCCCGGTTCCCAGACTTTTCTCAAGCCCGACCAGAACGTGTTTGCAGAGTGGAGAGCAAGTAGCCATGACACTGACCAAGCGTTTCGATGTAACAATTCCCGACAGCCAGTTAGCACGCGAAGTGACCCAGCTCATTCGCGATAGCGAAAGTGATTTATTGTTTTCTCACTCCACACGCGTCTACTTTTGGGCGGCATTGGCAGGCGCGCGCAAGGACCTGGTTTTTGACGCTGAGCTGCTCTATACCGCGGCGATGTTCCATGATCTAGGTCTGACAGCGAAGTATCACCACAGCCAACTGCGTTTTGAAGTGGACGGCGCCAATGCCGCGCGGGACTTTCTGCGCGGTCATGGCGTATGCGTGACGGACCTGGATAAAGTCTGGAACGCGATCGCGCTGCATACGACACCGGGCATTGCGGAACACATGCATTCAGAGATTGCCCTGCTACAGGCCGGTGCGGGAATGGATGTGGCAGGGCGTGGGTTTGAAGAATTTACCGAAGAACAGCGTAATGCGGTCATTTCGGCCTATCCAAGAGAGGCCGGATTTGCTCACAGAATGATCGATGAATTTTACCAAGGCATGAAACATCGACCTCAAAGCACCTTTGGCACGTTCAACGATGACTTCCTGGCATTCAAGGAGCCGGATTTCAAGCGAGCAAATCTGTGCAGCATCATTCTGTGTTCGCATTGGGAGCATGGATAGGCCGACAGCCTATCCATGCAAAACATCGCGTCAGTGCGTTAGGCCCAACAATGGAACCCGCACCCAATCATCCACTAATTGTTCGACGGCTACGCACTATTCATGAAACACCGGCAGCACATACTCCGCCAGCTCTTCCATCACCGCCACGATCGGCCGGCCACTGTGGCGCAGGTGCAAGCCCACATGTTGCACTCCGGCTTCACGCAGTGCATGCAGTTCTTCGATCAACGCATTTCGCCCGCCACGCCCGCCGAAACGCAGCGCTTTCAGCGGTGCATGCGGGTCGGCTTCCAGGTCCAGGTGCAGGAAGGTGATGTACGGCTTGTCACCCCCCACTTCGCGCCACAGACGTACGCGGCGCTGGTGTTCCTGAGCGGTTCCGGGGTAGGCGAGCCAGCCGCCCATATGCTCGCCGATCCAGTTCGGCGATTGTTGGCCAAGCCCGGCCACCAGTAGCGGGAAGGCTTCTTCGCGTTGCGGCAACAACTCGGCGCCTTCGGGCAGGTGGCCGGCGCCTTGGGTTTTCAGCAGTTCGACGGCGCTGCGAAACAGCGCGCCGCGCTGGTCATAGTCGACACCGAACAGCGGGTATTCCATCGGCCGGTCGCCGCTGGCCACGCCAAGCAGCAGTCGCCCGTTACTCAACTCATCGATGCTGTTGGCGGCCTTGAGGGTCAGCCAGGGTTGGCGCAAGGGCAACACCACGGCGGCGGTGCCGAGCATGATGTTTTCAGTGATGCCTGCCAGGTAGCCCAGGTATGAGAAGGTCTCGAACACCTGCGCGGCGTCGCCGAAGTGGGGATCGTAGACGGGCACGTCGCGTACCCAGAGGGCACGAAAGCCGACGCTGTCTGCCAGCCGCGCGAGTTCGGCGTGCTGCTTGATATCGGGGACGCCAAAGGGGCGTTGCTCGGCAACGCGCAGGCGCTGGCCATCGGTGGACCAGTCGTTGTCCAGCGGCAGCTCCAGGCCGATCGAGAAGTGGGTCGGGCCGAGCAAGCGTTGAAAGTGAGTGTTCATCCAGTCTCCTTCGCCGTGCTCAAGGCAGGGCGTTACTACGGTTGATGCGCCGTAGTATCCCTGCCCCTGGGCGGGAGAAAAATGCGTCAGCGCGCACAATACTCTTGAGCGAAATGCACAGCTGGGCGATCAGGGCTTGGCCGGCAGCCGTTTGAGGATCGCCTTGCCCACATCCAGCGCCGACGCCGGGTTCTGCCCGGTCACCAGTTCGCGGTCGATCACCACATGGCTGGTCCACGGCGAGGTGTTGCTGCTGTAGGTGCCACCGGCCTGTTGCAGCGCAGTCTGTGGGTAGAACTTCATGGTGCCGCCGTTCAGCAGGCCCTTGGCGATTTCTTCTTCCTGGTTGCTGATGACCGTGAATTGATAGCCAGCGTAGGTCCAGCCGGAGGCCGGTGCCGGGTTGCCGTTTTCCAGTTGCCGAGTGAACGCCGCCGCGTCGGGCAGCGTCGACAGCAGGGCGATCGGCCCGTGGCAGACCAGGGCAGTGGTCTTGTTATTGGCATGGAAGTGGTTCAACAGCTTGCCCAGCTCGGCACTGTGCAGCAGGTCTTGCATCGGGGCGTGGCCGCCTGGCACGTACACCGCGTCGAAGTGCTCGTAGCCGATCTGTTCGACCCGCGACAAGCTGATCACCGGTGATTCACCCGGCGAGGTGATCTTGAGCTGTTCCAGCAACGCCTTGTGCGCCTGCAAGGCGGCCACGTCATTGTTGAAATACGCTTTGTCGGTAGAGGATTTATCCAGCGTCGGCGCCTTGCCCGTGGGTGTTGCAAAGGTCACTGAATGCCCGGCGTCGAGCAGCAGTTTCACCGGCTGCATCAATTCGTTCAGGTAAAAACCGGTGGAGAATACCTGGTTGTCCTTGAGGTCCAGATGGTCGGCGTCTGACAGCACCACCAGAACATTGCTGGCCTGGGCGTGAAGTGCCGTGGTGAAAACTGCCATTGCCAGGGCGAGTCGGCTGAGCGTGCGCATGGGATGTCCTCATTGAGAAGAAAGGAGCCGGATGGCTGGGCGCACTATATTCATGCCTGGAGTGGCGATAAACTCGCTGCCTGGAACAGCACCTGTTCGTTGGAGGCAAAGGTGAGTCGTCGATTCGATTATCTTGCAGATGTAGAAGTCTTCGTCACCGTGGTGGAAAAAGGCTCCTTGAGTGCGGGGGCGGTGTTTCTGGCGACGACGCCGTCGGTGGTCAGCCGTGCGATTTCACGCCTGGAAACGCGCCTCGGCGTGCAACTGTTAAGGCGCACCACACGTCGCTTGAGCCTGACCCAGGCCGGCGTGCTTTACCTCGAACAGTCCCGTGCGGCCTTTTCGTTGATCGACACGGCCGAACGCTCGATCCAGGGGCAGGAGGGCGCGCTGACCGGCCGAGTCCGTCTCAGCGTACCGACCACGTATGGCCACTACCGGCTGCCGCCCTTGCTGTGCGAATTCAACCGGCAGTACCCGCAGGTGCGCATCGAACTGAGCATCAGCAACCGCAATGTCGACCTGGTGGCCGAAGGTTTTGACCTGGCGATTCGCCTGGGGCCGTTACCGGACAGCGGCCTGATCGGGCGCAAGCTGGAGGATGCGTCGCTGTGCGTGGTCGCCGCGCCCGACTACCTGCGCCGCGCCGGCTCGCCGTTGAGCGTGGATGATCTGGTTGGGCATGCCTGTCTGCCCTTTGTGATGCCCAGCACCGGGCGCGTCAGCCCGTGGCTGTTTCGCGAGCAGGGGAATGACCGGGAGTGGTTGCCGGAAGCGGCGATCCAGGTGTCCGACGATGTGCTGGGTATCGTGTCCCTGGCCGAACACGGCATGGGCATCTGCCAGACCTACGTGTTTATTGTGCGGGAGCGCATCCAGAGCGGACGCCTGGTGCCATTGCTGGAACAGGCGGTAGGACGTTCGCGCCCGTTCTCGGTGATTTTTCCGCCCCATCGGCAGTTGTCGGCGGCGGCTCGGGCCTTGATCGACTTCCTCACTCGCGAGGTGAATCCGATTCATAAGACAAGTGAACAGTAGGCCGGTATATCGACGTTTGTACCCCAGGCGTTTGTGATAATTTTTCACTAATCAGTCAGTGGAGCAACGAACGTGGATAACAGAGCAGGTGAGATGTCGGTGTTTGTTCGCGTGGTCGACGCTGGCAGTTTTTCCCAGGCCGCCCGCCAGATGCTGATGACGCCCTCGACCGTCAGCAAACTGATTGTGCGTCTGGAACTGCGCCTGGGCGTGCGCCTGCTGGAGCGCTCGACGCGCAAACTGTCGCTGACCGATGAAGGCCGTATCTATTACGAGCGCAGTATTGCCTTGCTGGCCGATCTCGACGATGTCGAACGCGTGTTGGCCCAGGGCGCCCAGAAAGCGCGTGGAACCGTGCGGATCAACGCGTCGGTGGCCTTCGGCACGCTGGCGATCGAGCCCAACCTACCGGCGTTCTGGGACGCCCACCCGAATATCCAGATCAACCTGTCGCTGTGCGATGACATCGTCGATATGTACCTGGACCGCACCGATGTCGCGTTCCGGGTCGGTGTATTGAACGATTCGACACTGCGCGCGCGGACCATTGGCGTAGCGCGACGCAAGATCGTCGCTTCACCGCTGTACCTGGAAAAACACGGTGTGCCTGAAACCCTCGAAGCCCTCAGCGAGCACAACTGCCTGAGCTTCAACTTCCGTCGTGCGACGCCGGTATGGCCGATGAATCAGAGCGGCCGTATCGTGGATCGCATCGTCCAGGGCAACCTGCAAGCCAATAACGGCGAGACGGTCCGGCGCATGGCGATTGCCGGTGCCGGCATTGCGCGCCTGGCGGACTTTCACATCGACGAGGACATTGCCGCCGGGCGCCTGGTCGAGTTGCTGGCGCACAACGGCCATGATTGCGAGGAAGTCCACGCGCTGTACCAGGGCGGCCAGCACGTGCCCCAACGTATCCGCACCTTCCTCGACTTCATGGTGCCGCGCTTGCAGGCCTTTATGACGCGCGGTTAAGCCTGTGCTTCGACTACGCGCTTGAGGCCTTGCAGCCCGGCGGCATACAGCGCTTCAAAATGCGCGACGACCTCTGACTCCACTGCACCCTGGACGATAAAGGTACTCGACCAGCTTGCCAGCGTACCGCCCTTGCCGTCGTCCTTGGCCGCCATGGTGCCGACATAGTCGATCACCGGCGATGGGCCTTCGAGCAAGGCATAGCTGTACTGCCGGGCGTCCTCGTCAAAGGTCAGCAAGCGCTCGACAATCACCGCTCCGGCAGCGGTTTTCAGATGCCGCAGGCGCCCGCCGTCGCTGAGGTTGCTGCTGACAATTGCGTCCAGCCAGCGCGGCAGCCAATCGTAGCCGCCGAGCACCGACCAGACTTCGTCGACAGGGCGTGCAATGGCAATCGAAATACGGACTTCACTCATGGTTTCACCTGTGGGTTCATTGGCGCGTCCACTCTCAGACGCAAAACATGGAAGGGGGGCCGGCTGTCGTCTTCACCTGCATTGAGCAAGGGGTGACGGTGCAGTTGGTTGGCCGTGATATAGAGCCATTGGCCCTGGGCATCCAGCTCGACGCCATCCGGCCAGCCGAGCAGTTGATCGTCCTGGGCCAGGATGCGGTAGCCGGCCGGGGAGGCGACGCCGATGGCGTTGTTGGCGATATCGGTCACGTAGACATTGCCCTCGGCGTCCACGTCAAAACCGTCGCAGAACGGTTTCTCGCACCAGTACTCCACCGCATCGTCCAGTGCCGCGACGCTGGCCGGCTGCGCCAGTTGCTGCGTGGCAATCCGATAGACCTTGCGCGCCGACATCGAACCGAAATACACCCAGCGGCCCAACGGGTCGATGGCGATCGGGTTCAGGCCATAGCGGTACGGAATCACTTCGCCTTGAGGCGTGCGCAGCGCCAGGGTTTTCCCCGCGATCTGCAGCGGCGCGTCCCCCGGCATCAACGCCGGATGGCTCTCCAGCGCGCGCCATGACAGCCCGGTTTGCAGGTCGACCACGATAATCGCCGGGTAATCGCTGGCGCCCGATGGGTTCATGGTCATGTCGGCGATGTAGATGCGCTGACGGCGCCAGTCGATCACGAAGTCCTGGGTGAAGGAGCTGGGGCGCAGCACATTCTGCGGCAGTACGATCAGGCGTTGCAGGCGGTTTTCCCGGTCGTTCCAGGCGATCAGGCGTGGCTGTTGCTGCGGGCCACCCATGTCGAGGATCCACACGATGCCTTGTGGGTCGGTACGGATACCGATGACCGCCGACATGCCATGGCCCTGGGCGTCGGGCTTGCCCGCCCAGCGTTCATTGGGGTATGGCGGGTGCAGGCCGTCTGCGGTCACGGCGCGCACCGAGAACGGCGGCGCGATGATTGCGCAGACGGACACCAGCACGCGTCCGTCCGGCATGACCGTGGGGTTGCCCGGCCGCTCGACCGCGAAGGTCGCCACGACCTCCAGGGCCGGGGCGTTCATTTGAGCGCCTGCACAAAGGACGCGGCGGTACCGGCGGCCGGGTCGACGAAAATGATGTCGCTGGGGTCGCGCCGTGGCGTATCGACCGAGACCATGAACAGGGGGTGCTCAAGGATTTCCGGCATGCCGTGGATGGTGAACTTCTTGAAGAACAGCATCTCGCCGGGGCCCACTTCGAACGGTTCGCGGTCGCCCATGAAAAAGCGTGCGCGCCCGGACAGGATGATCAGGTACTCGTCGCACGTGGCGTGGTAATGCGCCGGGGTCGGGTGATACACCCGGAACACGCGGCCGCTGGCTTCGTCTTCGTCGGTCAGGCGGGTATCCACCAGCAGGGTGTCGGCGTTCTCGGGGAAGGTCTTGACGATGGCATTCAAGTCGAACGAGGCGTGGGGGGCGGCCTCGACCAGTTTTTTGCGTGGGGTTGCTTCGGACATCATGAAACCCTCATTCAGGCGCACTGTGTTCAGCGCGGTGATCGTGTGTGGGTTCAGCATAAGCAGTGCACCGTGGCGGGAGAATGCCGCGCGCGCGCACAAGATCTGGGAATTCAAATAACAGCTGTCGACAGCCGCGGGTTGCGAATTCAATTCCAAACTGCTGCGCCCGGCGATGCATTTTTGCCAGGGATCGCATGGGGCATAGTGGGGTCTATCCATTATCGATCCCGCTGCGTTGGAGACACACGATGCAAGTCCGAGCTGCTGTCCTGAGACACATGAACGTTGCCCCGCCGTACGCGCAGAGCAAGCCGATCAGCATCGAGACCGTCGAGCTGGCGCCGCCCGGGCCGGGGGAAGTGCTGGTGCGAATCCGCGCTGCCGGGCTGTGTCATTCCGACCTGTCGGTGATCAATGGCGACCGCCCGCGCCCCATGCCCATGGCGCTCGGCCATGAAGCGGCCGGGGTGGTTGAAGCCTTGGGCGACGGGGTCAGCGACCTCGAACCGGGTGATCACGTGGTCATGGTCTTCATGCCCAGTTGCGGCCACTGCCTGCCCTGCGCCGAAGGCCGTCCGGCCCTGTGCGAGCCGGGTGCCAAGGCGAATGCGGCAGGCACCTTGATCAACGGCTCGGTGCGCTTGAACAGCGCGACCGGGCAGGTTCATCACCACCTGGGCGTGTCGGCGTTTGCCGAATACGCGGTGGTGTCGCGCAACTCGGTGGTCAAGATCGACCGCGATTTGCCGTTCGTAGAAGCTGCGTTGTTTGGCTGTGCGGTACTCACCGGGGTTGGCGCGGTGGTCAATACCGCGCAACTGCGCGTGGGCTCCACGGCCGTGGTGATCGGCCTTGGCGGCGTGGGCCTGGCGGCGGTGCTGGGCGCAAGGGCCGCGGGTGCCAGCCAGATCATTGCGGTGGACCTGTCGCCGGCAAAACTCGCGCTGGCCAAGGCGGTCGGTGCGACCGCCGTGGTCAATGGCGGCGATGCGGACGCCGTCGAGCAGGTGCGCCAATTGACGGCTGGCGGTGCCGACTATGTGTTTGAAATGGCCGGCTCCATCCGCGCGCTGGATAACGCCATGCACATGACCCGGCGCGGCGGCATGACCGTGACCGCCGGCCTGCCGCCACCGGACTCGGCGCTGCCGGTCAACGTCGTGCAACTGGTGGGCGAGGAGCGCACGCTCAAGGGCAGCTATATCGGCACCTGCGTGCCGTTGCGTGATATTCCACGCTTCATTGCGCTGTACCGCGATGGCCGCTTGCCGGTGGATCGGTTGCTGAGTGGCCGGCTGAAACTCGACGACATCAACGAAGGTTTCGACCGTTTGCACGATGGCAGTGCGGTGCGTCAGGTGATTGAGTTTTGAGGCGCGTTCTTTAACGTTTACTTAGTTAAGAAGATGGCTGGAAGGCCATCTTTTTTTGCCTGTGTTATTTGCTTGGGGATCAATATTGTTTTCGTTTTTATGCGGTTTATCTTGATCCCTGAGTAGCGGAAAATTCCTTTCTATTCAAATAAATGAAAGTTGGCCAAGCGATTTAATCGTTAACTTTATCCACTGAATAATCTATTCAGACAACTTATTGCGGAGCAACTGACGTGCATTCTTCTATAAAGGGGAAGGGGAGCTTTTTGTCCCTGAAAAAGCCCAACTGGGTCAAAGGCGCGGCACTTTCAGGTATCAGTCTGGCGGTGTTGGCGACCTTGAGCGGGTGTGGCGCAGACAACCAGACAGCTGCGCCGGCAGCACCGACGGTGACGGTGAGCAAGCCGGTCAAGTCGGTGATTACCGATTGGGACAGCTTCACCGGCCGCTTCGAGGCCACGGATTCCGTGGAAGTGCGCTCGCGGGTCAGCGGCTATCTGGAGAAGGTCGCGTTCCAGGACGGCGCCATCGTCAAGAAAGGCGATTTGCTGTTCGTGATCGACTCGCGCTCGTTCCAGGCGGCGGTGGTCCAGGCCCAGGGCAAACTGGCCCAGGTCCGTTCGCAACTGGCCCTGGCCGAGCAGGAGTTTGCTCGCGCCAACGTGCTGATCGAATCCAAGACCATCGCCCGCAGCCTCTACGACCAACGCTTGCAGGCGCGTCAGGCGGCGCAGGCCGAAGTGCTGAGCGCTGAAGGTGCGTTGAGCAACGCCAAGCTCGACCTCGAATTCACCCGCATCACCGCCCCCATGAGCGGACGCATCAGCCGCAAGCTGATCAGTGAGGGCAACCTGGTCAACGGCGGCAACAGCAGCGCGACGCTGTTGACCACCATCGTGTCCATCGACCCGATCGACATCTACTTCGATATCGATGAGCAGAGCTACCTCAAATACCGTCGCCAGGCCCACACCGCGGGCAATCAGAGCCAGGTGCGGATCGCCTTGCCGGGCGAGAGCGAACCGAGCATGAGCGGGCGCATGGATTTCATCGACAACCGCCTCGATCCCTCCACCGGCACCCTGCGCCAACGTGCGCGGGTGAGCAACAAGGACCTGCAACTGAGCCCTGGGCAGTTTGGCCGAGTGCAGTTCTCCAGCCAGGCCGCATACCCGGCGCTGCTGCTGCCGGACAGCGCGATCAGCGTCGATGCGACGCGCAAAGTGGTGTACGTGCTCAACCCGCAGGACAAGGTCGAGATTCGCCCGGTCACCCTTGGCAAGCTGCATGACGGCCTGCGCGAAATCTCGGCCGGCCTGCAAGAACAGGACCGCGTGATTGTCGATGGCCTGCAGCGTGTGCGCGCCGGGGATACGGCGACGGTCGCCGCACCGCTGGAGGCGCAGCGATGAACCTGGGACGCACCTCCATCGAACAACCGGTGCTGGCGATCGTGCTGTCGATCGTCTTGCTGATCGTTGGCGGCCTGGCCTATCTGGTGCTGCCCACCTCCGAGTACCCGGATATCGCGCCGCCCACGGTGGTGGTCACCGCGACCTATCCGGGGGCTTCGGCGCAGACCGTGGCCGAGACCCTGGCGATCCCCATCGAGCAGGAGGTCAACGGCGTTGAAGACATGCTCTACATGTACAGCCAGGCGACGTCCGATGGCAGCCTGAACCTCACCGTCACCTTCAAGAGCGGCACCGATGTGGACAAGGCCCAGGTGCTGGTGCAGAACCGTGTGGCGCTGGCCACGCCGCGTTTGCCGGAACCGGTGCAACGCAGCGGGGTGACAGTGCGCAAGTCGTCGCCGACGCAGCTGTCGACGATTTTCATCTCGTCGCCCAAAGGTACTTACGACCAGCTGTATGTCTCGAACTTCGCGATCCGCAATGTCGCCGATGTGCTCAAGCGCATCGATGGCGTGGGGGATATCAACCCGTTGGGCGCGCGGGAATACTCGATGCGCATCTGGCTCGACCCGGAGCGTGTGGCGGCATTCAACCTGACGCCGGCCGACATCATCGCCGCCGTCCGTGCGCAGAACACCCAGGTGGCTGGCGGTGTGATCGCCCAGCCGCCGGTGGGCTCCCAGGCCTTCCAGCCGAACCTGATCTTCGAAGGGCGCCTGAAGGAGCCGGCCGACTTCGACAACATCGTGCTCAAGTCGGGGGCCAGCGGGCGCCTGGTGCGGCTCAAGGACGTGGCGCGTACCGAAATCGCCGGGCTGGCCTACGTCAATAACACCTATTACCTGCGCAACCCGGCGATCGGTCTGCAGGTGCTGCAACGCCCCGGTGCGAATGCCCTGGCGACCATGAAAGTGGTCGAAGAAACGATGCAGAAAATCGGCAAGGACTTCCCCGAAGGCATCGAATACAGCATCGGCTACAACCCGACGGCCTTCATCGCCGACAGCATCGGCGAGCTGGGCAAGACCATCTACGAGGCGGTGATTCTCGTGGTGCTGGTGATCATGGTGTTCCTGCAGGGCTGGCGGCCGTCGATCATTCCGATCCTGGCGATCCCGGTGTCCCTGGTCGGCACCTTTGCGGTGATGGCGATGCTCGGTTACTCGATCAATAACCTGACCTTGTTCGGGCTGGTATTGGCGGTGGGCATCGTGGTGGACAACGCGATTGTGGTGGTAGAAAACGTCGAGCGGCACCTGGCCGATGGCAAGAGTCCGCTGGAAGCCACGCGAGTGACCATGCAGGAAATCGGCGGTGCGCTGATCGCCATCACCTTGGTGCTGTGTGCGGTGTTCATTCCCACGGCGTTCATCCCCGGCATTTCCGGTGAGTTCTTCCGCCAGTTCGGTATCACCATTGCCGTGGCCACCGCGATTTCGTTGTTCAATTCGGTGACCTTGTCGCCGGCATTGGCGGCGATGATTCTGCGTCGGCATGCACCAGAAGACGCGCATGCGAACGTCGGGCTGCTCAAGCGTGCGGCGAATGGCTTCAACCGTGGCTTCCTGAAGCTCTCGGCCCGCTATGCCCGCAGCGTGCGTGGCCTGGTGGGGCGCACGCCGCTGATGCTGGCGATCTACGCGGTGCTGATCGCCGCCACCGCTTATTTGCTGGTGTCGACGCCCAAAGGGTTTATCCCGATTCAGGACCGCGGTTACCTGGTGGTGATCGTGCAATTGCCTGACGGTGCATCGCTGGAGCGTACCAACGCGATTTCCCAGCAGATCGAAGCGATTGCCCTGCAGGTGCCGGGGGTAGACCGGGTGCCGACGTTCTCCGGGTTCTCGATGGTGACAGGCACCAGCTCGTCCAACTCGGCCGGCCTGGCACCCGTGTTCCTGCCCTGGTCGGAGCGCAAGGTGCACGGGCTGACCTCGGACAAGATCGCCGAAGACCTGCGTGAACGCCTGAAAGTGGTCAGCGGCGCCACGGTGATTGTCGCCACGCCACCGCCCGTGCAGGGCCTGGGCAGTACCGGTGGTTTTTCCATGCGGTTGCAGGACACCGCTGGCCTGGGCACCGAAGCCTTGGCCAAGGCCACCGACGCATTGATCGCGGCGGCCAACGCCACACCGGGCATGACGGGCGTCTACTCACCGTTCTCCGCGCGAACCCCGCAAGTGTTCGTCGAACTGGACCGTGAGCGCGCCGAAATGCTGGGCGTGCCGAGCAGCCAGATCAACCAGGCAATCGAGACCTACTTTGGCTCGTCCTACATCAACGATTTCAACCTGGTGGGGCGCACCTATCGCGTCACCGCGCAGGCCGACTTGCCGTACCGCGTCACGCCCGAAGACCTGGCCCGGGTGAAGGTGCGCAACGACGCCGGCCAGATGGTGCCGATTGCCAGCGTGACCCGCCTGCACGAGGCCCTGGGTGTAGAGCGGTTCCCGCGCTACAACCTGTTCCCCACTGCAGAAATCAATGGCGACACCTTGCCGGGGCTGGGTTCCGCGTTCGGCATCAAGACCATGGAACGTCTGGCCCAGGAGACGCTGCCGGCTGGCATCACCTATCAGTGGACGGACCTCAGCTACCAGCAGACCACGGCTGGCAACATGGGGCTGCTGGTGTTCCCGTTGTGCGTGATCTTTGTGTACCTGGTGCTGGCTGCGCAGTACGGCAGCTGGAGCCTGCCACTGGCGATCCTGCTGATTGTGCCGATGTGCCTGCTGGCGGCGGCCGGTGGTGTGCGCCTGATGGGGCTGGATATCAATATCCTCACCCAGATCGGTTTTATCGTGCTGGTGGGGCTGGCAGCGAAGAACGCGATCCTGATCGTCGAAGTGGCGCGGCAACAGGAGAAGGACGGGCAGGGCATCGTCGAGGCGGTGGTCGAGGCGTGTCGCCTGCGTCTGCGTCCGATCCTGATGACGTCGCTGGCCTTCGTCCTCGGTGTGCTGCCGCTGGTGATGTCCGAGGGCGCGGGTTCGGAAATGCGCCAGGCCGTGGGCGCGGCGGTGTTCTTCGGCATGATCGGCGTGACGCTGTTCGGGCTGCTGTTTACGCCGGTGTTCTATGTGTTGATCCGCCGCCTGGCCGGCGGCGAACGCTTGATCCACTCTCAACAGGGGCTGACCCATGAATAACCGTCTACGTATGCCGGCCCTGCTGCTCGGTGCGGCACTGCTGAGCGCCTGCGCTGCACCGGTGCTGCCGCCCGCCAGCGAGGCACCGGCGGGGCCTTTCGTCAACGCGCAAACCACGCCGCCGAGGGGGGTGCCGCAGCATTGGTGGACGCTGTATCAGGACCCCTTGCTCAACCGCCTGGTGGCGCGTGCGCTGGCTGAAAACCTCGACCTGCAAATGGCCCTGGCCCGCATCGATGCCGGGCGCACCCTGCGCAATATCGCTGGCGCCTCCGGCAGCCCGCAGGTGGATCTCGGAGCGAGCGCTGCACGCCAGCGCCTCTCGGCGGATCAGGCGGGTTTCACCGACCCGCTGATCACCGAGCCGACATCGATAGGCTTGGGCGCGGCCTGGGAGATCGACCTGTTCGGCCGTATTCGCGAAGGTGTGCGAGCGGCGGATGCCGATGTGCAGGCCAGCGAAGAAGAGGCCCAGGGCGTGCGCGTGGCGCTGATCACCGAGGTGGTGCAGGCCTACGCCGAGGCGCGTGGGCTGGAAGAGCGCCTGGCCATCGTCAAGCAAAGTGCGGCCAGCCAGGCCGAGACGCTGCAACTGACCGAGCAGCTCTACGCCGCTGGCGACAGCCCCGAAGCCGACCTGCTGCGGGCACGCTCGCAGTCCGACTCCACTGCCGCGCAGGTGCCGGCGTTGCAACTGAGCTGGCAGCGGTCCTTGCATCGGTTGTCGGTGTTGCTCGCCCAGCCGAGTGAAACGCTGTACCAGCAGTTCCGGGACACGCCGGTGCAGGTGGCGAACGTGTCGCTGCTGGACGCCGGTACGCCGGCCGATCTGTTGCGGCGCCGTCCCGATATCCGCGCCGCCGAAGCGCGCCTGATCGGCGCCTATGCGCGGGTCGGCGTGGCCAAGGCTGACCTGATGCCGCGCTTGAGCCTGTCGGCGGCGCTGGGTTCGCTGATCGACGGGGTAAGTGCCGCCAGCCTGGCCAATTCGACGTTCTGGCTGGCCGGGGTGAATGCCAGCGTGCCGGTGCTCGACGGCGGCCGGCGACGTAATGTCGTCGACCTGCGCGATGCCGAGGCGCGACAGGCGTTGCTCGCTTATCGGCGTACGGTACTCACGGCGGTGTCGGAGGTGGAGTCGGCCCTGGCGGCGGCGCAGCGCAATGCCGAACGTCAACGGTTCCTGGCCAGCGCGGCGAGCCAGGCCAGCTCGGCGGCCGAGCAGATCCAGCGTGCCTGGCAGGCGGGGGAAACGCCGTTCCTGGATGTGCTGCAGGCGCAGCGGGTGCAGTTGGCGGCGCAGAACGCGCTGGCCCAGGTCAAGACCGCGCAGTGGCAGAACCAGGCAGCGCTGGTGAACGCGTTGGGTGGTTGACGCCAGCAGGGGAGCAGGGCTTGCCTGCTCCCCCTTTCTTCAGATTTTATCGATCGGCACGCCGTGGTTGTTCTTCCACAGCAACACCACGGCGCTGGCGATGACCGCCACCACGATCAGGTAGATATTGAACAGCCAGCCGATATTTTCCGAGTACAGCCAGGTGGTCAGGTACGACGCGGTACCGCCGAACACCGCCACCCCCAGGGAGATGCACACACCGAACATGCGCGTGCGATAACGGGTGGGGATCTGCTCGGAAATCGACGCCGGTTTGCACCCGGTGATAAACCCGACCAGCAACAGCCCGGCCGTCTGCGCCACCATCAAGGTCCAGGGTTCGCTGGAGATCAAGCCCCACAGCGGGAACAGCGTGGCGGCAATCCCCAGCAGCGAAATCAGCGCAGAGATCTTGCGGCCCCACTGGTCCGAGAGCCACCCGGAAATTGGCAGGAACACCAGGTAGATGACCTGCGCGATGCAGCTCATGGTGAACGCGCTGCGTGGGTCCATGCCCTTGACGCTGATGGCATAGATCGACGCCGAGGTGACCCAGGTGTAGTAGGTCAAGGTCGCGCCGGCTTCATACAGGAACAGGCGCACGCCGTGCTGGAGGATCTTGCCGCGGCTCCATGCCGGTGCCGACGCGTCTGCCCCGGCGCTGGGCGAGTGCTCGCTTTCCATCATGTTGCGCCGCAACCACAAGGCAAACACCGCCAGCAGGCCACCGGTGGCGAAGGGCAGGCGCCAGCCCCATTCCTGCATCTCGCTGGTGGAGAGCAGGCTGGTCAGCAGTGCCATGTAGAACGTCGCCAGCAACGAGCCGCAACCCACGGCGAGGAACACCGTGCTGGACCACAGGCCACGGCGTTTGGGCGGCGCGATTTCGGCGATATAGGCATAGGACGTGGTGGTTTCGCCGCCGTGGGCGAACCCTTGTATCAACCGCGCCAGCAACAGCAGCCCGGAGGCCCAGCTGCCGATCGATTCATAGGACGGGATAAACGCAATCAGCAGGCTTGCGCCCGCCATCAGCAGCATGGTGCTGAGCAGCACCATGCGCCGGCCCAGCCGGTCGGCGAGGATGCCGAAGAAAATCCCGCCGATCGGCCGCAGCACAAAGCCTGCCGCAAACACTGCCAGGGTGCTGAGCAGTGCGGAGGTGGGGTTGCTTTTGTCGAAGAGGGCGGCGGCGATGTACACCGAGGCCACGGTGTAGATGGTCCAGTCGAACCACTCCAGCAAGTTGCCGACGCCGGTGGCGATCAGGGACTTTTTGCGCAAGGACGTGCGTGTCTTGCCGTGCCCGATCGTGTGATCGGACAGGGTCTCGGTGATGTTATTCATTATTGGCTCCGAGAAGTGGGGTCAACCACGCGGGGGCGAGCAGGCCCGCCCCCGTTTGGCCGGCGTCAGGCGTTGAGGTGGGCCAGGGCGACTTCCTCGATCCCGGCGGCATCGAGTTTGTAGTGCTGGTAGAGGTGCGTTGGCGGGGCGATCAGGCTGTATTCGTCATAGATACCGTGGCGCTTGAGCTTCACGCCGACGCCTTCGTCCGACAGCACTTCCGCCACGGCGGCGCCCAGGCCACCGAGCACGTTGTGCTCCTCGACGGTCATCATGCGTTTGCTGCGGGCGGCGGCACGCAGGATCGCGTCGCGGTCGATCGGCTTGATCGAGGCCATGTCGATCACGCCCACCGAACGGCCCTCGGCGTTCATCTTGCGCGCCGCCTCGAGGGCAGCGTGCACGGTGATGCCGCAGGCAATGATGGTCAGTTCTTCGCCCTGGATATGCTCGTGGGCCTTGCCGAATTCGAACACCACATCGGCGTCGTAGACCACCGGGTCGCGCCCTCGGCCGATGCGGAAATACACCGGCTTGTCATAGGTGGCAGAGGCCTTGATGGCCGCCGCCAGCTGCGCGCCGTCCGCCGGTGAAACCACTGCCAGGTCGGCAATCGAGCGCATGGTGGCGATGTCTTCGGTGGCATGGTGCGAGGTGCCATAGAAACCCAGGGAGATCCCGGTGTGGTGGCCGATCAGGCGCACCGGTTGTGCCGAGTAGGCCACGTCCATGCGGATCTGTTCGCAGCACAGCAGGCCGAGGAATGAAGCGAAGGTCGCCACGAACGGCATCACCCCGCAGGTGGCCAGGCCAGCGGCGGCGGTGACCATGTTCTGTTCGGAGATACCGAACTGGATGTATCGCTCGGGGAACTCGTTGGCGAACTTGTTGAGCCCGTTGGAGTACTGCAGGTCAGCGGAACCGGCCATCACCGGGTAGCCGGCGCGGGCCAGGTCGATCAGCGCGTCGGAGAGGAACGACAGGCCCGGGTTCATCGCGTTGAGGCCACGGTACTGCCAGGAATTGGGGGAAAGAGGGGCGTTCATGTTCAGATCTCCATGGCTTCAATTTCAGCGATAGCGCGTTTGGCGTCTTCCGGGTCGAGGTAACCGAGGTGCCAGCCGGGTTCGGTTTCCATGTAGGAAACGCCCTTGCCCTTGACGGTCTTGGCGATGATGCAGACGGGTTTGTCGCGGGTTTCATCGGCTTTTACGCGGCGCAGGGTTTCGGTGACTTCGGCGATGTCGTGTCCGTCGATCACGTGCACTTCCCAGCCGAATGCGCGCCATTTCTCGTCCAGCGGTTCGATACCAATCACGTCGTCGACCGAACCGTCGAGCTGGAAGCCGTTGCGGTCGACAATCGCGATCAGGTGCTTGGCCTTGTGGTGGGCGGCGCCCATGGCGGCTTCCCAGACCTGGCCTTCCTGCATTTCGCCGTCGCCGAGCATGACGAACACGTCATAGGTTTCGCCGGTGAAGCGTTGGGCCAGGCACATGCCCAGGCCACCGGAAAGGGCGTGGCCGATGGAGCCGGAAGAGAAGTCGATGCCGGGTACTTTGCGCATGTCAGGGTGATCGCCCAGAGGGCTGCCCAGGCGGGTGTATTCATCGAGCCACTCCTTGGGGAACACGCCCAGGTCGGCCAGGATCGGGAACTGGCCCACGGCGGCGTGGCCCTTGCCCATCAGGAAGCGGTCGCGGCCCGGCCACTTGGGCTCTGCCGGGCGAATGGTCATCACGTCGTAGTACAGCGCGGCGAACAATTCGGCGGCGGAGAACACCGAGGTGTAGTGGCCGGTCTTGGCGATTTCGATCAGGCGAATGGTTTCCAGGCGGACAAATTTCGCCCGGTCCTTGAGCTGTGCAATGGTCTCGGCGCTGGGGACAAAATCGCTGGCGCGCCACGCTTCGAGGGTTTTTCGGGGTGCAGACATCTCTACCTCCAATCACAGGCATGAATTTGTTGAAGTCGAATCTCGGTTGCGGGGCTAGAACTTCAACGGGGGGGTGGGTTCAGGGGTGGATGGTTCAGTGGGTCAATCCCTCGAGCGCGAGCATCGCCGCGATCAAGTCGTCACACGTCAGCGGGTCGCCCGAAACAGGGGCAAAGTTGCGGGCGTGGGGGGCTTTCAAGGTGGGCTCGGCGACCTGCATCAACACCGTGCGGTCGATGCTTGTCACGCCCAGTTCGGCCAGGTTGCGCGGCAGGCCGATGCGTTGGTAGAAGCCCAACATGTCGCCCAGCAACTCGGCGTCGCGGTCTTCCAGTACCAGTTGCACCAGCAAGCCATAGGCGACTTGCCAGCCATGCACCTGCTGCTGTGCGCCGGGGATTTTCGACAGGCCGCGCGTCATCGCATGGGCGATGGACAAGCCACCGCTTTCAAACCCCAGGCCGCTCATGAGCAGCACGGCCTCGATCAGATGATCGAAGGCCACCGTCACTTCACCGCTACCGGCCTGGGCCAGCGCCGGTTCGGCGTATTGACGGATCACGCGGTAGCACTCCTGCGCCAGCACCAGTCCGGACAGCGCCGGGCGGGCACCGAACATGTTGACGCCGCCCGAGTTGAAGCACTGCTCGGCTTCGAATTTCTTGGTCAGTGCATCGGCAATCCCCGCCAGCAAAAACGCGCGCGGTGCCTGGGCGATCAACCCGGTGTCCACCAGTACATAGCGCGGGCTGACCAGCAAGTGGCCGACTTCGCTGAGCTGGTGATGGGCGTCGTAGACCACGTAGTTTTTCGAGGTGGGCGCATCGTTGGAGGCCACGGTGGGCATGGTTACCAGGGCACGGCCCGAGCTGTGGGCGAGGGCTTTGCCGGCGTCGATGCACTTGCCGCCGCCGACCGCCAGGATCAGGTCGAACTCCACGCTTGCGGCTGCCGCACGCAAGCTAGCAATGCCGTCGGCGGTGATTTCGCCGTCGAAGGTGAGGTAGTGCAACGCCACGTTGGCCTGCGCGCAGGTAGCATCGAGCCGCTCGCTGATCAGGCCCAGCACGTAGCTGTCGATGACCACCACGGCTGTGCGCCCGCAGTGCGCCAGGTAGGTGCCCGCCTGGGCGAGTACTTCAGTGCCCTGGACGTAACGTCCGGGCGAGCCGAAAACCAGATTCATTCAGCACCTCTCACTGTATTGCTCATTGTTATTTGAGGCCCGACGACAAGTCGTCGCGGCCTCGATCTTATAGTGATGCATGATATATCATGTTTTTGGACGGTCAAGCACTCAAATCGCCAGGTCGAACTCAGGCGACGGAATACCCGCCATCGACCGGCAGGGTGGTCCCGGTCACATAGCGCGCGTTGTCGGATACCAGGAACGCAATCACATTGGCCACGTCTTCCGGCGCGCCCCAGCTCTTCATGGGGATGCGCGCCATGATCCCGGCCGAACGCGTCGGGTCTTCGAAGGCGCGGCGCGACAGGTTGGTCAGTATCCAGCCGGGTGCCACGGCATTCGCGCGCACACCGTCAGTCGCCCAGGCGACCGCCATGCAACGCGTCAGCTCGGAGATTGCCGCCTTGCTCGAGGCATAGGCCGGGGTTTTCGCCGAACCGAAAATCCCCCACATCGAGGCGAAATTCACCACGGCACCGCGCGCGGCTTTCAAGCCGGGCAGGGCGGCATTGGTGATGCGCAGGACGGCGTTGAGGTTGACGTCCATCACCCGGCCGAAGCCTTCCAGCTCCCACTCGCGGTTGTGGTCGATGATCCCGGCCGCATTGACGATCGCGTCAACGCGCTCGAACGGTGCGAAGAAGCGGTTCACCGCGTCGTCGTCGGTCACGTCCAGTTCCTGATAATGAATGCCGGGGATGCGTAGCTCGGGTTCGCCCAGGCCCACGGTGAATACCTCATAGCCGTCCGCATGCAGGCGCTGTGCGGTGGCCAGGCCGATACCGGAACCACCGCCGGTGACGATTGCTGTTTTTTTCATGGTTTTTCCTTGGGAGTGGGGCGGGCGTTCAAACGCCCGCTTGGGAAAACAGAAACTCGGCGAGCAGGTCCACCTGGCCGGTGATCATGTGCGCGCCTTTATGAATGATGCAGCCACGTTCGGCCGCCGCACTCAGCAACGGCGTGACGTCCGGGTTCATCACCACTTCGCCGACAATCGTGCCGGCGGCCAGGGTCTCGACGGGCACTGGCAGCGGGTCGCCGGCACTGAGGCCCAGGGCGGTGCCGTTGATCACCACATCAAAGCCGCTGGCGTCGGCAGCGCCGGCATTGATCTGCCGGCCGGGGAACATCAGCCGCAGTTCCAGGACCAGCGCTTCGGCTTTGGCCGGCGTGCGGTTGCTGATCACCAGTTCCTGGATCTCTTCGGCCAGCAATGCGTGGGCGATGCCGGTGGCCGCGCCGCCGGCGCCCAACAGCAACACGCGTTTGCGGCCCAGGTCATGGCCCTGTTTTTTCAGGCCGGCGACAAAGCCGTCGCCATCGAACATGCGCCCGGTGAAGCGTCCGTCCGCCAGGCGCTTGGCGACGTTGCACACCTTCAGCAGCAGGGCGGTGCCTTTGAGTTCATCGCACAAGGTTGCCACCTCCAGCTTGTGCGGCACGGTGACGATCACCCCCGCGAGGTTTTCAATGCCGCGCAAACCTTCCCACGCAGTGGCCAGGTTGGCCGGTGAGACTTCCCACGGCACCAGTACGCCGTCGTAACCGAGACGTTCCAGCAACGGGTTGAAGAATTCGGGCGTGCGCAGGTGTTTGGCGGGGTAGGTCAGGTGCACGACGACGCGTGTTTTACCGCTGATGGGCATGGCTGGATTCCTGTGTGCTAGAAGTGGGCTGCAGGCAATGCGCTGCGCCCCAGGATCAGGTCGGCGGCTTTTTCGCCGATCATGATGGACGGTGCGTTGGTATTGCCGGAGATCAGGTTGGGCATGATCGACGCATCCACCACCCGCAGGTTACGCAGGCCATGCACGCGCAATTCCGGGTCGACCACGGCCATGGCGTCAGAGCCCATCTTGCAGGTGCCGACCGGGTGGTAGACGGTCTTCGCCCGCTGGTTGATGTAACTCAACAGGGCTTCATCGCTGCGCACACTCAAGCCTGGGAACACCTCTTCGCCGGTGTACGCACGCATCGCCGGTTGCGCGAGGATTTCCCGCGACAGGTTCAGGCCCTTGATGGCGACACGGCGGTCTTCCGGGTGTGCGAAGTAGCGGGGATCGATCAGTGGCGGCGTGTCGGCTTGCTTGTCGGCGAGGCGGATTTCACCACGGCTCATCGGGCGCAGGACGCAGGTGTTGAGGGTGGCGCCGGGTTTCTTGATCACTTCCTGGTCGAGGTCGAAAAACACGATGGGCACAAAATGCATCTGTGCGTTTGGCCGTTCCTGCGGGTTGTCGGTGTTGACGAACGCGCAGGCTTCAGTGACGTTCGAACTCACCGGCCCGCTGCCGAACAGCAGGTACTGCAGACCGTTTTTAACGGTATTGAAGGCGTTGTCCTGGCCGTAGTAACCGTACTTGCCGTGGCAATAGGCGATGCTGCCGACTTCGGCGTGGTCCTGCAGGTTCTGCCCGACGCCAGGCAACGCGTGTTGCACGCCAATGCCATGGCGCTCGAGCTCGGCGGCCGGGCCGATACCGGACAGCATCAACAGCTTGGGCGACTGGATGGCACCGGCACTGAGCACCACTTCCTTACCGCAACGAGCCTGCACCACCTGGCCCTTGTGACGGTATTCAACCCCCACCGCCTGGTTGCCCTCGAGCAGCACACGTTGCACGGTGGCGTCGGTGATGACGGTCAGACGCTCGGACTTTTCGGCGGTACGCAGGTAGGCGACGGCCGCACTGCAGCGGCGATTGTTGCGCGCGGTGATCTGGTTGAACCCGACACCATTCTGGCGCTCACCGTTGAAGTCTGGTGTAAACGCAATGCCGGCCTGCTGCGCGGCACGCACGAAGCCACGGGACAGTTCACACACTTGCTTGAGGTCCGACACCCCCAACGGACCGCCCGTGGCATGGAAGCCGTTAGCGAAACGTTCATTGTCTTCGGCCCGCTTGAAGTACGGCAGTACCTCGCGAAACGACCAGCCGTTGCAGCCCGTGGCGGCCCAGTCATCGTAGTCCTCGTGCTGCCCGCGAATATAGATCAGTGCGTTCACCGAACTGCCGCCGCCCAGCACCCGGCCTTGGGGAAGAATGCGCTTGCGTCCGTCCATGGCGGTTTGCGCCTGGGTTTCATGGCGAGACAGCAGGGGGCTGGAGAGCAAACGGGTAAAACCGGCAGGAATATGAATCAGCGGATGGGTGTCCCGAGGGCCCGCTTCAATCAGCAGGACCGAGGCGCCGGCCTCGATCAAGCGACCCGTCAGCGCACAACCCGCAGACCCGCCGCCAATGACAATGTAATCGTGCATGTCGTCTCCGAATAACGTTGTTATTGTTTTCATGCATCATATATCTTCGATGCCCCCGAACGTCAATCCCTGTCTTTTTGCGCGTGCCTTCCTGCAAAAAAGCGGTTGGCAGTTAAAAATTAAATATGATATATCATCGATCCGTCAGAGCTGCTGCACCTCGACCACGTCCTCAAAGCAATAACAAAAAGCCTCCTTGACGGGGCCAGGATGAACACAGAGATGACCCAGATATTTGCCGCACCTGGTCGCTACATCCAGGGCTACAAAGAACTCGACCGTCTGGCCCGGCATGTGGCCTGGTTCGGTCGCCGACTGATGGTGATCACCACCCAGGGCCGCCTGGACAGCCTGAAGCAAACCCTGGGTACCAGCTTCGACGGCACTCACATCGAGTTGCACTACGGAATTTTTTCCGGAGAAGTGACCCGCCAGGAAATCCAGCGCCTGGCCGAAACCATGCAGGGCCTTGGTTGTGACGGTGTGATCGGCGTCGGCGGCGGCAAGGTGCTCGACGCGGCCAAGGCCGTGGCCAATCAGGCACGCGTACCGCTGTGCATCGTGCCCACCATTGTCTCCAACGATGCCCCCACCAGTTCGCTGTCGGTGCTCTACACCGAGGCCGGCGCATTTGACGACGTCATGTTTTTCCAGCGCAGCCCGGATGTGGTGGTGGTCGACACCTGGGTCATCGTCCAGGCGCCGGTGCGCTTGCTGGTGGCCGGCATGGGCGATGCCCTGTCGACGTATTTCGAAGCCCGCACCTGTGTCGAAGGCTACCGCGACAACTTCCTCGGCAACGCCGGCGGCGGCATGAAGGAGGGTGGCGGCGGTGCCAAGGCCACCCTGACCTCCATGGCGATTGCCGAGTTGTGCTACCGCGTCCTGCTCGAAGACGGCGTACAAGCCAGGCGCGCCGCCGACCAGCGTTGCGTGACCAAAGCCTTCAACCGCGTGGTGGAAGCCAACGCGCTGATGAGCGGTATCGGCTTCGAGAGCAATGGCGTCGCCACCGCCCACGCGGTGTATTGCGGCTTCAGTGAGTTGGGCCGGCGCGCCACGATGTACCACGGCGAATACGTGGCGTTCGGCACGCTGGTGATGCTGGTGCTGGAAGGCAAATCCAGCGCTGAGCTGGACACCGTGTTGCGTTTTTGCCTGAGCATCGGTCTGCCCGTGACCTTCGGCGACCTCGGCCTGGCCGACATCACCGCCGAGGAACTCGATGCAGTGGCGCACACCGCCGCCGACCCCAACCAGACCAGCAGCGTCGAGCCCTTCACTGTGACCGTCGATGAGATGAAAGCCGCGCTGATCGCCGCCAGCGACCTGGGTGAGTTGTACAAATCGGGCGGCTCGTTGCGCCAGGGCTGAGTCCGATCCACATTCCAATAAGAAAAGGTGAACTGATGAAAGCATTTCAGGCAAGTCTGCCCCTGACCCTGGATTTTGAAGTCGGCGCAGTCCGGCGCATGGGTGAAAAGGTCGCGCCATTCGGCTCCAAGGTGTTCCTGATGGTCGACCCGTTTCTGCAGGGCAGCGAGTTGGTGGCGCAGGTCACCGGCAGTTTCATCGAGCGCGGCATCGAGTTCATTGAGTTCTACGACATTGTGCCCAACCCCCGGCACACCACGATCGACCGCGCGGTCGAGCAGGTGCGCAGTGCCGGGTGCGAGGTGGTGGTCGCCATCGGCGGCGGCAGCGCCATCGACTCGGCCAAAGCCGTGGCATTCGTCGCCGTGCACGGCGGCCGTTGCTGGGACTACACCGAACGCCTCGGCGAAGTGGTGACTCGCCCGCAAAGCCGCGGCCTGCCGTTGCTGGTGGTGCCGACCACATCCGGTACCGGCACCGAGGCCACGCCGTTTGCGGTGATCAATAACCCCGAACTGGGCCTCAAGTGCGCCATCGTCAACCCATTCATCTACCCCGACGTGGCGTTGATCGACCCGCAGATCCTGGTGTCGAAACCGCCCAGGCTCACCGCGCTGACGGCGGTGGACACCTTCTGTCACGCGTTGGAAGCCTACATCAGCATTCACTGCACACCGTGGGTGGAAATGGTCGCCCTCCAAGCCATCCGCCTGTTTGCGGCGAATGCCCAGCGCTGTGTCGAACACGGCACCGACCTGGACGCGCGCGCGAACATGGCGTTTGCCTCGACCCTGGGCGGCATGGCCATCGCCGGGGCTGGCGTCACCGTGTCCCATGCCTTGGGCCAACCCCTGGGCGCAATGACCGATGCGCCCCATGGCGGCACGGTGGCGGCGAGCACCCCGCATGTCATCCGCTGGACCTTGCCGGTCGCCGCCGAAAAATTCGCCACCGTGGCCGGGATCCTGCGCCCGGAAACCCTGGGGCTGTCGATCAGCGAGCGCGCCGAGCGCCTGCCCGTGATCCTCGAACAGCTGTTCACCACCCTGGGCGTTACCGACACCTTCCACAGCTACGGTTTGCGCCCTGAGCAGGTTGATGAATTTGCCCACACCGTCTGGACCAGTTTCAACCAGGACCTGGCCTGCCATCCCAAGCAGATCAATAACCAGGAGGAGGTCGCCGCCATCGTGAGGATGTGCTTCTAACCGACGTTTCAGTCACACCGCGTTAACGCTGTTGCTTCACCGACCCGTCAGTTGGGTTGGCGGGATTCTGCATGCTCGAAAAACACTAAAACCAACAATAAAAACAGTTTCGGGAACACTGACAATGACCAATAAGACCATCGTTGCCGCAGGACTTCTGAGTGCGTGTGTTTGCCCTGGCGTGTTTGCCGCCAGTTATTCGCCGAACAACTTTCTGCTCGGCGACTGGAACGGCGAACGCACGCGCTTGCATGAACAGGGCGTGGACTTCCAGCTGACGTACGTCAACGAGCTGGCCTACAACACTCAGGGCGGCGACGCGCACAAAGGCACGTACAGCGATCAGTTGATGATCGACAGCAACTTCGACCTGCAAAAGCTGCTCGGCTGGCAGGGCGCGAGTTTTCGCATGACCTTCAGCAACCGCAACGGCGAAAACCTGACGGCCGAGGCGGGCACCAACACCTTGCTCGCCGCCCAGGAAATCTACGGCTACGGCAGCGTCACGCGGCTGGTGCAGTTCTATTACCAGCAGAAACTGCTCGACGACCGATTGGTGGTCAAGCTTGGCCGCTTGCCCATGAGCGGCGATGTGTTCCCGTTTTCCTGCAAGTTCCAGAACCTGACGTTCTGCGGCACGGTGCCGGGCTACATCACCCCCAACTGGTTCACCTGGCCCGTCAGCCAATGGGGCGCGGCGGTGGCGGGCAAGTTGACGGATGAGCTGACCGTCAACGCCTCGCTGTATCAGGTTAACCCGCGCTTTACCGAGAACAGCCAGGGCCTGAATTTCGGCAGCCCCTCGGGCACCACCGGCTACCTCGCCGTCGGCGAACTGGCCTGGACACCGACGTTCAACGGCCTGCCTGGCACCTACCGCGTGGGCCTCTGGCGCAACACCGGTGACTTCAACGACGTGTACCGCGACCTCGATGGCCAACCCATCGGCCTGACCGGCAATGCGCCCGACCAGCACGATTCGGCCAGTGGCTTCTACGCCCTGGTCGACCAGCGTGTGTACCAGGACCCGGACAACAGCGCCCGCGGCCTCAACCTGTTTGCCAACTTCATTCAGTCGGACCGCGACGTGTCCTACGTGGAGAACGTCTGGCACGCCGGCGCCTTTATCAGCGGCCCGTTTGCCGCACGTCCCCAGGACGAAATCGGCCTGGCGCTGGGCCGCCTGGAAGTGAATGAGAAATCCGCCAGGCGCATCCGCCAGTCCAGTGGCTACACCGTGGCCGCACCGTACACCGAATACCCGATGGAACTGTACTACGGCGTCAGCGTGACCCCGGCCCTGACACTGCGGCCCAACGTGCAATACGTGGTCAACCCCGGCGGGTTGAGCGGGGACAAGAGCGTGGTGGTGTTCGGCCTGAAAACTGAAGTCAGCTTCTAACCCCTTGAACCAAAACAGGAGACGCAACACATGAATACGCTCATCGATATCGCTGCGGTCCAGCAGCGTGTCGCTGCCCTGGACCTGCCAGGCCAGGCCTTTATCAATGGCCGCTTTGTCGACGCACTGAGCGGCGAAACCTTCGCTAATATCTCCCCGCGCAACGGCCAGGTGCTCAATCGCGTCGCATCCTGCCAGGCCGAGGATGTCGACCTTGCCGTCGAAGTGGCACGCCAGGCCTTCGACAGTGGCGTGTGGTCGCAGCGTGCGCCCAAGGAACGCAAGAAAGTCATGCTGCGCTTTGCCGCGCTGTTCGAGCAGCACATGACCGAACTGGCCTTGCTCGAAACCCTGGACATGGGCAAGCCGGTCTCGGAAAGCAGCGGCTTCGACGTGCACGCGGTGCTGGAATGCCTGCAGTGGTACGCCGAATGCTGTGACAAGGTCTACGACGAAATCGCGCCGTCCGGGCCCGGCGCGCTGGGCATGATCACCCGTGAAGCCATCGGCGTGGTCGCGGCGGTCACACCGTGGAATTTCCCGATGCTGATGGCCATGTGGAAGGTCGCCCCGGCGCTGGCGATGGGCAACTCGGTGATCCTCAAGCCCGCCGAGCAATCGCCACTCACGGCGCTGCGCATCGCCGCGCTGGCTGCCGAGGCGGGCATTCCGCCGGGCGTGTTCAACGTGCTGCCAGGCTTCGGCCCTACTGCCGGACGTGCCCTGGGCTTGCACATGGATGTCGACACCCTGGTGTTCACCGGTTCCGGCGAAGTCGGCAAATTGTTCCTGCAGTATTCCGGGCAATCGAACATGAAACGGGTCTGGCTGGAGTGCGGCGGCAAGACCCCGAACATCATTCTCAATGACTGCCACGACCTGGAAAAAGCCGCGACCACCGCAGCCAAATCGATGTTCTTCAACCAGGGCGAAGTCTGCGTGGCGCCGTCGCGGCTGATTGTCGAGGAAGGCATCCGCCACGAGTTCGTCGCCGAGGTGCTGAAGGTGGCGCGCGGCATCAGCGTGGGTGACCCCCTCGACCCGCGCACGCAGCTGGGCGCCATGGTCGACAAGGCGCAACTGGACCGCGTGCTCGGCTACATCCACAAAGGTACGCAGGAGGGCGCACGCATCATCCTCGGCGGTGAACGGGCCGGTGGTGCCCTGGCCGACGGGTTCTTCATCCCGCCGACGATCTTCGACAACGTCACCAACGACATGACCATCGCCCGCGAAGAGATCTTCGGGCCGGTGCTGTCGGTGATCAGCGCCAAGGACCACTTGCACGCGGTGCGCATTGCCAATGACTCGCCCTATGGCCTGGCCGCCAGCCTGTGGACCAGCAACCTCAGTCGCGCTCATTCGATGATCCGTGCCCTGCGGGCCGGCAGTGTGTGGGTCAACTGCTTCGACGGTGGCGACATCACCATGCCGTTTGGTGGCTACAAGCAGTCGGGCAACGGTCGCGACCGCTCGCTGCATGCGTTGGACAAGTACTCGGAACTCAAGTCGGCCTGGATCGATTTGCAGGCCTGAACCCCTACAACGGCGCTGTCGAGGACGGCGCCGGCATCACCGACTCAATCAGCGCACTGGAGAACAATAATGATGAAGAAGCGTTTGATCACCACCTTCGCCCTCACGGCCCTTATCGGCAGCCAGGCCTGGGCCGCCGGCAAGCATGAAATCTACAGCCTGATGCCCAATACCGCGCTGTCGGGCGTGATCGACCCCGACATGCCGGACCGCACCGCCATCAACAAGGCCTTGCCCCTGAAGAAAAAGGGCGAGCGCCTGCGCATCGGCTGGACCGAGATCACCTTGGGCAACCCTTGGTTCGTGTCGATGCTCGACGACGCGAAAACCATCGCCAAAAAGTACAACTACGACATCGAGCTGCAAGTGGCGGACAGTGACGTTGCCAAGCAAAGCGCCCAGGTCGACAACTTCATCACGCTGGGCGTCGACCTGATCGTGATCGACCCCACGGATGTGCTCGGCTCGGTGTCGGACGTGGAGCGCGCCGTGGCAGCCGGGATTCCGGTGATCACCGTGGGCACCGCGCCGGACGCACGCGCACCGGTGATCACCACCAGCACCGGCAACCCCTACGGCAGCGGTTTCGAGGCGGGGCGCTATGTGATCGCCAAGGCCGATCCGGCCAAGGTGATCAACGCCGCCATGGTCATCGGCGTGATGGGCAACTCCACATCCGAAAGCCGCCTCAACGGCATGATCTCCGGGATTGTCTATGCGCGTTCCGAGGAGCGGAAGCTGGGGCTGTCCAAGGAAGACGCGATGCTCAAGGGCTTCAAGCTGTTCCAGCAGATCAAGGCCAAAGGCAGCTTCAGCTGGCCCGAAGGTGGCTTCAACGTGTTGGCCTGGGGCCGTGGCGACTGGACCGAAGAAGGCGGGCTCGCGGCCACCGAGGACATCCTCGCGTCCCAGGGTGACAAGCTGAACCTGGTGCTGGCAGAGAACGACTTCATCGCCATCGGCGCGATCAATGCCCTGGAAAATGCCGGCAAGAAAGACAAGGTGATGGTCGCCTCCGGCGCGGGCAATTTCCGCGTGGCGCTGGACCTGATCAAGCAAGGCAAGTTGCTGGTGAGCGCGACCAACAGCGGCTCCGAAACCGGTGTGGCGGCCATCGAGCTGATCCACCAGATCCTCGACAAGGGCCTGGATGCCAACAACCTGCCGCTGGCGTCCTACTTCCCGGTCACGCTGATTACCCCGGACAACGTCGACACCTACATCAAGGCCGACAGCCTGCCGCCTTCCACCGACAACGTGCCGGCGTTCCGCTCCATCGAGCAGATCAAGGCGGCCCTTAAGTAACGGCACGTCGAAACGGCCTGCGACGCCTGTCGCAGGCCGGTCGGCGAGCGTCCACAGACGGTGAAGAAACATGAATGCGATGCACAAACCTGCCGTAGAGATGCTCGACATCTCGAAGAAGTTCGGCGGCATCAGCGCGCTGAGCCATGCCGGCTTTTCGGCGCGTGCCGGCGAGATCCATGCACTGATGGGCGAGAACGGCGCGGGCAAGTCGACCCTGATGAAAATCCTTGCCGGTGCCTACGTGCGCGATACCGGCACGGTCAGCCTCAATGGCGAACCGGTGGAGATTCGCAAGCCGGGTGACGCGCTCAAGCTGGGTATCTCGATCATCTACCAGGAGTTTGCCCTGGCCGCGCACCTGTCCGTGGCCGAAAACATTTGCATCGACGATCTGGGCAAGAGCCGCGGCTTCGTACAGTGGGCCGCCATGCGCAAAAAGGCCCGGGCGATCCTGGATGAGCTGGGCTTCAGCGACATCGACGTGCGCCAATCGGTCGGCAGCCTGCCGGTGGCGTATCAGCAAGCAGTGGAAATCTGCAAGGCGCTGTCGCGCAACTCCTCGGTGCTGGTGTTCGATGAACCCACCGCCGTACTGACCTCCCATGAAGCGGAAAAGCTGTTCAAGATCCTCGAAGAACTGCGCCGCAAGGGTGTGTGCATCGTGTATGTGTCGCATCGCATGGATGAGATTTTCCGCATCTGTGACCGCGCCACGGTGCTCAAGGACGGCAAGACCGTCGGCACCCTGGCGCTGGCGGATATCACCGAGCGCGGGCTGATCGAGATGATGATCGGCCGCGAACTCAGCGATCTGTTCCCGCCGCGCAACGCCCGGATCGGCGAGGTGCTGCTGGAGGTTGAACAGCTGTGTGCCGGGCGCCTGGTGCGCAATGTGAGTTTCAACCTGCGGGCGGGTGAAGTGCTGGGCTTCTGCGGCCTCGTCGGCGCCGGACGCACGGAGACCATGCGGGCGATTTTCGGCGCCGACCGCAAGACCTCCGGCACCGTGCGCCTCAAGGGTCGCGAACTGCACAACCGCACGCCCCGCGAGGCCATCGCCAATGGCATCGGCCTGCTGCCCGAGGACCGCAAGCAGCAAGGCGTGCTGCTGGAAATGTCGATTCGCGTCAACGGTGCGCTGCGTCCCGCCAGCCCCTACAGCGGGCGCATGGGCTGGATCGCCAGCCGCCGTGAAACCCAAGGCATCGAGGCATTGCGCAAGCAACTGTCGGTGAAGACGCGTTCGATCGAGCAATTGGTCGGCGACCTTTCTGGTGGCAATCAACAGAAAGTCGCGCTGATGAAGTGGGTCGATGCGGGCTGCCGCGTGCTGATTCTCGATGAGCCCACACGCGGTGTGGATGTGGGGGCGAAAACCGAAATCTACCGGGTGATCAACGACCTGGCCGAACAAGGGGTCGCGATCATCATGGTGTCTTCGGAAATGATGGAAGTGATCGGCATGTGTGACCGCGTCGTGGTCATGCGCGAGGGTGCGATCGCCGGCGAACTGGCGGGCGAGCGCATCAAAGAACAAGAGATGATTTGCCTGGCGATGGGAGTCGAGCACCATGAATAACCCTGATTACAAGCTGGCCGCGGCCAATCCGCTGCAACCCAACAGCCACGCCGATGAAGGGCGGGCGCACCGGCGTTCACTGCAACGCGTGTTCCTGGAACACAACGCGCTGGTGATGCTGGTGTTGCTGGCGATTGTCGCCAGCGTGCTGTCCCCCGACTTTTTCACCTATCAGAACCTGGGCAACCTGCTGCGCCAACTGACGCCGTTGTTACTGGTGAGCATCGGCATGCTGATCGTGATCCTCACGGCGGGCATCGATCTGTCCGTGGCCTCTGTCGCCGCCGTGGGCGGTATCGTGGTGGCCATGACCCTGAACGTGATGCCCGTCGAAGGCGGCTTTGGCTTGCTGCTGGCGGTGACGGTCGCCGTCGCGTCCGGGGTGTTGATGGGCTTGGTGACCGGCACCTTTATCGCCTACTTCCGCATGGCGCCGTTTATCGCGACGCTGGCGATGATGACGGTAGGGCGCGGCCTGGCTTTCATCCTGTCGAACGGCCAGCCGCAGCGTCTGGATGACAAGTTGACCAGCGCCCAATGGCTGCGCGATTTCGGTCGCCTGGCCGATGGCGTGCTGGGTATTCCGTGGCCGGTGTGGCTGGCGATCCTGGTCACGATCATCTTTGCGCTGATCCTGCGTTACAACACCTACGGGCGCCTGACCATTGCCAGCGGCAGCAACGAAACCGCCGTGCGCCTGGCCGGGATCCCGGTGGAGCGCTACAAGCTGGCGGCGTATGGCATCTGCGGCGGGTTGGCAGCGTTGGCCGGGGTGGTGATTGCCTCGCGCTCGGGTGTCGCGGCGCCCAGCGCCGGCATGGCGCTGGAGCTCGATGCGATCGCCGCGTGTGTCATCGGTGGAGCGTTGCTGACCGGCGGCAAAGGCACGATTTTCTACACAGTGGTCGGTGTGCTGGTACTGGGGCTGATCGGCAATATCATGAACCTGCTGAGTGTGCCGGCGTATCCACAGCAGATTATCAAGGGCGCGATTATCGTGATTGCCGTGCTGTTGCAGGGCGTTGGACGGCGCGACGCGCGGATTTGAAGGACGCGCCTGCCGGAGTGGCAGGCGCAAATTGATGATGTATGATGCGTGATCTGCGCTTTGCGCCGCAGGCGTCAACGCCGGCGGCGCAACGTCATCGACCATGGAGATCGAGTAACTGTGACCGTGCATAAGCCCATTGATAAAGGCAACTTGAGTGAGCGGGTGTATTCCATTATTCGCACGGCGTTGATGGACGGCCAATACCAGCCCGGTGATCGCCTGCGCATCAGCACCCTGGCCGAAGAGTTCGGGGTGTCGATCACGCCGGTGCGCGAAGCGATTTTCCGTCTGGTCAGCGACCATGCGCTGGACATGAAGGCCGCGACGTCGATCTACGTGCCGGAGCTGTCAGTCAGCCAACTGCGTGAAATCCAGTTGATCCGTCATTTGCTCGAAGGCGAAGCCGCCGGCACCGCCGCCCAGCGCATCACCGCGCCGGAACTGGCGAAGCTCGAAGGCATCCAGGATGCGTTTCAGAAGGCGGTCTCTGTCGACTATCGGCAAGCGGCGCTGCTCAACCGCGAGTTTCACTTCGGCTTGATCAGCGCGGCGCGCATGCCGGTGGTGTCCAAGACCCTGGAGAACATGTGGGTCATCATGGGCCCGCTGCTCAGCCGCTTCCACGCCGAAGTGCCGAAGCTGGAACTGGCCAGCGCCCAGCACAAGCATTTTGAAGTGCTCGAAGGCCTGCGCACCCGCGACTCTGGCAAAGCCAAGGCCGCGCTGCAGGCCGATATCGCCTGGGGCGAGCTGATGATCGAGTGGCTGGAGAAGAAGGAAAACCTGGCCGAAGTCTAGTCGGCCAGGCGTGCGACCCATTTTCCACTGCCGGTGCCTTGCTTGAGCGCGTGCAATGCCTGGGGCAATGCATCGAAGTCGAAGGCCTGGTGCCGGGAGGTCAACAGGCTGCCGTCCAATACGCTGTGGAGCAGCCGCTCGCCCTGTTGGCGCAACGCTTGGCGATCACTCAGGCCGGCGTGCGCGTGGAAACTGTTGAGCGCGACTTCGTGCAGTGAAATGGCGGTGCTGAAGGCCGGCAATGGCGCGCTTTCCTGGCGGTCCTGGATGCACACCAGATGCCCGTTGTAGCCCACCATCGGCGCGAGTGAGGCGGCATGGGTGCCACTGACGGTGTCGAACACGGCGTGCAGGCGTCGCTCGCCCAGGGCCGCTTGAAGCGCTGGCTGCCAGTGGGCATCACGGTAATCAAATACGCCGACGACGCCCAGGGCCTTCAGCTGTGCATGATGCGCTGCGCCTGCCGTGGCCCACACGCGCAGCCCGCGCTGTACCGCCAGTTGCGCCAGCAGCAGGCCGACCGCGCCGCCTGCGCCAACGACCAGCACATCGCGGGAAGTGCCCGGGACCTTTTCCAATGCCTGCCACGCCGTCAAGCCGGGGCAGGGGAGTGCCGCTGCCGCTGCATCATCCAGGCCTGACGGCACCTGCATCACCGTCGCCGCATCGAGCACACAGAACTCGGCAAAACTGCCCGCGCGGTCCAGTGCCTGGTGATACGCCACGCGTGTGCCGGGTTTGATCGTCACCCCGGTGCCGGCTGCGACCACCACACCCATGCCATCCACGCCCGGCACATGCCCGGTTTTCCACGCAGCATGGCCCCACTCAATGATCTTCCAGTCCACCGGGTTCAAGGCGATGGCGCGATTGGCGACCAACACTTCCCCCGGCCCGGGCTGTTGCAGCGGCTTGCGAACCAGCTGCAAACCGTCGATACCTGCGCCTGCGGTCCAGGACCAGGCGGCGAAATCAGTCTTCGTCATGAGCGTTTATCCGGAAGGCGACAATTAGGCAGTATCCCTGCCGGTGCAGAGCGGATAAATACGCCGAGTGGAAATACTGTTGTGAGGCGAAATCATCAATGTGCACGGGGAATGTACGTTGATGTACATTCCCTGTGCGCTGCACGTCTTGGGGTGTAGAGTGGCGTGCAATTCCCAGGCAAAGGTAACCCCCGGATGTCACACACCGCAAAACCGCGAGGCAAGGCCCAGGACACGGGCTGGCGAGGCTCGGTCGACGTGTGGCTGGACGCCGCTTATGCAGCCTTGAAAGCGTCCGGCATCGACGCCGTGCGCGTCATGCCGTTGGCCAAGCAACTGGGCTTGTCGCGTACCAGTTTCTATTGGTTCTATGAGGACCGCGAACAACTGCTCGCCGCCTTGCTGGCCCGTTGGCGCGACAAAAACACCGGCAATCTGGTGCGCCAGTGCGAGAGTTATGCCGAGAGTATTTCCGAGGCGATTCTGAACGTCTTCGAATGCTGGCTGAACCCGGAACTGTTCGACTCGCAGTTCGAATTCGCCGTACGCAGTTGGGCCATGCAATCGGCGGACGTCAGCGCCGAAATCGCCTTGGCCGACGACACCCGTATCAACGCCTTGGCCGGCATGTTCCGGCGCTTTGGCTACGATGACGAAGCCGCCGATGTGCGCGCGCGAACCATCTACCTCACACAGATCGGCTACATCTCGATGAAAACCACCGAAGACGTGGTGGTGCGGTTCCGGCGAATTCCCCAGTACGTCAGCGTATTCACTGGCAAGGCCTTGAAGCGGCGCGAACTGGACCGCTTCTATGGGGCGTTTGGCTACGCCGAAACCTCGTCGGGGGTGTTTGTGCCGTTGACTGGCACCTTTGACGAACCGACAGCAGGCGCCGAGTAAAAGAGTCGGGCGCAGTGTCAGCCGCGACAAGGATCTAAGTGTGGGAGCTGTCGAGCCCCGGCGAGGCTGCGTAGGCGGCGGTACTGCTGGCATTTTATCGACTGACCCACCGCTTTCGCAGCCTCGCTAAAGCTCGACAGCTCCCACAGGGGATCGGCTGTGTTGATGGAGTTTGTGCCACGACGAAGCTCCAGGGGGCTTGGTGTTCTTTATAGGTCTTTAACCAACCGCAACGCATCGTAGATCGCCGCATGAGTATTGCGCGCGGCCACTGCATCGCCGATCCGAAACAGTTGGAAGCGGCCCTTGGGGTTGGTCACGATGTTCTGCGGGTTCCCCGCAATCAAGTCGTGCTGCTCCACGGCTCCCCCATTGCTGGAATGCGCGCGCAAGTCGAAGTACAGGTCGTCCAGGGGGAGGGTGCCGTGGTTGACCACCACCTGATCGACCACCCGTTGCTTGTGCACCTTGCCGTAGTCGCTGCCAAAGCTGACGAGCAGCCGACCGTCGCGTTTCTCCACGGTCTCGACCCGATACGTCACGGTGAAGGTCACGTCCAGGTCCTGCAGGCTGCGCATGTAGGGCACCAGGTTCATGGCCATGACTTCCGGGGCGAACGCGCGGTCCGGGGTGACGATTTCGACGCTGGCGCCACTCTGTGCAATCACCTCGGCGGCTTGCAGGGCGGCATGGTCGCCGGCGTCGTCGAATATCAGCACGTGGCGGCCCGGTTTGACGTCGCCGGAAATGATGTCCCACGTCGAGACCACCAGCTCATTGCCCTGGGCCAGCACCTCGGTGTGCGGCATGCCGCCAGTGGCGACGATCACCACGTCCGGCTCATGGGCCAGCACCGTCTCGGCTTCGGCCCAGGTGTTGAAGTGGAAGCGGACCCCGAGGCGCTCGCACTGGCTCATGCGCCAGTCGATGATGCCGATCATCTCGCGACGCCGCTCACTCAGTGCCGTCAGGCGGATCTGCCCGCCGGGCCGGTCGGCGGCCTCCAGCACGGTGACGTCGTGACCACGCTCCCCGGCCACCCGCGCCGCTTCCAGCCCGGCCGGGCCGGCGCCGATAACCAGCACCTTGCGTTTCACCGCCGCCTTGGGAATGTCATGGGGCATGCTGGTTTCGCGGCCGGTCGCCGGGTTGTGGATGCAATACGCCGCGCCGCCCTGGTAGATGCGGTCCAGGCAGTAGTTGGCGCCGACGCAGGGGCGAATGTCTTCTTCACGCCGCTCGATGATCTTGCGCACGATATGCGGGTCGGTCATGTGGGCGCGGGTCATGCCGACCATATCCACCTTGCCCGAGGCGATGGCGTAGCGTGCGGTGGCGACGTCCGGGATTTTCGCCGCGTGGAAGGTGGGGAAGCCGGTGGCGGCGCGAATCTCGCCGGCAAAATCCAGGTGCGGTGAGTTGCGCATGCCCTGGATCGGAATCACATCGGTCAGGCCCGCGTCCGTATCGATATGCCCGCGCACCACGTTGAGGAAGTCCACCAGCCCGCTGTTCTTGAGCATGTGCGACACCTGCAGGCCCTCGTCGGCGCTGAACCCGCCCGGTAAGGCCTCGTCGCCGGTGTAGCGCACCCCCAGCAGGAAGTCTTCGCCGACGCGCTGGCGAATACCGCGCAGGATGTCGAAGGAAAACCGCATGCGGTTTTCCAGTGAACCGCCGTACGGGCCGTCGAGGTCGTTAGTGAGCGGCGACCAGAACTGGTCCATCAAATGCCCGTAGGCTTGCAGTTCCAGGCCATCCAGGCCGGCCGCCCGCATGCGCTCGGCGGCGTCGACGTAGTCCTTGATGATCCGCTCGATGTCCCAGTCTTCCATCTTCTTCGGGAACGAGCGGTGCGACGCTTCGCGGCGGTGCGACGGCGAGACCACCGGCAGCCAGTCCGCCTTGTCCCAGCGTGTGCGCCGGCCCAGGTGCGTCAACTGGATCATCACGGCCGCGCCGTGTTCATGGCATTCATCCGTCAGGTCCTTCAACCAGCCGACCACCTCGTCCTTGTACGCCAGCACGTTATTGAACACCGGCGGGCTGTCCCGTGACACCGCGGCAGAACCTGCAGTCATGGTCAAGGCCACGCCGGCCTTGGCACGTTCGACGTGGTACGCGCGGTACAACGCCTGCGGCATGCCGTCCACCGGGTAGGCCGGTTCGTGGGCCGTGGTCATGATCCGATTGCGCAGGGTCAGGTGCTTGATCTTGAAAGGCTGCAGCAGGGGATCGCTGGACATCGGGGTGTGCTCCGTCGTGGGCATCATCAGGCTTGGCGATTTGAAATTAGGGTAAATGTACATAGGTGTCAATAATCGATGACATTCATGTACATTTTTATTGCGGGGCCCGGAAGTCGTCGCTAAGATCGCCTTCACCCCCTAGGAGGACGCCTGATGAATACTCAAGTGCGCTATCGGAAAAAAGCCTGTGCCTACCTGCTCGGCCTCGCGTTGGGTGCCAGCGCGGCACTGACCCATGCAGAGGAAAAACCCCCGGTGCGTATCGGCTGGGTGAATTGGTCGGACACGGAAATCACCGTCAAGCTCGCTACTACCGCCTTGCAGGAACACCTCAAGCAACCGGTCAAACTGGTGATGGCCGACATCGGCATTCAGTTCCAGGCGCTGGCCAACGGCAATATCGACCTGATCCCGATGGTCTGGCTGCCCAGCACCCACAAGGCGTTCTACGACAAGTACAAGGACCGCCTCGAAGACCTCGGCGTGTTGTATGAGGGGCGCATCGGCATGGCCGTGCCCACGTCGGTGCCGGTCGCAGAAGTGGCCAGCGTGGAAGACCTGAACAAGCCCGGCATCCGCGAGAAGTTCGACGGCAAGATCTTTACCTCCGAAGTCGGCAACGGCCAGTACAAACTCACCGTCAAGGCTATCGAAGACTACAAGCTGGCCGGCTACAAACTGGTGGGGTCTTCGGAGAGCGGCATGCTCAACGAGCTGGACCGCAACCTCAAGCGCGACAAGTGGTCATTGGTCAACGCCTGGAGCCCGCACTGGATGTTCTCCAAATGGTCGCTGCGCTACCTCGACGACCCCAGGCAGATCTTCGGCGGCGCCGAGCAGATTCACGCCATGGCCCGCAAAGGCTTCAGCCAGGAACATCCCGAGGTGGCGTACTTCTTTGCACATTTCTCCATCCCCCAGGCCGACCTGGAGGCGCTGATGATGCAGGCACGGGAGAGCACGGCGGACAAGGCGGTGGCGGCGTATTACGCGGCGAACAAGGCGCGGTTTGAGGGGATGTTCAATCCGGGAGTGGTTTCCCGATAGGCACAGATGTGCAAATCCCGGGAGCCCGTGGAAACCTGTGGTGAGCAGGACTAGCCCGCTCACCACAGGTTTGTTTCGCTTCAGCGCATATGCAAAATAATCGGGCTGCTGCTCGCCGGGTCGGTGTGCCCGCGCAGCTTGCCCACTGCCTTCGCATCGACCGCGCCACCGTTATTGCCCCAGGTGCCGCGCACGTAGCTCAGTACCTCGGCAATTTCCTGGTCGGTCAGTTGCTCGCGAAACGCTGGCATGCGGTAGGCGTCCGGTACACCGGCGGCCACTACACGCTGCGAGCCGTTGAGGGTGATGTTGATCGCGGAGGCGTTTTCCTTGGCCAGTGCCGAGGTGGCGCCGGCCAGGGGCGGCATCCATTCGGGCTGGCCTTTGCCGTCGAGGCCGTGGCAGGAGGCGCAGCGGGTCGCGTAGGTATGGGCGCCGGGGGCGTCTTGAACCGCCGCCATCGCCTGATATTGCCAGGGTGTGCCGTCGCGCTGCGGGTCGCCGGGCAGTGACTTGAGGTAGCGGGCGATCGCGGCCAGGTCGTCGTCCTGCATGAACTGCGTGGAGTTGTTGAAGGCCTCGGTCATCGAGCCATAGACCACCGCATGGGCGTTGCGCCCGGTCTTGAGGAACTGCACGATCTGCGCCTCGTTCCAGCGTCCCAGCCCGGTATTCGGGTCCTGGCGCAGGCTCGGTGCGTACCAGCCGTCGAGGAGGGCGCCGGCGAGGAACGGCGCGCCGGATTCGTCCAGGGCTTTCTCGTTGAACGCCAGGCCGCGTGGCGTGTGGCAACTGCCGCAGTGGCCGGGGCCTTGGACGATATAGGCGCCGCGGTTCCACAGCGCGTCCTGATCCGGTTTGGCCGCGTAGGGGGCGGTGGGGGCGAACACGCCGTTCCACAGCGCAATGGGCCAGCGCAGGTTGAGCGGCCACGGAATATCGCTGGGGATATTCGCTTGGTTGGCCGGCTGCACGCCTTGCATGAAGAACGCATACAGCGCTTTCACATCGTCGTCGCTGAGTTTCACGTAGGACGGGTAGGGCATGGCCGGGTACAGCCGTCGGCCCCCCGGCGCTACGCCGTGGCGCACGGCGCGGTCGAAGTCGGCCAGGGTGTAGGCACCGATGCCGTGTTGCTTGTCCGGCGTGATGTTGGTGGCGTGGATCGCGCCCAGCGGCGTGGCCATTTCCAGGCCGCCGGCGAACGGCGCCTTGCCCGGCAAACTGTGGCAGGCCACGCAGTCGCTGAGGCGGGCGACATATTCGCCGCGGCTGACCAGGGCGGGCTCGAAGGCGGTGGCGGCCTGCGCCGGTTCCAACGGGGTAGCAGGCTCACGGGTGACGTACCAGGCCAGCAGGCCTGCGGCGACCAGGCAGGGCAGCGCCAGCCAGCCTGCGGTTCTTGCGAATCGACGGTTGTTCATGGGCGTTTCCTGAGGGTCAGCTGAAGGTGTGTCGGCTCATGGGCAGGCTGCGAATGCGCTGGCCGGTCAACTGCGCCACCGCATTGGCCACGGCCGGTGCCACGGCGGGCAGCGGAGGCTCACCGATACCCCCCATCTTTTCGCCACTCTCGACAATCCGCACATGCACCCGTGCCATGTGCGCGGGTGCCAGGATCGGATACAGGTCGTAGTTGCGCGCCCGTGGCTTGCCATCCACGTACACCGCTTCTTCCACCAGCGTCTGGGACAAACCCAAGGCCACGGCGCCATTGACCTGCGCCTCGACGATCGCCGGGTTGACGATGCTGCCTGGGTCGATGGCTTGCCAGATATCGTGCACCTTGACCTTCCCACCCTCGATGGACACCTCGGCGATCGCCGCAGTATGAGAACCGAACGGTGAGGCCATGGCCACGCCGCGCGCACGTCGGGTACCGTCTTCGGCCGTGAAGGGGCCACGCTTCCAGCCTCCGGACAGTTCACCCGCCGCCTGCAGCAGGGTGGTCAGCCGCGGGTTGTCGCGCAGCAGGTGCAGGCGCAACTCGTAGGGGTCATGACCGCCTTTGTCCGCCAGTTCGTCGAGAAACGACTCATAGAAAAAGTCGTTGAGCGAATTGCCCACCGAACGCCAGTAGCCGAGCATGGGCGCGCCTTTGACGTAGATCTGTGCGATGCGTTTGTTGGGAATGGCGTAAGACTTGCCCGATAGCCCTTCCAGGGCCGTGGGGTCGATTTTATCGCCCTGTTTGCCGGCAAGGGATTCGGTTGGGCCTTCGGTGGCGCTCACCGCTTCGATCGCCAGCGGCAGGCCTTTGTCATCCAGCGCGGCGCGGAACTTGACCACCGCCAGCGGGCGCAGGACATCGCGCAGGAACTCTTCCTCGCGGCTCCAGATCAGCTTGATCGGACGGCCCACCGCCTTGGCCAACGCAATCGCCTGTGGGTAGGGGTTGGCCGAGTCATACAGGAAATGCCGGCCAAAAAAGCCGCCCAGCAATGGCGAGTGCAGGGTGATGTTTGCTGTGTCCAAACCGGTGCGCTTGGCGATATCGGCGCGGAACATGTCCGGTGCCTGGTTGGGCAGCCAGATGTCCAGGGTGCCATCGGGATTGAAGCGCGCCAGGGCCGATGGCGGCTCCAGTTGGGCATGGTTGAGGTATTGGTTGTGATACGTTGCTTCGATGTTGGTCTTGGCGCCTGACAGCGCGGCGGCCACGTCACCTTCGTTCTCGTCGTCACGGGCCGGGCCTTGCTGGGCGGCCAGGAAGTCGCGGTACTTGTCGCTGGAAAAGTCTGCCGGCATGACGCGCAGTGTCGAGTTGGCGGCCGCTTCCTGCCAGTCGACCTGGATCGCCTCTACCGCGCGTTTTGCATGCCACCAGCGCTCAGCCACCACGGCCACCGCACCGGGCAGTACGTGCACCGAATGCACGCCTTTCATGGCTTCGACCTGCGACTGGTTGCGCAGGCTGCCAACGGTCATGCCCAGGCGTGGCGCATGCTGCACCGCGGCGTGGAGCATGCCGTCGACTTTCAGGTCGATGCTGTATTGTGCCTTGCCGGTGGATTTGTCGTAGGCGTCCAGGCGCTTGACCGGCTTGCCGATCCAGCGGAACTGGCTCGGGTCGCGCAGCGTGACGCTGGCCGGGTCGGGCACCGGCATGTCCAGGGCGCGACCGGCCAGCTCGCCGTAGCCCAACGAACGGCCGGAGGCCGCGTGCACCACGCGCCCTGGCTGCGTGGTCAGTTCGCTCACCGGCACGCCCAACTGCTCGGCGCCGGCCTGCAGCAGCATCGCGCGGGCGAGGGCGCCCAGGCGGCGCATGGTTGGGTAGCTCAAGCGCACCGACATGCTGCCGCCGGTGATGCGCAAGCCGTTCTCCATCACCACATAGGCTTCGCCGGGTGGGGCGGCCTCGACGATGAAGGTCGCGGGATCGGCATCCAGTTCTTCGCCGACAATCTGCGCCATGGCGGTGTGGGTGCCTTGCCCGCCCTCCATGAAGGGGCTGAGCAGGCGCACGCTGCCGTCCGGGCGAATCTCGAGAAACGCCGGCACCTGGGTGCCGCGTTCTGCGGCATTGGCCGTGGCGGCCTGCACCCTGGACGAACCGAGCGGCAGGCCGAAACCAATCACCAGCGCGCCCACCGCCGTACTCGCTAGAAAACGGCGACGCGACAGGTTGACCGGCTCATCCAATACAAGGTCGGGCAGTTCGGTGCGCGTGTTCATCAGGCGCGCTCCTGCTTGGCCAGGTCGTGCACGGCCGTGCGAATGGCGTTATAGGTGCCGCAACGGCACAGGTTGATCATCGCTGCTTCGATCTGCGCATCCGTTGGCGCGGGGGTGTGCTTGAGCAGCGCCGTGGCGGCCATCACCTGTCCGGACTGGCAGTACCCGCACTGTGCCACCTGATGCTCGACCCAGGTCGCGACCACACGCTTGCCCACCTCATCGGCTTCGATCGCCTCGATGGTGGTGATCTCACGCCCGACCACTCCCGCCACGGGCGTGACGCAGGAACGCACCACGTTGCCATCCACCAACACCGAACAGGCCCCGCACTGGGCCAGGCCGCAGCCGTACTTGGTGCCGGTCAGGCCGAGGTCGTCGCGGATCACCCACAGCAATGGCGTGTCCGCGTCGGCATCGACCTGATAGGCCTTTTGGTTGATTCGTAGTTCCATGGCTCACCTGCTGATCGACGGTAGGTGCGGCCTGTTTTAGTGATGAACGCAGTGGCCGCTTATTGTCGAACTCTAGACCAGCGCGCAAGGGCTATCGATCCATTAGTCGATAAGTCGGAGAATCAGGCAAGAATTCAACAGGATTGTGCGACTACGACTCAACCGTTGGCCGCACGAAGTCCTCCTCGAAGTGCTCGTGCTCACCCCGCGTCTCGCTTTGGCGCCGCAGCACCTCCATCTGCCGCAGTTCCACCCGACGGATCTTGCCGGAGATGGTCTTGGGCAGTTCGCTGACGAACTCGATACGCCGCACGCGCTTGTAGGGCGCCAGGTGTTCGCGGGCAAAGTCGAGGATATGCCGGGCCAGCTCCGCGCTGCCCGGGGCGTCATGGGCCAGGATCAGGAATGCCTTGGGCACGGCCAGGCGCAAAGGATCGGGGCTCGGCACCACAGCCACTTCCATGACCGCCGGGTGTTCGATCAAGGCGCTTTCCAGCTCGAACGGGCTGATGCGGTAGTCGGAGGCCTTGAACACATCGTCGGCGCGACCGACAAACGTGATGTAGCCCTCGGCGTCGATCTGCGCGGTGTCGCCGGTGCGGTAGTAGCCGTCACGCATGACCTCGGCGGTTTTCTCCGGGCTGTCTTCGTAGCCCAGCATCAGGCCGAGCGGGCGCACGTCCAGGGGCAGGGCGACTTCGCCTTCATTGCCGGGGTTGCCATCAGGATCGAGCAAGGCCACTCGGTAGCCCGGCAAGGGTCGACCCATGGATCCGGGCTTGAGCACCTGGCCGGGGGTGTTGCCCACCAGGGCAGTGGTTTCCGACTGGCCGAAACCATCACGCAACGGCAGGCCCCAGGCGTGCTGGATCTGTTCGATGATTTCCGGGTTCAACGGCTCACCGGCGCCGACCAGTTCACGCAGGCTCAGGCGCGATTTGTAGCTGGCCAAGTCTTCCTGGATAAGCATGCGCCACACGGTGGGCGGCGCGCACAGGCTGGTCACACCGTAGCGTTCCAAGGCACGCAGCAGGGCGGGAGCACTGAACCGCGCGACGTTATGAATAAAGATGCACGCCCCGGCGTTCCATGGTGCGAACAGGCAACTCCACGCATGCTTGGCCCAGCCCGGTGACGAAATATTCAGGTGCAGGTCGCCCGGCTGCAGGCCGATCCAGTACAGGGTCGACAAGTGGCCCACCGGGTAGCTCTGGTGGCTGTGCAGCACCATCTTCGGCTTGGACGTGGTGCCGGACGTGAAGTAGAGCAGCATCGGGTCGGTGGCCCGGGTGCTGCCTTGCGCCTCGAAGTGCTCGGGGTATTCAAAGGCGGCGCTGTGCGCGACCCAGCCGGAAGGCGCCGAACCCACGCAGATGCGGCTGCAACCGTCTGCCAAGCCGTCGAATTTGCTGACATGTGCCTCGCCGACCACCAAGTGGCGAACCTGTCCGCGCTCGATGCGGTCGCGCAAATCATCGGCGTTCAGCAGGGCGGTGGCGGGGATGACCACGGCGCCGAGCTTGAACGCCGCGAGCATGGTCTCCCACAGCGCCACATCATTGCCGAGCATCAGCAGCACGCGCTCACCACGACGTACCCCGAGGACGCGCAGGTGGTTGGCGACCTGGTTGGAGCGCGCGGCCAGTTGCTGGAAGCTGTAGCGCTGCTCGCTGCCATCTTCCTCGACGATCCACAGCGCATTCGCCGGATTGCCCTCGGCCATGGCATCGAAATAGTCCAGGGCCCAGTTGAACTCGTCCAGTTGCGGCCAACGGAAATCCCGTACGGCGGTGGCGTAGTCGGTGCGGTGAGCGAGCAGAAAATCCCGAGCGGCCAGGAAGGGCTGGGTCATGGTGGCTGTCCTTAATTATTGTTGTGGGACTTTCCCCCCGGCTGAACCGAGAGGCTGGACCGAGTATAGGCACGCATAAATCAGAGCAGAACGCTCAAAAACACCGGTGCGTTGTGCAAAAAAGTCATGGGTGTCGATCTCTGGGCGCTGTCGTCCATGACCGTTACCAGGGATCGTTATGCCACCGAGGTGTTTGAACCCAAGGGCTTCAATTTCAAAAAAATCTAATGAACTGTCAGGTTTGACAGGTTTCGGCACTTTTTCGGTTCGTTAACCTCAGTGGCGTCCGGGATGGCCCGCAAGGCATCAGCAGGGATGTCCTTTGGTTCTTGAATTAGAGAAAATACTGTGAGCTATTTAATCTGTCGGCTACCTGTCGTCCTTATGTTCGCACTCCTTGCACCGTTCAACCTTCCCATTGCGTACGCGTCCCCACCGGGCTCCAACGACTGGAGTTGCCAGCCAAGTACCAGTCATCCACGACCTGTCGTGTTGGTTCACGGAACGTTTGAAAATATGGATAACAATTGGACACTGCTGTCCGCAGAACTGAAAAGTAACGGTTATTGCGTATATGCGCTGAATTACGGCGGTACCCCACTCAGCCTGGGGGTTTTCTATGGATTGGCCGCGGTTAAAGATTCGGCTCAAGAACTGTCGCATTTCATTGAAAAGGTAAGAACAAACACGGGCGCGGACAAAGTCGATATTGTCGGCCACTCGCAAGGCGGGATGATGCCGCGCTACTACATAAAGTCCCTGAATGGCGCGGGTAAAGTTGGCACGTTGGTCGGTATAGCCTCAAGCAACCATGGCACCACCTGGAGCGGCCTTGCTTCGTTGGCTGATAACTTTCCTGACATACTGAACATCGCAAAATGGCTCGCCGCAAGTGTCTCGATAACGCTCCAGCAAGCCTTTGGGATCATTGCCCCGTCCACAACCGACCAAACCGTGGGATCTGCTTTTTTAGCTGATCTCAATGGAGGTGGAGATACGTTCCCCGGTGTCGTTTATAGGGTCATCGCCACTCGACTGGACGAAGTCGTCACCCCTTATCAGTCAGCGTTCCTGACGGGCCCAGCAGTAACGAACATCCTGCTGCAGGACCAGTGTGCAGCGGATATCAGTGGACATATTGCCGCTGCGACAGTAGATGGCATCACCAGGCGGAATGTTCTAAACGCCTTGGACCCAGCCCATGCTGTGCCACCGACGTGCGCGGACTTGTGACGTTGCTTATGGGTGAGTCGCCGGCTGTGAATCAAACCTGAATCCACCCGATAATTTCTCCTTCAGAAAGCCCACCAATGCCGTCACCGACTTCGGCACATGCGGCGAATACGGCCGGATCAGGTAGATCTCATCGGCGAACGCGCCCTTGAGCGTCCAGTCGGAGAGCACCTGCACCAGCTTGCCGCTGGCGAGGGCGGCATGGGCGCTGAAGTCCGGGAGCAGGGCGATGCCCAGGTGGTTGAGCGCCGAGTCGCGCAAGGCTTCGCTGTTGTTGGTGGCGAAGCTGCCGGCGATGGGCACAGTGAGGCGCTCGACGTTTTTAGTGCCGCGCTCGAAGGTCCAGGCGGGCTGGTCGGTGCCGCGCGGGTAGAACAGGCAGTTGTGCGCGGACAGATCGCTGGGTTCGCGGGGTTCGCCGTGGCGTTGCAGGTAATCGCGGCTGGCGACCAGTACCGAGCCGGTGTCGCAGAGCTTCCATGCCACATGGGTTTCCGGCACCTGGAAACCATGGCGTGCAGCCAGGTCGTAGCCTTCGGCGGCCAGTGAACTCAGGGCGTCCGATACGTCCAGCTGGATGCGCACCTGCGGGTACTGCTGCAGGAACTCGGACAAGTGCGGCACCAGTTGCTGCCGGGCGAACGCCACCGGCGCGGTAAGGCGCACCAGCCCGCGAATCTCCCCGGCCGAGTCGCGCACCGAGGAGAAACTGCGGGCGATTTGCTCATAGGCGCTGCGTACTTCACGGGTCAACGACAGCCCCGCATCGGTTAGCCTCACGCTGCGTGTGGTTCGGGTGACCAGCCGCGTGCCGGTGGCTTTTTCCAGGTCGCAAATGCGCTGGCTCACCGCCGACTTGCTCACGCCCAGGCGCGCAGCAGCGGCGGTGTAGGTGCCTTGTTCCTCCAGCACCGACAGCCAGTGGATGTGGGTCCACAGCCCTTCGATCTCGGATTTTTCCATGGGTATATTGTTCGCTATGGTGGACAATAAGTTCTGGATTCTGCTCTGGTTTGGAACAAAGCGAAAGCCTATCGTGTGTCGCAACGCTACCCACCTGGGATCTACTGCCATGACCACGACCATCGAGCACTACATCAACGACCAGCGCGTGTCCCGCGATGATCGCTATCAGGACGTCTACAACCCGGCCACCGGCGAAAAGACCGGCCGCGTCGCCCTGGCCAGCCGCCAGACCGTCGGCGAAGCCGTTGCCGCGGCCCAGGCCGCCTTCGCCGGCTGGGCCGACACCCCGCCAATCCGCCGCGCCCGCGTGCTGTTCGAGTACCTGCACCTGCTGCGTGAGCGCAAGGACGACCTGGCGCGCATCATCGTCGCCGAACACGGCAAGGTCTTCACCGACGCCCAGGGCGAAGTCGACCGTGGCATCGACATCCTCGAATTTGCCTGCGGCATCCCCAACCTGCTCAAGGGCGAGCATTCCGACCAGGTCTCCCGTGGCATGGACAACTGGACAATGCGTCAGCCCCTGGGCGTGGTGGCCGGCGTCACGCCGTTCAACTTCCCGGTGATGGTGCCGATGTGGATGTACCCGATCGCCATCGCGGCGGGCAATACCTTCATCCTCAAGCCAAGCCCGACCGACCCGAGCGCCTCGCTGTTCATGGCCGAACTGCTGCGTGAAGCCGGCCTGCCCAAGGGGGTGTTCAACGTGGTGCAGGGCGACAAGGAATCGGTGGACGCGCTGATCGAACACCCGGACGTCAAGGCCGTGAGCTTTGTCGGCTCCACGCCGATCGCGCAATACATCTACGAAACCGGCGCCCGCAACGGCAAGCGCGTACAAGGCCTGGGCGGCGCGAAGAACCACATGGTGGTGATGCCCGACGCGGATATCGAAAAAACCGTCGACGCCCTGATGGGCGCCGCCTACGGCAGTGCCGGCGAACGCTGCATGGCCATTTCGGTGGCGGTGCTGGTGGGCGATGTGGGTGACAAAGTCATCGCCGCCCTGACCGAACGTGCCAAGCACCTGCGCATCACCGACGGCCGCGACCTCAAGGCAGAAATGGGCCCGATCGTGTCCCGTGCGGCGCTGGAACGCATCAGCGGCTATATCGAACAAGGCGTGCAGGCTGGCGCACAATTGCTGTTGGATGGGCGTGACTATGTGCCCACTGAAGCGGGCCTGGAGAACGGCTTCTGGCTCGGCGCGACGCTGTTCGACCACGTGACCAAAGAAATGAGCATCTACCGCGAAGAAATCTTCGGCCCGGTGCTGGCCTGCGTGCGTGTGAATGACTTCGCCGAGGCGATTAAGCTGGTCAACGATCACGAGTTCGGCAACGGCGTGAGCTGCTTTACCCGCGACGGCAACATCGCCCGTGAATTTGCGCGGCGCATCGAAGTGGGCATGGTCGGCATCAACGTGCCGATCCCGGTGCCGATGGCGTGGCACGGGTTTGGTGGCTGGAAGAAGAGCCTGTTTGGCGACATGCATGCCTATGGCACCGAGGGCGTACGCTTCTACACCAAGCAGAAGTCGATCATGCAGCGCTGGTCGGAAAGCATCGAGCAGGGCGCCGAATTCGCCATGCCAGTCTCCAAATAACCAAACACCTTGCCGGCGATAGCGGCCTCAAGATATTCAGTGATATCAAGGGCCTCATCGCCGGCAAGCCGGCTTCTACAGGAGTTAAGCGGTGATTGGCTTCAGGCAGTCGATAGAGCGATCTACCGTGGTTTTGGCAATCTCCAGCAAATGCCACACTGTCAGCATTTTCGCCCGCTCGGGGCTCTCCAACTGCTCACCACAATCCAACGTCGACATGCTGGCCGTTTACAAACCGTGTCGAAAGGCCACTTAGCGCCGACCCGCTCGGGTGCTCACATCCACCCACACCGCCAGCACCAGAATGCTGCCCTTCACGATCATCTGCCAATAGCTGTCCACATCCAGCATCGACATGCCGTTGTCCAGACTGGTAATCACCAACGCCCCGAGCAACGCGCCATACACCGTGCCCGACCCGCCGCGCATCGAGGTGCCGCCGATAAAACACGCGGCGATGGCATCCAGCTCGCCCATGTTCCCCGCCGACGGTGAGCCGGCAGCCAGGCGCGCGGTGTTGACCAACCCTGCGAGCGCGCACATCACGCCCATGATGCCGAAGATCCACAACTTCACCGCCTGTACGTTGATGCCGGACAGGCGCGTGGCCTCCATATTGCTACCCACCGCGTACACCCGGCGGCCGAACACGGTCTGGCTGGTGACGTAGCTGAACACGCCGAGCAGCACCAGCAACAGCAGCACCGGCACGGGAATGCCGTCGTAGCTGTTGAGGGTGGTGACGAACCCGGCCAGTACCGCGCCGATCACCACTACCCGCAGCACATCGCGCACCAATGAATGCGCCGCCAGCCCATGCAGTGCGCGGTTGCGTCGCTGTTTCCAGGTCAGGAACAAGGTCAGGACAAACAGCAGGACTCCAAGGCCAATGCCCACCGAATGCGGCAGATACCCCTGGCCCACATACACCAGCGACGGCGACACCGGCGCAATGGTGGTGCCGCCGGTGATGCCCAGCAGAATTCCGCGAAACGCCAGCATCCCACCCAGACCGACGATGAACGACGGGATGCGTAGATAGGCTGTCATGTAACCGTTAGCCAGGCCGATCATCAAGCCGCACAACGCCACCAGGCTGAGGTTGGCCAGCAGCGGCACGTGATAGACCACATCCAGAATCGCCGCCAGCCCGCCGAGCAGGCCGAGCAATGAACCCACTGACAAATCGATCTCGCCGCTGATGATCACCAGCACCATGCCGCACGCCAGGATCCCGGTGATCGACATTTGCCGCAGCAGGTTGGACAGGTTGCGTGGCGTGAGGAACCCGCCCTCGGTCTGCCAGCTGAAAAACAGCCAGATCACCGCCACCGCGATCACCAGGGCGAGCATTTTGTAGCGGGTAAAAAGGTGTTTGACCTGATTCATCTACGCGGTCTTCCGATCGTTATTGTTATGGCTGAGCGCAGCGGCGAGCACCTGTTCCTGGGTGAGCCCTTCGTTGATGAAGTCGCCGCGCAGCTGGCCGTCGCCAATCACCAGCACGCGGTTGGAGACGCCGAGCACTTCGGCCAGCTCCGATGAGACCATGATGATCGCCACGCCTTCGGCCGCCAGCGCGCCCATCAACTTGTAGATCTCGTATTTGGCGCCCACGTCGACGCCGCGCGTGGGTTCGTCGAGGATCAGTACCTTGGGCTTGGCCATCAGCATTTTCGCCAGCACGGCCTTTTGCTGGTTGCCGCCGGACAGGCTGGTGATCGGCAGGAACGGGCTGGCGGTCTTGAGGTGCAGGCGCGCGATCTGCTGGTCGATGCTGCCCAACTCGGCTTCGGCGTCGATGCGGGTCAGGTGCGCATAGGTGTCGAGCACCGCCAGGGTAATGTTGTGGCCCACGCCCAGGTCGGGAATGATGCCCTGGCGCTTGCGGTCCTCGGGCACCATGCACAGGCCGGCGCGGATCGATTTGAGCGGCGTGCGCGTGTCGATCACCTTGCCGTCCAGCCACACCTCGCAGCTGTAGCGGCCGGGGTAGGCGCCAAACAGCGCCGACACCAGTTCCGTGCGCCCGGCGCCGACCAGCCCGGCGATGCCGAGGATTTCCCCGCGCTTGAGCACAAAGGACACATCGTCCACGCGTTTGCGCCTGGGGTTGTCGACGTCGTAGCAGGTGACGTTGCGCGCCTCGAAGATCACCTCGCCCACCGCATGCGGTTCGGTGGGGTAGAGGTTGCTCATCTCGCGGCCGACCATCTGGGTGATGATCCGGGCGATGTCCATGTCGGCCATGGCGGTGGTCGCGATGTGCTTGCCATCGCAGATCACCGCGATGGTGTCGCACACCGCTGCCACTTCATCGAGCTTGTGGGAGATGTACACGCAGGCCACGCCCTTGGCCTTGAGGCCGCGGATGATGTCCAGCAGCACCTCGATTTCCGCGCGGGTCAGGGCCGAGGAGGGCTCGTCGAGAATCAGCAGGCGAGCCTGCTTGTTCAGGGCCTTGGCGATTTCCACCAGTTGCTGGTAGCCACCGCCATACTGCGACACCGGCAGCGCCACGTTCATGTCCGGCACCTTGAGCTCGCGCATCAGGGCTTCGGCACGGTGGATCATTGCCGGGTAGTTCATGCGCCCACCCGGCAAGGTCAGTTCATGGCCCATGAAGATATTTTCGGCCACCGACAGGTCGGGCACCAGGGTCAGTTCCTGGTGGATGATGACGATACCGGCGGCCTCGGTTTCGCTGATTGACTGGGCCTTGAGCGGCTGCCCGTCCCAGAGGATTTCACCGTCCCAGGTGCCATACGGGTAGACCGCCGACAGCACCTTCATCAAGGTGGATTTACCGGCACCGTTCTCGCCGCACAGGCCGACGCATTCCCCCGGCCGTACCTTGATGTCGATGCCGTCCAGCGCGTTGACTCCGCCAAAGGTTTTGACGATGCCGTTCATTTGCAGCAGATAGTCGGCCATGGCGGTCACTGCCCGGCAATCTGCTCTTTGGTATAGAACCCGTCTTTCTCCAACAGGTCGATATTGGCTTTGGTCAGCGGCGTCGGGGTGAGCAGGATAGTGTCGACCTTTTTGCTGCCGTTGTCGTATTGCGAGCTGTAGGTGGGTTTTTCACTGCGTGCCAACTGCACCGAGAGCTTGGCCGCTTCCGAGGCGATCAGCTTGAGCGGCTTGTACACCGTCATGGTCTGGGTGCCGTCGATCACGCGCTTGATGGCCGCGAGGTCGGCGTCCTGGCCGGAGATCGGTACCTTGCCCGCCAGCTTCTGCGCCGCCAGGGCCTGGATCGCGCCGCCGGCGGTGGCGTCGTTGGAGGCGACAATGGCATCGATCTTGTTGTCGTTCCGGGTCAGGGCGTTTTCGACGATGCTCAGGGCTTCGGTCGGGTTCCATTCCTTCACCCACTGCTGGCCGACAATCTTGATATCGCCCTTGTCGATGGCCGGTTGCAGCACCTTCATCTGGCCTTCGCGCAGCACCTTGGCGTTGTTGTCGGTGGGCGCGCCGCCGAGCAGAAAGTAATTGCCCTTGGGCGCCGCCTGCAACACGCCGCTGGCCTGCATCTCCCCGACTTTTTCGTTATCGAAGGAGATGTAGGCGTCGATATCGGCGTTGAGGATCAGGCGGTCATAGGACACCACCTTGATCCCGGCCTTCTTGGCTTCGGCGACGGCGTTGGTGAGCACCGTGGCGTTGAACGGCACGATCACGATCACATCGACGCCACGGGAAATCAGGTTTTCGATCTGGGAGATCTGTTTTTGCTCGTTGGCGTCGGCCGATTGCACGAACACCTTGGCGTCGAGCTTTTCCGCCGCCGCCACGAAGTAATCACGGTCCCGCGACCAACGCTCCAGGCGCAGGTCGTCGATGGAAAAACCGATCTTCGGGTGGGCTGAGTCGGCCATGACAGGCAGGGCGAGCAGGGCCAGGGCAGTGGCGATGAGGGTGCGTTTCATGGTTATGCGTCCTTTTATTGTTGTTGGAAAGACTGTGGTGAAACGGGCTTCTTGTGGTAAGCCCGCTTGTTGTGGTGAGCGGGCTTCTTGTGGTGAGCGGGCTTGCCCCGCGCTGGGGCGCGAAGCGGCCCCAAAACCAGGCACCTCCGTATGTCAGGTAAAAACACATTCAGGTAAAAACACATCGCCTGTAATGGGGCCGCTTCGCGCCCCAGCGCGGGGCAAGCCCGCTCACTACAAAAAAGCCTGCTCACCACAGGTGCCCGTATTCGCCCCCCATCAGGTGTAGATAAAGCGGTTGACGATACCTTCCAGCATCTCCTGCCGACCACTCACCGCCTGCGGGTTCAACGCCTGCGCAAAGGCATGCTCGGCCAGCGATTCCAGGCTGAATTCCCCCGCCAGCACCGCCTGGCCCAGCGGCTGTTGCCAGCCGGCGTAACGCTGGTCCTTGAACTGCTGCAACCGGTCGTTTTCAACCATGGCCGCCGCCCGCTCCAGCGCCAGCGCCAACACATCCATCGCCGCCACATGCCCGTGGAACAGGTCTACATCGTCGAGACTCTGGCGGCGTACCTTGGAATCGAAATTGTAGCCGCCATTTTTGAACCCCCCGGCCTTGAGGATTTCATACGTGGCCAGGGTCATTTCCTCGACGCTGTTGGGGAACTGGTCCGTGTCCCAGCCGTTCTGTGGGTCGCCGCGGTTGGCGTCGATGCTGCCGAAGATGCCCAGGGACACCGCCGTGGCGATCTCATGATGAAAACTGTGCCCGGCCAGGGTCGCGTGGTTGGCCTCGATGTTCACCTTGATCTCATGCTCAAGCCCGTACTCATGCAGGAAGCCGAACACCGTGGCGCTGTCGTAATCGTATTGGTGCTTGGTCGGCTCCTGGGGCTTGGGCTCGATCAGCAGGTCGCCCTTGAAACCGATCTTGTGCTTGTGCTCCACCACCATGCGCATAAAGCGCCCGAGCTGCTCGCGCTCGCGCTTGAGGTCGGTATTGAGCAGGGTTTCATAGCCTTCACGGCCGCCCCACAGCACATAGTTGGAACCCTTGAGCCGCAGGGTCGCGTTCATGGCGCTGAACACCTGGGCGGCCGCGTAGGCGAACACTTCCGGGTCCGGGTTACTGGCGGCGCCGGCGGCAAAGCGCGGGTTGCTGAAGCAGTTGGCGGTGCCCCACAGCAGCTTGATCCCGGTCTGTTCCTGATGGCGTTCGAGGTGATCGACCATCTGTGCAAAATGGTAGCGGTACTCTTTGAGCGAGCTGCCTTCGGGGGCGACGTCCGTGTCGTGAAAGCTGTAGTAGTCGATGCCCAGCTTGGAGAAAAACTCGAACGCCGCGTCCGCCTTGCCGATCGCCAGCTCCAGTGGATCGCCGCTGCGCTGCCACGGCCGCTTGAAGGTGCCGACGCCAAACATATCCGCCCCCGGCCACACGAAGGTATGCCAATAGCAGGCCGCCATGCGCAGGTGTTCGCGCATGGGTTTGCCGAGGATGATCTTGTCAGCGTCGTAATGGCGAAAGGCGAGGGGAGAGTCGCTGCTGGGGCCTTCGAAGCGAACCTTCTCGACACCGGGGAAGTACGGCATGGCGTTTTCCTTATTGTTCTTGGCGGTGTCTCGATACTAGCAACGGCATTGGCCCTGCCGATTATGAAAATCACCAAGGGATGGTGCGATTTTGAGTGGCAGGGTCTAGTCTGTGGCGACCGGCCCCAGGATAAAAACAATGAAAACCCTACCGCCCGTGCACCGCATTGCCTTGCTCTTCAACGGCAGCAAAATCTACGACCGCGGCATCATCGCCGGCATCGGCAATTACCTGAGCAGTACCCGCGCGTCCTGGGACTTGTTCCTCGAAGAGGACTTCCTCTGCCGTCTCAAAGGCATCGAGCGCTGGCAGGGCGACGGCATCATTGCCGACTTCGACGACCCGCTGATCGGCGAAGCGCTGGCCGAGAGCAAGCTGCCGGTGGTGGCGGTGGGGGGATCCTATGCGGATGCGCGCGCCTACCCCAAGGGCATTCCCTATGTGGCCACCGATAACCATGCGCTGATGAAGTTGGCCTACGAGCATTTGATCGAAGCCGGCCTGACGCGCTTCGCCTGTTTCAGCCTGCCCGAAGCCCAGGCCAATCGCTGGGCCCAGGAGCGCGAAAAAGCCTTTCGCCGCCTGCTGCAGCGCGATGGCCTGCACGTCGAGGTGTATCGCGGCCTGGGCACCAGCGCGCCGCTGTGGGACAGCGCGGTGGAACAGCAGATTGCCTGGCTGCACAGCCTGCCCAAGCCCATCGGCATCATCGCGGTCACCGACGCCCGCGCGCGGCAGTTGCTGCAAGCCTGCCTCACCGCCGGCATCGCCGTGCCGGAGCAGGTGGCGCTGATCGGCATCGACAACGACCCGCTGACCCGCACCCTCACGCGGGTGCCCCTGAGTTCAGTGATCCAGGGCACCGAAACCATGGGCCGCACCGCCGCGGCGCTGCTGCACCAGATGCTGCACGGCAAACCCTGCGCCGGGACGCAGATCCTGGTGCCGCCGGACGCGATCAACGTGCAGGCCTCCAGTTTGCATCAACCCCTGGGCAATCCGTATGTGATGCAGGCTCTGCTGTTTATCCGCCAGTACGCCTGCCAGGGCATCAAGACCGCCCAGGTGGCGGCCTATGTCGGCGTGTCGCGTTCCTCCCTGGAAGCGCACTTTCGTAAAGTGCGCGGCTGCAGCGTGCATGACGAGATCCTGCGCTTCAAACTCGCGGCCGCCGCCAAGGGCCTGGCCGACCACAACCTGGCCATCGCCGACATCGCGTCGAGCTGCGGCTTCACCTCCGCGCAGTACTTGCATACGGTGTTTCGCCGTGAATTCGGCTGTACGCCCCGGGAGTATCAGCAGGGCGCGACAGCTGCAGTGCCTGCTCCATGCTTGCCAGCTTGATCTGCGTTTCCTCGTACTCGTTGGCGGGCAGCGAGCCCTCGACAATTCCGCAACCGGCGAACGCGTGACAGTGCGTCGGTGCAAGCAGTGCCGAGCGCAGCGCCACCAGGAAGTCACCGTTGCCGTTGGCATCCAGCCAGCCCACCGGCGCGGCATACCAGCCACGGTCAAAGCCCTCGTGCTCACGGATGAACGCCAGCGCGGGCGCCCTCGGCAAGCCACCGACCGCTGGCGTGGGATGCAGCGCCTGCACACCGTCCAGCAGGTGCTTGCCGGTGTTGAGCCGCGCGACGATGGGCGTGCTCAAGTGCTGCACCGTGGCCAGTTTCAGCAGGTCGGGGCGCGGCGCGGCCTGCAATTCACTGACCTTGCCGGCCAGGGCCTGGGTGATGGTCTGCACGACTAACTGGTGTTCGTGCTGCTCCTTGGGGTCGGCGAGCAAGCGTTTACCGATGGCGTAATCCTCGTCGGCGTTGATGCCGCGTCGAGCACTGCCCGCCAGGGCGTGTGTGGTCAGGCAGGCGTCATGGCAACCGAGCAGTCGCTCGGGGGTGGCGCCCATGAAGCAGTGCTCGCCGCGGTGCAGGGCGAACAGGTGGGCCGCGTTGCGACGGGCGTGCAACCGACGCATCACTGCGCCGCTGTCGAGAGGCGTGTCCAACTGGTAGTCGACATGCCGCGCCAGCACCACCTTGCTCAGCTCGCCACGGGCGATGGCCTGCAACGCCAGGTCCACCTTGGCTTGCCACTGCGGTGAAGGCAGCGCGGTGCATTCGAGTACTTCGGGTGAGGTGGCGGTCAAGGCGGGAGGGTTGAGCAGTTGTGCGTAGGCCGCGAGGCTGTCGCGGGTCAATGCCGCCGGGTCGCTGCCGGGCTCGACCACCCGCTGGCAGCGCAGCCAGCGGCCGTCGGCGTCTTCGCTGAACAGCCAATGGGCCAGATGAAAACTGGCGTCAGCGAAGGCGGCCCAATGTGGCGCGCCTGGCTGCTGTTCATCGAAGCGCATACCGCCCAGCAGCAAGGGCGCCTTGGGCCCATCGATCACCGCGTCGGCGCACAGTGCGAACCATTGGCGGTTTACGTCGAGCATGCGCTGGGCGCCGCTGGCCTCAATCTGCCAGGCGCAGCCCAGGCCGAACAACGTCAGGTCCGGCGAGTGTGCGCACCAGAAAAAACCCTGCCGGTGGGCTTCGTAAAGGGCCAGGGCCTCCAGCGTCGGTGCGGCGTGCGAAGAAACCGCGATGACTGGCCGTTGGTACGCCACCGCACGCTGGTGCGCGGTCTGGAACACCTTGAGCAACGCTGCCGCGTTCATACGACCTTGCTCTTTTTCTGCAGCCAGAAGGCGGTCTGCTCGGCGATGTACCAGTGGATGATCTGGTTGAACAGCCCTTCGATAAATTCACCGTCCAGCCCGGCCGCCTGCGCCCATTGCCGGCGCTGCGGCAGCATCGCCGCGACGCGCTCCGGGGCGGCAATACTGGCCTGGTCGGGCTTGAACGCGGAGGCGGCCTTGACGTACTGCATGCGCAGGCCGAGGGCGTCGATGATCTGCTGGTCGAGGTTGTCGATGGCATGACGAATGTCCGAAAGGCCAGTGCAGTGTTCCGGGGTTTTCATACCGAGTCTCCCTGATGGTAGGCGGTGCGTTGCAACAGGTGATGGATCACCGGTCGCGGCTGATGCTTGAGGTAAAAGTGGTCGCCGTCGAACAGGCGGATATCCGGGGTGTGGTCGCTGAGGTCGGCCCAGGCACGGGCCTGCTCAAGGCTGACTTGCGCGTCATCGCGGGCCAGCAGCACGTCGAGTGGCGCCGACAAGCGGGTAAGCTGCTGGGGGCGCCAGGTTTCGATGGCCTGGTAGTCGCTGCGCAGGGTTGGCAGGAACAACGCACGCAGTTGCGGGTTGGCCCACAGGCCGGCGGCGTCGGCGTCCTGGCGCAGGATGTCGGCGATCAGCGCGGCGTCGTCCTGGCGGTGCAGGTCACTGTCTGGTTGCCGGTGTGGTGGCGCGTGACCAGAGACGAACACATGGGCGGCTCCAGAACCTGCCGTTTGCAGACTCACCCCCACGGCATAGGCGAGCGCCGCGCCCATGCTGTGTCCGAACAGCAGCAAGGGCCGGACGGGCAGCGTTTGCAGCGCTTCGGCAATGTGACCGGCGAGGCTGTCCAGGCACGGGATATGCGCTTCGTTGAAACGCTCTTCACGCCCCGGATACTGCACGGCCAACAGGTCGATGTCCCCCGGCAGGTGTGCCAGCCACGGACGGAAAAAACTCGCGCTGCCCCCGGCGTGGGCCAGGCACACCAGGCGTGCCCGCGCCTGTTCGCTTTCTCGCAGCACGCGCAGCCAGGGCGATGCAACGCCGCTCATAGCCCCAGCACCTGTTCCGCCAGGGCCTTGCGGTTGACCTTGCCCAGGCGTGTCAGCGGGAACTCGCGCAGCACCTGCAAGCGATCCGGCAATTTGTAGGCGGCCAGCCCGCGTTCGCGCAACCAGGCATTGATCGAGGCCAGGTCGACCCGCTCGCCGTGGGCCAGCACGCAGGCGCAACTGCGCTCCCCGAGCAACTCGTCGGCCAGGGCCACCAGCGCCACATCGCGAATCAGCGGATGGCCGAGCAGCAGGTTCTCGATCTCTTCCACGGGGATTTTCTCGCCACCGCGATTGATCACATCCTTGCTGCGCCCCTCGACGATCAAATGCCCCTCGGGCAGGCGCCGCACCAGGTCGCCGCTGCGGTAAAAACCGTCGGCGGTAAAGGCGCGTTGGTTCTGTTCGACGGCGTTGTAATAGCCGCGAATGGTGTAGGGGCCGCGCACCAGCAATTCACCGACGGTGCCGGGTGGTACCGGCAGGTCGTCGGTGTCGACGATGCGGATCTCGTCGTCGGCGGTCAGCGGCAACCCCTGGGTGTCGAAGACCAGCGCCTGCGGATCATCCAGCGGCGTAAAGCACAGCAAACCCTCGGCCATGCCGTACACCTGTTGCAGGCCGCAGCCCAGGGCCGGGCGGATGCGTGCGGCGATCTCCGCCTTGAGCCGGGCGCCACCGACCTGCAGCCATTGCAGGCTGCTCAGGTCGTTATCGGACCACTGCGCGACTTCCAGCCACAGCAACACCAGCGGCGGGATTAGGGCGGTGTGGGTGATGCGTTCGCGTTCGATCAGTTCGAAGGCGGTGTCCGGGCTCGGTTCCGACGCCAGCACCAGCGTGGCTCCGACACTGAATACGCCCAGCGCACCCGGGGAGGCGAGGGGGAAGTTGTGCGCTACCGGCAGCGCGGCGAGGTAACGGGTATCGGCATCGAACCCACACGCCTGGGCCGCCAGGCGCGCATTGCACGCGTAGTCGTCATGGGTGCGCGGGATCAGTTTGGGCAGGCCGGTGGTGCCACCGGACAACAGCAGCACCGCCACCTCCCGCGAATCCGGCGCAGGCCATTCGCGCGGGCTGGCGATGCACTGCGCCAGCGCCGCGAATTCCTCGGCGGCACCGACCACCCACACCTGTTGCAGGCTCGGCACCTGTTCACGCAGCGTGCGTGCCAACGGGCGATAGTCGAAGCCCAGATGCTGGTCGACAATCACATAGGCCACCGCCTGGCTGAGGTGTGCCAGGTGCGCCAGCTCATGTTCGCGATGGGCCGGCAGCGCAAACACCGGGATGACGCCCAGGCGCAGCAGGGCGAAGGTCAGGCTGAAGAATTCGGCGATATTCGGCAACTGCACCAGCACGCGCTGGCCGGCAACCAGCCCGCGCTCGGCAAGGCCGGCGGCCAGGCGATCGGCCTGCTGGTCGAGTTCGGCGTAACTCCAGCGCCGGGCGCCGTCCACCAGGGCCTCCTTGTGCGGTGTGCACCGGGCCTGCTCGCGCAGCAGTTCGCCCAGGGGGGTGCCACGCCAGTAGCCTTGCTCGCGGTAGCGGTGGATAAAGTCGTCGGGCCAGTCGGTGCATCCATCAAGCATGGCAATCTCCTTGGGCAGTCGGGCAGTCCAGCAACTGGGCGCCGTGCAAATTCAGCGGGTGCGCAAGGCCGCTGATTTGCACCGCCTGTACGCCGGTGTGCGTGGCAGGTTGCAGGCGCAGCAGCGGGTCATCGCCGGCCAGCAGGTGGAGGGCGGCGTGATCGTCGGGGTGTACGCCCAGGTGAATCGCGGCCAGCCCGGTGGCGCCATTGGGGTGCACCCTTCGCGCCGGGTGCTGGGACGGCGAGTAGGGCGTGACCAGGAATGGCAGGCGGTCATGGCGCGGGTACACGAAGCGAAAGCGCGTCTGGCTGCCATCGGCGCAGGTGCGTCGCCAGTTCACCGTGCGCCCCATGTGCACGCCGCAGGCCGCCAGGCCTTTGAGGCGTGCTACCAGGGCCGGGTCTTCGCACAGCAGGGCCAGGTCGCAGAAGCCTTCGCCTTGGGCGGCCCAACGCAACATGCGCCGCCCGGCACCCCGGCCGGCGAGGCAGTCGATGGGCCACTTGAACAGCCATGCGTGACGCGGCGTGGTCAGCAGTTCGATGATTGGCCCCTGGCTGAACCAGATGTGCGCGTGTTGCGCGCTGGCTTCGGCGGTGGCGTAAGTGACCTCGAAGCCGGCGGCACGGAAATTCGCCACGGCCTGGTGCAAGTCGCGCACCCACAGCAGCACATGGCTGCAAGCGGAAGGGAATTGGGCAGTGTTCAAAGCGGCAGGGCTCCCAACAGTTGGGCGGTGTCGTCACCGCAAGGGGGTTGCACGGCGTCGGCACAGGCGTGGAGGTCGGCCAGTGGCAGCGCACGCGGCACCGCTGGCTCGATCAGTTCAGGCATGCCGATCAGGCTGTTCATTTCGCGCCAGGCCATGGACACCTCGGTGGCCCACACACCGCTGCGCAGGCGGCGCGCGGGGTCGTCGATGTCTCGACACAGTTCGCCGAGGGCGACAGTGACTGCATCCGGCCAGACCTGGTTGAACACCTGGTGGTAGCTCGCCGGGGTCTGCGGGTCGAGCACCACCATCGTCGGTCCGGCCAGGCGTTCGCTGGCGGGGCCGGCCATGATCAGGCGGTCGGTGTTGTCCCGTGGGGCGTGCAGGCGCGGGTTCCACAGCACCGGGCCATGAGTGTCGCCCAGGCTCAGCACGCCGGCTTCGCAGCCCACTTCGAGGCGATGCAGCAGGAAGGAATGGTTGTCCGGGTCCTGGGGGTGCACCTGGTTCTGGACGCGCAGGCTGATCGGCACACCGTTGAAACTGGCGTTGAGCCGTGTGAAGGGGTGTGCCCCGGCCCCGGCGGCCGGCGCTGCGAACACCCAAGGCCGAAGGCCACCGGTCAGGCGCCCGAGAATGTCCAGCAGCGGGTACGCCACTTGGCTGTTGCAGGCCGCGTCGATATACGCCAGCCCCTGCTGTTCGCGCAGGTACTCGGCCACGGCGAGAAAACGCCGGATCGCGAGGATATTCGGGTACAGCGTATTCACTGCATAGGCCGCCTGGCCCTGGCGTGCGGCCTGCATGCACGCGGCGATTTCGCGGTGGTGCACCGGGTGTTCCTGCAGCACGTGGATGCCCCGCCGCAGCAGTGGCTGGGCCAGCTCGCTGCCGGCGCCACCGGTGGCGCCGGAACGCACCACCACGCAGGCGATGTCGACGTCATCCGGCACCTGCTCGACAGTCTCATACAGCGGCACGCCATAGTGAGCGGCGCAGGCGCGTGAGTAGGCATTGCCGCGTGACAGGATGCCCGCCAGTTCATAGTCGGCATGGGCGCGTGCCAGGGCTTGCAGGTAGATACGGCCAAACGCGGTGCCGGCGACGATCACGCGCTTGCGCGCAGGGACGCGGCTCATGACCAGGTCACCGGCAGGCAGTGGGCGCCGCGAAAGAACGTCGCGGTTTTCCATTGCACTTCGCCGCAGCGTTGCAGGCCGGGCAGGCGCACCACCAGGGCGTGCATCGCCTCCTGCAATTCCACCCGTGCCAGGGCCGAGCCGATGCAGTGGTGCAGGCCGTGACCGAAGCCGAAGTGGCCGCTGGCATCCCGTTGCAGGTCCAGCGCCTGCGGGTTTTCAAAGCGTGCCGGGTCATGGTTGGCGGCGCCGATCGAGGCGAACACGGCCTCGCCCTGGCGCACCAGGGTTTCACCGACCTGAATGTCTTCCAGCGCGTAGTGCACAAACATCGCCGCCGAGGCCAGCGGGATGTAGCGCAGCAGCTCTTCGACCGCCTGTGGTATCTGCTCTGGATCGGCCTTGAGCTGTTGCCACTGTGCGGGGTTGTCCAGCAGCACCTGGATGAAATTGGGGATCTGCGAGGCACTGCCTTCGTAACCGGCGACCAGGATCGCAATGCACAACAGCAGTAGTTGCTCCTCGTTGAGGGACTCACCTTTTTCGTCGGCCTGGGTCAGGGCGGTCATGAAGTCATCGCGCGGTTCGCGTCGACGTTCGGCCACCAGGCCTTTGATGTACGCGGCCAGTTCGCCCAGGTGACGCTGGGTCTGGGCTGCGTCCTCGGCGCGGGTCGACAGCAGTGAATCGTTCCACACCTTGAAGCGATCACGGTCCTGCACGGGCACACCGAGCAGCTCGCAGATCAGCGCCAGGGGCAGCGGCAGGGCGTAGTCGTTGACCAGGTCGGCAGGCGGGCCGGCGGCGAGCATGCGGTCGATCAACTGGTGGGCGTAGTCGCGGGCGTGCGGGCGCAGGGCTTCGACGCGGCGGCGGGTGAAGGCCTGGGCAGCGCGCGAACGGATCCGCGTGAGTTGTGGCGGGTCCATCATCACGATGCCACCGGCGATGCGCGGAAAGGCACGCGGGCTATCGTCCCGGCGAAACGCCTCGCTGCGGCTGAAGCGCCGGTCGCCCAGGACCAGGCGCACGTCGTCATAGCGGGTGGCGAGCCAGGCGGGGGCGCCGATGGGCATCTGGATGCGCAACAGTCCCGGTGCCTGCTGGGCATGGCGATAAGGCTCGGCCAGCTTCAGGTCGGTGAAGCGGTTGAAAGGGTAGGCCAGCGGGGTCATGGCAAGTCCTTGGCGGTGCTGAGGTCGGGCAAATGGTCTAGCAGCTCAAGCTGCAACTCGGGGTTGTCTAGATGGGTCGCCAATGCGGCGCGGCTCAGGCGTTGGGCCGGTACCTGGGCCACGAATACGCGATGGCCAAGGTTTGCCAGTGGGTGTGTGGTGGCGGGCAGGCTGCGGTTGCCGTGGAACCCGGCCCGCGCCAATGCGCTTTGCCACTGCGCCAGGTCGAGGAAGGTGGCGCTGCTGAGTTGGCGTTCGTCGCTGGCCTGGTTGAGCATGAAGGCCTGAGAGGCCATGACCCAGAATTCCTCCTGGGTCGGTTCGCTGAACACCAGCCAGCCGCCGGGCTTGAGCAGGGCGAGCAGGGTGGCCAGGGAGCGCTCGGTGTCGCGAGCGGCATTCAGCACGCCACCGGCGACGATCAGGTCCCAGGTCTGGCTTGGATAACCCTGGGACACGGCCGGCCGGTCGATATCGAACACGCTGTGGCGCACCCACGGCCAGTCCTTGAGCCGCTCGGCGGCGTGTTCGCTGAAGTAGCGCGACAGGTCGGTGCACAGGTAGTCCACGGGGGCATTCGCCAACGCGGGTAACACCGCCTGGGTGGTGGAACCGGTGCCAGCTCCGACTTCCAGCACGCGCAGCGGCACACCGGCCGGCTGGCGTGCGGCCCAGGCGCCGATCCAGTGGGCGACGGCGCGGTGCTGGTATTGCGCCGCCAGGCTCTCGCGGTACAGCGCCGCCGCACGTTCGGTGCGGCCTTCGGGAAACAGCAGGTGCACTGCCGCGCACTCTCCGCGCATCAGCGACGGCAATTGGCGCGCATTGTCCCGTGCGTAGTCGAGGGTGCCGCTGCCGCCGGTGTTGCGCGCCCAGTCCCCGCTCAACTGCGCCCAGATACCTTCCAGGGCGGCATCGCTCCAGGCACTCGCGTCGAGGGTGGGTTGCAACCGGTCGGCGGTTCGCTGCAACAGGCCTTGGGATTGCAGCACGTCGAGCCAGCGTGCAATCAAAGGCCGGTGGCCGGGTGCAATGCCGGCCAGCGCCAGGCTTTGGGCCACGTCATTGAGCGGCGCGGGCAGCAGCCCGCAATGCTCCAGCCCGTTGAGCATCGACAGCAGCGCGGCGTGGCCGAGTCGATCATTGAGGCGCACCGCCTCGGTCAGTTGTGCCGCGTCAAACTGCTGGTCGAGGGCAGCCTCGGTCGCGGCCAGATGATCGTCTACCGGCGTGATCGCACAGGCGTGCGGCACCGCGAACAGTGTCTGGCCATGCAGCGCGACCGCACTCACCTGGGGGTGGTCCAGGGCGCGCTCGCGCCAGCGCTGATGGGCACGCTTGACGTTGGCCAGGTCGCGCCATTCGTCCTGGACCTGGGTGAACCCCTGCACGCGGCAATTGAGTTGGGCGGCCGCCCGTTCTGCCAGCGGCCAGTCGCCCGGTCGAGTGCTGATAAACACCACTTGCTCCAGGTGGCTGAGGTCGCTCAAGGGCAGGGCGGGGAAGTCCAGCAGCCGCTCCAGTTGTTCGGCGCCCATCACCACCACGCCGGGGCGCTGGCGTTCGAGTACGGCCAACAGGCGTGGCGGGGCCAGGTGATGACTGCCCAGATCGGTCAACGCCGGCAAGTGCCACGGGTGGGGACCGAAGGGCAGGTCGATCAGCAGGGTGTCGACGTTCATCATGAAACTCCTGTGGCATGAAACAGACGTTGCCCGGCGGCAGCCAGCGGGTCTGACGCGGCGGGCCATAGGTCGAGCAATTCGAAGCCCGCGACGTGCAAGGCCTGGCGCCAGGCGTCGGGCCCCATGAACACCTCATCGGTGACCCTTGGCGGGGCCCCGGCGGGCGGCGACAGCAACAGGTGCATGAAGGTCAGCATCGCTGGGTTGTCGGCGATGGATTCGCTGAACAGCAGGTTGCCGCCGTCGCGCAGGCAGGCGCGGATTCGCGCCAGGCTGCGCGGCAGGTCGCAGGCGTTGTGCAGCACGTTTCCGGCGATCACCAGGTCCTGGCTGCGGGGCTCGATGCCCTGTTCGCTGAAGTCGCGGTCGAGGTCCAGCAGGCTGCATTGCAAACCGGGCTCCAGGCGGAACTGGCGACGAGCCGCGCCGGTAAACAGGGCGCTGAGGTCGGTGAAGCGATAGGCCTTTTCGCGGTCTTCCAGGGCCGCCAGCACCGCGCGGGTGGTGCAACCGGCGCCGGCGCCGAGTTCCAGCACGTGCAGCACCTCGCCGGCCGAGCCGGCTTCCCGCGCGCGGGCCGCCAGCGCCTGGTTGATCGCGGCGGTGAAGTGGTTGTGCTGGTACGCACCGAGTACCGCCACCGGGTCCCCTGCAAGCACCAGCAAAGGGGCCAGGGCGATGTGGTCGCGCAGCAACTCGGGCAGGCGCTCGATGACCTGGGCATGCAGTTGCGCCATGCTCGGCGGGAAGCCCAGTTCGGCATACAACCCTGGCAAATCACCGACTGCTGCTTGTGGCGGCGTGCCGTGCCAGGCAAAACGGTCGCCGTCTTCACGCACGGCGCCGGCACGCGACAACGCTGCCAGCCAGCGCCGCACAATCCAGGCATGACGCGGTGCCGTGCCGAGGGCCTGGTTTAGGTGTTCGGCTGTTCGCCACACTTGCACCGGCAAGGCCTGGGTGTGCAGGAGCACGTCGGCCATGACGCCCAGGCTCAGTTGTTCCAGAGCGTTGAGGGCGGTGTTCATAGGCAACCTTCTTCGGCGTGTTGCAGGTGTTCGAGCGGGTGGTCCAGCAGGTTCAGCGCATGGATCGCCGAGGTGCGTTGCAGGCGCTCAAGGCTGGCGACGGGCGGCAAGGCGTGGGCGGCGTAATGGCAGCCGGGGCGGATTTCGCCTTCGAGCACACTCACGATTGCGGTCGCCGCCATGGCGCCGGTCAGTGCCGCATTGCCCGCGCCGCTGACTACCAGGCTGCGGGTGCACGCCTGGCCGTCGCGCAGGCCATCGAGCTGCAGCAACAACGTGACGAAAGGTGCCTGACCACTAAGGTCCAACTGGCTGGCCGTGCATAAGCGTTGCACCGCGTCGGCACGCGGCAGGCTGTGCGCCTGGTCGAGGGCCTTGAGCACGTGTCCGTCGGTCATCACGTTGAACCACTGGCCTGTCTCCAGGTGCAGGTCCCTGGCCAGGCGTTCGCCTTCCCGGTTCAAGTAGGGCAGCACGTGCACCGGGCCGGGGAAACACGGCAGCAGCACATCGCGACGGCGCCTCAGTGCGCGGCTGCAACGGCCGTTGTGCCAGGCCGCCAGGGGCTCGCTGGAGCCATCCACCGCCCCTTGCAGGAAGTCATCGGCGGCCACCGCCGTGAACTGGTCGCGCAGGCCGAAATAGCTGGTCAGGCCCTGCACCCGAGTGAACCCCTGCGCAGCCAGCCAGCGTGGCAGCAGGCCGGTGAGCCCCGGTTGCAGGCCCGCGCCAAGCACCGCGCTGCGCCCACGCCATAGGGTCGGGTCGAGGTGTATATCGCCGGCTGCATCGACGTAATGCGCATCGGCTTGCAAGGCGGCCTGCGCGGCGCGGTCCGCGACGCGCCAGGACGGGCCGGCGCAGTTGAGCAGCACGTCGCAGCCACGGGCGAACCTGGCCAGGGCTGGCGTGTCGTTGAAGTCCACAGCCGTCCATTGCAGCCGTGCATCGGGCCATTGCAGTTGGAGTCGCGCCAGGCAGCGCGCGCCGTTGTGCGGGTCACGCCCGCCCAGGCGCAGGTCGTGCAGGCCCAGGCTCAACAAGGCCCGCGCGCTGGCCAGGCCGACGTCGCCACTGGCGCCCAGCACCCCGATCAGCATGGCTGAGCCTGCGCATTCAGGCGCCAGCCGCCGGCGCGTTGACGGTCATGCCAGAACCCGGCGTAGCGGCCGTTGAGACCGAGCAGGTGCGCGTGGGTGCCGGACTCCACCAGGCGACCTGCGTCCAGCACCAGGATCTGGTCGGCGGCCATGATGGTCGGCAGTCGATGGGCGATCACCAGCACGGTCGAGCTTTGCATCAGGCTGCGAATTGCCGCTTGTACGAAGGCTTCGTTGTGCGGGTCGAGCGCAGCGGTGGCTTCGTCCAGCAGCACGATCGGCGCGCGCTTGAGCAACGCCCTCGCGAGGGACACGCGCTGGCGCTCCCCCCCGGACAACGACGCGCCGCCTTCGCCCACCGGCGTGTTCCAGCCCTGGGGCAGGCGCGCGACGATTTCATCGACGCCCGCCAGCCGTGCCGCTTCGGCGACTGCGCGGGCACTGGCGTCCGGGCTGCCCACGCGGATATTCGCTTCGAGGCTGTCGTCGAACAGGTACACGTCCTGCATCACCAGCGACAGCTGCGCCATCAGTGCCTCGCTGGACAGCTCGCGCACGTCCACGCCGCCGACCTTGACGCTGCCCTCGGAGGTATCGAAAAAGCGCATCAGCAAACGGGTGACGGTGGTCTTGCCCGAGCCCGAGGCGCCGACAATCGCGGTCATCGAATGGGCCGGGGCGTTGAAGGTCAGGTCGCGCAGCACCGTCGGGCCACTGGGGTAGGCGAAGCTCACCTGTTCGAAGGCCAGGCTGCCCGGTGCCGACAAGGGCTGGCTGACGGCGGGTTCGGGCAGCGGTGGCTCACGCAGGATGCCCACCCACTGATCCAGGTCGTTGCCGGCCATGCGCAACAGGCCGCTGCGTGCCGCGGCTTCGGCCAGTGGCCCCACGAACCGCGCTGCCAGGGCGAGCAGGGCCACCAGTTGGATCGCATCGATTTCACCGTGGGCCGCCAGGGCAATGCCCACGCCCACCAGCAGCGCGAAGGCCAGTTGCACGGTCAGACCGCCGGCGAGCAGCTTGGGAAAGGTCTGCGACAGCATCGACCCGCCTGCCAGCTTTTGCGCCTGGTTGGCCGCCTGCAATGGCGCATAGCCGTCCTGCGTGCGGCCAAATGCGCGCAGCACTTGCTGATAGCGGGCGAACTCCACCACCCGGTTGCCCGCCAGGGTGGCGGCGGCTTCCACCCGCGCATCGTTGCTGCCGATGGCGGCGGCTGACCAGTGATGGGTGAAATAGATCAGCGGTGCACACAGCACGGCTGTCAGGCCCAGGCGCCAGTCGAACACGAACAGGGTCAGCGCCACCGTGGCCGGTACCACCACCCCGGACACCACCGGCCCCAGGTAATGGGCAAACAAACCGGTAACCATCAACGTGCCACTGGTGGCGCTGCGCGACAGGCGCCCGACCTTTTCCGAGTTGAACCAGCCCAACGGCAGGCTGACCAGGTGCTGGCCGAGGCGATCATGCAAGGTCGTCAGCACCAGCAGGGCCAGGGCAAAGCCCTTCATGGCCTGCTGGTAGTGGGCGATGCAGGTCAGCACCACCATTGCCGCCAGGCCCGCCAGCCAGGCCATGGCGGTGGGCAGGTCGCCGGCGAACAATGCGTGCAGGATCGGCACCAGCAGGGCCACGGCCAGGCCTTGCAGCACGGCACTGGTCACCAGCCACGCAAGGTAGCGGTAGAGGCGTGGGGCATGGGCCGGGCCCAGTAAGGTCACAAGGCTACGGATCACAAGGACATCTCCAGCGCAGGGGTTTCGGTACCCGCTCGCCACAGTCGGGCATAGGCGCCGTTGGCTTTCAGCAGGTGTTCATGGCGGCCGCTTTCCAGCACGCGGCCCTGGTCGAGGACGACGATCTGGTCGACCCCGCTGATGCTCGCCAGGCGATGGGCAATCACCAGCACCGTGCGGCCACGCGCCAGGGCCGACAGGGCGTCCTGGATCAGTGCTTCGGATTCGGGGTCGGCGTGGGAGGTGGCTTCATCGAGGATCAGCACCGGCGTGTCGGCCAGCAGGGTGCGGGCGATGGACACGCGCTGCGCCTCGCCACCGGAGAAGATCGCGTCTTCGCCGATCACCGATTGATAACCCCGGGGCAGGGCCTGGATACGCGCATGGATCTGCGCCGATCGCGCCGCCGCCTCGACCTCTGCATCGCTGGCGTCGGGACGGCCCAGGCGCAGGTTGTCGGCGACGGTGCCGTGCACCAGTTGCGCGTCCTGCAACACGAAGCCCACCTGTTGGTACAACTGGCGCGGGTCGATCTCGCGCACATCGGCGCCACCCACGCAGATGCGGCCGGCGTTGACGTCATGAAAGCGCGGCACCAGCTTGGCCAGGGTCGACTTGCCGGCACCGGAGGCGCCGACCAATGCGGTCACGCTGCCGGCCGGGCAGTGCAGGTCGACGCCCTTGAGGATCAGGTGCTCGGCGTCGTAGCCGAACTGCACCTGTTCAAAGCGGATGTCGCTGCCCTGGGGCTGGACGCAGGCCTTGGGCGTGGGCAGCTCCTCGATGTCCAGCAGCGCTTCGATGCGATCGGCTGCCGCCAGGGCGGTGCGCTGGGCCGTAAGGCTTTGGTTGATCACCAGCAGCGATTGAGGGATGACCACCGCCACCAGGGTTTCGGCGAACAGTTCCAGCGGGGTGATCCAGCCGTGTGCCAGCAACAGGCTGCCGACCCCCAGGCTCACCAGCAGGATCACCGGCACACTCAAGGCCATTGAAGAGAAGGCTTCCAGGCGCAGCAGCGGCTTGACCCAGCCGGCGTACTGCTCGCTGAACTGGTCGACCGCCTGCTGATAGCTGCGATGCGCCTGGCCGACCTGGCCGAACGCCTTGACCACGGCAATGCCGTGCACGAACTCGACAATCGCCGCGCTGACGCGGGTCATGCTCTTGTCCAGCAACTGCATCTTGGCGCCGAAGCCGCGCATCATCAGGGTGTAGGCCACCGCGTAGATGGGCAGTGTCAGTACCGCCAGCAGCGCCAGCCGCCAGTTCAGCGTGGCCAGCCACAACAAGCCCGCCAGCGGTGTGACGATAGCCGCGGTGAGTTCCACCGCATGGTGGGCGATCAGGTGATGCAGGTCTTCGAGGTCGTCCTGCACCACCTTGCGCACGGCGCCGGAGGTGGTGTCGGTGTACCAGCCCAACGGCACGCGCCCGAGTTTGCGCACCATGGCTTCGCGCAAGCTCGATTGCAGGCGATGGTCGGCCACATGGGTCAGCCACAGCGCCGCGCCGCTGGCCATCCACCCCAGGCTCAGGGCGATCACCACCAGCGCGGCCCACAGCCAGAGGGTGTGACGGTCGGCGTTACCGGCCAACAGCAAGCGGCCCAGTTCGGTGAGGCCGATAAAGGGCACGAGGTTGACCAATGCGCCGAGGGCGGCGAACGCCACACCGAGGCGGATCAGGCGGTTGACCGGGTGTTTCAAGGTATCCAGGGCAGTGGTCATGAGTTTTTCCGAAGGGCCTCGAGCAGGTGCGCAGTGACGGTGTGGACGTGGGGCGGTTCGATCACGCTGAAGTGGTTGCCGGGCACGTCGATCAGCTCGAAGCGGCCCAGGCACGCGTCTTCCCAGAACGGCGCCGCCAGATGACCGACGCCGCCGGTGATGCCGAACGATTGCTGCTCCAGGCAGCGCAGGTAGGTCATGTTGCCGAGGAATGGCGGCGGGTCGAACCGCGCCGCACGCATGCTGTGGCGGCACACGCGAAACAGGGTCGGCACCAGTTCGGGGCCGATCGGCACGCCGGCCTGGCCCGAGGCCAGGCGTGCGTATTCGGCCAGCCGTTCCTCCTGGCTACGCGCCGATTGCTGCTGTACCGCCAGCGCCAGAGCGTCCAGCCCCGGATCGCCGCGCAACGCGGCCATGGCGCCGGCGGGCACGCGGCGGTTGTCGCGGGCCATCAGCAGGTCGATGGCGCGGTACACGTCATAGTCTTCAATGTGTGCGCCGAACACGGTTTTCACCGGGTCCAGGTTCAGGTTGGGCACGAAGATCGCCTCATAGGCCAGCTCTTCGTCGGTGTCGATGAACATGGGAATGCTGTCGATCAGGCTCAGGTCGACCACTTCCATGCCGCGTTCGAGCAAGCGCCGGGCAACCTCGGTGGCCAGCAGCCCGCCGAGGCAGTAACCGATCAACTGGAAGCGTTGATGGCCGTCGGCGATCAAGCGCTCGGCGTAGTCCTGGGCCACGCTCTCGATCAGGCGCTTGGGCTCCAGGGCCAGGTACTGCGCCGTGTCGGCCACGGCAAAGCCGATCACCGGACCGGCCTGCTGGTCGGCGAGGGCGCGGCCCAGGTGCTGGAAATAGTCCAGGGTGCCGAGGGCGGCATGGAACATCACCCGCACCGGGCCGACCTCCCCCCCGCCAAACGGCACCACCAGCGCGTTGCTGCTGGAGGAGCGCCGCACCTCACCGCTGGCAGCAATCGCGCCTGGCGTGATTTCGCCCTGGTTGAGCAGGCGTGCGAGGGCGGTGACATTCGGCTCGTTGAGCATCTGCCGCAGCAGGGTGTCGTAGCTCAGGCTTTGGGCCTGGGGCAGTTGCTCGCGCAGTTGGCCGGCGACGCGGGCGAGGATCAGCGAGTCGGCGCCTTTTTCGTAGAAACTGTCATCGACGCCGATCTGCGCCAGCCCCAGGGCGTCGGCCCATACGCGGCACAACTCGGCGGTAAGCGGATCGCTCGGTGCTTCCAGGCTGCTCGACGTCTGGGCATCGGCGGCGGGGCGCCAGCCGCCCAGCGTGTTGCGGTCGACTTTGCCGTTGGCGGTCAGCGGCAAGCGGTCGAGCACTTGCAGGTGCGCCGGCAACATGTAGTCCGGCAGGCGCTGGGCCAGGGCGCGGCGCAGGCTGTCGACGCTCAGGCGCTGCACGCCGGCCTTGAAGCGGGCGGCGAATACCTGCATGCCGAGGGTGGCCAGCGGGTGGTCGGCCTGGAGCAGGGCGGGCAGGCACTCGCCACCGAAGGCCTTGACCCGTGCCTGCCAGATCTCGCCGCCGCGCAGGCCGCTGCGGCCCTGGTCGTGATCGCCATTGACCGGCGTCATCATGAAACCCTGGGTCAGCAGGATCGCCGGCCATTCGCCGGTGGGCTCGCTGAACACCAGCCAACCGCCGGGGCTGAGCAACTCGGTGATCTGGCCGAGGGCGTTGTCGATGTCCTTGACGCTATTGAGCATGCCCGCGCAGAGCACGATATCCACGCTGTTGCTGGCCAGGCCTTGGGGCCGGATAGCCTGGTCGATGTCCAGCACGCCGTAGCGCACCCAGGCGTATTCGGCAAAGCGCTGCTTGGCCGCCGGCAGGAAAAACGCGGTCATGTCGGTAAACAGGTAATCGACTTCCAGGCCGTCGAGCAGGCCGATGACCGGCGCGCTGGTGGCACCGGTGCCGGCGCCGATTTCGAGGATGCGCAGCGGGCCGTCACCTTCATGGTGGGTAGCCAGGCGGTTGATCAGCGCAGCGATGCTGTGGTTGTTGTAGCGCGACACCGCGTCCCCGCCGTACAACTGCAAGGCCAGGTCCAACTGGCCTTGGGGGAACAGCAGGTCGAACGGGTTGACCTCGTCCTTGAGCAGTTGCGGCAATTGCCACACATGGTTGAGCTGGTAGTCGAGCAACGCCTGGCTGCACAGCCCCGAGGCGACGGCCTGTTCCACTCGGCCCCAGGCCAGCGCCGGGTTGGGCGCGGCCTGCGCCAGGCGATAGCGTGCGTGTGCGTGGTGCAGCAGGCCGGCCTCGCACAGCGCACCCAACCAGCGGCGCACCAGCCAGTGGTGGCGCGGCTCGGCCTGCAAGGCATGCAGTATTGTCGCGGCGTCCGGTTCGGCAAGGTCGCCGCTGAACAGTCCGGTCTTGAGCAGCACCTCCAGCATCGAACTCAACGCGGCGGCACTCAGGTCAGCCTGGTACTCGCGTACTTGCTGTGCATCGAAGCTGCCCACCTGGCTGTCGGCATAACGTTTGACCGCCGTGAGCAACGGCGCGCCTGGCAGCGGCTCGGGTTCGGCGCGTGCGGCAGTAACGAACGCCAGCAGGTCGCCACTGACCAGGCTGACCGCGCTGTCCACGCCGGGGATGGCGAGCAGAGCAGCCTCGACCTCACCGAGTTCTACCCGATGCCCACGAATCTTTACCTGGCCGTCTTCACGGCCAAGGAATTCCAGTTCACCCCCCGGCAGGTAGCGGCCACGGTCACCGCTGCGGTACAGACGCTGCCCGTCGAGCGGGTGGGGGAAGAAGCGTGCATCGCTCAAGTCCGGATCGCCCAGGTAGCCCTGGGCCAGGCCGACACCGGTGATATACAGGTCGCCCGGCACCCAGGTCGGTGCATCGCGCCAGTGGCTGTCGAGTACCCGAAAGCCCTGGTTGGCCAACGGCAGGCCGTAGGGAATGCTGCGCCACGCCGGGTCGATGGCGCCGATAGGGTGCAGGTTCGACCAGATCGAGGCTTCGGTAGCGCCGCCCAGACCCACCAGTGTCAGCTTGGGCAACAGCGCCTGGAGTTGGGTTGGCAGGTTCAGCGGGATCCAGTCACCGGACAGCAAGGCCAGGCGCAGGCTGTCCAGCGGGCGGGGTTCGGCGTGCAGGTAGTCGGCGAGCATGTGCAGCTGTGCCGGTACCGAGTTCCACAGCGTGACTTGATGACGCTGGACCAGCTCGGCCCAGTGCGATGGATCGGCGCCGCGTGCCGGGTCGGGCAGCACCAGGGTTCCGCCCACGGCGAGGGGGCCGAACAGGTCATACACCGACAGGTCGAAACTCAACTGCGCCAGGCCAAGTACGCGGTCATCGGCGTTGACCTCGAAGCGTCGGTTGATGTCCTGCACGGTATTGAGCGCGGCGCGATGGCTGATCATCACGCCCTTGGGCTCGCCCGTGGAGCCGGAGGTGTAGATCACGTAGGCAAGGTCATCGGGGCTGCCTTCGATCAGCTCGAAATCCGCGCCTGCCGAGGGCAGCCGGTCCACCGCATGCCATTGCAATGTCTCGGGCAACGGCGTCTGTGACTGCGCCAGGGAGTGGCCCAGCACATGCCGCACCTTGGCGCTGCGCAGCACGCGGTCGCGGCGCGCGGCCGGGGCGTTATTGTCCAGGGGCAGGTAGGCGGCACCGGCGAGCAGCACGCCGTAGGCCGCGACCACCTGGTCGAGGCCCTTGGGCATCAGGATCGCCACCGGTTCCTGTGCGTCACATCCCGCTTTACGCAGGGCTGCCGCCACCGCCAGCGCGCGTTCGGCAAGGGCGGCGTAGGTCAGGCTGCCACTGGCGTCGATCACCGCCAGGGCGTGGGGATGCTCCCAGGCCATGGCCAGCAGGCCGTCGTGCAGACGACCGGTGGGCAACGGGGCGGCGGTGGCATTCGCCGCCAGGCGTTCACGTTGTTGCCAGGCTGGCAGCGGCACTTGCACCGGATGTTCCCAGGCTGCCGGGTCCAGGGCCAGCAACTGCAGCTCGGCGACGAAGGCCTGCTGCATGTCCTCCACCAGGCCGTCGGGGAACACGCCCTGGCGCACGTCCCAGTGGATGTGCAAGCCGTTGGCGTCATCCATCACCTGGCAATCGAGGGTGACTTGCGGCGTCTGGGTGATGCCGTGGCCAACCCGGCGTTGACTGGCCGGCGGTGCCTCAATCCCCAGGCCGATAGCGCTGGTGAAGACCACCGGCATGGCCGCAGCTTCACGCCCGCGTCGACGACCGATTTCGCGCATGACCTGGATGCCGGAGAACAACCGGTGTTCCAGGTCGGCAAACAACTGGCTGCCCAACTGGCGTGCCTGGGCGGTGAAGTCCTGGCCCTCTGGATCGTTGACCTGCAACAGGCTGACCGAGGTGAAGTCGCCCACCAGGCGATCCACCTGCGGGTGCAGTGGCAGGCGGTTGAGCAACGTCAGGTTGAGGCTGAAAGCGGGCTGCTGGCTCCAGCGCTGCAAGGTCGCGACATAGGCCGCCAGCACCACGATAGAGGGGGTGAGGCCGCGTTCGCTGGCGGCGGTTTTCAGCGCGGCCCATGGCTGCGGGTCGAGCTGCGCCGAGTGCCGCTGGAAACGTGGCACGCGGGTGTCTTCGCCGCTCAGGGGCGCCGGCAGCTGTGGGGCGGCGGGCAACGCGTCGATGCGTGCCAGCCAGTAGTCACGGTCGCGCTGGTGGCGGCTGCCTTCGAGCAGACTGCGTTCGGCCAGCAGGTAGTCGCGGAAGGTGATGTCGAGGGCCGGCAAGGTTGCCTGGGGATCCTGCAGCAACAGCTCCAACTCATTGAACAGCAACTGCGCGCTGGCCCAGTCGGCGATCAGGGAGTCCATGGAAAAATGCAGCGTGTCGCCGTTGTCGCTGCGGCTCAGGCGCAGCTCGAACAGCGGCCAGACCTCGGTGGGGTAGAGCTTCTGCTCCATGACCTGGCGAATCTGTTGCACCGCCTGCTGGTGCTGCTCGCGGGTGGCGCCACGCAGGTCGGCGATGGCCAGCGGGTAGTGGGCGACGTCGGCCAGCACCCGTTGCGAGCCTTCGCTGGCGATCACTGCGCGCAGCATGTCGTGGCGGGCGATCAGACGGTTCCAGGCCTGTTCCACCTGCTGCGGGTCGAGAGTCGGCCAGCTCAGTTCCAGGTAGCCATGGCACGCGACATTGCCGTAGCCGAAGGACGATTGGCGGCCCAGCAGGTAGGCGTTCTGCACATCGGTGAGGGGGAAGGGCGCGTGGTGCTGTGCCGGGTCGGCGTACACGGGCGGGCGCTCCTGTGCCTCAAGCAGGTGCAGGATCTGTTGCTTGTGTTCGCGCAGTTGCGCCATGCGTTCGGTGTCGAGCAGGCCCTGGGGCGCACGGAATTTCAGTTGTCCATCCTGGGGCCAGAGTTCGACGCCCAGGGACTTGAGTTCACTTAGCAGTTTGGCGGCTGGCATGGGTACAGCTCCTGGAAAAAAGGGAGGTTGCGCGGGCATCAGATAACGCCTTCTTCAACGGTGTGCGGGGAGGGCAGGCGTTCGAGGGTCTGCGCCACTTCCAGCAGGCTGGCGGCACCGAACAACTGGCCCATGGGCAGTTCCACGCCAAGGCGGCTGCGCAGCATTTCGAGAAAGCGCGTGGCCAGCAGGCTGTCGCCGCCCAGGCGGAAAAAGTTGTCGTGGCGCGATACGCTCGACACCTTGAGCAAGTGCTGCCAGAGCTCGGCGATCACTTGTTCGCCGGCGCTCAGCGGTTGCTCATCCACCGTCGCCCGTGGCTGGGCAGCGGCGGTCAAGGGGGCGAGCAACGCACGGCGGTCGACCTTGCCGTTGCTGCTCAATGGCAGGCGCTCCAGCACCAGGATCTGTTCCGGGCGCATGTACGCCGGCAGGCACTGCTCCAGGTGTTGCGCCAGCACCTCGGCGCAGGTGCTGGCAGTGACGGCGGCCATCAGACGCTTGTCGACGACCAGTGCCACGGCGCTGTTCACGCAGGGGTGGCGAGCCAGGGCGGCTTCGATTTCGCCCAGCTCGATGCGATGGCCACGGACCTTCACCTGGCTGTCGGCGCGCCCGAGAAACTCCAGCAGGCCATCGGGGTGGTAGCGGCCGAGGTCACCGGTGCGATACCAACCGTCGACAAAACGTTCGGCATTCAACTGAGGCGCGTGGCGATAGCCGCGCGCGACGCCGGCGCCGCCGATCCACAATTCCCCTGTGACCCAATCCGGGCAGTCACGGCCCAGGGCGTCGACCACCCGGTAGGCCTGGTTGGCCAACGGCACGCCGTAGGGGATCGAACGCCAGCCCGGCAGTGGCTGTTGCACCTCGAAGTGATTCGACCAGATCGCCGCTTCAGTCGCGCCGCCGAGGGCGATAAAGCGGCAACCAGGGGCCTGGTCTTGCAGGCGTTGCGGCAGGTCGAGGCCGATCCAGTCACCGGACAGCAGCGCGACTTTCAAGGCTAGGGGTTGACGGTCTTGGGCATTGGCTTCCAGCAGCATGTCGAGCAGCGCCGGCACGCTGTTCCACAGGGTCACGCGGTGCTGTTGCAATGCCTTGAGCCAGGCGCGGGCATCGCGGCGCTGGTCTTCGTCGATCAGCACAACGGCGCCGCCCACCGAGAGCAGGCCGAACAGGTCGTACACCGACAGGTCGAAGTCCAGCGCCGACAGAGCCAGGCCCCGGTCGGTGGCGTGGATGTCATAACAACGGTTGATCTCGGCCACGGTATTCATCGCTGCGCGGTGGGTGATTTCGACGCCCTTGGGCTGGCCAGTCGAGCCGGAGGTGTAGATCACATAGGCCAGTTCACCCGCCGCGAGGGGGCGTGGTGCCGCCAGCGGTTCGGCCTTCAGCGCGGTGGACGGCTTGAGGTGTTTGACGCCGGGCAGTTGCGGGTCGTGCTCGGCGAGCATCAGGGTCACGCCGGCCTGTTGCAGGATGCGCTGGCAGCGCTGCAACGGCTGGTCGACACCCACCGGCAGGTACGCGGCACCGGCCGCCAGAATGCCCAACACACTGGCGACCTGCTGTGGCCCCTTGGCCAGGGACACGGCCACCAGGTCACCGGGTGCGACGCCTGCGTCCATCAGGCTGTGGGCGATACGCAGTGCACGGTCGGCCAGTTCGCCGTATTTCAGCGTGCCGTGTTCACCCCATAGCAGTGCCGTGCGTTGCGGAGCATGGCGTGCCTGGTCGAAGAAGCCCTGGTGCAGCGTCGGGTCTCCCGGCACTCGGTCGACCGGAGCGTTGAGCTGGGCACGCCGTTGCGCCTGGGCCTGGGGCAGCAGGTCGGGTGGAGCGCTGTCCCAGGCGTGCTCGGCCAACCAGTTGAGGCTATGCAGGTAAGCGTCGAACATCGCTTCGACCAGGCCTTCGGGAAACAGGCCGACCACACGGTCCCAGTTCAGGGCGATGCCATCGTTGGCTTCGACGACCTGGTGGTCGAGCCACACTTGCGGGGTTTGTGTCAGGCCGAACACCTGGTGGGCAAACGGGCCATCCACCGGCGCCGCCGTACCCTCCGGCACGCCCAGGGCACTGGTGAACACTACTGGCATGTTCACCTGTTGTTCGCCGTTGCCCCGGGCCAGCTGGCGCAGCAGGCTGACCGACCCCAGGCAACGGTGCTCCAGCGCCTCGCCCAGGGATTGCTGGGTGCGTCGTGCGCGGTCGACCCAACGTTCACCCGCCACCGGCACATAACCGAGCAGGGTCAGCGACGTGAAGTCGCCCATGACCTGGTCGATCTGTGGGTGCAGGGGGCGGCGATCGAACAACGTGAGGTTGAGGCTCAGGTCCGGGCGTGCGCTCCAGCGGCCGAGGGTTTCGGCAAAGGCGCAGAGCAGCACCGCCGAGGCGGTGAGCCCATGTAGCTGGGCCTTGGCCAGGATCGCTTGCCAGGCGCTGGCGTCGATCTGCCCCTGCAGCCGTTCAAAGCGCGGCCGGCCCAGGCTGGCCGGGTCGGCGGCCAGCGGCAATTGCGGGTGGGGTGGCAATTCGGGTAGGCGTTCCTGCCAGAAGCGCTGCGCGGCTTGCAGCTCGGCAGGTGCTGCGGCGCACTGCAATTGGTAATCGCGGAACGACAGATCCAACGGTGCCAGCGCTACGTCGGGTTCGCGGTACAGGGTATCGAGCTCGGCGTAGAAACGCAGGATGCTCAGGGCATCGAGGATCAGGTTGTCCAGGCTGATCGCCAGGCGTGTGTGCCGGCCGTGGGTCACCGCTTGCACGTCGAACAGCGGCCATTGGTGTGGGGCGAACACGCGATGGGCACAGTGCTCGCGCAGGTCGTCGAGGCTGGCGTGGCCCTGGCCGATCACGAAGTCGGGGACTTGTTGCAGGATGCGCGCCTGGCCGGTGTGATCGAACACGGCACGCAGCATTTCGTGGCGCTCGATCAAGCGCCGCAAGGCGCGTTGCAGGCGCGGCAGGTCGAGGTCCTCGATGTCGTATTCACGGTAGAAGTGGCAACTTACGCCCCCCAGCACCAGGCTGGGATCGCGGCCCAGCCAGTAGGCCTGTTGCACCTCGGTCATGGGGAAGGGCGCGTGGCGTTGCGCCGGGTCTGCAACAACGGTACGCGCGGGTTCGGCCCGGGCCTGTTGATGCAGGTCGGCACAAAACTGCGCCAGCACGGGCTTGGCAAACACCTGGGCGATACGTGCACCGCCCAACCCGTTTTCGGCGAGCAGCCGCACCAGGCGGGTAGCGCTCAGGGAGTCGCCGCCCAGGGCGAAGAAATTGTGCTCGCGGCACACCTCGCCACAGCCGAGCAACTGCTGCCAGGCGCGGGCCACCTGCTGTTCGATGAGGCCGCAGGGCGGTGTCAGGTTGGCCTGCTGCGCCGGGCTGTGCTGGGCGAGCCAGGCGTGCAACGCCTTGCGGTCGACCTTGCCATTGCTGGTCAAGGGCAACTGCGCGCAGCCGAGAATGAATGACGGAATCATATACGCCGGCAAGCGCTCGGCCAGGCCCGGCAGGTTGACTGGCGCGGGCTGCGCGGGGCCGTGCGCCAGGCGTACCACAGCCGCCAATTGCTGGCCGGCCAGCAGCGCTGTGGCGTGCTCCACGCCTGGGCAGGCCAGCAGTGCCTGTTCGACTTCGCCGGCTTCGATGCGGTAGCCGTGCAGCTTGAGCTGGAAGTCGGTACGCCCGAGGAATTCAACATTGCCGTCGGGGTGGTAGCGCGCACGGTCGCCGGTGCGGTACCAGCGCAGGCCTTGATAGTCGACAAAGCGCTCGGCGCTGCGCACGTGGTCGCCGCGATAGCCCTGCGCAACCCCGGCGCCGCCGATCCACAGCTCACCGGCCGCCCAGTCCGGGCAGTCATGGCCCTGGCAGTCGACGATGCGCAGGCTGACGTTGTCCAGCGGTTTGCCGTAGGGCAGGCAGTGCCAATGCCGCAGTTGGCCGGGGAGGGCTTCGAACAGCGTCGAGTGGATCGCCGCTTCGGTGGCGCCGCCCAAGGCCATGAAGCGACAGCCCGGCGCCTGGGCCCACAATCTTGGTGCCAGGTCCGGGGCGACTTTGTCACCGCCCAGCAACACCGCACGCAGCGGCAGGCGGGCGTCGACCGGTGCGCAACCAAGCAACATGTCCAGCAGCGCCGGCACGCAGTTGAGCACGCTGGCGCGGTGCAGCAAGGCCAGTTCACGCCAGCGCAGGGCATCCCGCTGCGCTTCGGGCTCGATGCCAATCACCGCCGCACCGGTGGACAGCGCGGCAAAGAGATCAAACACCGACAGGTCGAACTCCAGCGCCGAGAGCGCGAGGATGCGGTCATCGGGGTTCAGTTGGAGGCGCCGCTGCAGGTCGTCCACGGTGTTGGCGGCGGCCAGGTGGCTGATTTCCACGCCCTTGGGTTCGCCAGTGGAACCGGAGGTATAGAGGATGTAGGCCAGGTCGCTGACCGCACCGGGCCGGGGCGCGTCCAGCGCGGGGCCCGCAGGTGGCAGGGTCTTGAGCAGCAACCGCGCACCTGAGCTTTTGCAGATTTTCTGGCAACGCGCGTCGGGCTGGTCGATGCCGATGGGCAGGTACGTGGCGCTGCAGGCGAGGATGCCCAGCACCGCGATGACTTGTTCGGGGCCCTTGGGCAGTTGCAGCGCCACCACATCGCCGCGCTGGATGCCTTGGTCTTCCAGGTACGCCGCCAGTTGCAGGGCACGCAAGGCCAGCTCGCCATAGCCGATGACTTGATGGTTGCCATGCAGCAGCGCGGGCAAGGTGGGTGTCAGGCATGCCTGGGCAAAAAACGCTTCATGCAGGCGCTTGACGGGCAGGGCCACACGCCGGCCTTGCACGGCTTGGCGCACTGCCAGTTGTTCGGCAGGGATCAGTGCAGGCGGTGCCTGATGCCAGGCGGCAGGGTCAAAACACAGGTGTTGCAGCAGGTCGGTATAGGCGTTGAACATGCCATCCAGCACACCGTCGGCGAACAGCCCTTCACGCGCATCGAGGTTGACCAGGATGCCGCCGTCCAGCTCGGTGACCTGCGCATCGAGCCACACCTGGGGGCCTTGGGAAATGATCCATGCCGGCTGGCCGAAGCTGGCCTGTACACCCTCGGCGAACAGCTCGCCCAGGCCCAGCGCGCTGGTGTACACCACGGGTGCCAGCACCTGCTCACCGCGTTGGCGGGACAGTTCGCGCAACACCTCCAGGCCGGAAAACACACTGTGCGCGGCATCGTTGTGGAAGCGGCGTTGCAGGGCGCTGGCCCGTGCGGCAAACGTGCCGGCGACCCGGCCATCCCAGGCCAGCAGGATCGACGAAGTGAAATCCCCGACCAGGCGATCGACGTCGGCATGCAGCGGTGTGCGGTTGAACAGCGGCAGGTTGAGCAACAATTCGGGTGTGTCGCACCAGGCGCCGAGCGCTTCACTGAACACCGCCGCCAACGCCATGGCCGGCGTGAGCCCGTGTTCCCGCGCCTGGCGTTCGAATGCCTGGCGTTCTGACGGCGGCAGCCAATGGTGACGACGGCGGACATGGCGGTCATCGCCCTGGGGCTTGATCGGTAGGCTCGGCGCACCTGGCAATTGGTCGAGACGCTGTAACCAGTAGTCGCGCGCCAGTTGGTGGCGATCACGCTGCTCGGCGCCGGCCTGTTCCTGGCGCAGGTCGGCGAGGTAGCGCGCAAAGTTATAGTCCAGCGCGGGCAGGGGGTGCTGGCGGTACAACTGCACCAGGTCGCCGAGCAGGATGCGCAGGCTCAGGGCATCGGCGGCGAGCATGTCGAGGTTCAGGTGCAGGCGGGTGCCGCCGGGCAACAGCGACAGCTGGATGTCCAGCACGTGACCTTGTTCCACGGCCAACTGACGGTGGGACAGATCGGCGCGCAAGGCCGCCAACCGTTGCTGCACCTGTTCGGCGCTGGCCTGGCGCAGGTCATGTACCGTCAGCCCCGGCCACGGGCTGTGCGCGAGGATCTGCTGGCGGCCGTCATCGAGAAACTGCGCACGCAACATCGGGTGCCGCGCGAGCAGGGCACGCACGGCCGCTTCCAACCGCATCGGGTCAACGTCGTGGCCATCGAACTCGTTGTAGAAATGCGCGGCGACGCCACCCAACTGCTGGCCAGGGGCGCGACCGATCCAGTAGGCGTGCTGCATCGGCGCCAGTTCGAATGGCAAGCCGTCATCGGTAAAGGTGCTGACGAGCGCCGGGGCTGCGGGTGCCGTATCAAGCAGGGTCAGCCAGGCACACAGGCGCGGGTCCGCCACCAGGTCGGCGAAACGCGCGGCCAGGCCCTGGCGTCGCCATTGGCCGGCGAGGCGGATCAGGGTGACGGAATCCAGCCCCCATTCGATCAGGTTGGCCTCCAGGGGCACCTGGTCGGCGGGCAGTCCAAGGGCGTCGGACAGGGATTGGCGCAGCAGTGTTGCGGTTGAGGTGCTGGGAGTGGCCATGGCTCAACGTCTTCTCATCGCTAGGGCCCGGACCGGGGTTGGCCCAGGCGCTGGGGGCAGGCAAATGCATGGGAGAAGATGCTAGTCATTCTCATTTTGGCGACTACCCGGATCGAATCGTTTTTGCCCCGTATCCGTTTGCCCAGTGCGGATTGCACGGGCGCAGCCGCGGGGGATGACGCCGTTAGGCCACGCGATGCGGTTGGAAAATGACTTGAATCGGGTAGAGCCTGGTCCACGGCCTTGACTACCGTCGCTCGCCGCCCTCTTGCAGGGCCTCTTCGTGGAGTTGCGGATGTCAGTCGATTCGGGTTTACAAGTGCGCGGCCTGCGCAAGCGCTACACCAATGGCGTCGAAGCGCTGCGCGGCGTGGACCTGAGTGTCGGCCCCGGCATGTATGGCTTGCTCGGCCCCAATGGCGCCGGCAAGAGCAGCCTGATGCGCACCCTGGCGACCTTGCAGCAGCCGGACGCCGGCAGCATTCACCTGGACGGCGTGGATGTACTGCGCGGCCCCGACCATCTGCGCCGTCGCCTGGGTTACCTGCCGCAGCAACTGGGCGCGTACCCGGGCGTGAGTGCCCGGGATTTGCTTGACCGTTTCGCCTGGCTCAAGGGCCGTACCGATAACCGCCAGCGCCGCGAGGAAATCGAGGCCCTGCTGGAAAAGGTCAACCTGCAGCCGGCCGCCCACCGTGCGCTGGCGACCTATTCGGGCGGCATGTTGCGCCGGTTCGGTATCGCCATGGCGCTGGTGGGTTCGCCGCGCTTGCTGATCGTCGACGAACCCACGGCGGGTCTCGACCCGGCTGAACGCAACCGTTTTCATCGGGTGCTGGCGGATGTCGCCGCCGAGTCCATCGTGCTGCTCTCGACCCATATTGTCGAAGACGTCGAGAACCTGTGCAGCCGCCTGGCGGTGCTGGCCGGCGGGCAGATTATTGTCGAAGGTCGCCCGGCCGACTTGCTCGCTGCCGAGCAGGGGCGCTTGTGGGAAGCACCGTTCAGCCGTGGCAAGACGTTGCCCGCGGCTTTGCATGTGGCGGCCAGCCCCGAAGGCAGTCGCGTGATCGTGCACGGTGAGCGGCCGGCAGACCCGCGCTTCATCGCCCATGTACCGCGCCTGGAAGACATCTATTACCTGGCGCTGGCCCAGGCCGGCGAGGCGGTGGACGCATGAATACGTTCGCGTTGCTGCTGCGTGAAGCCTGGGTGGAAGTCCGCGCCGGGCTGCGCAGTGGCATTCCCTTGCTGGTGTTTCTTGGCCTCACCGGCTACCTGCTGATGTCCCTGACGAATGCCGACTATGTCCAGAAAATGGGCGCCAGTGACATTGCCCGCAATGCGCCGAGCCTGATTTACCTGATGTCGTGCGGCTGCATGTTTTTCCTGTTTTTTGCCTGGGCCTGGGTGTTTGCGCAGCCGGCCCTGCGCGACCGCAAGGCGCAGTTGGAAGAGGTGTTGCTGGCCTTGCCGCTGTCGTTGCCGGCCCTGCTGTGGGGGCGATTTATCGGCGCGGCGCTGGTCGCCGGGTTGCTCGCCAGTTCGTTGATTGTCGGCTTCCTGGTCAGCCCGGTATTGGGCTGGCTCGGCTGGGTGCCGGCGGCGAGTATCGGTGCGCCGGTGTGGTCGGCGCTGGGGTTTGCCTGGATTGCCTTGCTGTTGCCGGTGAGCACCGGGATCGGCGCGTTGTATTACCTGCTGGCGCTGCGCAGCCGAGGCCTGGCGGCGCCATTTGGCCTGGCGACGGTATTGATGCTGCTGTGGATGTTTGCGGTGGTGGTGCTCAAGGGCGGGCATATCAGCCCGCTGTTGGCGGCCAGCCTGGACCCGTCGTTGTTTACCTTCGCCCAGGCCCAGGTCGAAACCTGGAGCGCCGCGCAGAAGTCCCAGTCGCTGCTGGCGCTGACACCGGGGTTCTGGCTCAACCGTGCGGTGTGGTGTGTGTTGCCCTTGCTGGTGCTGGCCGTTGTGTTGGCGCGCACCACTCGCCAGGACCTGATGGGCCGGCGCAGCGGCGCGGTGCTGGCGGAACCGCCGATGCTGCGTAGCGGCGACGTGCAATTGCCGGGTCCGTTGGCGGCCAGTCGTTGGGCGCACGCCTTGTGGCACGAAGCGCGCTGGCAGGTGTGCCAGTTGTTTGCGCGGCGGATCTGGTGGGTGGCGCTCGGTTTGCTGCTGGTGATGGGCGTGCTCAGCGGCTTTGTCCACGGCGTGTGGCATGCGCGCGGGCCCATGGTGCCAAGGGCAGACCTGACCCTGCCGCTGTTGTCGAGCGCGTTGTTCCTGGTGATCGCGTTTATCGTCGCGGCGCTGGTGGGCCTGGTGTGCCGTCGCGATGATGTCGAAGGCCTGGGCGCCATGTTGCAGGCCACCCCCGCGCCGACCTGGCTGCGGTTGTTCGGCCGCACGGCCTGTGTGCTGTTGGCCACCTTGACCCTGGCGCTGGTGCCGGGCATTGCCAGCCTGCTGATCAGCGCCATCGCCGCGCCCGACAGCCTGGCGCCAGGCTTTGTGCTGATTTACCAGGCGCTGGTGTTCGCGCCGCCGCTGCTGGAGCTGGCCACGCTGACGGTGCTGGTGCATGCGTTGATACGTCGCTCGGGGCTGGCCTACGCCACGTCGATGCTGCTGACGTTTTTCCTGGTGCTCAACCATGAGCTGGGGCTGGTCAGCTACCCCGCCTATGCGATGGCGATACCGGCCCATGTGGCGTTGTCGCAGCTCGCCGGCTGGGCGCCCTGGTTGCCCTATCTCGGCACCCTGGCGGGCTGGAAGCTCGCGGGTTGCGTGGTCATGGTCGGCGTGGCGGCACTGGTGTTGCCACGCGGTCCCGAGCGACGCCGTTTCGCTGACGTGCGCCAGCCGTTGCCGATTGCCCTGTTGGCCCTGGGCGTCTTGGGTTGGCTGGGCAGTGGCATGGTTTTGCATCGTTACCTGGTGGAACAGGGCGATTATCAATCGGTGGCCGAGGAACGAGCCGAACGCGCCGCCTGGGAACAGCGCTGGCTGGCCGGCGCAACTGCCTGGCAGGTGGCGGGCGGGCGCGTGCAGTTGCGCGTCGATTCAACCGCGCGTCGGGTCGAGGGCCAGTGGACGCTGGACGCGGTGGCTGCCAGCCAACTGGATGCCGAGTTGCCACCAGGCTTGCAGGTGACGGCAGTCAGCGTGATGGGGCAACCGGTCACGTTCGAACAGGCCAACGAGCACCTGCGCGTGCCCCTGGGCCCGTGCGCAGCGAATGCTTGCAGTGTGGCATTGAATTGGATTGTCAGTGCCAACGGCTGGCCGTCGGAAGGCGAAGCGTTCTGGCTGGGGCCGCACGGTGTGTGGCTGCAAGCGCGCCGTGTAATGCCGCGCCTGGGTCTGGACAGCGAGCGACTGTTGCGTGCGCCGGTGCAGCGCAGCGACGCCGGTCTGGCGCCCGAAATGCCCACCTTGCCGACAGGTTCCGCCGTCGCCGTGGACGCTGTCGCGCCGGCGGGAAACTGGCAATGGCACATCGAGATCGATGGACAGGCCTTCAACGGTCACAGCTCGGCGCCGTTGGATTTTGCCTACGGCCTGCCGGCACAGGCGGATGCCAGTCGCCAGCAAACGGCCGTTGAAGTGCGCGAAGACCTGGACCTGATGAGTGCTTGTGTAGCACGCCGCCTGGGCAGTCGCCCGGTGGTGGATGACGTGAGCCAGTGGCCCACCGGCATGGGCGCCAGTCGCTTGAGCCATGGTCACCTGTTGCTCGGCCAATCGCCGGATTGGGACGTGGCCGCGACCGGTGTCGGGCGTTCGGCACGCCGTGCGCATATCGCCGAACTGCTTGCCCGGCGGCTGTTGATTGACGCCAGCGACCTGCGCCAGGCCCCAGGTTACCTGTGGCTGAGCCAGGGCGTGGCGGGGGCGATCGGTTTGCTGTGTGTCGCGGATGTGGACGGCCCTGAGGCTCGCGCGGCGCTGGTGAAACTTATGGTCGATGACCTGACCCGCGCGCTGGGCAATGACGGCGAACCTGTCGGCACCCTGGCCGATGCCCGTGAACACGGCTGGGCCGCCATTTATGCAGCGCTGGCGAGCCTGGCGTGGACCGCCGACCAAACCCCCGGACAACTGACGGTAATGACTGCCGCCATCCGAAACGGCCAGGGATGGCCGGCCGCGATCCAGCCTCTGCTGGGCGCGCCTGATCTGCAAGCGATCGCCGCCGCGCTCACGCGCTGGGGCCCTGCGCCATGAATTCGAACCTTCCCTGCCTGTTGGAGTTTTTCCATGTCATCTGCTCTGTTTATCCAGCCGCTGCGCCGTCCCCTCGGCTGGCGGGCCAACGTCTTGACCCAGGCCATGGCGCTGGGTTTGTCCAGCCAGATGTGCACGGCCTATGCCGCTGACTATCAGCCAGAGGCCCCCGCGGAGGCCATCGAACTGGCACCGTTGACGGTCAGCGCGCGGTTGAGCCAGGAGAGTGCCAAGGACATTCCCTTTGGCCTCTCGGTGATCGATGGCAAAACCCTCGAGACCCGGCGCCTGCGCACCCCGGAGGACGCGCTGCGCACTACGCCGGGCGTGGATGTGAACTCCTGGGGCGGCGCCAATGACGCCAATGTGCGCATTCGTGGCGTCGGGTCGCTGAACCAGATGAGCATGGATGACGGCTCGGTGGTGTTGAATGTGGACGGCGTGCCGATGTCAGTGCGCAATGCGGCGCTGGCCACCCTCGACGTGCAGCAGGTAGAGGTGCTCAAAGGCCCCCAGGGCACGTTGCTGGGGCGCAACAGCGAGGCGGGCGCGATCAACGTGACCACCCGCAAGCCGACGCGCGAGTTGGAGGGTTATGTGCGTGGCGAAGTGGGTAACCAGGGCCAGTTCATGACCGAAGGCGCCGTGGGCGGGCCGTTGACCGACTCGCTGGCGGGTCGCATCGCCGTGCGTCGCAGCGGCTTTGATAACTGGGTCGATGACCAACAGGACGGCGACCCGTTGACCAAACCCCGGGACCTGGCCCTGCGCGGCAGCCTGCTGTGGGACAACGACCAGGGCACCACCGGCTTGCTGACCGCCGAGCGCCAGCGCGCCGAGCACTACGCCGGCCTGGAGCTGTTGCGCCCGTTTGGCAATCGCCCGAGCCTGGACTACACGCCAGGTACCTTCGATGGCAACCAGAAGACCAACGAACGTTACTCCTTCGAACTCAACCATGACCTGGCGCAGTCGCGCATCACCTCGATCAGTGCCTACACCAGCACCGACTTCAATGCGGTCAAGGGCTACGATCGCAACATCACGCGGGCGTTGTACGGCTCTGCGTTCGAATACCTGATCGAAGACTCGGCCCATGAGCGGGTGTGGAGCCAGGACCTGCGCCTGGGATCGCTGGCGGATGCCGATGTGTTTTGGGTGACGGGGCTTAACCTGTCGCGCTCCGAACGCAGTTTCGATTCCAACAACTTCACCAACGGCGCGCAGCAGTTGCGCGACTTCAGCACCAACAGTTACGCGGCCTATGGCGAGGTGACGTACCCGATCGCCGAAGACTGGAAACTCACCACCGGCCTGCGCCACACCTGGGACCGCAAGACCTACGGTGCCGATTATTCCAGTGGTGGCGCGCTGGTCAGCGACAGTCGGCGTTTGCAGGACAACTACAGCACCGGGCGCGTGGCGCTGAGCTATGCACTGACGCCGCAGACCAATGTGTATGCGGTGCTGTCGCGGGGCTACAAGTCGGCGGGGTTCAACGATTACGCCACGTCGATCAAGGACAGCGAACCCTACAAGGCGGCCAAGGTGAATTCCGCCGAGTTGGGCTTCAAGCATGAAAGTGCCGGGGGCGACCTGAGCCTGGAAGGGGCGTTGTTCATCACCCGCGTACAGGACGACCACCTGCTGGGCTACGACTTCAACACCCTGGCGGTCAGCGCGGTGAATGCCGACACCCGCAGCAAGGGCGCCGAGTTGTCGACTACCTGGCATGTCAGCGATGAACTGACCTTGGGCAGTGCCGTGAGCTACACCAATGCGGTGGTCACGTCGGATGCACCGGGCGTGTCCGGCGGTGACGTGGCAGCGGGCAGTCGCGTGCCGGATGTGCCGCTGTGGAGCGGCAATTTCAGCGTTGCCTGGCAGAAGAACCTGGGGGCCTTGCTCGGGTTGCCGGCACCACGCCTGAACACCTTGCTCAATTACCGCGTTCAGAAAAACCGCCCGGCCGACCCGCAGAACCACTACGACCTCAAGGGCTACGCCAAGCTGGACTTGCACCTGGGCCTGGAGAGTGGCGGTTCGGAGGTCTACCTGTGGGGCGACAACCTGCTGGATGCGCGCTACGACCTGTACGGCTCGTACTCCACCGACCAGGTACTGACCGGCATGCCGGGCCGCGGGCGTTCGGCAGGCGTGGGGTATAGCTACCAGTTCTGACCCACATCAACCCACTGCAGGAGCGAGCTTGCTCGCTCCTGCAATTAGGGGTGGGGTCAGAACTGGTAGGTGTAGCCGACGCCCAAGGTACGGCGACGTGCCGGTGCACCGTAGGCCACCGGGTCACTGTAGAAACCGTAGGTGTCGTAGGTCTGGTTCAGCAGGTTGTCGGCGAAGGCATACACTTCGCCGAATTTGCTTTCCAGGCCCGCGCGCAGGTCGAGTTTCTCGTAGTTGTCCAGGTTGAAGTGGTTCTGCGGGTCGGCCGCGCGCTCGCCCACCAGGTGGTAGTTGAGGCTGGTGTTGAGGGTGGTTTCGCCGAGGCTGGCGAAGGTGCCCAGTGGGTGTTTCCAACTGGCATTGAAGTTGCCGCTCCAGCGCGGGACGTCTGGAGTGCGGTTGCCGGCGTCGACGTTGCCGGCCTGGATGCCTTGCACGCCGCTGGTGATCCTGGCGTCGAGGTAGGTGGCGCTGGCGGCCAGGGTCAGGCCGTAGTCGAAGCGCCAGCTGCCTTCCAGTTCGGCGCCACGGGTGCGGGTGTCGGCGTTGAAGGCATTGGTGGCGAAGGTCGCCGCGTCATAGCCCAGCAGGTGATCGTCGTGCACGCGGGTGTAGAACAACGCACCGTTCAAGCTGCCGCGACGGTCTTCGGTTTCACTCTTGAAACCCAGTTCCGCGGCTTTGCTGACAGCGGCCTTGTAGGGTTCGCTATCGGTGACCTGCGAGGCATAGTCATTGAAACCACCGGATTTATAGCCACGCGCCAGTTGCACGTAGACGTTGGTTTGCGGCGTGAGGGCGTAGCTCAGGGCGACGCGGCCGGTACCGTAATCGTCGGTCAGCTTGCGTGAGTCTTGCACCGCACTGCTGCCGGAGAAGTATTGGCCGTCGTAGGTCTTGCGGTCCCAGGAGTGGCGGTAGCCGGTGGTGAGTTTCAGGCGCTCGGTGAGAGGGAAGGTGACTTCGCCGTAGCCGGCGTAAGTGGTGGTGGTGAAATCGCGGTACTTGGCGCCGGAGGTGCCGTAGGTATTGCGCGGTGTGTCGTAGCTGCGCTCGTTGCGGCTGGCGGCGAGGCCCGTAACCCAGAACACCTCGGAGTCGGGCAGCGAACTCAGGTGCAGGTCCTGGCTCCAGCTGCGCTCGAAGGATTTGTCCACCACCCAGAACTCGCTGGGGGTGCCGTACAGGGCGCCCATCAGTTTGCTGTCGTAGGCGATCAGGCCTTCGAAGTCGGCGGTGGAGGTGGCGGTGGTGGACGTCAGGCGGCTGTTGGCGAAGTCGTGATCGACCTTGAGCGTATAGCGCTCGGTGGTCTTGTCGTTGTCGTCGAACAGGCCGGGGGTCAGGTCCAGGCTGGGGTCGCTGCCGTAGGGGCGCAACACCAGCGAGTTGGTGGCGCGCTCGGTTTTCTGGCGTTCGGCGCTGACCAACACATGGGTGTCATCGTTAAGGTCCCAGAGCAGGCTGCCTCGGTAGGCTTCGTTACGCGGCTTGGTGATGGGGTGATTAGTCTGGTCGTTGTCGATCCAGCTGTCGTAGCCGGCACGACGCACCGCCAGGCGACCGCTGAGGCTGTCGCTGATGGGCCCGCCGATGGCGCCTTCGGTGAGGAACTGGCCTTCCTGGCCGACTTCGCCGCGCACATAACCTTCGAGTTCGCGGGTGGGTTGGCGCGTGGTGATATTCACCGCGCCCGCCTGGCCGATCGCACCGGACAGCGTGCCCTGAGGCCCCTTGAGCACTTCGATGCGATCGACGTCGAGGGTGCCGAAACCGAGGCTGCGCGACGACACCGGCACGCCGTCGATATTGAACGCCACCGAGCTGTCATCCATCGACATCTGGTACAGCGAGCCGACGCCGCGGATCAGCACGTTGAAGTCATTCGGCCCCCCGGAGGAGTTGACGCTCACCCCGGAAGTGTTGCGCAGGGCGCTCTCCAGGATGTCGAGGCGCTGGGTGCGCAGTTGCTCGCCGCTGATCACGCTGAGGCTGATGGGCACTTCCTTCGGGTCTTCCTGCTCCATGCGCGCAGTCACCGTCGAGGCCGGCAGTTGCACGGGCTCGCTGGTGGCGGCGGCGAGCGCCGAATTGGCCAGTGTCAAACTCATAGCTATTGTTATAGTATTACGTTTGTAGCAAGATTGGCGGGTAGCCGTCGTGTTGCATCGTGCAGACATGATGGGACCTTGACTGAGGATTCTGATCGGCGCGCGTTGCGGGGTGGCAGCGGCGATTTGGCGGAGCCTTTGAAGCGCGCCAGATGCTAATAATTATCAATTGCACACTTCCACCCCGATGTGATCTGATTCGAGCCGTATCCGGTCAGCCAGGAGATTTACGATGTCAGCCGTTCAAGGAGGCGCAGGGGAGCCGATGCCGGTCTCGCGAATCATTACGGGAGGCTATGGAAGCGACCTCGGGCCGGGGGCGCACTGTCGCGTCACCCGCGTGACACTGCAGGACGGGCTGGACATCGTGCGCTGGCAAAGCACGTTCGAGCAGCCGGTCGAATTGCCCTTGCAGGACGACAGCGAGTGCATCCATTTCAGTTTCACCAACCTGCTCAAGGGCAAGGCCGCGTGCAGCTTTCAGGAAGGGCGTCGGCAACGGCGCTATGCGATTGACGAGGGTGCCGGCAGCATCAGCTTCGGGCGATGCCGCCATGGCCTTTATCACCAGCATGGCGAGATCGATAACATCACCGTGATGATCCGCCCCGCAGTCCTCGCGCAGTGGGAACTCAAACTCGACCCGCTGCTGAACAAGGCGCTGGCCTGTGACCATTGTTTTCTCGATGGTCATCGCAGCGGCGAAATGAGCGCTACCGCGCATATGCTCGGCACCGCGATGGACCAGGGCGCCAGCCTGCCGTCGGCCCAGCCGCGCAGCAGCCTGTGGCTGTACGGGCAAAGCGTCACCCTGGTGAGCCTGTTCCTGGAGGCGCGCCAGGATGCTGAATGCACCTGCCGTGTCAGTCACACCGACCGCCAGCGCCTGGTGCGTGCCCGTGATCGCCTGCTCGAGGACCTTGGCAAGGCGCCGAGCCTGTCGGAGTTGGCGCGTGAGTCCGGGTTGAGCCAGCCCAAGCTGACACGCGGGTTCCGCCAATTGTTCTTCAACAGCGTCTATGGCGTATTCCAGCAGGCGCGGATGATCCAGGCGCGCAGCCGCTTGATGAGCGGTGATGAGTCGGTGATGCGCATCGCCTCGGACCTCGGCTACGCCAATGCCAGTCATTTCGCCACGGCGTTTCGCAAGCAGTTCGGGATCAACCCGTCGACGTTGAAAAATGGCGGAAGAGGCCGGTCACTGGGGACCGGCTGAGTTCATTCGAACATGGCGTTCACCTGTAAACCATGTCTGCGGTTTGTACCGGGGCGAGCCTGCTCGACGCAGTAATGCACTTCCTGCCCTATCAGAACTTGAACCGCCCCACCAACCCCTTGAGCTGACCCGAAATATCCGTCAGCCGGCCTGATCCGGTCTGCGCCGAGTGGGCGAAGCCTTCCACCAGTTGCGCATCGGCATGGATCTGCGCGATGTGCCGGTTGATCTCTTCGGCCACCTGATGCTGTTCTTCGGCGGCGGTGGCGATCTGCGTGTTCTGGTCGCGGATCGAGTCCACCGAGCCGCGGATCTTGTCGAAGCTGTCACGGGCCTGTTGGATGCGTTCCACACTGGTGTGAGACACCAGCAGGCTGCCTTGCATCTGCTGGGTCACTTCCTGGGTGCGGCGGGCAAGGTTGCCGAGCAGGCTGTCGATCTCTCCGGTGGAGTCCGCAGTGCGACGGGCGAGGGCGCGGACTTCGTCGGCGACCACGGCGAAACCGCGGCCCTGGTCCCCGGCGCGTGCGGCTTCGATCGCCGCGTTGAGCGCCAGCAGGTTGGTCTGCTCGGCAATCGAGCGGATGGTGTCGAGGATGGTGTTGATGTTTTTGCTGTCCTGCTCCAGTTGCTGCATGGTCTGGGTGGAGCGTTGCAGGTCTTCGCTGAGCTTGAGCACGCTGCCGGTGGCTTCACCGATGTGCTGCTGGCCGTCGTGCACGTCGCGGTAGCCTTCGTCGGCACTGGTGGCGGCGGCGCTGCAGGAACGGGCGACTTCGTTGGCGGTGGCCACCATTTCGTTGAATGCAGTGCTTACCAGCTCCACGGCTTCGCGTTGGCGGCCGGCGGCCTGGTTCATGTTATGGGCGACTTCGCTGGTGTCGGCGGCGGCGGTCTGCAGGTCGGACGACGCGTTGCCGATGCGCTGCACCAACTGCGCGATCATGCCCAGGAACTGGTTGAACCAGCCCGCCAGGCTGGCGGTTTCATCCTTGCCTTGCACCTTGAGCTGGCGGGTCAGGTCGCCTTCACCTTCGGCGATCTCTTGCAGGCCGTCGGCCACGCCGCGAATCGGGCGCACGATGACGCTGGCAAAGCTGGCGCCGACAACCGCGAACACCAATGCCAGCACCGCAGCAATCGCCGCGATCAGCCAGGTCAGGCGGGTGGCGTCGGCCATTACTTCGTCGCGCTTGATCAGGCCGATAAAGCGCCAGCCCAGGTCCTTGGAGCTGACCACGTTGGCCATGTAGGGCACGCCCTCGATGTCGATCTGGGTCACGCCGTCGCCGCGCTTGGCCAGTTCGGCGTAGTGGGGGCCCAGGTCGGCCAGGGGCTTGAAGTTGTGCTTGGCATCGCTGGGGTCGACCAGCACATTGCCGTTGGCTTCCACCAGCATCAGGTAGCCGCTGTCGCCCAGCTTGATGTTGCGCACCAGTTCGGTGAGTTGCTTGAGCGACACGTCCAGGCCGACCACGCCGAGGATATTGCCGGTGGCGTCGGCGACGGTGTGCACGGTGCCGATCAGCGTCACATCGTCGGGTGCCCAATAGTAGGCACCGGTGCGCACGGTTTTACCCGGCGCGGCGATGGCCGCCTGGTACCAGGGGCGTACGCGTGGGTCGTAGTTGTTCAGTTTGGTGTCGTCGGGCCAACTGGCGTAGCCGCCGTCCTTCAAGCCCAGGGACAGGTAGGCGGTGCTCGGATGGCTCTTGGCGAACTGGTCGAAAATCTCCAGCAGCGCTTTATTGGTCGGGGTGAGGGGGATTTGCGCGGCGTCGGCGCCGGCGTAACTCTTGAGGTCCTTGGCCGCGACAACGCGCGGGTCCTTGGCCACATAGTCGACGTTCTGGCTGATGCCGTCGAAGAACTGCTTCATGCCATTGTCGATCTGACGGATCTCACGGCCGCTGCTGTCGAGGAAGTTGGCCAGGGCCCCCTCGCGCAGATTCAACACGACCAGCACCGCCACCAGGATAACCGGCACACACGCGATGGCCGCAAATGCCCAGGTCAGCTTTTGCTTGATATTCATGACTTCACCTGCGGGTATTTATAATTTTGGCAAGGAGAAAACAGTAGCGTCGAGCGTCGCATGTGTTGTTATGAAGGGGGTGCGGCCCATGCGTACCCCCTGTATATCGACTGCCGGGGCACGCACTTGAGGCCAAAGGGAGGGTTTAACCGATGCGCTCGCCACCCAGGGCATCACGCTGCATTGACTGCAGGTTTTTCTCGATGGTTTCGCAGATGGTTTCCATCTGGATCTGGTGCTCGCTGGAGTTGAACGGGCTTTGCAGGTCGGTGCCGATGCGTTCGATCGCCAGCAGCATGAAGCCCACCACCGTCGAGGCCAGCGGGGTGAACCAACCCAGGGATTCCACCAGGCCTACGGGCACGATCAGGCAGAACAGCGAGATGAACAGGCGCGGGAAATACACGTAGGGGTAGGGCAGCGGGGTGTTGGCGATCCGCTCCATGCCGCCCTGGGCGTTGGACAAGTCCACCAGGGTCGACTCCAGTCGTGCCAGGCGGATGCTGTCCAGGTGACCGGCCTTGTATTCCCTGGCCAACAGCGCCGCCGAGCCGGTGAGGATGTCGTTGGCAAAATTGTTGGTGGCACCGTTGCGCGCGAACTCTTCGGTGGGAATAAACGCACGCACTTCTTCGGGGCACGGCTCGCCCTTGAGGTGGGCGGCCAGGCAGTTCACGTAAGCCACATGGCGGCGCAGCAGCGTGGCCTTTACCGGGTTCACTTCGCCGTCGGGATCGTCCAGCAGGGTCAGTACCTGGCGGGCAAGGCTGCGCGAGTTGTTGACCATCGCGCCCCACAGCGTGCGGGCTTCCCACCAACGGTTATAGGCGCTGCTGTTACGGAAACTGATCAGCACCACCAGCGCCGAACCCAGCAGCGTGAGCGGCATCAGCGGCAAATTGATCTTCGCAGTGAGGAACAGCATGAAGTCCACGGTGACGGCGACGTCCCACAGCAACAGCCAGAACAAGGCCCAGCCCACGTAGCCCATGGTCTTGATGATCAGGCGGTACTTTTTGATGATGGCGGCTTTCAAACGAGAACCTCGCGGCGAGCGGTAAGCAACAGTGCCCTAGCTCGGACGCCGGTTTGAGGGGAAAGGTTCGGTGGCTGCCTGAAACGTTTAAGTTGCGCGCGCTTTGGTTGCGGTGGACGGAGGGCGTCGTGCTAGGCTCTTTGGTCACAACCCTGCAGCCCGGGAAAACGAATGAAGGTTGGCGTTATTTCCGACACCCATGGCCTGCTGCGCCCTGAAGCGGTCGCGGCTTTGCAGGGGTGTGAGCAGATCATCCATGCCGGCGATATCGGCAGCCCTGAGATTATCGAGCAACTGGCACGCATCGCGCCCCTGCAGGTGGTGCGCGGCAATAATGACCAGGACGCGGCATGGGCGGCACAGCTGCCTGATCATCTGAACATCGACGTGAATGGCTGGCAGGCGTTGCTGGTGCATGACATCGCCGACGTCCCCGCATTGCGCGATGCAAACACGCGGCTGGTGATCACTGGCCATTCGCACAAGCCGCTGATCGAGTGGCGTGGCGCAACGCTGTACGTAAACCCCGGCAGTGCGGGGCGACGGCGCTTCAAGTTGCCGGTGACGTTGGCGGTGCTGGAGGTGTTGGAGGCGTCCATCGAACCACGCCTGATCGCGTTGCTGGACTGATCCGGGTGTTACCGCTGCGCCAGAATGCAGTGCAGCAACCCTGGGAACCGTTGCTCAAGCACATCGGCGCGCAACGAATTCAGATGGGTGGTCCCTACGCTGCGGGTGTGCACCAGCCCGGCATCGCGCAGCACGCGAAAGTGATGGGACATACTCGACTTGGGCCGCCCGCCATCCAGTTCGCCACAGGTGGCCTCGGGCACGTCGGCCAGGCAGCGCACGATTTCCAGGCGCACCGGATCACTCAGCGCGTACAGCAGGCGCTCGAGGGTCAGGTCTTCAAGAGGGGGATGTTTAAAGGCTCGCATGAAACGAATCATAACAGGGGGCTATCGTTGAATACCATAGTTCGATTACCATCGAACTATCGAATCACTCACTCGCTCCCGGAGTTCTCAATGTCCGCTTTGTTCGAACCGTTCAAACTTAAAGACGTCACCCTGCGCAATCGCATCGCCATCCCGCCGATGTGCCAGTACATGGCCGATGACGGCATCGTCAACGACTGGCACCACGTGCACCTGGCCAGCATGGCCCGTGGCGGTGCCGGTCTGGTGGTGGTCGAGGCCACTGCCGTCGCGCCGGAAGGCCGTATCACCCCAGGTTGCGCCGGTCTCTGGAGCGATGCCCACGCCGAAGCGTTCGCGCCGATGGTCAAGGCCATCAAGGCCGCTGGTTCGGTGCCGGGCATCCAGATCGGCCACGCCGGTCGCAAGGCCAGCGCCAACCGTCCGTGGGAAGGTGACGACCATATCGCCGCGTCCGATGCCCGCAGCTGGGAAACCATCGCGCCTTCGGCCATCGCCTTCGGTGCCAACTTGCCGCAGGTGCCGCGCGCCATGACCCTGGACGACATTGCTCGCGTGCGCCAGGACTTCGTCGACGCCGCCCGCCGTGCCCGCGACATCGGTTTCGAGTGGATCGAACTGCACTTCGCCCACGGTTACCTGGGCCAGAGCTTCTTCTCCGAGCACGCTAACCAACGCACTGACGCCTACGGCGGCAGCTTCGACAACCGCAGCCGTTTCCTGCTGGAAACCCTGGCCGCCGTACGTGAAGTCTGGCCGGAAAACCTGCCACTCACCGCACGTTTCGGCGTGATCGAATACGACGGTCGCGACGAGCAGACCCTCACCGAATCCATCGAGCTGGCCCGTCGTTTCAAGGCCGGTGGCCTGGACCTGCTGAGCGTCAGCGTCGGCTTCACCATCCCTGACACCAATATCCCGTGGGGCCCGGCATTCATGGGGCCGATCGCCGAACGCGTGCGTCGCGAAGCGGGCATTCCGGTGACTTCGGCGTGGGGCTTCGGTACGCCGCAACTGGCAGAAGGCGCGTTGCAGGCCGGGCACCTGGACCTGGTTTCGGTGGGCCGTGCACACCTGGCAGATCCGCATTGGGCGTACTTTGCGGCCAAGGAACTGGGCGTCGACAAATCGTCCTGGACCTTGCCGGCACCTTACGCGCATTGGCTGGAACGCTATCGCTGAGGCAGACGTTCGACGGGCTCAATCACCTTGGGCCCATCGTCAGGATCCCAGTGCCTACTCAATCGGGTAACGTTTGAACGCCGGGTGCTGTTCCAGGCGTTCGGCGTGACGCTTCAGGTTGGGAAACGCATCCGCCTTGACCACCGCGCCTACGGTGAACTGGCTGAACGACCAGGCCACCGCCGCGGTAATCGACGCCTGGGTCAGTGCCTCGCTGTCCGTCAGTTGCGTATCCAGCAGTGAATAGGCGGCCAGCAATTGGCCGCTGACGCGGTCGAGCCAGGGCGCATGCAGTTTTTCGGCGGGGCGCAGGTTGTGTTCATAGACGATCTGCACGCTTTTCTCACAGGCCGCCAGGGCCAGGCCAAGTACATGCAGGTCCTGGGCGCGGGCGGCGGCTTGCTGCGGGAGCAGCTTCTTGTGGTCCGGGGCCAGGGTTTCCAGGTAGTCGAGGATCAGGCTGGAGTCCATCAGCACGGTGCCATCGTCCAGCACCAGGGTCGGGGCCTTGACCACCGGGTTGATCTCGGCGAATTCGTTGAAGGTGCGAAACACCGACAGCGGTTCATGCACAAAATCCACTCCGTACAGGTCCAGGGAAATCGCCACGCGGCGTACGTAGGGCGAGTCCAGCATGCCGATCAGTTTCATGAAGCCTCCATTGCTCTCAAGGTGATGGCTCAAGAGAGTAAGGGCGCAGGATCCGCCTGCGCAATGGCCTGACGTTGGTTCATGCCGGGCTTCGGTTGCCATGCCGGCTGGCGCCCGGTGGCTGGCCGGTGATGCGCTTGAATGCACGGCTGAACGCCGCTTGGGAGGTGTAGCCCAGGCGCAGCGCCACGTCTTCGATGGGCAAGCGCTCCAGGGTCAGCCATTGGCTGGCCAGGCGCATGCGCAGTTCCGTCACGTAGCGCAGGGGCGGGATACCCAGGGTGGCCTGGAAGCGCTCGGCGAACACCGAACGGGAGGTATGACACTGCGCGGCCAGTTCGGCCACGCTCCAATCGCGGCCTGGCTGCTGGTGCAGGGCCAGCAGGGCGCCTGCCAGTCTCGCATCGCGTAACGCCGCCACCAGTCCCGAGGCATTGCCGCAGGCGCATTCCACCCAACCACGCACGATCATGGCCGCCACCACATCGGCCAGGCGCGCGAGGATACCGGAGTAGCCGACGCGAGCCGTGGAGACTTCGCGCTCCATCACCGCCAGGATCGGCATCAGGCCGGGGTAACGCTGGCCCTGGGCATCGATCAGCATCAAGGCCGGCATCAGGCTGCCGAGCCCCTGGATACTGCCAAGTTCGAACTCCATGCAGGCGCTGAACAGCAAGGTACTGGGCAGCGTGTCGGGCGATGCATCCACGGCGCAGACGGTATCGCCCAGCGGGGTCGCATCAAAGCCGTTGATGTCCTGCACGCGCCGGTCCGCAGTGGATGACAGCGCATGGGCACCGCCATGGGAGATGAATACAGCATTGCCCGCCGACAATTCGAACAGGCTGTCGTCATCGGTACGCAGGGTGGCCGTGCCTGCTGCAAGGAAGTGGAAGTAGGCGTGCCCCGGTTTCGCCTCAAAGCCCATGCCGAAGCTCGGCCCGGCCTGGATGCGCCGGTACTGCACCCCGCGCAGGCGCATGCTGCGCAGCAGTTCGTCGATAAGGTCGGAGGACAGAGTGAACGGGGCCGCTGCAGTCATGTTCGGGGTTTTGGTCAAAAACTCAAGGGTTTGTATCATAGATCATCCGAATAGACGAACCTAGACTGGCCGTCGCGCTAATTTCCCGAGGATGTCGTGTGATGAATGATTGTGTAGCTCAAGCCTCTTTCCGCTCGGAGGCGGAGCCCGCTACTGCGGCCTGGATGGCGGTGTTTTCCCTGGCCATGGGCGTGTTCGGGTTGTTGACGGCGGAATACCTGCCGGCCAGCCTGCTGACGCCGATGGCGATGGACCTTGGGGTGTCCGAGGCCTTGGCCGGCCAGGCCGTGACCGTGACGGCGGTGGTGGCGCTGTTTGCCGGGTTGCTGGTGCCGGGCCTGACACGTGGGATCGACCGGCGTGTGGTGCTGCTGGGGTTTTCCCTGCTGATGATTGCGTCCAACCTGTTGGTGGCGTTCTCTACCAGCCTGGCGGTGCTGTTGTTGATGCGCATCCTGCTGGGCGCCGCCCTGGGTGGTTTCTGGAGCATGGCGGCGGCGGTAGCGATGCGTTTGGTGCCGGCGGCGCTGCTGCCCCGGGCGCTGTCGATCATCTTCAGTGGCATTGCGGTGGGCACGGTGGTTGCCGTACCGCTGGGCAGCTACCTCGGCGGCCTGTATGGCTGGCGCAGTGCATTTGTTGCCGCGGCTGCAGTCGGCGTGGTGACGCTGGTGTTCCAGTTGTTCACACTGCCGCGCCTGGCCCCCACGGGCACCGCACGCCTGCGCACGGTACTGGATGTGCTGCTGCGTCCGGGCATCGCCATCGGCATGTTTGGCTGCGTGCTGGTGCACACCGGGCACTTCGCGCTGTTCACCTACATCCGGCCATTCCTGGAAAGCACCACGGGGGTGGGGCCCGAAGGCTTGGCCCTGATGCTGCTGGGCTTCGGCGCGGCCAACTTCGTCGGCACGCTGCTGGCCGGCTGGATGCTGGTGCGTTATCCACTCGGCACGTTGGTGCTGATGCCGGTATGCGTAGGCCTCGCGGCGCTTGCCCTGGTGCTGCTGCCGGCCTCCCTGCCAGGCCAGGCGTTGCTGCTGGCGCTGTGGGGCATGGCCTTTGGCGGAGTGCCCGTGGCGTGGTCGAACTGGGTGGCCAGGGCCGTGCCGGATCAAGCTGAAAGTGCGGGCGGCATGGTCGTGGCCTCGGTGCAGTCGGCCATCGCGGCAGGGGCCGCCGGTGGGGGCGCGATGTTCAGTCTCAGTGGCATCGGCGGGGTGTTTCTCGGCGCCGGTGTACTGATGTTGTTGGCCGCCTTGTTGATTGCGCTGCGGGTAAGCGTGCCGCGCAGTGGTGCCGTGGGCGTGCCGTTGCATCTTTGAAGCGGCCGTGCAGAGTGGCGGGCATTCACTGTGTGACGCGCCATCGATCTTTGGTTTAGTCTGGAGCGCTTCGCTGATCGCAAGCACGTCTGGAGCAGTAAGCATGACCGATTACGTACCCCCGAAAGTGTGGACCTGGGACACCGAGAGTGGCGGCACCTTCGCCAGCATCAACCGACCGATTGCCGGCGCTACCCATGACAAGGAACTGCCGGTAGGCAAGCACCCCCTGCAGCTGTATTCCCTGGCCACGCCTAACGGTCAGAAGGTCACGATCCTGTTGGAGGAACTGCTGGCGCTGGGTCACAGCGGTGCGGAATACGACGCCTGGCTGATCAAGATCGGTGACGGCGACCAGTTCGGCAGCGGCTTTGTCGGGGTGAACCCTAACTCCAAGATCCCGGCGCTGCTGGACCGCAGCGGCACCACGCCGATTCGGGTGTTCGAGTCGGGAGCGATCCTGCAATACCTGGCCGAGAAATTTGGCGCGTTCTTCCCGACCGAACCTGCGGCCCGCGCGGAGTGCCTGTCGTGGTTGTTCTGGCAGATGGGCAGCGCGCCGTACCTGGGCGGTGGCTTCGGGCATTTCTACGCGTACGCACCGAGCAAGATGGAATACGCGATCAACCGCTTTGCCATGGAGACCAAGCGCCAACTCGACGTGCTCGACCAGCGCCTGGCGGTGAGCGAATACATTGCGGGTGATGAATACACCATCGCCGATATCGCCATCTGGCCCTGGTATGGTGGCTTGGTCAAAGGCCGCTTGTATGGCGCGGCGGAGTTCCTGTCGGTGCATGAATACAAGCACGTATTGCGCTGGGCGGATGCGATTGAAGCACGGCCGGCGGTGCAGCGGGGGCGGCGGGTGAACCGGGTGTTCGGAGAGCTGCATGAGCAGTTGGCCGAGCGCCATAGCGCCAGCGACCTGGATTAAACCCTGTAGCCGGCAAGCCAGCTCCCACAGGGAGCTTCATGCGCTCGATGGAGCGGTCCACGGCTGTCTTGGCAATGCGCAGGCCTAAGGCTTCAACTGCTTCCAATCAATGGCAAAGCGCGCCAGGTATTTGCGCAGGCGGTCCGCGTCATTGGGTTGCGCCTTGGCTTGGCGCGAAACACCGAACAGCCGGCGGCCAGCGTCGGAAAGGCTGTCGGATTGCACGCACACCTCGATCACCGCCTTGAGCTGCAGCTGGTCGAACAGATCCAGGTCGGCCGGCAGCAGTGCATGGGTTTCGGTCAGCCCCCAGGCGTAGCGCAGGCGCTGGATTTCTTCTTCGACCTGGGCTTCATCGATACGCCCGCTGTCTGCCAGGGTGGCCATGCGCGTGATGGACGCCGACAGCTCGCGAAAGTTGCCCAGCCACGCCGCTTCGCTGGAACAGGCGAACGCCAGGTAGCGTCGGCGCGCCTCCAGATTGAAACGCACGCGACGACCTTGCTCGCGGGCGTGGCGCTCCAGTTCGAAGTCGATATTGGGTTCGATGTCTTCACGCCTTCCCGCCAGGCCTGGCAGGTCAAAGGTCCACAGGTTGACGCGCGCATACAGGTCTTCGCGAAACAGCCCTTCGGCCACGCGCCCGCGCAGGTCGCGGTGGGTGCCGGCGATGATCAGGAAGTCGCTGGTCACTTCACGGTCGGCACCCATGGGGTAGAAGCGTTTTTCTTCGATGGCCTTGAGCAGCATCGCTTGTTCATCCAGGCCCAGTTCGCCGATCTCATCGAGAAACAACATGCCGCCATCCGCCGCGCGCAGCAGGCCGTCGCGGGCGTTTTGCGCGCCGGTGAAGGCGCCTTTGGTGTGCCCGAACAAAGCCGACATTGCGCCATCGCCACGCAGGGTGGCGCAGTTGACTTCCACGAAGCGACCCTGCACCTGGTGGCGGCTGCGCTTGAGTTCGTAAATGCGCCGGGCGAGGAAGGATTTGCCCGCGCCGGTGGGGCCGATCAGCAGCATGGGCGCGGTGGAGCGCACTGCCACCCGTTCAATCTGTTCGATGGAGGCATTGAACGCACTGTTGCGGGTGGCAATGCCGGATTTGAGAAAGGCCAGGCCCTCCAGGCGTTGGTGGGCGAAGCGCGAAGCGATGCGGTCGTAGCGTGACAGGTCGAGATCGATCAGGGTGTGGGTGCCGGTGGCGGGGGCGCTGTCCTCACGACGGCGGGTGGGTGCGGTCTGGATCAGTCGTGCTGGCAGGTTGCGTGCCTCGGTGAGCAGGAACCAGCAAATCTGTGCCACATGGGTGCCGGTGGTGATGTGGACCAGGTAGTCCTCACGGTCGGTGTCGAAGGTGTAGGCGGCGGTGAAGTCGTGCAGCGCGCCGTAGACCTCTTCGAAATCCCAGGGATCGTTCAGTGGCATGGGGTGCAGGCGCACCTCGGTCGTGGGCGAGATCTGCTGGATGTCGGCGCATACCCGCTCGGCCAGGCTGACGTCACGGGCGTCAATGTCGTGGATCAGCTCCAGGCGATCGACCTGCAGGTCATCTTGCTGGCACAGGCCGACACTGGGGCGCCAGTGATTCCAGCGGTTGGCGCCCTTGCCAACGCGGTCCAGCTTGGACCCGATAAACCCGATGGCGACCGTGCGCTTGTGTTTCATGACTAGACCAAAATATAAGTAACGATATGAAAGGATATGAATGCTGTGGCGCCCTTGTCATCGATTTTTAACGTCATGCAGCATAGTTATTAAAAATAACGATATAAAACAAGTAATTAGTAGTTTTTGTCGTGGCATGGAAAAAACCTGGCACGCCCGCTGCTATCTCCCAGCCAACGCCGTACTGCCGGCTTTCAAGAAAAGAATCGAGATCATGCAAGAGAACACTTACCAACTGCTGGAAGTCGCCAACGGCAAGCCGATCAAACTCTGGACCCAGGGCGTGCCTGTGGAGCCTGAGGCACGCAAGCAACTGATGAACACCGCCCAGATGCCGTTCATTTTCAAGCACCTTGCGGTGATGCCGGATGTGCATTTGGGCAAGGGCTCGACGATCGGCAGCGTGATCCCCACCGTGGGCGCGATCATCCCGGCGGCAGTGGGCGTGGATATCGGCTGCGGCATGATCGCTGCGCGTACGACGTTGATGGCCAGCGACTTGCCCGACAACCTCCACGGCCTGCGCTGCGCCATCGAGGCAGCGGTACCCCATGGCCGTACCCACAGCCGCAAGGGTCGCGACAAAGGCGCGTGGGAACATGTACCGGCCCAGGCCGATCAGGTGTGGTCGGCGCTGCACCCACGCTTCAAGGCGATCACCGACAAGTACCCGCAACTGGAGCGCAGCAACAACCGCCAACACCTCGGCACCCTGGGCAGTGGCAATCACTTCGTCGAGGTGTGCCTGGATGAAGCCAACAGTGTCTGGTTCATGTTGCACAGCGGATCCCGTGGCGTGGGGAATGCCATTGGCAACCTGTTTATCCAACTGGCCCAGGCCGACATGCGCCAACACCTGGCCAACCTGCCGGACCGTGACCTGGCGTACTTCGATGAGGGCAGCCAGCACTTCGATGACTATGTGGCCGCGGTGGGCTGGGCCCAGGATTTTGCCAGGCAGAATCGTGAATTGATGATGCGTGCGGTGGTCAAGGCAACGCGCCAGGTGATCAGTAAACCGTTTGAAGTGGCGCTGGAAGCCGTGAACTGCCATCACAACTACGTGCAGAAAGAGCGGCACTTTGGCGAAGAAATCCTGGTCACGCGTAAAGGCGCAGTGTCGGCCAAGAAAGGGGAGCTGGGGATCATCCCGGGCTCCATGGGTGCCAAAAGCTTCATCGTGCGCGGGCTGGGCAACGAAGAGTCGTTCTGCTCCTGCAGCCACGGCGCTGGCCGCACCATGAGCCGCACCAAGGCGAAGAACACTTTCACGCTGGCTGACCAGATCCGCGCCACCGTCCATGTGGAGTGCCGCAAGGACGCCGATGTGATCGACGAAATTCCGATGGCCTACAAGGACATCGACCAGGTTATGCATGCCCAGCGCGAGCTGGTGGAAGTGCTGCACACCTTGCGCCAAGTGGTGTGCGTCAAAGGATAAGAGGGGAATCAGGATGCAAAGGGATGAACGCCACCCATTGAGCGACGCCATGCGTGCGCGGGTGCTACTGGAACTGGAGCGCATAGAGCGCGCACGCAATGTCACCGTGCTGTATGCCTGTGAGTCCGGCAGCCGGGCCTGGGGGTTTGCTTCCACCGACAGCGACTACGACGTGCGTTTCGTCTACGTGGAAAAACCCGACTGGTTCATGCAGGTGGATGCGCCGCGCGATGTCATCGAGCGTCCGCTGGATGATGAATTGGACGTGAGTGGCTGGGAGTTGCGCAAGACGCTGGGTCTGTTGCGCAAATCCAACCCCACGTTGCTGGAATGGCTGGACTCGCCGCTGGTATATCGCCAGCAGGTCGACGCCACAGTGCAACTGAGCGCCCTGGCCGAGACGTTCTACAGTCCGCCAGCGGCGCGCAGTCATTACCTGTCGATGGCCAGGAAAAATTTCCGCGGCTACCTGCAAGGCGACACGGTGCGGTTCAAAAAGTACTTCTACGTGCTGCGACCTTTGCTTGCAGTGCGCTGGATCGACCTGGGGCTGGGCCGGCCGCCGATGACGTTTGCTGACTTGTTAAGCACGGTTGATGACGCGCAATTACTCGACGAGGTCGCGAACTTGCTGGCGCTGAAACGCAATGCCGGGGAAGCGGCGTACGGGCCTCGACGTCCGGCGCTGCACGCGTACATACAACGTGAATTGGAACGCGGCACACCGGTATTACCACGCACACATGCAGACTCCCGACAACTGGACCACTACTTGCGGGATACGGTCAAACGCTTTGCCTAAGGAAAACTATGAAACAGGACGTGATTGAACTCGATGGCGCCATTGGCGGCGGCCAGGTGCTGCGCAGTGGCCTGAGCCTGTCGATGGTGACCGGGCTGACCCTGCGGATCAAAAACATTCGCGCCAAGCGCAGCCGGCCAGGCTTGATGCGTCAACACCTGACGGCTGTGCTGGCGGCGGCGCAAGTCTGTGGTGCCCAGGTGCACGGTGCACAATTGGGCTCGCAGTCCCTGGTGTTCGAGCCCGGTCCGATCCAAGGGGGCGAATACCGCTTTTCCATCGGCACGGCCGGCAGTTGCACCCTGGTGTTGCAGACCTTGCTGCCGGCATTGCTGCGCGCGCCCACGGCCAGTCGCGTGACGATCTGTGGCGGCACCCATAACCCACTGGCACCGCCGGTGGACTTTTTGCGGCGTGCCTGGCTCCCGCTGTTGCGGCGCATGGGCGCGCGTATCGAATTGAGCTTGAACCGGTATGGGTTTGTGCCCGCAGGCGGCGGCGAGCTGGAGGTATTTATCCAACCCTGCGAACTGGCGCCATTGCAGTTGATGCAGCGTGGCAAGTTGCTCGAAGCCCGCGCGATAACGCTGAACGCCGGGTTGCCTGCCCAGGTGAGCGAACGCGAGTTCAAGCGCGTGCGCCAGCGCTTGTCGTTCGACGACGCCCAGTGGCTCCCGATTGAGGTCGACCCAGCGCAAGGGCCGGGAAACGTGCTGATGCTGGAGTATGTTCACGAGCACGTCACCGAAGTGTTCAGCGCGTTCGGCCTGGCCAACGTGCGTGCCGAGACCGTGGCCGACCTGGCGATCGACCAGGCCATGGAGTGGCGGGGTACCGACGCGGCGGTGGGTGAGCACCTGGCCGACCAGTTGCTGCTGCCGATGGCATTGGCTGGCTGTGGTCGTTTCACCACGCCACATATGAGCGACCATCTGCACAGCAACATGCAGGTGATCCAACGCTTCCTGCCTGTGGTGATCGAGAGTCACGTGCTGGAGGAGGGCGGTTTGAAAATCGAGTGTCGCGCCCGCTAGAGGTTCTCCGACGTCACAATGTGCGGCGGTATATACACCCGCTGCGGCACCGGATCGAACCCCTCAGCGCCCTGCAATTGCACCATCAGCTGCACCAGCGCGGTCGCCGTGTGCCGTGGCTGTGAATCCATCACCACATCAATCACCCCCTCGCGCAACGCCTGGCGTGACAGCTCGGTGGACTCCTGCAGGATGCAACACAGTGCCGGTCGCTTGGGCAATTGCGTCAGGGCGCTGATGATGCCGTCACCGCCGCCGCCCACTACGCACAGGCCGCGTAGCTCGCTGTGGCGGCTGATCAGGTCGAGGGTGGCTTCTTCGGTGATGTCGCAGTTGTCGAGGTTGATCAGCGGCTCCAACGGCTTGAGCCCCGGCGCGTGCTCGGCCAGGTAGCCGTGCAGGCCTTCGACCCGCGCCTGGTGGCCGAGAAAACGATGGCCTCCGAGCAGAATCCCCACGCTGCCTTTGCGCGCGCCGCAGGTGCGCGCGAGCAGCCAGCCCATGGTGCGGCCAACCACGTGATTGTCCTGGCCTACATAGGGTTCTTCGGCGTGTTCGTGGATGTCCGAGAGCAGGGCAACCACCGGCACGCCGGCTTCGCGGATCTGCTTGAGGCAGGCGTTGATCAGCGGATGGGCATAGCTGACCACCGCGAGGCCATCGCACTGCACGGCCAGCTGTTCGATTTGCGCGACGATGGCGCTGGGTGTGCGATCCACGATGTAGTCGAACTGGCACGTTAGGTTGGCGCCCGCATGCTGCTCGGCGGCGGCGCTGATCGCCTGCGCCAGGCTGGCATAGAACGCCTGGGCGGTAGCCAGCAACAGAATGCCGAAGCGATAGGTTGGCCGGCGTTCGCGGATACGCTGGCCGATCAACCGCGCCGCGAAATACCCCACGGCTTCGGCCGCCTGGAACACCTGCTCGGCGGTCTCGGGATTGACCGGCGCCCGTGCATTCAACACGCGGTCGACGGTGGCTACGCTGAGCCCCGCCTGGGCGGCAACGGTGGCGATGGTTGGGCGTTTATTGTTGTTCATGACAGGCCCCTTGAGCGTCTTGATAGAAAACTATCAAGCCCCGCTGGGCCTGGATGATAGCTTGATAGGGAATGGATTCAAGGCCTTGAGGGTGAACTACCCGTTCTCTATGGTGGGTTTCACACAGCACCAGACCCCCCCCCCGCTTGCGGAGAACAATAACAATGCCTGAACACACCGCTCCTATCACGCGTCGCGACTACAGCCTCACTGGCCCCGAAGCCGCCCGCGCCTTTGATAAAGGCCTGGTCTCGGCCAGTTGGTACCAATCCCCCATCTCACGTAAGCGCATGAAAGAACTTATGCAGCGCCGCGACGGCCCGGCCCTGCTCGACACCGCTATCTGGGTGAGCGCGCTGTTCGCCACCGGGTTTGGTGGCTACTGGTTCTGGGGCACCTGGGCCTGTGTGCCGTTCTTCCTCGCCTATGGCGTGCTCTACGGCACCGGGTCCAACCCGCGCTGGCATGAAACCGGTCACGGCACCGCGTTCAAGACCCGCTGGATGAACGACGTGCTCTATCAGGTCGCCAGCTTCATGTGCATCTTCGAACCCCACGTATGGCGCTGGAGCCATGCCCGCCATCACACAGACACCATCGTGGTCGGCCGCGACCCGGAGATCGTCGAACCGCGCCCGCCGAGCTTCTTGATGATGTTCTTGAGCCTGTTCAACCTGCCCCTGGCCTGGAAGACGTTCAGCGGCGTGGTGCGCCATGCCATTGGCAAGATGAGTGCCCAGGAGGCGGACTTCATTCCTGAATCCGAATGGCCGAAGGTGTTTCGCGCGGCACGCATCTGGGTCGGCATCTACGCCGTGGTGATTGGCACCGCCTTGTACCTGCATAGCTGGCTGCCGCTGATGCTGGTTGGCCTGCCGAGCCTCTACGGCGCCTGGCTGGGTTACCTGTTTGGCCTCACCCAGCATGTCGGCTTGGCCGAAGACGTGCTGGACCACCGCAGCAACTGCCGCACCATCTACATGAACCGCGTGCTGCGCTTTATCTACATGGATATGAACTACCACCTCGAACACCACATGTACCCGATGGTGCCGTACCACGCGCTCGCACAATTGCACGAAGAAATCCGCAGCGACTGCCCGCCGCCGTACGCCAACCTGTTCGAGGCGTACAAGGAAATCTTGCCGACGATCTGGAAGCAGCGCAGCGACCCGAGCTACTTCATCCAGCGCCCAACCCATGGTAGTGAGCGAGCTTGCTCGCGCTGGGCTGCGCAGCAGCCCCAGTAAACCCACCGCGTTCTTTCAGACAA